>JAITMP010000008.1 GCA_031277315.1 Zoogloeaceae bacterium | reverse complement strand
CCCGCACCCCCCCAAAAAGCCAGTTGAGGGGGGAGGATAACATGGCAGGATGGGGAGACGAAGCGTTCCCCACTTGCAATGCTGTATGCCTCGACATACGCGCGATTAGGGTCAGCGATCTGCTTAAGCTTCGCATCTCTGCCAACGGCTTCCAGGTAGATGCCTGCGCGGGCGCCACTGGGCGAGAGCTTTACGCCGAGGATGCAGTCTTCCTTAGATGGGAAGCTGATGAACTCCACCGCTACGCACTCCTCGACGGAGTGAGGCGGCAAAGGGGAAATTCAGCGCGCCGTCAGTCGCAGCCGGGGTTTCAAGCCGGCGCGGGCAGCGAGGGTCAGCAGCATGTCCAGACTGAAGTCTTCCCATTTGCCTTTGACGAGGCGGGAGATGCGCGGCTGCGTGACCTTGAGTTTCTTGGCGGCTTCGACTTGCGTCCAGCCTCGCGCCTTGAGGTGCTGCTCAAGCTGGATGGCCGTCAGGGCGCGCAGATGCATGACTTCCGCTTCAGCGGGATCGAAACCGAGGTCAAGGAAGACATTGCCGCTGCCCGGCGTGAGGGTGATGTGGTCTTTGCTCATTTGCGCGCTCCAATCAGTTTTCTGTAGCGGCTCGCCGCCAGGTCAATATCCGCCTTGGAGGTCTTGCGCGTCTTCTTTTGGAAGGCGTGCAGCACGTACACCGCTTCGGCGAACTTGGCAACGTAGATCACCCGGAACGCGCCGCTATCGTCCCGGTGGCGAATCTCGGCAGCGCCCGGCCCAATGCTTGGCATGGGCTTAAAGTCTTTCGGCTCGCCGCCGTATTGAACTGTCATCAGCCCGACACCCAGCTCGTATCGCGCAGCGGCAGGCATGCCGCGCAAATCTTTCCGGCTGGAGTCGATGAACTGCAACGGCTTCATCGGGGAAATTATGCATGTATTTGTATAAACAGGCAAGCGCGACAGTCGCTGCACGCACCTATTTCCAATCGTGCGTGTGGGGATGGGCGTGTTCGAAGCTGCTGCCGTGGCGGTGACGGTGGCGGTGGACGAGGTTGGCGGTTTCGAGCAGCGCCGGATCGCGCAGCGCCTTGGTCAGCGCACCGTCGAACAGCACGCGCCCGCCCTCTCCCAGTACCAGCGCCCGCTCGCCGAGTTCCGTCGCCATCGACAGGTTGTGCGTGCTCGTCACCACCGTCTTGCCGCAGTCGAGCAGAAAATCCACCAGCCAGCCCGACGCCCACGGGTCGAGATTCGCCGCCGGTTCGTCGAGCAGCAGCAGGCGCGGTTCCAGCGCCAGAATCGCCGCCAGCGCCACTTTTTGTTTCTGTCCGCCGGAGAGCGAGAACGGCGCTTTGTCGAGCAGGGCTTCAAGGCGCAGCGCAGCCGCCCAGCGCGCCACCCGCGCCTCGGCATCGGGCAGGCCGAGGCGGCGCGGGCCGTAGGCGATCTCGTCGCGCACAGTGGGATTGAACAGCATCGCCTCGGGATGCTGGAACAGCAGCACGACTTCGCTGCGGAAACGGCGCGCGAACGCGCCCTGCTTCAGGCGCGCCGGCGTGACTTCTTCACCCTGGTAAAGCAGGCGTCCGGCCTGCGGCGCCACCAGTCCGTTCATCAATTTCAGCAGCGTCGATTTGCCGCAGCCGTTGGCGCCGAGCAGCACCAGCTTCTCGCCCTCGCGCACGGTGAGCGAGATGCCGTCGAGCGCCGGCGGCGCATCGGGCCAGGCGTAATGAACGGCGTCGAGTTCAATCATCGAAAGCTCCGCGTGAACGCATCGCCAGCGCCGTCTCGGCAGCGCCAGCGATGGATTTGTCGAGAAGGTGCGCGGCTTGCGCGGCGGCTTGGCGGGCACGATCAACCGGCGCGGGACAGGCGGCGTTGCGGCTGACGAATGCCAGGCGGAAATCGCGCAGCGCGCGCGCGAAAGTTTGAATCTGGCCGACGGCCAGCGTGACGACGAACGTCAGTCCGGGCGAGAAGCGGCAGGCTTCGAGCAGGCTCACGCGGGCGACGAACCAGAAGCCGAGAAACACCAGCAGCAGCACGCGCAGATTGAGCAGCAGCAGGGTCTGCGCCGAAAAGCGCTCCTGCCAGACGGCGACCGCCGCGTAGCCGAGGCTGACGGCGAGGTTGAACGCCAGCACCGCCAGCGCGGCGCGGCGCAAGATGCGCCAGCGCGCCGCGCCACAGGCGACGAACGCCGCCGCCAGCGCCGCCGCCAGCCAGAGCGGTTCATGCACGAACGTGATGGCGACCACCGCCGCCAGATAAGCGCACAGCCAGAAGGACGCTGCCGCGCCCTTCCCCGTTTTGCGGGGAAAGGCATCCGCGACTGCGGACGATTCCACCCGCTTTTCATCAACGCCCGACGCGGCATCCGGCGGCAGCCAGCGGCGCGCGCGGGCGAAGCGCCAGACCAGCATGGTCAGCACCGCCTCGCCGGCGCCGATGAAGATATGCGGGATCAGTACTGCCGGCAGCGTGATCGACAGCCCGAAGGGGAAGAACAGCGGCGTGCCGTCGGCCCGCTGCGCGATGGCCGGCTGCGCGCCCAGCACCAGCGCCACCAGCAATCCCGGCAGCGCCACCGAGAGCCAGGCGGCAACGGCCACCGCCGCCGTCTCCCGGCGCCGCAAGAGCCGGAACGCCGCCGCCGCCGTGGCCGCGCCGGCCAGCCCGATGGCGAGCGCATTCACCGCCAGCGCCGTGATGCCGCCGGCGCCGAAAAACAGCGATTGCAGCGCCAGCACCAGACTGTAGGCAAGAAAAGCCACGCGCACGCCGAACAGCAGCGCCAGCATCGCCACGCCGAGCGCATGGCCGGAGGTGCCGCCGGGAATCGGCACCATGACGAGGCCCAGGCCGTAAGCAAGCGCCGTTACCGCCGCCAGCCTTGGCACAGTCTGCTCGTCGAGCGCGCCGCGCAGTCCCCGCGCCGCCCACGCCCACGCCGCGCCCGCGACGGCATAGGCGGGCAGATACGTCTGCGGCGAGAGAAAACCGTCCGGAATATGCATCTCAGAACAGCACCGAGGCGCTGACAAGCAAACGGTATTTTTCCAAACCCTCCGCGCCCTGCTGCTCGCGCGGCTCATTGAGCTTCTTCCACGCCGCCTTCTTGACGCCGACGGCGAAGCTGAACTTGTCCCAATAGAAACGCACGCCGGGCACGGCGTAGAGCATCTGTCCGCCGGTGGCCCGCTCGCCGACGCCATCCACCACGTCGCGGCCAAGGCGCAGGTATTGCATCTCCAGACTGAGATCCATGCGCAGCTTGTTTTCAGGATCGGTATGAACGCGCCAGACGAGGCCGCCGTTCAGTCGCGTTTCGCGGCCAAAGCGCGTGGTGGAATCGCGGCCCGTCGTGTAATCGGTAGCGTAGCGGAATGTCCTGAACCACAGCGTCGACGCTTCGGCGTTGAAAGTCAGCGTCGACGTGAGCATCTTCGTCGCCGTCAGGCCGAGCGTGTAGGACGGCTTGCCGAAGCCGGTCGACATGCCCGGATCAATCGAGCCGTCGGGCAGGCGGTAATTGGCGCGACCCGTCGGCAGGGTCAGCCCGCCGAAAACGGTGAAGTGCCAGTCCTCCATTTCATCCAGACTCTCGTTTTTCGGCACCAGCGAGAACGCCTTGCCGTCATGACGGAAGCCGATCTGGCCCAGCGCCGACACATCGGCCCAGCCGCGCGTTTTGAAGCCGCCGGCTTCGTCCGCCTTGACGTTGTAGGGCGCGAACAGATAGCCGGAGAACCAGGACGTGAAGCCGTAGCCGAGGCCGAGCATGCTGAAGCGGGAATAATCGCTTTCAATATCGGGCCGCGCCAGACGGCCGCGCCGGAATTTCGCCTGATCAATTTTCAGCGCGATCAGCGCGCTGCCCTCCGGCAACACCGCCGACGTGGCGGATTCAACCGGCGCGCCGGGGCCTTCCAGCGCGGCGGCGCCGACGCCGGCAACGCCGTGATGCGCGAAGGCCGGCAAGGCGGCGAACGATGACAACAGAATCGCAAGACGGCGTTTCATCGTTTTTCTTTCCGGCGCAGGAATAACTGGACGATGCCGAACAATGCCAACAGGATGCCGATGCCGAAAACAAATTTCGCGCTGCGGCCTTCCTCCAACGACGACGACGTTGGCGGCGGCGCGGCTTCGCCGCCGCGCGGCGGATCGAAGGTCAGGTCGACGCCGTGACCGTCCGCCGAGAAAGCGCGCAAGCGCACCGCGCCGCTTGCCGGCGGCAGGAACAGCGCCCGCCCCTGCGCGTCGGTGCGGCCCACTTGCAGCGGCGTGTCGCCGCCGGCGGCGTAAACCTCGAACGCCTCGAAAGCGAAGGGCTGGCCGTCGGCGAACGTCAGCCGCACCGCGACGGCATCGCGCATCTCGATGTCATGCCGCACTTCGTGGGCGAAGGCTGGGGAAAGCGTCAGCAGGCAGGCTATCCAAACACTTATTTGAACCGCCAGCCATGAAATGAACCGGCTTTGCTTTCTCCTCCATTTGCGTGGACAGGAACAGAAACCAACGCCGGCTTCATCCCGGCGCGAATCAAATGGAATCAGCATTTCCAGACTCATTTCCCGGGCAACGCGAAGTTCAGCGTCGCGGCCTGAATCAGGGTGTCGGCCTGGCCGTCGTCGAGCGGCGTCTCAAGGCTGGCGGCAATCATCTGCAAACCGCCGTGGCGGATTTTCAGCACCACCGTGCCGTCTTCCCCGCTGGCGCCGCGCGTGGCGCCGTCATAAGCCACCGGCACATCCGGGCGCGGCTTGCCGTCCAGCGTGACGCGCACGGTGAGCCGGTCGCCGACGCCGAGGCGGAAGGGGTCGTTGACCGGCGTGATCTCCAGTCCCGTCGCGAGCGGCCGCGCCAGAGCGGCGCTCCAGCGTTCGATGTATTTCACCGACTCCTCCGCGCGCCAGCTTTTCAGGACGCCCGCGATGCCCGCCTTCGGCGCGTTCCGCGTTTCCCACGCCGTTTTCGTCCAGTAACCGGAAGAGGCCGTCACCTGCCGCGCCGCGCAGTCGTCGCCCAGCCGGGCCGGATAGCCCGGCGCGATGGCAAGCGGCTTGACGCCGCCGCGCTCGTCCGCGCACACCGCCTGCCGCGCGAAGTTGGCTGGATACGGCACGCGCTCGGCGCCGGCATGCGCCGTGGTGCGGTGGCCTTGCAGCAGGACATAGCCGTCGGCTTCTTTTTCCAGCCAGAGGTCATGCGCCGCCGTCGGTAGCGCCAGGGCCAGCAGCAGAGAAACAAAGGCACAAAGGAAGGCGTTTTGTATGAACTTCATGGTAGTTTATCTTAACAACAATCGTGCCATGCCGTCGAGGACCATACTTCACTGTTTCAGAAAGGAATTTTCTTGAATTCGGCTAGCCGGTGGAAACTCGGCTGCCGGTATTGAGGTTTTACAGAACAGCCTTTAACCAGCCAAGGGCAAAGTCAGCGTCAGCACCGCGCCGCCCTCGGGATGGTTGGCGGCTTTCAACTGGCCGTGATGGCGCTCGACGATGCCGTAGCTGATGGACAAGCCCAGCCCCGTGCCCTTGCCGACCGGCTTGGTCGTGAAGAAAGGATCGAAAATCCGGCTTATCACCTCATCGCGCAGGCCCGGCCCGCTGTCGTGGAAAGTCAGCGTGACGCTTTGATTGCCCAATTTGGCGCGGATGTCGAGGCGGGCATCGGCCTGACGCTCGGTGCTGTCGATGGCGTTCTGCGCCAGATTCACCAGCACCTGCTGCATCTGGCCGGCCGAGCCGGACACCGGAATCGCTTCCGGCGCGTCGATTCGCACGTCGACTTTCGCGCCGGACGCCCGCACCACCCAGCGCACCGAACGCTCCAGCACTTCAGCCAGATTGAATACTTCCTCATCGCCGCGATCCTGCGTGGAAAAGCGGCGCAGGCCGGCGACGATGTCGTGCGTGCGCTCGGCGCCTTCGATGGTGCCGTCGATGAGCGGCTTCATGTCCTCCATCAGACGGTCGATGCGCAGCGTCTGGCGCAGCCCGGCGATGTCCGCCGCCGGCTTGCCGGCGTGGATCGCGGCGAGATATTCCTGCATGCGATTGCCATAACGTTGCAGGGCATACACATTGCCGAGCACGAAGCTGATCGGGTTGTTCAACTCGTGCGCGACGCCGGCGACGAGACGGCCCAGCGAAGCCATTTTCTCGGAATGAACCAACTGCTGTTGCGCAAGTTTCAAATCCTCGTGCGCATGGCGCAACTGCTCGTAAGCGCGGCGCAAATCCCCCACCGGACGGCCCGTCATCACCATGCCGGCGAATTTGCCGACCGGCGACAGGCGCGGCGTGCAGTTCACCGCCACCGGCATCTCCGTCGCATAGCGGCAGCGGAAATGCAATTCGCAATCCTGAATCCGCTCGCTGTGCAAATCGTGCAGAAAGCGCCGCGCCTGCTCGCGCGACGCCTCGTCGGCGAACAGATCGACCAGCGGCGTGCCGCGCAACGCCTCCTCGCTGTTCCCCACCAACTCGGCCAGTGCCTGATTCGCCTCCTGAATGATGCCGTGGCGATCGCACACCACCAGCACGTCGGACATCGACGTCAGCACGCTGAAAATGAACTTCTGCGTCTCCTCCAGCTTGGCGTTCTTCTCCTCCAGCGCCACCTCGTACTGCAAGAGATCCGAATACACCTCGTCCATCTTGCGGATGACATCAATCCAGACATCCTCCCCGACGCCCTCCGGCGGATGCTCAAGCGCGCTCGCCGGCAACCCCGGCAGCGCATCCCGCCCCTCCGGCGCCGGCCCTGAATCCGGTTCTTGCGTCATGGCGCGCTCCGTTGTCATGTCAAATGCCGTTCGCTCCATTGTTCAACTCTTTGGCCGGCTGTGCACGTGGTAGGGATGATCCGGCCCGTGGTGGTGGTCATGGTGGTGATGGACGTGGCCGGGGTTCAGGTCGGCCGGCACCAGATTCAGCGCGCCGTGACGCACGCCGCGCTCCGCCGTGACGGAATCGGCGAAGGCGCGCACCGCCTTGGTCGGGCCGCGCAGGATCATCGTCTCCAGACAATGATCGTGATCGAGATGGGCATGCATGGTCGACACGGTAAGGTCGTGGTGGCCGTGGCTCAGCACGGTGAGCCGCTCGGCGAGATCGCGCTCATGATGGTTGTAGATGTAGGACAGCGCGGCGATGCAGTCGGGCGCTTCTTCGCGGGCAAGACGGCCCGCTTCCAGCTTCTCGCGCAGAATGTCGCGCACCGCTTCCGAGCGGTTGCTGTAGCCGCGCTCGCGGATCAGGCGGTCGAATTCCTTCGCCAGTTGTTCATCGAGCGAAATGGTAAAACGTTCCATGATCCCTCCTCAAGACAAGCATCGGCAACCCTGGCGGCGGTGCCTATGTTACAGCGACGGAAACGACGGCGCCAAAAGCCCGTCGTCGAGCCGCAGGGTGCGCGAGGCTTTGGCGGCCAGGCTCAGGTCGTGGGTAACGATGACGAAGCTGGTGCGGCGGGATTCGTTGAGCGCCAGCATGAGATCGAAGACGGCTTCGGCGGTATGGCGGTCGAGATTGCCGGTCGGCTCGTCGGCCAGCACGCAGGCCGGCTGCGTCACCAGCGCGCGCGCCACCGCCGCGCGCTGACGCTCGCCGCCGGACAGCTCGCCCGGCGTGTGCGTCAGCCGTTGCGCGAGGCCGACTTCTTTCAGCATCTGCGCCGCGCGCGCTTCGGCCTCGGCGCGCGGCAAGCGCCGGATCAATAACGGCATGGCGACGTTTTCCAGCGCGGTGAATTCCGGCAGCAGGTGATGAAACTGGTATACGAATCCGAGCGACTCGTTGCGCAGCCGGCTGCGCTCGGCCTCGCCCGTTCGCGTCAAGTCGCAGCCGAGCAGGCTGACCGTGCCGGCGGTCGGCGCGTCGAGGCCGCCGAGCAAGTGCAGCAGCGTGCTCTTGCCCGAACCGGAAGCGCCGACGATGGCGATCCGCTCGCCGCGCGCGATGTCGAGATCGACACCCAGCAGCACCGGCACTTCGATCTTGCCCTGCGCATAAATTTTTTTCAGGCCACGGCAGGAGAGCACAGCTTCCGCGTCGTTCTCCATGCCGTTGCGCGCCGGCATGATTCCTTTTGCTTCACTCATATCTGAGCGCCTCCGCCGGGTTGACGCGCGAAGCGCGCCAGCTTGGATACAGCGTCGCCAGCAACGTCAGCAGGAAGGACACGGCGGCGATGACGCCGACATCGCGCCACTGCAAATCGGAAGGCAGTTCGGAAATGTAGTACACCTCCTTGGCGAGGAACTGGGTATTGAACAACCGCTCGATGGCCGGCACCACGACGTCGATGTTGAGCGCCAGCGCGATGCCGCCGGCCAGCCCAAGCGCCAGGCCGATGACGCCGATCAGCGCGCCGTGCACGATGAACACCTGCATGATGCTGCCGGGGCTGGCCCCCAGCGTGCGCAGGATGGCAATGTCGGATTCCTTGTCGGTGACGGCCATCACGAGCGTGGACACGATGTTGAAAGCGGCCACGGCGACGATCAGCAGCAGGATGATGAACATGACGTTCTTTTCGATCTGCACGGCGCGGAAAAAATTGGCATGGCTGCGCGTCCAGTCGGCGATGTAGACATCGGCGTCGATCAGGGGCATCAATTCGCGCGCCACGCCGGGCGCGGCGAACAGATCGTCCAGCTTCAGGCGCACGCCGGAGACGCGGTCTTCCATGCGGTAAAGCGCCTGCGCGTCGGCGAGGTGAATCAGCGCCAGGCCGGAATCGTATTCATACATGCCGACCTCAAACAGGCCGACCACCGTAAATTGTTTGAGCCGCGGCAGGATCGCCGCCGGCGTCACCAGCCCCTGCGGCGCGATCAGCGTCACCTTGTCGCCGACGAAAACATGCAGCGCGCGCGCCAGCTCGGCGCCGAGGATGATGCCGAATTCGCCCGCCCGCAACTGCCGCATGGAACCGCTCAGCATATGCCGGTTGAAATCGGCGACCTGCTCCTCCGCGTCGGGCAGCACGCCGCGCACCAGCGCGCCGCGCACCACCTGATCGAAGGAAAGCATGCCCTGCGCCGTGACGTAGGGCGCGGCGGCTCGCACCGCTTTGTGCCGCGCCGCCTGATCGGCCACCTGCTGCCAGACGGCCAGTTCACCGTCGGCGCCGGAAATCTGCACATGCGAAGCGACGCCGAGGATGCGCGTGCGCAACTCTTTCTGAAAGCCGTTCATCACCGACAGTACGACGATCAGCGCCGTCACGCCGAGCGCGATGCCGCACATCGAAATCAGCGAGATGAAGGAAATGAAATGGTTGCGGCGCTTGGCGCGGGTATAACGCAAGCCGATGAAAAGTTCATACTTCATTCTTGGAGCGCGTCATGGTTTTTTGTTCATGGCCTTTGCTGAGTTAACCCCATCCCTGCCCAACCCTTCCCTTGAAAGGGAGGGTTCGTAAACTGTGCCTCCCCTTGAAGGGGAGGGCTTATGACTCCTTCCCCTTCAAGGGGGCGAAGGCGGGGTTTCGCAAAGCACTGCTTTGCGCCGCCTGAGCGGGCCGGCTGTGCAAAGCCGGCACCGGGACAGCCGGGATGGGGATGGGGTGGCAAGTCGCTTTTTAAACATGCTCTCATGTTAGCATTTCACGAATGCTGCTTCATGTCGCCGTGCCCGGCCTGCTCTGGCCGCAGGACTCCATCGCCCAGATCACGCGCGATCTCGCGCTGCCGGCCTTGCACGCGCTGCTTGGCCGTGGCCGCCACGCGCGCCGGTCCGCCCTGCCGTTTGAATACTGGCTGTGCGACGTTTTCGGAGTAAAAAATGAAAACGAGGAATTCCCCATCGGCGCGCTGCGTCTGCTCGGCGACGGCGGCGCGCCGGGGAATGATGTCTGGCTCTGCGCCGATCCGTCGCATCTGCGCTTCGCGCGCGACACGCTGGCCCTCGATGCCGCCGGGCCGGATCTCAACGCCGGCGAAGCAGCGCAACTCGCCGCCGCCTTGAATGCGCACCTGAGTGATGTCGATGATGATTTCGGCGAGCTTTTCGCCCCGCATCCGCGCCGCTGGTATCTGCGCGTGAAGCGCCAGCCGCGCATCGTCACGCAGCCGCCCTCGGCGCTCGCCGGCCGCACGCTGGAACCTTTTTTGCCGCGCGGCGAAGACGCGCGCGACTGGCGGCGCTTCATCAACGAAACGCAAGTGCTGCTGCACAACCATCCCGTGAACGCGGCGCGTGAAGCCGCCGGCCGGCCAACGGCGAACAGCCTGTGGCCCTGGGGCGCCGGCGTGTTGCCGTCCGTCATCAGCGCACCGGCGGCGCATCTGCATGCCGACCATCCGCTCGCGCTCGGTCTGGCGCGTCGCGCCGGCATGCCTGCGTCATGCGTGCCGGCGCGGGCCGGCGACGCCGCGCCGCGCAGCCTGATTGTGCTCGACACGCTCGATCTGGCGGCACAAAGCCTCGACGCCACCGCCTGGCGCGCCGGCGCGATGGAACTCGAAGCGCGCTGGTTCGCACCGATGCTGACGGCATTGAAGGCGGGGCGCTTGCGCGGCCTGCGCCTGACCGCGCTCGGCGACGACGGCATCGTCGACATCGTTCTGAACCGCCGCGATCCCTGGCGTTTCTGGCGCCGCCCGCGCGCGCTTGCCGGACTGCGCGCATGACACGCATCCTGACGCGCAAGACGCCGCAACAGGCGCGCGAGCGCCTCGAATACGCCGGTGTGCATCCGCTGCTGGCGCGCCTTTACGCGGCGCGCGGCGTGAGCCGGGCGGAGGAACTCGACACGTCGCTCGCCGCGCTGCTCGATCCGGCGCGCATGAAGGGCGCGGCGGCGGCGGCGCAGCTTCTCGCCGACGCCATCGCCGCCAAGCGGCGGCTGCTCATCGTCGCCGATTACGATTGCGACGGCGCCACCGCCTGCGCCGTCGGCATGCGCGCCCTCACCGCTTTCGGCGCCGAGGTTTCGTATCTGGTGCCCAACCGTTTCGATTACGGTTACGGCCTGACGCCGGAAGTGGCGCGTCTCGCCGCCGAGCGCCGGCCCGACCTCATCATCACCGTCGACAACGGCATCGCCAGCGTCGAAGGCGTCGACGAAGCGCGGCGGCGCGGCATCGCCACGCTGATTACCGATCACCACCTGCCGGGCGACGAACTGCCGGCGGCGGACGGCATCGTCAATCCGAATCAGCCCGGTTGCGATTTTCCGAGCAAGGCGCTGGCCGGCGTCGGCGTCATGTTCTACGTCATGCTGGCGCTGCGCGCCGAACTGCGCAAACGCGGCGCGTTCAACGTCCGCCCGGAACCGAATCTCGCCGCCCTGCTCGATCTGGTCGCGCTCGGCACGGTGGCCGACGTGGTGCCGCTCGACCGCAACAACCGCATCCTCGTCGCGCAGGGTTTGGCGCGCATCCGCCAGGGCAAATTCCAGCCCGGCCTGCGCGCCCTGTTCCGCGTCGCCGGACGCGAAGCCGAACGCGCCAACACCTTCGATCTCGGCTTCGCGCTCGGGCCGCGCCTGAACGCCGCCGGCCGGCTCGCCGACATGTCGCTCGGCCTCGCCTGCCTCGTCAGCGACGATCTCGGCCAGGCTCTCAACGCCGCGCAGGAACTCGACCGCCTCAACCGCGAGCGGCGCGGCATTGAAGCCGGGATGCAGGAACAGGCGCTGGCCCTGCTCGACGGCCTCGCGCCGTCCGACCGCGCCGCTCTCTCGCTCTACGATCCGGCCTGGCACCAGGGCGTCATCGGCCTGCTCGCCTCACGCGTGAAAGACCGGCTGCATCGGCCGGTAATCGCGTTCGCGCGCGGCAACGGCGGCGAACTGAAAGGCTCGGGCCGCTCGATTCCCGGATTGCATCTGCGCGACGCGCTCGATCTCATCTCGAAGCGGGCGCCCGGCCTGCTGCTGCGCTTCGGCGGCCACGCCGCCGCCGCCGGCCTGACCTTGCGCGAAGAAAATTTGACGGCCTTTGAAACCCTCTTTGACGAAACCGTGCGCGGCCTCGTCAGCCCGACCGATCTGACGCACGTCATCGAAACCGACGGCGCGCTCGAAACCGGCTGGATGTCGCTCGAATCGGCGCGCCTGCTGGAGAGCGCGATCTGGGGCCAGGGCTTCCCCGCCCCGCTGTTCAGCGACGAATTCGAGGTGGAAAAGCAACGCATCCTGAAAGACCGCCATCTCAAGCTGACGCTGCGCAAGGGCGGCGCCCGCTTCGACGCCATCCAGTTCAACTTCGCCGCCAACGACGCCGCATCCACGCCCCTGACTGCCGCGCGCGCCGCCTACCGTCTGGCGAGCAACGAATTCAACGGCGTCACGAATGTGCAACTGGTGGTGGAGCATCTGGAGCCGGTATAATCCTGCGTTTTTCAAAGCGCCCACATCATGGAAGCCGAACGCCTCAACAGCCTCGCCAATCGTCTCGCCGACCTCTCCGACCGGGAGCGGGATCTGCGGAGGTATCTTTGACTTCGATGTCAAACAATCGAAGCTGAATGAAGTCAACCGGGCGCTCGAAGACCCGGCCGTCTGGAACGACCCCGCCCGCGCCCAAGAGCTGAGCCGCGAGAAGAAAGCCCTCGAAGGCACCGTCCTCGTCCTCGCCGACATTGACCAGAGCCTGCGCGATTCGCGGGAACTGTTCGAGATGGCGCGCGGCGAAAACGACGACGACACGCTGCTCGCCGTCGAAGCCGACGCCGGCGCCATCGAACAGCAAGTGGCGGCGATGGAATTCCGCCGCATGTTCTCCAACCCGGCTGATCCGAACAACTGCTTTCTCGACATTCAGGCCGGCGCCGGCGGCACCGAGGCGCAAGACTGGGCCTCGATGCTGCTGCGCATGTATCTCAAATATTGCGAGCGCAAGGGCTTTCAGGTCGAAGTGCTGGAAGAATCCGACGGCGAAGTGGCCGGCATCAAAACCGCCACGCTGAAAATCTCCGGCGAATACACCTACGGCCACCTGCGCACGGAAACCGGCATTCACCGCTTGGTGCGCAAATCGCCCTACGACTCGAACGCGCGGCGTCACACCTCCTTCGCCAGCGTCTTCGTTTATCCCGAAGTGGATGATTCCATCGAGATCGAGATCAACCCGGCGGATCTGCGCATCGACACCTTCCGTGCCTCCGGCGCCGGCGGTCAGCACATCAACAAGACCGACTCCGCCGTGCGCATCACGCATGCGCCGTCCGGCATCGTCGTGCAATGCCAGAACGATCGCTCGCAGCACCGCAACAAGGCCGAGGCGATGGCCATGCTGCGCTCGCGCCTCTACGAAGCCGAGCTGCGCAAGCGCCAGGCCGCCGCGCAGCAGATGGAAGACGCCAAGACCGACATCGGCTGGGGCCACCAGATCCGCAGCTACGTCCTCGACCAGTCGCGCATCAAGGATCTGCGCACCAACATCGAAATCGGCAACACCCAGTCCGTGCTCGACGGCGATCTGGACGAATTCATCGAAGCCAGCCTGAAGCAGGGGGTTTGATGGCGCGGGCCGGATTTGCGCCGCCTGACGGGAAATCGACTATCCGCGCTTCATCCATCGCAAGCGCCATGGTCAGCCGGAGTCAGCCGGAATGCGCCGGCGGCTTGCCTTGAACGCGCAGGCGCTTCACAATTTGTGCAATGCGAATTTTTCTGAAAGCATGACCATGAACGAACCAACCCCGCTGCCCCAGGACGAGAACCAGATTGTGGCCGAGCGCCGCGAGAAACTGGCGCGGCTACGCGCCGAAGGCGTCGCCTTCCCCAACGATTTCCTGCGCGAGAACACCGCCGGCAAGCTCGACGAATGCTACGGCGACAAAAGCCGCGAGGCGCTCGAAGCCGAGCCGGTCGACGTCTGCGTCGCCGGCCGCATCATGTTGAAGCGTGTCATGGGCAAGGCGTCCTTCGCCACCATTCAGGATCTGTCGGGGCGCATCCAGCTCTACGTCAGCAACGACCGCGCCGGCGAAGCGACGCACGCCGCGTTCAAGCACTGGGACATCGGCGATATCGTCGGCACGCGCGGCGTTCTGTTCAAGACCAAGACCGGCGAGTTGACCATCAACGTCTCCGAGTTGCGCCTGCTGACGAAGTCGCTGCGCCCGCTACCGGAAAAATTTCGCGGCCTCACCGACACGGAACAGAAGGTGCGCCAGCGCTATCTCGATTTGATCGCTAACGAAAACGCGCGCTGGGTATTCACGGCCCGCTCGCGTCTGGTGCAGTCGATTCGCGGCTACATGATCGACCACGGCTTTCTCGAAGTCGAAACGCCGATGATGCATCCGATTCCCGGCGGCGCGTCGGCACGGCCCTTCAAGACCCGCCACAATGCCCTCGACATGGAACTGTTCCTGCGCATCGCGCCGGAGTTGTACCTGAAGCGTCTGGTCGTCGGCGGCTTCGAGAAAGTGTTCGAGATCAACCGCAATTTCAGGAACGAGGGCATCTCGACCCGCCACAATCCCGAATTCACCATGATGGAATTCTACGAGGCTTATTCGGACTACCGGCTGCTGATGAATTTCACCGAGGGCCTGCTGCGCCACGCCGCGCGCGAGGCGCTCGGCGCCGAGGTTTTCGAGTATCAGGGCCGCACGCTGGATTTCAGCAAGCCCTTCGCCCGCATGACGGCGGTCGACGCCATCCACGCGCATCACCCCGGCTATGCGCTGGCGCAACTCAACGACCCGGTCTGGCTCGCCGCCAAGCTGAAGGAATTGCATTGCGAGCCGAAGCGCAACGCTACCCTCGGCGAATTGCAATTGATGCTGTTCGAGGAAACCACCGAGGCCGATTTGTTCGAGCCGACATACATCATCGACTGGCCCGCCGAGGCCAGCCCGCTCGCCCGCCGCAGCGACAGCCGGCCCGAAATCGCTGAACGCTTCGAGCTTTACATCGCCGGACGCGAAATCGCCAACGGTTTCTCCGAACTGAACGACCCCGAGGATCAGGCGGCGCGCTTTCTCGATCAGGCCAAGGCCAAGGAAGCCGGTGACGAAGAAGCGATGTACTACGACGCCGACTATATCCGCGCGCTCGAATACGGCCTGCCGCCCGCCGCCGGCTGCGGCATCGGCATCGACCGGCTGGTGATGCTGCTCACCGACAGCCCGAGCATCCGCGACGTCATCCTCTTTCCGCAGTTGCGGCGGGAAGCGTAATCCGGCGCCATCTACAGCGAACGCTACGGCGAGGCGAGTTGCAGCGTCCCATCGAACCCGCCGCGCCGTCTTTCCACGACGGCGCGATCTACAGCGAACGCTACGGCGACGCCTACTGGTCGCGGGACGGCGGCCCCGACGAAACGCGCCATGTCTTTCTCGCCGGCAACGGCCTTCCCGCCCGCTGGCAAAAAGGCGGCTGCTTTACCGTGCTCGAAACCGGCTTCGGCGCCGGGCTGAATTTTCTCTGCACCTGGGAGCGCTTCCGCGCATCGGCGCCGGGCAACGCGCGGCTGCACTATCTCTCGGTCGACAAACATCCGTTCCGCCGCGAAGACCTCGCTGCGCTCTACCGCGACTGGCCGCACCTGGCCCCGCTCGGCGCCGCGCTGCTGGCGCGTTATCCGCCGCTCGCGCCCGGCTTCCATCGTCTGCATCTCGATGACGGCCGCATTAGTTTGACTTTGCTGTGGGGCGAAGCGGCGGCGATGCTGGCGCAGGTGGACGCGCGCGTCGACGCCTTCTTTCTCGACGGCTTCGCGCCGGCGCGCAACCCCGACATGTGGAGCGAGGCGTTGTTCGCGCAACTTGGCCGGCTCGCCGCGCCGGACGCGACCTTCGCCACCTACAGCGCGGCCGGACACGTCAGCCGCGGCATGGCGGCAGCCGGCTTCCACGTCGACAAACGCGCAGGCTTCGGTCGCAAGCGCGACATGCTCTGCGGCCGCTTCACCGGCGCAGTGCACGCGAGGCAAGTAACGCAAGCGAACACCGCGCAGGAACGCCATGCGCTCATCATCGGCGGAGGTCTGGCCGGTTGTCTCGTCGCCGAGCGGCTCGCCGCGCGCGGCTGGACGATTGATCTCATCGAACGGCGCGACGGACTGGCCCGCGAAACCTCCGGCAACCCTGCCGGCGCGCTCCAGCCGGTGCCGTCCGCCGACGGCAACCGGCGCTCGCGTCTGAGCATCGCCGGCTTTCACTACGCCTTGCGTCAGCTACACGATTTTTCAAAAGACCCCGGACTGATCTGGCAGCAATGCGGCGTGCTGCGTCTGGCGCGTGACGCCAAACAAGCCGAACGGCAGCAGCGCATCGTTGAGGCGGGCCTGCTGCCGCCCGATGTGCTGCGCCAAGTGGACATCGACGAAGCATCGGCGCTTGCCGGCTGGCGCGTGCCGGCGCCGGGCTGGTGGTTTCCGCAAGGCGCATGGGTGCATCCGCCCGCGCTGTGCGACACCGCCCTGCGCATGGTAAATGCGGTAAATGCGGTAAATGCGGCAAACGCGACAAACGCGGCAAGCATGGCGGGCGTGAAAGTACGGCTGCATACGCAGCGCGAGGCCGCCGATCTGCTGCATGACGGCAACGCCTGGCGCGCCGTGGACGCCGCCGGTGAAACCATCGCCACGGCGCCCCTGGCGATTCTCGCCAACGGCCATCTGGCGCGGCGCTTCAAGGCATCGGCGGCGCTGCCGCTGCGGCCCGTGCGCGGCCAGATCACCTGCATTCCCGCTGAACCAAACCGCGCCATCAAAACCGTGGTCGCGCGCGAAGGCTACGTCACGCCCGCCACCTCTTTCGGCGTGCACGTCGTCGGCGCCACTTACGAGGAAGGCGCGACTGACACGCTCACGCGCGCGGCAGATCACCGCGCCAATCTGGCGCGACTGCAAAACCTGCTGCCCGATTTCGCCGCAACCGTCGATCCCGCGCGGCTGGCGGGCCGCGCCGGCATCCGCTGCGTGGGGCCGGACCGCCTGCCGCTGATCGGCGCGATTCCGGATAGCGAAGGGCTGTTCGGCCTGCTCGGCCTCGGCTCACGCGGCCTCATCTACGCGCCGCTCGGCGCCGAACTGCTCGCCTGCGTCATCAGCGGCGAGCCGCTGCCGATCGAAAAAGACATCGCAAACCACCTGACCCCGGCCGCCCGCCTCAAGACCGGGTTGTGATATGCGATGCAGCCGGGGAAAGAAAACCGGAAGCGGAAATGAAAAACGCCGGCTGGCCGGCGCTTGTCGATGTATAGCTGGAATTGGTTGCGGGGATAGGATTTGAACCTATGACCTTCGGGTTATGAGCCCGACGAGCTGCCAGACTGCTCCACCCCGCGCCCGTTGAAACTAAACAGGCGGATTTTAATTCAACCCCCGGAACAGGTCAAGCAGCGGCGCGATTACAGACAGGATATGACAGCAAATCTATCCCACGCGCTCGACGAAAACCTGCACGCGGCCGCCGCATGCGAGGCCGACTTCCCATGCGCGTTCGTCGGAAACGCCGAACTCGAGCAGGCGCGGCTGGCCGTCCGCGATGACGGCTTGCGCTTCGCCAATCACCGCGCCTTCGATGCAGCCGCCGGAAACCGAGCCGACGAAAGCGCCGTTCTCCTCCACCGCCAGATGGCTGCCTTCCGGGCGCGGCGAGGAGCCCCAGGTCTTCACCACCGTCGCCAGCGCGACGCCCTTGCCGGCGGCGCGCCAGCGTTGCAGTTGGGTGAACAGGTCGGCGTCGGCAACCGGCCCGATGCGTTCCCCTTCGCGCTCTTCTCGCGGAGCAGAAACGGCGGCGGATTTTTTCAGCCGCTTGCCGTTGCCGGTGGCGGCGATATGCTCGTCGATGGCGTCGACCAGCGCGGCGACGCCATCGCCGCTGGTTGCCACGGTGCGTAGCACCCGCACCTTCCAGTCGGCGCGGCGGCGCAACTGCGCCGCCGTGGTCAAATCGAGCATGGCGCGTTCCGCCTGCGGCAGATCGGCCTTGTTGACCACCAGCAGATCGGCGATCTCGATGATGCCGGCCTTGATGGCCTGCACGTCGTCGCCCAGTCCGGGCGGGCAGACCACGATATTGGTGTCGGCGAAATCACGGATCTCCACCTCCGACTGACCGGCGCCGACCGTCTCAACGATGACGACATCGTAACCGACGGCATCGAACAGGTCGATGACGCGGCCGGCCGTCTTCGACAAGCCGCCGAGGTGTCCGCGCGAGGACACCGAGCGGATGAAAACCGCGTCGTGCGCGCCGTGTTCATCCATGCGCACGCGGTCGCCGAGAATCGAGCCGCCGCTGATCGGGCTGGACGGATCGACGGCGACGACGGCGACGCTGCGCCCGCGCCGCGTGAATTCCCCGAGCAAGGCGTTAATGAGGGTGGACTTGCCCGCCCCCGGCGCCCCGGTAATGCCGACGACATCAGCACGGCCGCGGCGCGGCGCCAGTTCGGCCATCAATTCCGCCGCCCCCGGCCGGTCGTTTTCGAGCAGGGTGATCGCCCGCGCCACGACCGGGCGCGAGCGGCTTGACAAGGCATTCAGGTCAATCCCGCTTTCAATTCCGCTGGCTGATTTCATCGGCTCCGCTCCCAATTGTTCTGCATTTGCCTTGCATTATTGTGCATTCGATGAATAATTGATGCAATACGTTGCAGTTTTTGACTGTCTCATGCTATATATCAGGCTATTCCCGACTCGATGCTGTGGGCTTTGATGGAAGACGAATTTTTCAATCGCGCGAGTTGGCAGGCGATGTTGAATCGTGAGGGCATGCCGCCGTCGAGCGCGTCCATCGGCCTGTTGCGCCGGCAGGATTTCGCCGCCCGCCGCGGCACCCTGCTCCTCTGGCGCAGCGATGCCGCCGGTTGCCGGGCGGATTTGCGTGAGTATAGCGGCACGCCCGGCGACGACGTGGCAATATTGCTGGTGGCGGACGACAAGGCGCTGGCAACCGTGCAGGAAGATGGCTGGCAGCCGCTGCCGATTTTGATCCGGCAAGGCCGCTTGCATCCGTATATGCTGAAAACCCTGGATGAGCTTGAGGAGGCCGGACTGGCCGGCTTCGTCGAGGATCTCGGGCTGGTTTTTCCGAAACACTGAATAATATGAGCGCCCTGGCGACAGATATTTTTGGCGAACTGGCGGACTGGCAGGCGATGCTGGACCGCCACGCCGAGTTGTTCACCGACATGACGCCGGGATCAAGCGTGGCGATCGTGCCGAAGGAAGGGTCCGGCATTCAGCCCGGCAAGCACGTCGCCGGACTGATGGGCGCCGAGGGCGCCGGCGAGATGCTGCGCTGGGAGATCGTGCCGGGCGGCGTCCGCGCGGCGCGAGTGCCGTATCGCGGCTTTCAGGAGGCGAAGGTCGACCTGCTCTTCGTCGCCGACGCCGAGGCGATGGAGAAACTGCGCGGCAACATCGGCGACGAAACGCTCTCGCTGATGAAGCGGCAGATCCGCTCGGGCAACATCATGTTCTTCGTCATGCGCACGAAATACGAACTACAGGACGCGGGCTACGAGGAATTTCTCGATACCCTCGGCCTGGCTTTTCTGGGAGCTTGCCGATGATTTTCCGCAACCCGGCCGGAGCGCCGGAACTCGCCTGCGACCAGTGCGGCTGCCGCTGGTTCGACCGCATGACGAATACCTGCTACGAGTGCAGCGCGGCCGTCACGCCGGAGATGGAAGCCGAATTCAAACAAGCGCTGGCGGAATTCACCGCGCAGCGAAACGAGAAAGGGAAGCCCGCATGAACAGCACGGAAAAAAGCGGCGCCGATCTGGCGCAGGCGCTGGCGCGCAAGGAGCGCGACTGGCAATCCATGATCCGCATCACCCATGATTTCTTCCACGCCTGGCGCAAGGCGGCGCAGGACAAGCTGGGCGAAGCGGCGGCGATGGACATGGAACTCGCCTTCTGGGAAAACGTCGGCGTCGGCACCGGCAAGATGTATCTGGAACGCGGCGGCAAGCCGGAGGATCTGGAGCGGATCGCCTTCACCATGCAGCGCGCCAGCGACGTGATGGGCGAAACGGCGCGCATGGAGAAAGACGGCAATGACGTTCTGGTGGTGCACACCGCCTGCCCGTGGATGGATTCCTTCCGCGCCGCCGGCCTGCCGAACCGCTGCGGCAAAGGCTGCGATCTCTGGTTCCAGGTGGCGGGCCGGACCATCTCGCCCAAGGTGAATGTCATCACGGAAAGCCTGTTGCCGAACGGCGACGCGACGTGCACCCGGCGGTTCACGCTGAGCGCATAACACGCAACGCGGGCGCGCTTGCGCCAGCCGCAAACCCAACAACAACAGGGAGGCAGACAACACATGTTTTTGAAAGACAAGGTTGCAATCATCACCGGCGCCGGTCAGGGCATCGGCGCCGCCATCGCGCGGGCCTATGCCGATGAGGGCGCGAAAGTCGCGGTCATCGACATGAACGCCGAAGCGGCTGAAGCCGTCGCCGCCGACATCCGCCGCGCTGGCGGCGAAGCGCGCGGCTTCACCTGCAACGTCGCCGAGCGCGAATCGGTCAACCGCATGGCCGCCGATGTCACCGCCGCATGGGGCCGCGTCGACATTCTGGTCAACAACGCCGGCATCACCCGCACCGCCATGCTGCACAAGATGACGCCGGAACAATGGCAGCAAGTCATCGACGTGCACATGAACGGCAGTTTCTATTGTCTGCAGGCGGTGGTGAACGGCATGATCGAGCGCAAGTTCGGCCGCGTCATCAACGTCACGTCGACGGCGGGGCTGCTCGGCACCATCGGCCAGATCAACTACAGCGCTGCCAAGGCCGCCATCGCCGGCATGACCAAATCGGCGGCCAAGGAACTCGGGCGCTACGGCATCACGGTCAACGCCATCGCGCCGGGCGCCGCCACGCCGATGACCGAAGTGATCCGCACCGACGACCGCTTCAAGGACAAATATCTCGAACGCATTCCCCTTGGCCGCTGGGCCGAGCCGCACGAAGTCGCGCCCGCTTTCGTTTTTCTCGCCTCCGACTGGGGGAGCTACATCACCGGACAGATTCTCGCCGTGGACGGCGGGCTGACGATCCATTAATCATCCACCCATCATTTTTCAATTTTCGGCACAACAGGAACCGCCATGAACAAACCGCACGGAAAACAGCAGAAGGTCGCCTTCAAGTGGGACGATCCCCTCCTCCTCGACCTGCAACTCTCCGAAGAAGAACGCATGGTGCGCGACACCGCCCATCAATACTGTCAGGACAAACTCGCGCCGCGCATTCAGGAAGCCTTCCGCAACGAAAAAACCGATCCGGCCATCTTCCGCGAGATGGGCGAACTCGGACTGCTCGGCCCCACCATCCCCGCCGAATACGGCGGCGCCGGCCTCAACTATGTCTGCTACGGCCTCATCGCCCGTGAAGTCGAGCGCGTCGACTCCGGCTACCGCTCGATGATGAGCGTGCAATCCTCGCTGGTGATGGTGCCGATCAACGAGTTCGGCAGCGAAGCGCAGAAACAGAAATACCTGCCCAAGCTGACCACCGGCGAGTGGATCGGCTGCTTCGGCCTGACGGAACCCAACCACGGCTCCGACCCCGGCAGCATGGTCACCCGCGCCCGCAAAGTGGCGGGCGGCTATTCGCTCTCCGGCACCAAGATGTGGATTTCCAACTCGCCGATCGCCGACGTCTTCATCGTCTGGGCCAAGACCGAAGACAACGTCATTCACGGCTTCATCCTTGAAAAAGGCATGAAAGGCCTCTCCGCTCCCGCCATCCACGGCAAGGTCGGCCTGCGCGCCTCCATCACCGGCGAGATCGTCATGGACGAAGTCTTCGTGCCGGAAGAAAACCTGATGCCGGGCGTGAGCGGCCTCAAAGGCCCCTTCACCTGCCTCAACTCGGCCCGCTACGGCATCGCCTGGGGCGCGCTCGGCGCGGCGGAAGACTGCTGGTTCCGCGCCCGCCAATACGTGCTCGACCGCAAACAGTTTGGCCGCCCGCTCGCCGCCAACCAGTTGATCCAGAAAAAACTCGCCGACATGCAAACCGAAATCACCCTCGGCCTGCAAGGCTGCCTGCGCCTTGGCCGCATGAAAGACGAGGGCGTCGCCGCAGTCGAAATCACCTCCATCATGAAGCGCAACTCCTGCGGCAAGGCGCTCGACGTGGCGCGTCTGGCGCGCGACATGCTCGGCGGCAACGGCATCTCCGATGAATTCGGCATCATCCGCCACATGGTGAATCTGGAAGTCGTCAACACCTACGAAGGCACCCACGACATCCACGCCCTTATCCTTGGCCGCGCCCAAACCGACATCCCGGCCTTCGGCAACTGAGCGGCGCCGCATTCCCCATTCCCCCATTCCCGCTCGCGGGAAGCAACGAAAAGCCGGCATCCGCCGGCTTTTCGCTTTCAGGAAACAGTCCGCGCACTATGGCAAACGCCGCGGCAAACACAGGTAGTCACGCCAGCGCAGCCGCGCTATCCTTCCGCTATCCTTCCGTTATTTTTCCGTCTGCAACTGCATAGAAAACATTCTCATGATCGCGCAAATCCTACGCTGGCTGATCTTCGCCGCCTTGCTCGCCGCCGTTCTGGTCGCCGTCTTCATCGCCTGGTGGCTGGCCCTGCTGATCGTCTTCGTGGCGCTCGCCATCGGCGCCGCCCGCCGTCTGTTCAGCAGCAACCCGCCCGAACAAACGCGCAACGACCCGGTGATTCTCGAAGGTGAATACATCGAAGTCGAACGCGAAACCGAACCGGAGCCGGACAACCGCGATAGCCATGGCCCATAACGCCTTCCGTCCACAGCGAACAATAAGCGCCGCAGCTTTGCTTTACTTCACACGTTGGGCTTCGCTATGCTCAGCCCAACCTACACGGGCTCGGTATCGAGTATGTGCCTCTCAAACCTCGCTTCACCTTCAGAGGTAATTGACATGTTCACTTGGCTCAACAAGCAAGGTGTGCGCAGTGATCGCGGCTTCGAGGTTCAATTTACCGGTCGCTTCGATGCCGAATATCGCGAAGGTGGCAAAGTGGTGCAGTTGTACGTGGAGGCGGGACTCAGTGGTGGCCAGCAGTGCATTATCGTGGAGCCTGGTGCATTCGCCCGTTGGAGTGATGGCGAGTCGATTGCATCAGAACGACAGGAACAGATGCTGAAAAACTTCAAAGAGGCGATGGAGTTCCAGGGACTCAAGACAGTGGTAGAGGCAGGAGAATAGCAGTTACCTTGGTGTCCAGTTTCCTGATGGGCATAAACCGGGAATTCAAGATAAAGGGCCGCAGCACGGAGGTGCGCGTAAAGCGAGTCTACACGTGAGGTTGGCGCGGCACGCACCAGATGCGGCACCGTGCCGTGATGGGCGGCAAGCCCTTGTCGGCATGAGCAAAACCCCGTGCCGCATCTTTGCCACGGCGCACTGGGCTTTGCTGGCGCAAGGTCATCAATAGATAGGCGCCGGTGGCGCGAGTGTCACGAGCACAAGCCCGGTTGGGCATTGAACCCACCCGGTCTTGGCAATCGCTACGGGGTAAATGGCTTCGCCATTTAACATAACGGCCTGTTACGCAAAGTGCGGCCAGCCCGATAGGTTGGGCTGAGCGAAGCCGAAGCCCAACATCAACAGTTCGACACCACGGAACGGCCCATATTGCAGCGAAAAACGCCGTCTTCGCCTAACTTTCCTCTCCACTACACAACAAGGCGCTTTCCTGCTGTAGCCAACGGGGGGTGACTATCTGCTATGCCCGCGACACATACGGCAACCAAGGCGCCGTCCTGTATTGACAGAAACGACTGCCACATTCGCAAAGAGCATTGTTCATCCGCCCGCAGCCATTTTGCGCGGACGACCGCCCTTGCGACCATTTTCACGCGACGCGGCGGCTTTTGCCGCTGAGCGCACCGCGCCGCCTACCGCGCCAAGGCGGCTCGCCATCCAGTTCTTTGAGCCAAAAATACCTTGCAGGAGTGCGGGAACATACACGTCTGCATCAAGGCGCGGCCAGTAAAGTCCTAACCCTGCCGGACTGATTTCAATTTCCGCCAGATCGTCAGCAGATGCCCCGGTCAGCCCTTCAGCCAACCGGGCCGGGAAAGCGATCTGCACACCAGTATTCAGGCCGATAACGACACGCGAACTACGGCGGTCATAGCGAGCGGATATGGCATGTCCTGCATCGCGTAGCGCCTGCATGTTGGTTTCGGCTTGCTGGAATTCACGTTCAGTAATGCCCATGAATATTCCTCCATTCATTACATAAAGCGGACAGTACAACCGCCAAGGCATCCTTGATACGCCCCAGATCGGGGCGATCGAAGCCGTAGCTTTCGCGTAGTGCCGGCGGGCCATCGGGGCAGTGAAGAATGAACACTGCTTCACCGCTTTGCCCTTTGATGTGGACGTGCGCGGGCCGATGATCGTTCGGATAGATGACCACACGCAAGCTACCCAATCGGTAAATAGTTGGCATGTGTGAATGATAACAAAACCCAAGCGTTTGGGAAAGCGAGCGGGGCTGGACTGAGTATAGTGAAGCCCAACATCAAAATCCTGACGCCACGGGATGACCCATATCGCCAATCAGTGGCGTTTGCCTCCCGCCGACCGGCGTATCACCACTATACCTGCCAGAAATTCGACGCCTACCGGGGGAGCAAGATTTCCGGGACGATGGCCGCTGCCGCCGTCTCCAATCTGGCCGGCCAAGTGATTGTGAACGCGCTGGGGGTGCAGGACGGGTTCAGTTTCGGGAGTCTGGCTTCCAGCCTAAGACCGCGCAGGGAATCTCCGGGTAAGCTCTGCCCGCCCGCGCAGGCTGGCCGTGATGTTCTCGCCGTCGACGCTCAAATCGTAGTCGGGATGCGGGTGGGGAATCGTCATCGCAATATATCAAAAAAGATATATAATGAATCCATAGACGGGAAAACGGTCATCTCAAAACTGAAAGCCGCCGGCTGGCGGCTGCGGCGCATCAGCGGCAGTCATCACGTCATGGTCAGCGCAGATGGCGCCCGGATCGTTCCCGTGCCGGTGCACGGTCATCGCGACCTGAAACCGGGAACGCTGGCCTCCATTGAACGGCAGGCCGGTATCAAATTGAAATAAGGACATTGACATGGACATCCGTTATCCCGCAACCATCGAGGAACAAGCCGGCGGCTTCTTCGTGCAGTTCATCGACTTTCCCGATATTTTCACGGAAGGGGAAACCGCGGAGGAAGCCCTGTTTAACGCGGTCGAAGTGCTCTCCGTCATGCTCGACATCAAGCTCGAGGATGTGCATGACATTCCCGCGCCGACCCCGCACGCGCCGGGCGCGCGCTACATTGCGCCGGACGCCAAAACGCAGGCGGCCTTGCTCGTTCGCCGCGCACGCGGCGAAACCAGCCTGGCCGATCTTGCGCGTGTGCTGCAAACATCCTGGCCGTCGGCGCGCCGTCTCGAAGACCCGAAGCATTGGCCGTCGCTCAAATCGCTCGACCGCGCCGCCGCCGCGCTGGGGAAACGGCTGGTTCTCTCGTTTGAATAGTCTCATGTCGCCACCTCACAGCGGCAACCCGCCCGAACAAACGCGCAACAACCCGGTGATTCTCGAAGGTGAATACATCGAAGTCGAACGCGAAACCGAACCGGAGCCAGACAACCGCGATAACCATGACCCATGACGCCTTCCGTCCACAGCGAACAATAAGCGCCGCAGCTTTGTTTTACCTCACACGTTGGGCTTCGCCATGCTCAGCCCAACCTACGCGGGCTGGATAGCATGATCAACGCCATCATCAACGGTTTGGCTACCGGTCTCGCCATGCTGATCATCATGGCAATCATCGTGGTGCTGGTGACAATCTATCCGGAAATTTTATTTATGGCCGGCGCGTTGATCGTCGGCGTGATCCTGCTCAAGATCAGGGATCACCAGCGCA
Organism: Zoogloeaceae bacterium; assembly: GCA_031277315.1. Classification (GTDB taxonomy): domain Bacteria; phylum Pseudomonadota; class Gammaproteobacteria; order Burkholderiales; family Rhodocyclaceae; genus Desulfobacillus. The sequence goes on along the minus strand of JAITMP010000008.1, from coordinate 22,351 downwards.
AGGCAAGCGAGGGGGAAGACAACCAGGTGCGGGCGCGGGGTGAATCCACGGCGGATGTTACCGCTACCCATAATGGCGCCGCCGGAAGTGCTAAAAAGCTGGCCAAGGTTCGGCAGCGCGATGGCGTCCGTCAGCGATCCCTTGACGCCATGGCGCACGCTGCCGATGCGCGCAGCCGTGACATGGCCGCGCGCGGCGAGCGCGCGGCCGAGCCGCTCAAGCCCGATAGGTTAGGCTAAGCGCAGTGAAGCCCAACTGGCCGCAATGAAGGACAGGAACCGCGTCACCCCAGCCACGACCAGCAAGGCAATCCACAACGCCCACAACCCCATGGCAATGGCGCCGCCCGCGAACGGCGCAAGCAGCGCCGAGACAAGGAAATGTCCGGTCCATATCCACAGGCCGACGAATCCCATGATCGACGAAACCCCAAGCAGCGCGCTCGTATCGACATCAAACATGTCAAGAACAATATCGGGTTCGCTCATTCCGTCTCTCCCTGATCGCACTACCAAAGGATAACACCAATGCCCTCTGAACTCGCACTTGGCATCTCGTTCGGCGCGTCGGTCGGCGCGGCCATCGGGGCATTCAAGGACATCAAGGGCACGCTCGACCAAGCCCGATAGGTTGGGCTGAGCGAAGCCGAAGCCCAACATCAACAGTTCGACACCACGGAACAGCCCATATTGCAACGAAAAGCCGTATTCACTTGACCTTCTTCTCCGCCGCACAACAAGGCGCTTTCCCCGCCGTCCTCCAGCGGCAGACTTTCAGGGTGCGCCTACACCTGCCCGGCAACGGGCGTCATTGCCCGCGTTCCCAAATCCATTCATGCAAGGCGACCACCCGCGCCAAGACAGGGGGCGTTTCTCTGAATTCACTGGTGCTGGCGCCGATTGCCAAAGGATTAGGCAGCAAGCGCAGTATTGGCGTCCCCACGGGGATTCGAACCCCGGTTACCGCCGTGAAAGGGCGATGTCCTAGGCCTCTAGACGATGGGGACCCGAGAATGACTCGAAAGTCTTAAGTGTCACGTGGTGGAGGTAAGCGGGATCGAACCGCTGACCTCTTGCATGCCATGCAAGCGCTCTCCCAGCTGAGCTATACCCCCACAGAGGAGCGCGCATTATACGTAGCGCCCCAGTGCTTGTAAACCCTGCAAAACTCACAGCACCTTGCCCGGATTCATCAGCCCGTGCGGGTCGAGCGCCTGCTTGACGGCGCGCATCAGATCCATTTCGACGGCGCTTTTGTAGCGGAGGATTTCGCTTCGCTTGAGTTGTCCCAGCCCGTGTTCGGCGGAGATGGAGCCGCCGAGTTCGGCAACGATGTCGTGCACGATACGGTTGACTTCCGGCGCGCGGGCGATCAGTTCGGCATTCGCCGCCACCTCCCGGCGCGACAGGTTGTAGTGCAGGTTGCCGTCGCCGATGTGCCCAAACGTGACGATGCGCGCGGCGGGGAAAGCGCGGGCGAGCGCCGCGTCGGCGCGGGCGATGAATTCGGCGATGCGCGACACCGGGACAGCGATGTCGTGCTTGATACTGATGCCTTCGATGCGCTGCGCTTCGGAGATCTGTTCGCGCAATTGCCAGAACGTCTGCCGCTGGGCCAGGTCTTGCGCCACGGCGGCATCCGTCACCCGGCCCGCTTCGATCTCAACGCCGAGAAGGGTTTCCAGCATGCCGGATGGATCGGACTCCGCCAATGTATCGGCGAGTTCAACCAGCACATACCAGGGCGAGGCGGCGGCAAACGGATCGCGCGCGCCGGGGATGTGCTTCAACATCAGTTCCAGCGCCGGACGGCCAATGATCTCGAAGCCGGCGAGGCGCTCGCCGCAGACGCCGCGCAAGCGCGAGAGCAGCGCCACGGCGGCGGCCGGATCGCGCAGCGCCAGCCAAGCCGTGGCGTGCCGGCGCGGCAGCGGAAACAGTTTCAGCACCGCGGCGGTGATGATGCCGAGCGTGCCTTCGGCACCGATGAAAAGGTGTTTCAGATCGTAGCCGGTGTTGTCCTTGCGCAGCCCGCGCAAGCCGTGCCAGACGCGGCCATCGGGCAGCACCGCTTCCAGACCCAGCGTCAGTTCGCGCATGTTGCCGTAGCGCAGCACCGCCGTGCCGCCAGCGTTGGTGGACAAATTGCCGCCGATCTCGCAACTGCCTTCCGACGCCAGCGACAACGGGAACAGTCTGCCCGCATCCGCCGCCGCCGCCTGCACTTCGGCCAGCAGGCAACCGGCTTCGGCGGTCAGCGTGTCGTTGGCGATGTCGATCTCGCGGATGCGTTTCATGCGCGAGAGGTTGATGACAATTTCATCGCCGTCCCGTCGCGGCGTGGCGCCGCCGACCAGCCCGGTGTTGCCGCCCTGCGGCACCATCGGGATGCGCGCTTCGGCGCAGAACGCCACCACGGCGGCGACTTCCGCCGTCGACGCCGGTTTGACGACGCAACGCGCTTCGCCGCTGTAACGGCGGCGCCAGTCGACAAGATGCGGCGCGGCTTCGGCGCCGGTGGCGACGTTGCGCGCGCCGACGATGCCCGCCAGTCGTTCAGAAATATCCGCCGCGTTCATGCCGCTCCGTTTCCGTTCCCGCTCCCGTTTCCGTTCTTCAAGCCCGGCATCGCCTCGATGACGTGGCGCATGCGCTCGACCGCCGCCCGCCCTTCGGCGATGGCTTCCACGCCGCGATGGTAATCCAGCGGGCCGATCCGGGCGAGGCGAGGCGCGATCAGCACATCGGCCGGCTCGCCGGCCAAGCGGCTGCGCGCGATGCGCACCTGCATGATGTGAATGCCGGTGGCAACGACGCTGACGAGCGAAGGCAGGCGCGCGGTTTCGCCCTCCGCCGGCGTCTTGCCGAAACGCGCCAGTATCCGGCGCGTCCAGCCCGCTTCGCTTTCCTCCTCGATCACCGGCTGCTTGAGCGCGCTGCCGACGACATCGGCGCACAGATCGACGGCAATCACGACATCCGCGCCGAGCGCACGGCACAGCGAGACGGGAATCGGATTCACCAGCCCGCCATCGACGAGATAACCGTTTTCGTAAGCGACCGGCGTGAACAATCCCGGTATCGCAATCGAGGCGCGCACGGCCTGGGCGACGTTGCCTTCGCGCAGCCAGCGCTCCCGCCCGGTGGCCAAGTCGGTGGCGACGACGGCGAAGGGCAAGCCGAGGTCGTGGAAATCACGATTGACGAAATGCCGCTCGAAGAACTGGATCAGTTTTTCGCCCTTGATGAGGCCGCTCGTCAAACTCATATCGAGCAGCGAGACGACATCTTTCCAGGTCAGGGCGGAAACCCAGCTTTCCAGTTTTTCGATATCCCCATCAGCATAAACGGCACCGACGAAAGCGCCGATGGAGCAGCCACAAACGATGTCGGGCACGATGCCTGCCTCAGCCAGCGCGCGGATGACGCCGATGTGCGCCCAGCCGCGCGCCGAGCCGCTGCCCAGCACGAGGCCGATCGTTGGCTTGCGGGCGGCGGGAATGACGGATGTGGCAGGCAGGGCAGACATGAATCAGGCGCGCGCGTAGAGATCGTGCACGTCGCAGTCCGTCACGCGCACGCGGGCAAATTCACCGACCGCGAGATGCGTCCCGTTCGGGATGTACACCAGGCCGTCGATCTCGGGCGCGTCGGCCTGGCTGCGAGCCACCGCCCCTTCCGCATCGACTTCATCGACCAGCACTTCGATCTCGCGGCCGATTTTGCGCTCCAGACGCTCGGTGCTGATGTCTTCCTGCACGGCCATCAAGCGGCTGCGCCGTTCCTCGCGCAAGGCTTCAGGCACCGCGCCGGGCAGCGCGTTGGCGGCGGCGCCGGTCACCGGCGAATAAGCGAAAGCGCCGACGCGATCAAGTTGGGCTTCCTCAAGAAACCGCAGCAGCAGTTCAAAATCTTCTTCGGTTTCGCCCGGAAAGCCGGTGATGAAGGTGCTGCGAATCGTCAGCTCCGGGCAGACGGCGCGCCAAGCGCGCACGCGCGCCAGCATGTTTTCCGCGCTGGCCGGCCGCTTCATCTGCTTGAGGATGCGCGGGCTGGCGTGCTGAAAGGGCGCGTCGAGATAGGGCAGGATCGCGCCCTCGGCCATCAGCGGAATCAGATCGTCGACGTTCGGATAAGGATAGACGTAGTGCAGGCGCACCCAGATGCCGAGTTCGCCCAGCGCCCGCGCCAGTTCGTAGAGGCGTGTCCTGATCGGCTTGCCGCCCCAGAAGCCGGTGCGGTATTTCAGGTCGACGCCGTAGGCGCTGGTGTCCTGCGAGACGATGAGCAATTCCTTCACGCCGGCGGCGGCGAGATTTTCCGCCTCGCGCATGATCTCGCCGACAGGCCGGCTGACGAGATCGCCGCGCAGCGAAGGGATGATGCAGAACGTGCAGCGATGATTGCAGCCTTCGGCAATCTTCAGATACGCATAGTGGCGCGGCGTCAGTTTGACGCCTTGCGGGGGAACGAGATCCGAGAAAGGATCATGCGGTTTCGGCAAGTGTCTGTGCACTTCCCGCATCACGTCCTCGGCGGCGTGCGGGCCGGTGACGGCAAGCACGCGCGGATGAGCGGCCAGCACCACATCTTCCTTCGCGCCGAGACAGCCGGTGACGATGACGCGCCCGTTCTCGTCGAGCGCCTCGCCGATGGCGTCGAGCGATTCCGCCACGGCGGCATCGATGAAGCCGCAGGTATTCACCACCACCAGATCAGCCCCGGCGTAATCCGGCGCGATATCGTAACCCTCGGCGCGCAAGCGCGTCAGAATCTGCTCGCAATCGACGAGCGCCTTCGGGCAGCCGAGGGAGACGAAGCCGACCCGCGGCGGGGCGGCTGTTTTCTTGCGCATGCTGTCTGCGCGGCGCGGCAGCGAGACGGGGCCGCGCGCGCCTATTTCTTCGCCGGGGGCGTTGGCTCGCCGCCGGTTTTGTCCGCCGGTTTAACGGCCGGCGCGGTGAAGTTCGGGAACTGGAAACCGGAGAGCATGTTGCGCGTCTGGTTTTCAATCTGTTCCTGCATCTGCATGAACATGTTTTTCGACTGTTCCATGTAAGCGCCCATCATGCTCTGCATGGCGGGGCCTTGAAAATTGAAGAACTGCGCCCAGAGATCGCGGCTGGCCGGGTTGTTTTCGCCGTACATGGCGCGGGCCTGCCCCTGCAGCTTGGCCTGCATGTCGGCGAACGCCTTGATGTTGCCTTCGAGATATTTTCCCATCATGCCCTGCATGGCATTGCCGTAGAAACGGATCATCTGCGAGAGCAGGTCACGGGTAAACATCGGAATGCCGCCGGTTTCCTCCTCAAGAATGATCTGGAGCAGGATGCTGCGCGTGAGGTCTTCTCCGCTCTTGGCGTCGACGACCTGGAATTCCTCGCTTTTCAACACCAGTTCCTTGACATCGGAGAGCGTGATGTAGGCGCTCGTTTTGGTGTCGTAGAGCCGCCGATTGGGATACTTCTTGATTAATCTGGTTTCCGCCATGCCATTTCTCCTCGCCCGTTTTTCATCTGGAAAGCGCGCTTTCTCCGCCCTGCCCCGTCAATACATGTGCAGGCCGCCGTTGATCGACAGCGTCGATCCCGTCATGTAGCCGGCATGTTCCGAGGAAAGATAGGCCACCAGCTTGCCGATCTCCTCCGGCTTGCCGAGACGCCCCATCGGAATCTGGGCGACGATCTGCTCGCGCACCTCCGCCTTGATCGCCATCACCATGTCGGTGCCGACATAGCCCGGCGCGATGGCATTCACCGTCACGCCCTTGCGCGCCACTTCCTGCGCGATGGATTTGGTGAAGCCGAGAATGCCGGCTTTCGCCGCCGAATAGTTGGCCTGTCCGAACTGGCCCTTGATGCCGTTGACCGAGGAAATGTTGATGACGCGGCCCCAGCCGCGCTCGGTCATTCCGGTCAGCACGTGGTGGGTGACGTTGAACACGCTGTTCAGATTCACGTCGATCACCGCGTTCCAGTCCTTCGCCTGCATCTTGCGGAAGATGGCGTCGCGCGTGATGCCGGCGTTGTTCACCAGCACGTCCACCGCGCCGACTTCAGCCTCGATGCGCTTGACCATCGCGCCGCAATCGTCGTAATCCGCCACATTGCCCTCGGCGGCATGAAACGTGTAGCCGTCGGCCCGGTTCTGGGCCAGCCATTCGTCCTTCTGCGGAAAGCCGGGCAGGCAGTTGGCCACCACGACGAATCCGTCCTCGGCCAAAGCGCGGCAGATCGCCGTGCCCAGTCCACCCATACCGCCCGTAACCAGCGCTACTCTCTTCGACATTTCAGTGCTTTCATCAACAAAAAAACCGTTGGCCGCCGCTGGGGCGAGGCGGCGGCCCGTGGCGTCAGAACATGTGCTGACCGCCGTTGATCGAGATATTGGCGCCGGTGACGAATGCCGCCTCGTCGGAAGTCAGATAGGCGACCAGACCGGCCACCTCCTCCGGCTTGCCGAGCCGCCCCTGCGGAATCTGCGGCAGAATCTTCGAGTCCAGCACTTCCTGCGGAATCGCCATCACCATCTTGGTGCCGATGTAGCCGGGGCTGATCGTGTTGATCGTCACGCCCTTTTTCGCCACTTCCAGCGCCAGCGCCTTGGTAAAGCCGTGCATGCCGGCCTTGGCCGCCGAATAATTGGTCTGGCCGAACGCGCCCTTCTGACCGTTGACGGAGGAGACGTTGACGACGCGGCCCCAGCCGCGATCCGTCATGCCGTCCATCACCTGCTTGGTCATGTTGAAGACGCTGTCGAGGTTGGTCTTCATGACCGCGTCCCAGTCGGCCTTGGTCATTTTCTTGAACGTCATGTCGCGCGTGATGCCGGCGTTATTCACCAGAATATCGACCGGACCGATGTCCTTCACCACCGCTTCAACGCAGGCATGGCACGAATCGAAATCGGCGACATCGCAAGGATAGGCGCGGAAATCGTAGCCCAGCCCCTTCATGTGCTTCAGCCAATCGCCGGCCTTGGTGTTGCCGGGACTGTACGTCGTCACGACCTTGTAGCCCAACGCGGCCATCTTGATGCAGATCGCCTCGCCCAGTCCGCCCATGCCTCCTGTTATCAGCGCCACTCTCGACATGATTCATTCTCCTTTGCTGGCGGGGAATTTTGCGTACTGCCGCCGGCTGCGCTTCCCCTGTTGCGCGACCGGTTCCATTTTTAAGCTTTTTCCTTGACGTAGCGGCCCGGCGCGGCTTCGATCGGCTTGTAGCGCCGGTTGCCCGCCCGCTTCGGCGCGGCGCGCTGCGCGCCGGAAAAACGCCCGAGCCATTCGATCCAGTTCGGCCACCAACTGCCCTTGTATTCGGTCGCGCCGGCCAGCCAGTCTTCCGCGTCGACGGCGGTTTCGTTGCGCCAGTGGCTGCGCTTGCCCTTCGCCGGCGGGTTGATGACGCCGGCAATATGGCCGCTGGCGCCCATCACAAAAGTCGTCTCGCCGCCGAGCAGGCCGCGCGAAAGATAGGCGCTGCGCCAGGGCACGATATGGTCTTCCCGGCTGGCATAAATGTACGCCGGCATGTCGAGCCGCCGCAGATCGGCGGTAACGCCGCACATCGCCAGCCGGTCCGGCTCGCGCAGCGCGTTTTCCAGATACAGGCGGCGCAAGTACCAAACCGCGAAGGGGCCGGGCAGATTGGTGCCGTCCCCGTTCCAGTAAAGCAGGTCGAAAGCCGACGGCTTGCCGCCTTTCAGATAATTGTCGACAACGTAATTCCACACCAGATCATTGGCGCGCAGGCTGGAAAAAGCCAGGGACAACTCGGCGCCGCGCACCAGACCGCCACGGCCGATCGCCGCTTCGCGCGCGGCGACGGAGGCGGCGTCGATGTAATTCACGACCTCGCCGCCATCGGAAAAGTCGAGCAGCGAAGTCAGCAGCGTCAGGCTCGCCACCGGATCGGCGCCGCGCGCCTTGGCAACGCTGAGCGCGGCGGCGAGAATCGTGCCGCCGATGCAAAAGCCGAGCGCGTTCACCTTGTCGGCCTTGCTCACCGCCTGCGCCACTTCAAGCGCCTTCAACGCCCCCAGTTCCAGATAGTCGTCCCAGCCGAAATGACCCTGCTCGGCCTGCGGATTGCGCCAGGAAACGAGGAACACCGTGATGCCCTGCTCGACGGCGTGGCGCACGAAGGAATTTTCCGGCTGCAAATCGAGAATGTAGTATTTGTTGATGCAAGGCGGCACGATCACCAGCGGCCGCTCGCGCACCTTCGCCGTCGCCGGATCGTATTGAATAAGCTGAATCAGATCGTTCTCGAAAATCACCTGCCCCGGCGTCACCGCCAGATTGCGCCCGACCTCGAACGCCTCATCGTCGCTCATCGAGATGCGGCCCTTGCCCAGATCGGCAAGCAGGTTCTGGATGCCGGCGGTGATGCTCGCCCCCTCGGTTGCAAGCGCCGTCTTGATGAATTCAGGATTCGTCGCCGCGAAATTCGACGGCGACATGGCGTCGACAAATTGCCGGGAGAAAAACTTCAGCCGGCCGCGCGCCGCCTCATCCTCCGCCGGCACCGCCTCGGCCAGCCGGGTAATGAAATCCGCATTGAGCAGATAGGCCCGGCGCAGATAATCGAAATACGGGCTTTCCGCCCATGCCGGCGCGGCGAACCGCTTGTCCGTCACCTCGGCCGGCGCCGCCCCCTTCCCCTGCTGCAACATGTCCTGCCAAAGCGCGGCATGGCGGGCCGCGAACTCATTCTGCAAAATGGCGATGGCATCCGTCCGGGGCAAGGCCAAGGAAGCCAGCGGCGTCAGCGCGGCCGGCGCAGCCTGAGCCTGCTGCATGAACTGGATGAATCCTTGCGCGAAAGCCTGCCCCGCCTGAAACAGATTTTGCATGGCAGCCGCATCGGGTTGTGGGGGTTGTGGTTGTGAATGACCGGACATCTACTGCATCTCCCTGAAACGGCGACATATCCGCCAGTGTAGCGGACGAACGGGAAACCTCGGGCGCATGAGGAATTTTGCACCGCAACATACGCGCTGTCAACGCAGCCTATTCCGCCGCCCTCCGATCCGCTTGTGTACCGCCCGGCCACATGCTGGACACCTGTTCGGGGACATGGTGGACAGGTTAAGCGACCGATCTACCTGCGGTCGCCAAGCGGGTGTGCAGGTCAAGCTATGCGATGCGTACCATGCCCCAATAATCGAGCGGCGCTACTATCTACGATGCAGGTTTGGATACCTAGGGCTGGGTGCGGCGTCCAACTCCTCTGCCTTGAGGTGCCCCTCAAGACAAATTCATAATACAAGGCTGGGTTGAGCGCAGCGAAACCCGGCTTTGGCATGCCGGGATTCCGTTTCACTCCATCCCAGCCTACGTCTACGTCGCTCCATCCCAGCCTACGTCGCTGCAAAATCACCATGCGCCAAGCGCAAAAAAAAGCCCGCCATGTGGCGGGCTTTGTATTGCGGCTGAGACGGGTCAGGCTTAGAGGCGTTCCCAGATCGTTGTGATGCCTTGGCCACCGCCGATGCACATGGTGGCGATGCCGTAGCGGCCTTTGACGCGGATCAGTTCGTGCAGCAGTTTGGTGATGATGACTGAGCCGGTGGCGCCGACCGGGTGGCCGAGGGCGATGGCGCCGCCGTTGACGTTGGTCTTGGCCGGGTCGAGGTTGAGGCCCTTGGCGACGGCGATGGATTGCGCGGCGAACGCTTCGTTCGATTCGATGACGTCAATCTTGTCGAGGCTGAGGCCGGCTTTTTGCAGCGCCGCCTGCGTCGACGGAATCGGCCCTTCGCCCATCACCTCGTTGGGCACGCCGGCAATGGCGTAGGCGACCAGGCGGGCAATCGGCTTGTGGCCGCCGGCGGCGGCCTTGGCGGCGTCGGCGAGGACGAGGAAGGCGGCGGCGTCGTTGATGCCGGAGGCATTGCCGGCGGTGACGGTGCCGTCTTTCAGGAACGCCGGTTTCATCTTCGCCAGCATTTCCATTGTCGTGCCGGCGCGGACGTGCTCGTCGGTGTCGAACACAACATCGCCCTTGCGGGTCTTGAGCGTGATCGGCGCGATCTGCGATTTGAAGCGGCCTTCGGCGATGGCTTTCGTGGCGCGGGCCTGCGACTCGACGGCGAAAGCGTCCTGCTCCTCGCGGCTGATCTTGAACTTGGCGGCCAGATTTTCAGCCGTGATGCCCATGTGGCCGACGCCGAACGGGTCGGTGAGGGCGGCGACCATCGCGTCGATGGCCGATGCGTCGCCCATGCGCGCGCCGGAGCGCAGCGCGGGCAGCAGGTAAGCGCCGCGCGACATCACTTCGACGCCGCCGCCGATGGCGAAATCGGCGTCGCCGAGCATGATCGCTTGCGAGGCGCTGACGATGGCTTGCTGCGCCGAACCGCACAGGCGGTTGACGGCGAACGCCACTGAACTCATCGACATGCCGCCCTGAATCGACGCCACGCGGGCAACGTAGGCGTAGCGTTTCTCGGTCGGGATGCAGTTGCCGACGGCGGCGTAGCTGATCTGTCCGGGATCGACGCCGGCGCGGCCGATCGCCTCCTTGATGACCAGTCCGCCGAGTTCCGCCGGCTCCATGCCGGCGAGCGAACCGCCGAAGCCGCCCACCGCGCTGCGCACGGCGCTCAATACCACCACTTCTTTTTTGTCAGCCATTTCGTCCCTCCTGAAAGGAAATCAACCTGCCCAACTGGCGATGCCGAACAACGCCAGCAGTAATAAAAACAGCACCAATGTGCGCCAGACCAGTCCGATGCCGCTCTGCATGAAATCGACATCGGCGTCCTCGCCCAGCCCCAACTCGGGCCTGTCCGTGAGGTGACCCGATTCGACGATCGGCTGGCCGAGGCGCACGCCGAGCGCCCCGGCGCCACTGGCCAGTAGTATACCCTCTGCCTCGTCGGGCCAAGACGCCGCCTGGGTGCGCCAGCAATAAACGGCGTCCTCGAAATCGCCGGCGATGGCGAAGAACATGGCGGTGATGCGCGCCGGCAGCCAGTCGAGAACGGCGAAAGCCCGCGCCGCGAAGTGGCCAAAAGCGCCGAATTCAGCGTCGCGCCGCCCGCCCCAGTGACGGGAAAGGTAATACGCCAAACGGTACAGCAGCGCGCCGGACGGCCCCGACAGCAGGACGAACCAGACCACCACGGCGAAGACATGGCGATGCGAGGCGACCAGCGCCTCTTCCATCGTCAAGCGGGCGATCTCGGTGGCGTTGAGGCCGTCCGCCGAGCGCCCGCGCCATTCGCCGAGAAGCGCGCGCGCCCGCGCCGTCTCGCCCATGCGCAATGCGAGATGAATTTCTGTGTAATAGCGGCTGAACTGACGGAAGCCCAGCGTCAGGTAAAGAATCGCCAGATTCCAGACGAAGCCGAGCAGCGGATGCACCGCCATCAAGCCGATGTAGATGGCGGCGCAGGCGACGCTGACCGGCAGCACTGCCAGCAGCCATGCGGTCATGCCGTGCTGCGCCTGACTGTCGTTGAAATGCTTTTCAAAGAAAGCGGCGTAGCGCGACAGCGGCGCGTCGATCCGCTTGCGCGCGGAGAGCGGACGCGCCTGTTCCAGAAACAAAACGATGATGAGGGCGATGACGGTCATGAAACGGGTTTCGGGAAGCCGGCGGGCGCGGTGAAAACAAATGAAACGCGATTATCGCCGATTATCGGATTACTCGCCGCGCAACAGGCGGCACAAGCTCACCAGCATGCCGGCGGTCGCGCCCCAGATGAAATGGCTCTCGTAGGGCATGGCGTAAAACTGGCGCAGGACGCCGCCGATCTCGACGCTGTGGCGCTGGTGATTGGCCGGGTCGAGCAGAAACGTCAGCGGCGTTTCGAAAATTTCGGCCACCTCGAACTGATCGGGATGGAGCGCGAAGGGCGGGCGCACCAAACCGACCACCGGCGTCACGCTGAAGCCGGTGCCGGTGCGGTATTCCGGCAGCAGGCCGAGCACTTCGACCAGACCCGGATCGAGGCCGATTTCCTCCTGCGTCTCGCGCAGGGCGGTAAACACCGGGGAGGCGTCGCTTGCCTCGCGCCGTCCGCCGGGAAAGCTGACCTGCCCGGCATGATCGGTGAGATGCGCCGTGCGCTCGGTAAACAGCACGGTCAGCCCCTGCGGCCGCTCGATCACCGGCACCAGCACGGCGGCCGGCGTCAGCCCCGGCGGCACGGCTTCTTCCTCGATGGCCGGCAGGCGCGGCGAGCCGGCGAAGCGCAGCCGCAGCCAGTCCGCCGTCGGCGTCACGCGGGCCATTTCACGTCCCATTCCGGACAACGGTTGAATGTTCAAATCAGTAACGCTTGCGCAAGGTCATGGTCTGGCCATCGCGCTTCATTTCCATGCGGTTGAGAAAACTCATGCCGAGCAGCGCATACGGCATGTCATGCGGCGATACCGTGCCCTCAACCTCGTTCAGGGTCACATCGCCGATGCGCACGCTGGCCAGCTTTACCCGCCAGGCTTGCACGACGCCGTTCGCCGTTCCCATCATCACCGGCTCGGCATTCGCAAGATTGATGTTGGCGCGGCGCGCGTCGGAAGCGCCGAGCGCGATGGTGGTGGCGCCGGTATCCACGAGGAAGGTGATCGTCGCGCCGTTGACCGTGCCGGTGGTGATGAAATGACCGCGACTGTCGGCGGTCAGACTGAGACTCTGGCCGCCGCCCCCGCCGCCGCCGCCGGCGTGCGCATGTTGGCCGATCGCCAGGCGCTCGCGCTTGCCGCCGACTTCAACCGTGGCGCTGGTTTCGTCGACGGCGATCAGGCGCACGCCGCCCACCTTGTCGCCGACGCGGACGGTGCGCGGCGCGCCGCCGTCAATGACCAGCACTGCCTTGCCCGGAAACAGGCCGACGACGCCGACTTCCTCCGCCGCAACCGGCAGCGCGCCAAGCGCGCCGAGCATGCCGAGCGCGGCGCACAGCAAAAACCTGTTTTTCATACCACCCATCGCCCTCTCCCCCCAGTCGGTCAATCCCGGAAATTGTTGAACTGCAACGGCACATCGGTGATGGACTTGCGCATCAGCGCGATGACTTCCTGCAGCACGTCCCGCTTGGCGCCGGAGACGCGCACCGCTTCGCCCTGAATGCTGGCCTGCGCCTTCAGCTTGCTGTCCTTGACGAGGCGGACGATCTTTTTGGCCAGTTCGCCGGTCACGCCTTCTTTCACCGCTGTCGCCTGCTTGACCTTGTTGCCGCTTATTTTTTCGATGTCGCCGCGCTCCAGATAACGCACGTCGACATTGCGCTTGGCGAGCTTGGCGATAAGAATGTCGTAGACCTGACCGAGCTTGAAATCGTCATCGGCGAACAGCGTCAGCGCGTCCTCGCCCTGTTCGACGCGGGCGTCGGAGCCTTTGAAATCGAAGCGGTTAGCGATCTCCTTGTTCGACTGCTCGACGGCATTGCGCAGCTCGACCTGATTCACCTCGGAGACGATATCGAATGACGGCATGGTTTCCCCCTCGGCAAATGAATGCAACCGGTTATCTGAAGCGTCAGATTCCCCAAAGCTGCTTGATGACGGCCTTGGCGGCAAACCCGAGCATGCCGAAGGCCAGCACGAAAAACAGAATGAACGTTCCCATCTTGCCGGCCTTCGATTTCCACGCCAGTTCGCCGATGATGAACAGCATGAACAGCATGAATCCCGTCAGCCCGACGGTCATGCCGAACTCGGTGATTTGCGCTTCGGTGAAGCCGAAGACCGTTCCTTCCATCTGCGCCGGACTCCTTAACGTTTGCGGCGGACACGGTTGGCGGCAATGCGCATGCGCAGCGCATTGAGCTTGATGAAGCCGCCCGCGTCGCGCTGGTCGTAAGCGCCGGCATCGTCCTCGAAGGTGGCGATGGTCGGATCAAACAGCGAATCGGTTTTTGAATCACGGCCAACGAGAATGACATTCCCCTTGTAGAGCTTCACGCGCACCCAGCCGTTCACGTTCTGCTGGGTGTGGTCGATCAGCGCCTGCAAAGCCTTGCGCTCGGGACTCCACCAGTAGCCGTTGTAGATCAGGCTGGCGTAGCGCGGCATCAGATCGTCCTTGAGATGCGCAACTTCACGGTCGAGGCAGACGGACTCAATGCCGCGATGCGCCTTGAGCAGAATCGTCCCGCCCGGCGTCTCGTAACAGCCGCGCGACTTCATGCCGACGTAGCGGTTCTCCACCAGATCGAGACGGCCAATGCCATGCTTGCCGCCGAGCGCGTTGAGCGCCGCCAGCAGGACATGCGGTTTCATCTTCTCGCCGTTGATGGCGACCAGATCGCCCTGTTTGAATTCGAGATCGAGGTACTCGGCCTTGTTCGGCGCCCGCTCCGGCGAGACGGTCCAGCGCCACATGGATTCCTCGGCTTCGGCGGCCGGGTCTTCCAGATGACGGCCCTCGTAGGAGATGTGCAGCAGATTGGCGTCCATCGAGTAGGGCGAGCCGCCTTTCTTGTGCTTCATGTCCACCGGAATGCCATGCGCTTCGGCATACGCCATCAGCTTTTCACGCGAGAGCAGATCCCACTCGCGCCAGGGCGCGATGATCTTGACGTTCGGCATCAGCGCGTAAGCGCCCAGCTCGAAGCGCACCTGATCGTTGCCCTTGCCGGTGGCGCCGTGCGCGATCGCGTCGGCGCCGGTCTTGCGGGCAATCTCGACCAGACGCTTGGCGATCAGCGGCCGGGCAATCGAGGTGCCGAGCAGGTACTCGCCCTCATACACGGTGTTGCAGCGGAACATCGGAAAAACGAAGTCGCGCACGAATTCCTCGCGCAGATCCTCGATGAAGATGTGTTGCTTCTTGATGCCGAGTTTCAGCGCCTTGGCGCGCGCCGGTTCGAGTTCCTCGTTCTGGCCCAGATCGGCGGTGAAGGTGACGATCTCGCAGCCGTACGTGTCTTGCAGCCACTTCAGGATGACGGAGGTATCGAGTCCGCCGGAATAAGCGAGGACGACTTTCTTGACGCTGGATGACTTCTTGCTCATGGTTGGCCCGTTTCAAAAAATCATGAATCGACGCGCCCGAGGAGCAGATACTCCATCAGCGCCTTCTGGGTATGGAGCCGGTTCTCGGCCTCGTCCCACACCACGCTGCGCGGGCCGTCGATCACCTCGGCGGCGACTTCCTCGCCGCGATGGGCGGGCAGGCAGTGCATGAAGAGGGCATCGGGCCTGGCCTGACGCATCATCTCGGCGTCGACCTGCCAGTCCTCGAAGGCGCGCCGGCGCGCCTCGTTTTCAGCCTCGAAGCCCATCGAGGTCCACCCGTCGGTGGTGACGAGATCGACGCCGCGCGCCGCTTCCATCGGATCGGCGAACTCCGCGTAATGGCTGGTGCCGTACAGGCCGGCCCGTTCCGGCTCGACTTCATAGCCGGGCGGCGTCGAAACATGCACGTTGAAGCCGAACACCTCGGCCGCTTGCAGCCAGGTATTACAGACGTTGTTGGAATCCCCGATCCAGGCCACCGTCTTTCCCTCGATCGAGCCGCGATGCTCGATGAAGGTGTAGATGTCGGCGAGAATCTGGCAGGGGTGATATTCGTTGGTGAGGCCGTTGATGACCGGCACGCGCGAATGGCGGGCGAAGCGTTCGACGATCTCCTGCTCAAAGGTGCGGATCATGACGATGTCGCACATGCGCGAAATCACCTGCGCGGCGTCCTCCACCGGCTCGCCACGGCCAAGCTGCGAATCGCGCGTGCTGAGAAAGATCGCCGCGCCGCCCAGTTGATGTATGCCGGCCTCGAAAGAAAGCCGCGTGCGCGTGCTTTGCTTCTCGAAGATCATCACCATCGTGCGGTCGAACAGCGGGTGATACGGCGTGTAGCGCTTGAACTGATCCTTGATCCAGCGCGTGCGGGCGAAAAGATGCGCCAGCTCGTCGCGGGAAAAATCCTTCAGTTGCAGAAAATGTTTCGGCGCGGTCATGGCGAACCGTTCTCAGACGAGAAATTCCCGGATCAGCGGCGCGAGAATCGCCACCAGTTCACTCGCGTCGTCGTCCGTCAACACCAGCGGCGGCAGCAGCCGCACCACCCGCTCGGCGGTGACGTTGATGAGCAGGCCGCGCGCCAGCGCCCGCGTTACCAGTTCAGCGCAGGGGCGGTTCAGTTCAATGCCGATCATCAAGCCGTCGCCGCGGATGGCAACGACGCCGGCCTGTCCTTGCAGCGCCTCGGCAAAACCGGCGCGGAGCCGCTCGCCGAGAGCGGCGGCGCGGGCCAGCAGGCCGCTTTCCTCGATCACCGCCAGCGTCGTCAACGCCGCCGTGCAGGCAAGCGGATTGCCGCCGAACGTCGAGCCGTGGTTGCCCGGCTTGAAGACGCCGGCGGCGGCGCCGGCGGCGACACAAGCGCCGATCGGCACGCCCGAACCCAGCCCCTTCGCCAGCGTCATCACGTCCGGCTTGACGCCGGCATGCTGGCAGGCGAACCATTGGCCGGTGCGGCCAATGCCGCACTGCACCTCATCGAACATCAGCAGCCAGCCGCGCTCGTCGCAAATGCGGCGCAGCCCGCGCAGATAATCGGCATGGGCGACATTGATGCCGCCTTCGCCCTGAATCGGCTCGACCAGCACGGCGACGATGTTCTGGTTGTTGGCGGCGGCCTGCTCGACGGCGGCCAGATCGTCGAAGGGCGCGCGCACAAAGCCGCCGACGAGCGGCTCGAAACCGGCCTGCACCTTGCGGTTGCCGGTGGCGGACAGCGTCGCCAGCGTGCGACCGTGGAACGCTTTTTCCATCACGATGATGGCGGGCGCATCAATGCCTTTCTGGTGGCCGAACAGGCGCGCCAGCTTGATGGCGGCCTCGTTGGCTTCGCAGCCGGAATTGCAGAAAAACACTTCGTCCATGCCGGACAGCGCGGCCAGCCGGTCGCCAAGTTGTTCCTGCTCACGCATGCGGTAGATGTTGGAGGCATGGAGGAGGCGCCCGGCCTGATCGGCAATCGCCTGCACCAGACGCGGATGGGCATGGCCCAGCGTCGAAACGGCGACGCCCGCCAGCGCGTCGAGATAGCCACGTCCGGCCTCGTCGAAAAGCCGGGCGCCCCGGCCATGGGTGAACGCCACGGGAAGCCGGTTATACGTATTCATCAGATGCGACATGGTGTGATCCTGAGCGTTTGATCCTGAACGTTGGGCGACCGCCAAAAACCATTCCAAAAGCGAAAGGCGGCTTGCGCCGCCTTTTTCTTTTCTTGCGTGTTTGCGGGTAAATCTTAAGTGAAAACGCTGTGCTTGTATATAGACGATTCAGGCCGGAAGCCGTGCGCCAATTGAATTGGCGGCGAAGCGGCGGCGGAAAAAGAAATGGCGGCCGGAACCGGCCGCCATTCGTTCAGAACAGCCCGACTTACAGCGCCTTGATGGCGGCGGACAGGCGGCTTTTGTGACGAGCCGCCTTGTTCTTGTGAATGATCTTCTTGTCGGCGATGCTGTCGATGGCGCTCATCGACTCGCTGAACACCTGTTGCGCCGCCGCCTTGTCGCCGGCGGCAATCGCCTTGCGGACACGCTTGATGGCGGTGCGCAGTTCGGAACGCTGGCTGAAGTTGCGGGCGCGGCGCTTGATCGCCTGACGGGCGCGCTTGCGCGCTTGTGCGGTATTGGCCATGTGAAATGCTCAGGGCTTGGAAAAGGGGCGCATTTTAGGCTGTTTCGGGCTGCAATGCAAGCTGCGCGGCGGGGCGCCGAAACCGATACTATTGCCGCGTATGAATCTCCTCAAGACCCTCGCCACGGTCAGCAGCATGACGCTACTGTCGCGCATCCTGGGGTTCGCGCGGGATTTTGTCATCGCCCGGACGTTCGGCGCCGGCATCGCCACCGACGCCTTTTTCGTCGCCTTCCGCCTGCCCAATCTCCTGCGGCGCATGTTTGCCGAAGGCGCTTTCTCGCAGGCTTTCGTGCCGATTCTGGCTGAATACAAGAACCGGCGGACGGACGGGGAAACGAAAATCCTCGTCGACCATGCCGCCAGCCTGCTCTTTCTGGTCCTGCTGGCGGTGACGCTGCTCGGCATCGTCCTGACGCCGATCCTGATTTACGTCTCGGCGCCGGGCTTCAGCGCCGACGCGGACAAATTCGCGCTTACTGTCCAACTGACCCGGATCGCCTTCCCCTACATCCTGTTCATCTCGCTGGTGTCGCTGGCCGGCGGCATTCTCAACACCTGGAGCCGTTTTGCCGTGCCGGCGTTCACGCCGGTGCTGCTGAACCTCTCCTTCATCGGCATGGCCTTGTTCGCGGCGCCGTATTTCGATCCGCCGGTGCTGGCGCTGGCCTGGGCGGTATTTCTCGGCGGCGCGCTCCAGCTTGCCCTGCAACTGCCGTTTCTGGCCAGACTCGGCATGCTGCCGCGCTTCTCCCTCTCGCTGCGGGACGAGGGCGTGCGGCGCATCCTGAAGCTGATGCTGCCGGCGCTGCTCGGCGTTTCCGTGAGCCAGATCTCGCTCCTCATCAACACCGTCTTCGCCTCCTTCCTGCCGGCCGGCAGCGTGTCCTGGCTCTACTACGCCGACCGGCTGATGGAATTTCCCGCCGGGCTGCTCGGCGCCGCGCTCGGCACCATTCTGCTGCCGAGCCTGTCGAAGAGCCATGCCGACGGCAATCGCGGCGAATTCTCGGCCCTGCTCGACTGGGGCCTGCGCCTGACCTTCCTCCTCACCCTGCCGGCGGCGCTGGGGCTGGCGCTGCTCGCCGTGCCGCTGCTCGCCACGCTGTTCAACCACGGCGCGTTTCAGGCCGACGATGTTTTGAAAACGCGCGATGCGCTCATCGCCTACAGCGTCGGGCTTACCGGCCTGATTCTGGTCAAAGTGCTGGCGCCCGGCTTCTACGCCAAGCAGAACATCCGCACGCCGGTGAAGATCGCCCTCATCACCCTCGCCGCCACGCAAGCCATGAACGCCCTTTTCATCGCGCCGCTGCAGCATGCCGGGCTGGCGCTGTCGATCGGCCTGGCCGCCTGCCTCAACGCGGGCTTGCTCTGGCGCGGCCTGCGCCGCCGCGGCGACTACACGCCGCAGCCGGGCTGGCGCGCATTCAGCCTGAAACTGGCCGCCGCGCTTGCCGTCATGGGCGCGGTGCTGTGGTTCGGCATGGGGCCGGTCGCGCACTGGATCAGCGCGCCGCCGCTGGAACGCCTGCTGCGCCTGACCGCGCTGATCGCCGCCGCCGGCGCAGCCTATTTCGGCACGCTCCGGCTGCTCGGCTTCCGGTTGAGCGACTTCAAGCGCCAGAGCGTCTGAGCGCCTGAAACCGGATCACACCCTCCGGGTGTATGATCCGTCCCATTAAAACAATCACGAGACAACTGACATGGGTATTCCTGAGGATTTTCTGAAACGCGAAGATTTGCGCTCGCAAATGTTCGGTGATGTGTGGCGGACCTTGATTCCGGAAGTGTTCCGCGATGTGCCGGCTTATTACGACAAGGGCAACGCCGTCGCGTCGCTCGGCAGTTGCGCCTGGTGGAGCACGCGCTTTGCGCGCGCCATCCACAAGCGGCTGCCGCCCAACGCCAAGGTGCTCGACGTCTGCTCGGGCACGCACGACATTCCGCTCAAGCTGCTTTCCTTTGATCCGACGCTCGAGATCCACACCGTCGACGGCAGTCCGCACATGACACAGGAAGGACAGCGGCGCGCCGCCGAACGCAATCTCGTCATTCACGCCCAGGTGTGCGACGCGCACACGCTGCCGTTTCCCGACAATTCCTTCGACGCGGTGACGCTGCAATTCGCCTCAAGGCATCTGGAGATCATCCGCGCCTTCAAGGAAATCCAGCGCGTGCTCAAACCCGGCGGCATTTTCTGTCACGACGACATGCTGCGGCCGTCCTCGCGCATCATCGAGGTGCCGTACCTCGCCTACCTGCGTTTCATGGTCTGGTTCACGGCCAAGCTGTTCGGCAGCACGGCTGAAAGCATGAAGTGCGTGGGCTATTTCGCCGACGCCATCCACCACTTCTACACGCCGCAGGAAATGGCCGATCTGCTGCGCGGCATCGGCTTCGTTGATGTCGAAACCCACAGCTTCATGACCGGCGTGATGTCGTATCACATTTCGCGCAAGCCGCTGAGCTGAGCAGGATGCGCGCCGCCGTTATCGACGCGCCGCGCCTGCTCGCCCATCTGCTCACGCTTTACCCGGCGCTGAACGGTCTCGCGCCGGCGCAACAGGCGGCGCTGCCGCAGGCCGACGCCATCATGAGCCTGCCGGCCGGCGCCCAGGTGTTTTCCGAGCGGCAGCCGTGCCCCGGCTTCCCGCTGCTCCTCGACGGGCAGATCAAGGTCGGCAAGCGCGCCGCCAACGGACGCGAACTGACGCTCTATCGGGTCGCGCCGGGCGGCTCCTGCATCATTTCGTCAAGCTGCCTGCTCGGGCGCAGCCACTACAACGTCCACGGCATTGCCGAAACGCCGCTCACCCTGCTGCTGCTGCCGCCGCCGCTCTTCGCCGACCTGATGCTCGGCCACGCCCCGTTCCGCGATTTCGTCTTTCACCTGTTTGCCGAGCGCATCGGCGAACTGATGCAACGGGTCGAAGAAGTCGCTTTCGTCCGTCTCGATCAGCGTCTCGCCCGCCTGCTGCTGGCGCGCAAGGAAGACGCCCTGCGCATCACCCACCAGCAACTGGCGGACGAACTGGGCAGCGTGCGCGAAATCGTCAGCCGCCTCCTGAAGGGTTTTGCCGCGCAAGGGCTGGTCAGCCTCGGACGGGGGCAAATCGCCCTCATCGACCGCCCCGGCCTGCATCGCCTCGCCACCGCGCCTGCATCTGTGTGACTCAGGTTACAGACACCGCCGCGCATCGCCGCTACAGTTTGCCGCACGGTATATTCCGGCCTTGATGGAGGGAGTGAAATGAACAGCAACGTTGGCGGTATCGACAAAATCCTGCGCATCATCGTGGGTGCGGCCCTGATTATCTGGGCGCTGACAGGCGGCCCGATGTGGGCCTGGATCGGCATCATCCCGCTCGCCACCGGCCTGATGGGCTGGTGCCCGCTATACCGCATCGTCGGCCTCAACACCTGTCCGATGAAGAAGGGCTGACGCGGCACGCGCGCTTTCAAGGAAAACCCAGGCTCCGTGAAACGGGGCTTGGGTAGAGATTGGCGCAGGTAAGCAGCGAATCCCGACCTGCGGGGGCTACAGTCCTGCCAGTTCGGCAACAGTCAGAATCCGGCGGGAAAATACTTCGCGCAGGGCAAGAATATCCGCGTCACCCGTTACCAGCGCATCCACATTGCCGATCTCGGCAAGCGCCAGAAACATCTGATCCCTTTCGTCACGGCAAACCGGCAAATCAGGCCAGGGATTTGGCAACGTCACAATCTCGGCATAAGGCAAAAAATCAGCCAGCAGTTCCCTCTGCTCATCCGTCGTGAGATTGAATTTCGGATAGGCGAGAACGCGCAAAAGCTCATTCACCGTTTCTGCGCACACCAAAGGTTGCAGTTGCCGATGCTGCCAGGCATGGCGCACCCACGCGAGGCGACCGGTATCGAAAAGCAACGCTGACAAAACAATATTGGTGTCGAGAACAACACGCCGGATCATCGGCGCACCCACGCAATGGCATCTTCCACGTCCTGTTCAGTGATGCCAAGTTTTTCCAGCTTTTCCCGAACGGCGCGAGCATGCTGCACCCGCACCGGAGTCAGCACAATGCGCCCGTTTTCAACGGCCACATCGAAATATTCCGTCGTTTCAACACTGGACACTGCCGCTTTGGGCAAAGTAATCTGGTTCTTTGAGGTGAGTTTGGCAAGCATTGGGAGTTCCCTCTGTCACGAATTCACGGATATCTTACTTCCTTGGAGTATAGATATCAAACCCTACCCTCCCGATTAAGTCGGGGGCAGGGCCTGCCCTCGACCCGATCGGGGTCTCTTCCCGCAAGCGGGGAACGCCTCCTGCGGGCGGCGGAGGAATGGCTATAATGATGGCGCGGGCGTGACACGGTGCAATTCCCCCGGCCGTAGCACGGTAGCAATGCCGGAGCGCCATGTGGGGTTGCTGGGAAACCGGAACGGGGGGCCCCACCGCCCGCTCCCGATTCATCCCCGCTCGCGCGGGGAACGCGTTAAACAGGTCACCGTTCCAGAAGGGGTAGGCGGTTCATCCCCGCTCGCGCGGGGAACGCTCCAGGCCAGCCAATCGGTTGTCATGCCGCCGCGGTTCATCCCCGCTCGCGCGGGGAACGCGCTTGATCGTGCAATCTTCTTGCGCTAACAAACGGTTCATCCCCGCTCGCGCGGGGAACGCGATAGCCGCCCGCCGACCGTGATGCTCGAAGTCGGTTCATCCCCGCAAGTGTACGGCCCGTCCACATACTGGACACCTGTTCGGAGACAT
>JAITMP010000007.1 GCA_031277315.1 Zoogloeaceae bacterium | reverse complement strand
GGGAATCGAACCCTCGTATGCAGCTTGGGAAGCTGCCGTTCTGCCATTGAACTACACCCGCGGAGAGCGCATTCTACCTGTTAGAATTCCGGCATGGAAATCCATGTCAATGGCGAGGCGCGCGAGGTTGCGGCGGGGCTTTCGGTGGCGGAATTGCTCGGTGGGATGGGCTTGGCGGGCAAGCGTCTGGCGGTCGAGCGCAACGGTGAGATTGTGCCGAAAAGCGGCCACGTCATGACGCGGCTCGCCGAGGGCGACCGCATCGAGATCGTCGTCGCCGTCGGCGGCGGGTGAAAAATAACGGAAACAGCGGCGGGAAAAATGAACAACGACCCTCTCATCATCGCCGGCAAGGCGTATGCCTCGCGCCTGCTTGTCGGCACCGGAAAATATCGTGATTTCGCGGAAACGCGCGCCGCCGTCGAGGCGTCGGGCGCGGAGATCGTCACGGTGGCGATCCGCCGCACCAACATCGGTCAGGAGCCGGGCCAGCCGAGCCTGCTCGATTTTCTGCCGCCGTCGAAATACACCCTGTTGCCGAACACCGCCGGCTGCTATACGGCGGAAGATGCCGTGCGCACGCTGCGTCTGGCGCGGGAACTGCTCGACGGCCACGATCTCGTCAAGCTGGAGGTGCTGGGTGACGCGCAGACGCTGTTTCCCGATATGCCGCAGACATTGAAGGCCGCCGAGACGCTGGTGAAAGACGGCTTCCGGGTGATGGTGTATTGCGCCGACGATCCGATTCAGGCGAAGCGGCTGGAGGAGATCGGCTGCGTGGCGGTGATGCCGCTGGCGTCGCTCATCGGCTCCGGCATGGGCATTCTCAATCCGTGGAATCTGCGCCTGATTATCGACAACGCCAAGGTGCCGGTGCTGGTCGACGCCGGCGTCGGCACGGCGTCCGACGCCGCCATCGCCATGGAACTGGGCTGCGACGGCGTGTTGATGAATACTGCCATCGCCGGGGCACAGCAGCCGGCGCTGATGGCGTCCGCCATGAAAAAAGCGGTGGAGGCGGGGCGCGAGGCGTATCTGGCCGGGCGCATGCCGCGCAAGCTCTATTCCGCCACGCCGAGTTCCCCGACGAGCGGGATGATCGGCGCGGCCTGACGCAAGTCAGCCGCGTCGAAACATTTTTCTGGCGCGCTGCCGCCCATGACCGATATCCGGCGACCGATCCGCAGTTACGTGCTCAGGCAAGGGCGGGTGTCCGATGCCCAGGCCCGGGCGCATCGGGAAGAACTGCCGCGTTACGGCATCGCTTTCGCGGATCGCGCACTCGATCTCGATGCCGTGTTTGGCCGCGCCGCGCCGAAGATTCTCGAAATCGGTTTCGGCATGGGAGAGACGACGGCGGCAATCGCGGCGGCGCGACCGGAGACGGATTTTCTCGGCATCGAAGTGCACACGCCGGGCGTCGGCAGCCTGCTCAAACAGATCGCGGCGCGCGGGTTGAGCAATCTGCGCCTGATCCAGCACGACGCGGTGGAGGTGCTGCGCGTCATGATCGCGCCCGCGTCGCTCGACGGCGCGTATATTTTTTTCCCCGATCCCTGGCCGAAGAAGCGCCATCACAAGCGCCGCCTCGTGCAGCCGGATTTCGTCGCCCTGCTGACGGACCGGCTCAAGCCGGGCGGCTACCTGCATCTGGCGACCGACTGGCAGGAATATGCTGAACAAATGATAACGGTGCTGCGCGCCGAGTCGCGGCTGGACGGCGCGGCGGGCGGCTGTGTGCCCCGCCCCGATTACCGGCCACAAACCAAATTCGAGACGCGCGGCCTGAAACTCGGGCACGGCGTTTGGGACATCGTGTTCAGGAAAAAGAAATAACAAATACCGCCGCGCCGTTTGGAACCTGTCTGAAAATCGTAGATGCATGAGTTTTGTGCCGTCATTCCCGCTTGCGCGGGAATGACGATTTGAATTTTCATCGGAAAAATTTATATTGGTTATTTTGAGACAGGTTCCGGCCAGCCGGCTCGATGGAACGCCGTCTGACCAGACGGCTTAGTCCGGCAAAAAAATTTGCAGCAGATCGTTGAGGAAACGCTGGCCGCGTCCGCTCGGGGCGATGCGCGTTGCCGTCATTTCCAGCAGCCCGCGTGACACCGCTTCGTCGAGTTGGGGGCGGATCGTTTCCAGCGCGCGCCCTGTCCGTTCGGTGAACAGATGCGCCGGAAAGCCGTCGGTCAAACGCAAGGCATTCATCATGAACTCGAAGGGCAGATCGTCAACGCCGACAGTGTGTTGCGTCTGCGCCGCCGCGCCGCGCTCGGCGTGTTCCATATAAGTCTGCGGATGCTTGTGCTTCATCTGCCGTGTTATGTGGGCCGGCGATGAAATCTTGCCGTGCGCGCCGGCGCCGATGCCGAGGTAGTCGCCGAACAGCCAGTAGTTGAGATTGTGGCGGCATGCGTGGCCGGCGCGGGCGAAGGCGGAGGTTTCGTAATGAACGTAGCCGCGCGCGGCGAGCGTTTCTTCCACGGCGTCCTGCATGCGCGCCGCCAGATCGGCGTCGGGCAGCGGCGGCGGCGCGCGATGAAAAGCGGTATTCGGCTCCAGCGTCAGGTGATAGACGGAAAGATGCGGCGCGCCGCAGTCCGCCGCCTCGCTGATGTCCGCCTGTGCTTCCGCCAGTGTCTGCGCCGGCAGGGCGTACATCAGATCGAGGTTGACGTTGTCGAAGTGTTGCAGCGCCAGCGCGACGGCGCGGCGCGCTTCATTCGCGTCATGAATGCGGCCAAGCGCGGCAAGATGGCGCGGGTTGAAACTTTGCACGCCGACGGAAAGGCGGTTGACGCCGGCGGCGCGGTAGCCGGCGAAGCGGTCCGCTTCGGTGGCGCCGGGATTTGCCTCCAGTGTGATTTCGGCGTCCGGCAGCAAAGGCAGCCGCGCCCGCGCGGCGCCGAGCAGGGCGTCGACCGCTTCCGGCGTCAGCAGGCTCGGCGTGCCGCCGCCGAAGAAAACGCTCGTCACCGGACGGCCCCAGACGAGCGGCAGCGATTGCTCCAGATCGGCGATCAGCGCGGCGAGATAACGCGCTTCGGGAATGCGCTCGCGCACCTCGTGCGAGTTGAAGTCGCAGTAAGGGCATTTCCTGACGCACCAGGGAAAGTGCACATAGAGCGACAGAGGCGGCAGAGGTGGCAGCGGTGACAGAGGCGGCAGAGAGGACAACCGGCGTGTTGCGCCGTTTCCGTTTTCTGCAATGACCGGGATGACGCGATGCGTCATGGCAGTCTGCGTGGAAGCGCCGTCAAACGCCGGCGCGCAGGCGCTCGGCGAGTCTGGCGAACGCCTGCGCCCGGTGGCTGAGAGTGTTTTTTTGTTCCGCCGTCAGTTCCGCCGAAGAACAGCCGCTTGTCGTGACGAGGAACAGCGGATCGTAGCCGAAGCCGCCGCCGCCGCGCGGCGCCGTCAGGATCTCGCCATGCCATTCGCCTTCCGTGATGACTGGCTGCGGATCTTCCGCATGGCGCAGCAGCGCCAGCACGCAGACGTAATGGGCGCGGCGGTCGGCATGCCGGGCGAGTTCGGCCAGCAGCCGGGCATTGTTGCGGGCATCGCGCGTGTCGCGGTCGCCGTCCTTGCCGGCGTAGTAGGCGGAGTGCACGCCGGGCGCGCCGTCCAGCGCCGGCACGCACAGGCCGGAGTCGTCGGCCAGCGCCGGCAGGCCGGCGTGTCGCGCCGCGTGCCGCGCCTTGGCGAGCGCGTTTTCGATGAAGGTGCCATGCGGCTCCTCGGCTTCGGCAATGGCGAAAGCCGACTGCGGCAGCACCTCGATATGGAAGGGCGCGAACAGCGCGGCGAATTCGCGCAGCTTGCCCGGATTGTTGGAGGCGAGGACGAGTTTATCGAACATGGTGAAGAGGGCGCAGAGGACGCAGATAACGAGGCGCGCGCGCCGCGCCGCGCCCGCCGTGATTCATGCTTGTTGCAAGGCGGTGCGCTGCGCCGCCACCAGTTGCGCGATGCCGCCCCCGGCCAGATCGAGCAGGCGGTCCAGTTCGGCGCGCGAGAAGGGCGCGCCTTCCGCCGTGCCTTGCAGTTCGATGAGGCCGCCGGAGGCCGTCATCACCACGTTCATGTCGGTATCGCAGGCGGAATCCTCGGCGTAATCGAGATCGAGCGCCGGCTGGCCGCGATAGATGCCGACGGAGACGGCGGCAACCAGTTCACGCAGCGGGTGGCGCGTGACGGCGCCCGTGGCGAGGAGGTGCGAGAAGGCGTCGTGGACGGCGACGCAAGCGCCGGTGATGGCGGCGGTGCGCGTGCCGCCGTCGGCTTGCAGCACATCGCAGTCGATCTGCACGGTGCGCTCGCCGAGCGCCGCGAGGTCGGTGACGGCGCGCAGCGCGCGGCCGATCAGGCGCTGGATTTCCAGCGTGCGCCCGCTTTGCTTGCCTTTCGCCGCTTCGCGCGCGGTGCGCGTGTGGGTCGAGCGCGGCAGCATGCCGTACTCGGCGGTGAGCCAGCCCCGGCCCGCGCCCCTGAGGAAACCGGGCACGCCCGGCTCGACGCTGGCGGTGCACAGCACCCGGGTATCGCCGAATGCGACCAGCACCGAGCCTTCCGCGTGGCGAGTGAAGCGGCGCGTGAGCGCGACCGGTCGCAGTTCATCGGCGCGGCGGCCGCCGGGTCTGTCGCTGGCCGTCATTTCGAGTACTTCCGTATCGCGGAGTTGATTTCCTGAATGGCGCGCTCGATGTCGTCGTCGGAGAGATTCAGTTCCTGTTGCGCGCTTTCCTGCACTCTGGAGAAGCCTTCTATCTGCGTCGTGAAGTGGTCGAGCGGCATGATCTCGGTCGACACGCCGCCGGAGGCGTCCTCGGTGTGGCTGCTCTCCCAGCGGATGGCGATCAGCGACAGGTTGTCGGCGTTCTCGCCGCCACGCACATCGGCCTGATTCATCAGCGCCGGCACCGCCTGCATGACGTTGCCGCTGCTCATGGCGCGGGCGATCATGGCGTCGTCGAGCGGGCCCCAGAGGCCGTCGGAGCAGAGGACAATGGTATCGCCGGCGAGCAGCGGCGTCTTCTCGGAGAGGTCGATCTGCGGCGTGCCGGCGCCGCCAAGGCAACTGAAGATGCGGTTGCGCGCGATATGCCAGCGGGCGTCCTCCGCCGTGATGAGGCCGTCTTCGACCATGCGCGCCACCCGCGAGTGATCGCGCGTCTGGGCGCGAATGCGTCCGCGGCGCAGAAGATACAGGCGCGAATCGCCGGCGTGCGCCCAGTAGGCGGTGGCGTCCTGCACGATGCAGGCGACGCAGGTGGTGCAGGGCGTTTCCGACAGCGCGTGGTCGACGGCATAACCGAGAATGGCGCGATGCGCATCGGCGATTACGCCGGACAGAAACCGGAAGGGATCCCTCAAACCGGGCTTCGCTTCGCGCTGAAAGGCTTCGGTGATGAATTGCACGGCGATCTGCGCCGCCACTTCGCCGCGCAGGTGGCCGCCCATGCCGTCGGCGACGACCATCAGCAGCGCGTCACGCGAATAGGAATAGGCGACGCGATCCTCGTTGAGCGGGCGTCGGCCGGGCCGGCTTTCCTGATAGATGGTGAATTTCATTTGATGAGTGACTGCACGCGTTTGTACAGGTTGTCGAACAAGGTTCCCTGCTGCTTCGGCACGCTGCGCCGTTTGTCGGCGATGGCTTTCTGCAAGGCGAACACACTCTGCGGGCGGGCCAGATAGTTGAGTTGCATGCACCAGTCGATGATTTCCAGCAACTGGCGGGAATACTGGCCCAGCCAGCGTTTGACGGCCGGCACGAGTTGATCGTGTTCGAGGCGCTGGCTGGCGGCCTGCGGCGCTGTTGCCGCCATGCAGGCGTACATGCTGGCGCCAATAGAATAGATGTCGGTCCACGGCCCGAGCAGTTCGCGCCGCGCGTTCTGGTATTGCTCGGGCGCGGCGAAGCCGGGCGTGTGCATCGGCTTGAGCAGCGGCCCGTCGGTCGACAGCGTCTGCCGCGCGGCGCCGAAGTCGATCAGCACGGGCTGTTCGTCCATGCGCAAGCAAATGTTGGCGGGCTTGATGTCGAGGTGCAGCAGCTTGTGGGCGTGCACTTCGCGCAGGCCGTTGAGCAGTCGCGTGAAGACGAGGCGGATGAAACGTTCGCCGATCTCGCCCTTGTTTCTCTGGATGTATTCCTGCAAGGTTTGGCCGCTTTCGTACTGCATCACCATGTAGACCGTTTCGTTGGCGCGAAAAAAGTTCAGCACGCGCACCACGTTCGGATGGGCAATCTTCGCCAGCGCCCGGCCTTCCTCGAAAAAGCATTTCATGCCGTAGCGGAAGATGGCCAGATTCTCCTCCGCGATGGCCGGCATGACATTGCCCTCCGCGCGCAGCGCCAGCGAGTTCGGCAGGTATTCCTTGATCGCCACCGGCTCGCCGTTCTTGTCGGTGGCCAGGTACACGATGGAGAAGCCGCCGAGGGAAATCTGGCGCTCGATCCGGTACTCCTCCAACTGGTAGCCCGGCGGCAGTGCGGCGTTGGCTTGGGATGGCATCGGTGGCGTAGTGTGCGTTGGCGTAAGCGCGATAGCGTAGGCGGGGCGGGTAGGCGGTGCGGGTTTGGGCGCCGCCGGTTCGGGTTGGACAGGTTCGGGTTGGGTTAATATGAGGTTCCCATTGTCTTTTTTTATCGCCGCGCTGTAAAGGCAGCGCGGCGGGAAACGAACGCCGCCATGATTCACAGCATGACCGGATATGCCACCAAGATGCGCGACATCGGCCGCGGCATGCTTCACCTCGAACTGCGCACGGTCAATTCGCGCTATCTCGACATCAACTTCCGCATCGCCGAAGAAGTGCGCGCGGCCGAGCCGACGTTGCGCGAACTGATCGCCGGACGCCTCAATCGCGGCAAGGTCGATTGCCGCCTCAACCTGCTGCCCGCGACGACGGCGCCGCGCGAAGCCAGCCTCAACCGGGCGCTCCTGCGGCAGTTGGCCGAACTGCAAGCCGGCGTGCGCGACGGCCTGCCCGAGGCGACGCCCTTGTCGGTGGCTGAAGTATTGCGCTGGCCAGGCATGCTGGGCGACGACTCGCTTGCCCTCGACGCCCTTCAGGCGGAATGCGCCGCGCTGGCGCAAGGCGCCCTTGACGAACTGCTCGCCACCCGCGCCCGTGAAGGCGAAAAGCTGGCGGCGATGGTCCGCGAGCGCGTCGACCGCATGCGCGCGCTGGTCGCCCAGACCACGCCCCTGCTGCCGCAGGCGCTTGCCGATTACCGGGAACGTCTCGCCGTCCGCCTGCGCGAAGCGGCGGCCAGCCTGACGGAAGAACGCATCTGTCAGGAGATCGGCCTCTTCGCCGCCCGCATTGATGTCGCCGAAGAACTCAACCGCCTCGTCACGCACCTCGACGAAGTCGCGCGCGTCCTCGGCAAGGGCGGCGCCATCGGCAAGCGGCTCGATTTCCTCATGCAGGAACTCAATCGCGAAGCCAACACCCTGGCCTCGAAATCCGTCTCCGCCGAAATCACCGGCCTCGCCGTCGACATGAAACTCCTGATCGAGCAGATGCGCGAGCAGGTGCAGAACATCGAGTAAGGTTCAAGAGGCCGGCCTCCCGGCGCTAGCGGCGCTAGCGGGAATCGTGTTCGTTCAGCGCGCCGGCGAGGTCGGGCCGGAAGGGGTTGCGGCGTCTGACGAAGAGCGTCCACGCCAGACTGTAGACGAGCGTGACGCCGAGCATGATGGCGACATTGCGATAGATCGGCCTGGCCAGTTCCGGCGTCGGTGCGATATGGAGAAAAACATAGCCCATGCCGAGGATGCCGAGCACCTGCGGCAAAGGAAACAGCGGCGAGCGGAAAGGCCGCGCCCGTTGCGGCAGACGCAGGCGCAGGATGATGTGATCGAGGTGCACGATCATGTAGGCCACCAGCCAGCAGCCGGCGGCGGCCACCGTCAGGGTCAGGATGGATGAGGCGTCCATGCCGAGCGGCGCGCGCACGGCGGCGATGGCGACGGCGAAAGCGATGAGCGCCGGCGCCGGCGCCCGGCGCGCGTTTTCGCGTCCGAGCCAGGCCGGCAACTGGCCGCTCTGCGCCATGCCCTGAATCATGCGCGAGACGCTGGCGAGCACGGTGTTGAGCAGGGTCGCGCTGCCGAGGATGGCGAGCACGGCGAAGGCGATCTTCGCCGCCGGGCCGAAAATCGCCAGCGCCAGATCAATGTGCGGCGTGGCTGCGGTCAGCGTTTCGGCCGGCAGCACGGCGATGCCGGCCAGACAGAACACGCCGTACACCGCGACGATGAGAATCAGGCCGGTCAGCATCGCGCGCGGCAGGTTGCGCGCAGGGTTGCGCGCGTCGGCGATCATCGGGCAGACGAATTCCAGCCCGACCAGACCCCAGAAGGCGAGCGCCACCAGCGACAGCGCCAGCGGGGCGCTGAACCCGATGGCGGCGGCCGGCGCCGGGCTGGCGACTGGGTCGCTGGCGCCGCCGGCAAGGCCGGCAATGCCGATCAGGAACAGGCCGCCGAACATGATGGCGACCAGCGCGCTCTGGATGTGCGCGAAGAGGTCGATGCCGCGCAGGTTGAGCAGACAGAACAGCAGCAACAGGACGAGGCTCGGATAAGGCAGTGCCGCGATCAGGCCGGGCGCGACCCGCGCCAGCAGGTTGTCGACCAGAATCAGTTCGGCCGGAATGCCGAGCAGCGCCACGGCGACGTAGCCTGACAGCGTGGCGACGATGGCCAGCCCCGGCCCGAGCGCGGCCTGGGTATAGGCGCTGACCGAGCCGGCGCGCGGCAGCATCAGCGCCAGTTCGGCGAAAGACAGCACGTAGGTCAGGGCCAGCAGCGCCGAGACGCCGATGGCGATGAGAAAATTCAATCCGCCGATGCCGGCGCCGTTGAGCATGGTAATCATCGTGCTTTGCACGACGACCACGCCGACCGCCGTGGCGATCAGCGCCGTCAGCGGCAGCGCCTTGCCGCCTTCTTTCCCCTCTGCCATGTTTTCCTCCCGATGCGATTGTCGTTTTATGGACTGGCGAAGCTGGTCAGCTTGGTGTCGAGATAGGCCGCCAGTCCTTCCGCGCCGCTCTCGGAGCCGTAGCCGCTTTCCTTGACGCCGCCGAAGGGCGTTTCCGGCTGCGAAACGCCAAAGTGATTGACGCCGACCATGCCGGCCTCGATGCGCGCGGCGAGCGTGTGCGCCAGCGCCAGATCGCGCGTGAACAAATAAGCCGCCAGCCCGTAGGGCAGCGCGTTGGCCCGCGCCAGGGCGTCGTCGTGATCGTCATACGCGTTGATGATCGCGATCGGGCCGAAAGGCTCCTCGCGCAGCACGCGCGCCGTGTCCGGCACATCGGTGAGCACCGTCGGCGCGAAGAAAAAACCGGGACCGGGCAGGCGTTGCCCGCCGCAGGCAAGCGTCGCGCCGCAGGCGAGCGCGTCCGCCACCAGCGCCTCCATCTGGGCGAGGCGCCGGGCGTGGATGAGCGGCCCCATTTCCGTTTCCGGCGTCAGGCCGTCGCCGACGCGCAGCGCGCGGGCGCCGGCGACAAAGGCGGCGACGAACGGCTGGAATAAAGCGCGGTGCACGAAAAAGCGCGTCGGCGAAGCGCATACCTGACCGGCGTTGCGGTACTTGGCCGCCACTGACAGCTTGGCCGTTTGCGCCGCGTCGGCGTCGCCCAGCACCAGCACCGGCGCGTGTCCGCCGAGTTCCGCCGTGTAGCGTTTGACGCCGCCCGCGCACAGCGCGCCGAGTTGCTTGCCGACCGGAATCGAGCCGGTGAACGACACTTTGCGAATGGCCGGATGGGCGATCAGATGCGTTGATACCTGCGCCGGATCGCCGCAAACGAGGTTGAGCACGCCCGGCGGCAGGCCGGCGTCGTGGAAAGCGCGCACCAGGGCGATGGCGCTGCCCGGCGTTTCCTCGGCCGGTTTGAGGATCGCGCTGCAACCGGCGGCGAGCGCCGCGCCCACCTTGCGCGCCGGCAGGTTGATGGGGAAGTTCCAGGGCGTGAACAGCGCCGCCGGGCCGACCGGCACCCGCGTCACCGCCTGGGCGAGGACGGCCGGCGCGCGCGGCGGCACCAGCCGGCCATAGGCGCGCTTGCCTTCTTCGGCGAGGAAATCAATGATGTCGGCGCTGAGCAGCACTTCGCGCCGGCTCTCGGCGAGCGGCTTGCCCTGCTCCAGCGTCATGACGCGGGCGATGGCGTCGGCGCGTTCGCGCAACAGGCGCGTGGCGCGCGTGATGCATTCCCAGCGCGCCTGCGCCGGCGTCTGTTTCCAGACCTCGAAACTGCGTTGGGCGGCTTGCGCGGCGCGGTCGAGTTCGCTTGCGCCGGCCAGCGGCAGCGCGGCCAGCGCGTCGCCGCTGGCGGGATTGATGACGGGGCGGCTGCCGCCGCTGGCGGCGTCGAGCCAGATGCCGTCGATGTACAGGGCGGGGACGGGATAATCGCTCACGGTATGGCCTTTTGACCGGTTTCGCCGCAGGAATGCGGCGAGGTGTTGTATCACTCGAAAGTTGTGGATGCAATGATTTTGCGGCAAATGACATGAAGCGGCCGATTTTTTTTGCGCTTGCCGATTTTGGATAGGAAGCGCGGCAAGAATCCATGTAGGCTGACCGCCCCATGCCCATGCGCCATGCTTTGTATCCCGCGCATGTTTTTTATCGTTTTTAACGGTGAACGCCCATGCGTTACAGCACTGAACAACTCAAGCGCGCCAACGCGCGCCACCTGTGGCATCCCATGGCGCATCCCAAAGCCATGCTCGATTCGCCGCCCGACATCATCACCCGCGGCGAGGGAGTGTGGATCTGGGACGTCGACGGCCACCGCATGATCGACGGCGTCGGCGGTTTGTGGAGTGCCAATTTCGGTCACAGCAACCGCCGCGTGCGCGACGCCATCGTCGCCCAGCTCGACGAACTGCCCTACTACAACACCTTTCGCGGCACCACGCATCCGCGCGCCATCGAGTTGTCCGAGGCGCTGGTGAACATGATGGCGCCGGAAGCGGTCGGTGCCGTGATGTTCGGTAGCGGCGGCTCCGACGCCGTCGAGATGGCGCTGAAGATCGCCCGGCAGTACTGGAAGGTGCGCGGTCAGGCCGACCGCGTGAAATTCATCGCGCTGCGTCAGGGTTATCACGGCGTGCATTTCGGCGGCATGTCAGTCAACGGCAACACCAACTTCCGCCGCCCTTACGAGCCGCTGCTGCCCGGCTGCTTCCATGTCGACACGCCCTGGCGCTACCGCAATCCGTACACCGACGATCCCGTCGAACTGGGCCGCATCTGCGCCGAGCTGCTGGAGCGCGAGATCATTTTTCAGGGGCCGGACACCGTTGCCGCGTTCATCGCCGAGCCGGTGCAGGGCGCCGGCGGCGTCATCGTGCCGCCGGAAAATTACTGGCCGGCGGTGCGCCAGGTATGCGATCGTCACGGCGTGCTGCTCATCGCCGATGAAGTCGTCACCGGCTTTGGCCGCGCCGGCACGCTGTTCGGCACCCGCTTGTGGGGCGTCAACGCCGACATCTGGTGTCTGGCAAAAGGCATCTCCGGCGGCTACGTGCCGCTCGGCGCCACGGCCATCGGCCAACGCATCGCCGATGCGTTTTTTGAAGCGCCGGCCGGACTTGGCGCCATCACGCACGGGTACACCTACAGCGCCCATCCGGTCGCCGCCGCCGCCGCGCTGGAAAGCCTGAAGCTGGTCGAGGAACTCGATCTGCCCGGCAACGCGGCGCGCGTCGGCGCGCATTTTCAGGCCCGCCTGGGCGAATTCGTCGCCCGCCATGCGCATGTCGGCGACGCGCGCGGCGTCGGCCTGATGGCGTGTCTTGAACTGGTTGAATCGAAGGCCGGCAAAAAACCGCTGCCGCGCGGCAACGAGTTTCCCCTGAAAGTCGCCCGCGCCGCCTACCGGCACGGCGCCATGGTGCGCATCTCCGGCCCGAACATCATTTTGTCGCCGCCGCTGATCATCACGCGCGAAGAAGCCGACATTCTCGTCGACGCGCTCGATGCCGCCCTGACGGAAACGGAGGCCGGTCTGTGACGCTCGCCGCCGCAGGCCGGCCGCGCATCCTGCTCATCGGCACCGCCGACACCAAGGCCGACGAGATCGCGTTCTTGCGCGGCTGCATCGAGGCCGGCGGCGGTGAAGCGCGGCTGATGGATGTCGGCGTGCTCGACGGCGGGCGTTGCGCCGCCGAGATCGGCAACGCCGAAGTCGCCGCCGCCGCCGGCACGACGACTGCGGCGCTGGCCGCGCTCGGCGACGAGAACGCCGCCATGAGCGGCATGGCGCGGGGCGCCGCGCGTCTCGTCCGCGAACTGCACGCCGCTGGCCGCATCGACGGCCTGCTCGCGCTCGGCGGCACCATGGGCACCGATCTGGCGCTCGATGCCGCCGCCGCGTTGCCGGTCGGCGCGCCGAAAGTGGTGCTGTCCACCATCGCCCATTCGCACCTGCTGCCGCCGGAGCGGATTCCCGCCGATCTTGTCATGCTGCTCTGGTCGGGCGGCCTGTATGGACTCAACGATCTCTGCCGCTCCTCGCTCGCGCAAGCCGCCGGCGCTGTGCTCGGCGCTTGCCGTCTGGCGCGGCCGCCGCGCTTCGAGCGGCCGCTGGTCGGCATCACCTCGCTCGGTTCGAGCGTGCTCGCTTACATGAAGCGGCTCAAGCCGGCGCTGGAAGCGCGCGGCTATGAAGTGGCGGTGTTTCATACCACCGGCATGGGCGGGCGCGCCTTCGAGGATCTGGCCGAGCAGGGGCGCTTCGCCGCCGTGTTCGATTTCAGCTTGCAGGAACTCGCCAATCATCTGGGCGGCTCCTGCGTCACGGCGGGCGCTTCGCGTCTGACCGGGGCGGGGCGCGCCGGCGTGCCGCAGATCGTCGCGCCGGGCGCGACCGACATGGTGGATTTCCCGGCCTGGGGTCTGCCGCCGCCGCGCTTTGCCGGCCGCCCCAGCCACGCGCACAATCGCCTGATCGCTTCCGCCATGTGCGATGTTGCCGAGCGGCGCGAGATCGCCGCCGAGATCGCCCGCCGCCTGCGTCAGGCGACGGCGCCCAGTTGCCTGCTGCTGCCCCTGCGCGGCATCGAGGAATGGGACCGGCCCGGTCAACCCCTGCATGACGCCGCCGGACTCGACGCCTTCATCGCCGCCCTGCGCGGCGAATCCTGGGCGCCGGCGGAATGCGTCGAAGTCGACGCGCACATCAACGACGCGGCGTTTTCCGATGCCGCTCTGACGATTTTCGATCGTTGGGCGGCGGCGGGCCGCATCGCCCCCGGCGCCCCCGGCGCGCTCGATGTCCCCGGCATTCTGGCGGCGCCGGCATGAGCCAGGCGCTGGTGCTCGATTTCGGCGGCGTCGTCACCCGCACTTTATTCGAGACGCACGCCGTGACCGAAGCCGCGCTCGGCCTCGCGCCGGGCACGCTGACCTGGCGCGGCCCCTTCGATCCCGACAGTGATCCGCTTTGGCGCGAGATGCAGGCCGGGCGCATCAGCGAGCGCGATTACTGGCTGACGCGCACGCGGGAAGTCGGGCGTCTGGCGGGAGAAGACTGGACGCGCATGGAAACCTTCGTCACGCGCGCGCGCGGCGCCGATCCGGACGCGGCCATTCGTCCCGAAGCCGTGGCCGCGATTGAAGCGGCCAAG
Source organism: Zoogloeaceae bacterium (assembly GCA_031277315.1). Lineage (GTDB taxonomy): Bacteria > Pseudomonadota > Gammaproteobacteria > Burkholderiales > Rhodocyclaceae > Desulfobacillus. The sequence goes on along the minus strand of JAITMP010000007.1, from coordinate 45,973 downwards.
GCGGCGGGCTGCCGTCTGGCGATTCTTTCCAATGAACTGGATCTTTTCTACGGCAAGGCGCTGCGGCAGCGGGTCGATGTTCTGCGCCATGTCGATTGCATCGTCGACGCAACTTACACCGGCATCCTGAAGCCCGATCCGCGCGCTTACACGCTGTGTCTGGAACGGCTCGGCCTGCCCGCCGCCGCCTGCGTTTTCGTCGACGACCAATCGCGCAATGTCGACGGCGCGCGCCGCGCCGGCATGCGGGCGCTGCAATTCGACATCACGCAGCCGGCGGCGTCTTACCGGCGCGCGCTGGCGCTGCTCGGCGTGCCGCCGCCGGTTTCGCTCGCGGACGGCTGATCAGACCTGCTGCGCCGGATAGGTGGTGTTGCGCAGGGTTTCGGAGGGCAGTTCGCCGAACATGCGGCGATAGTCGTTGGCGAAATGGGAGAGATGCCAGAAGCCCCAGCGGGCGGCGATGTCCTGCACCGAATGCCGTTGCGGGTCGGCCGATTTGAGCATCCGGCGCGCGCCGTTCAGGCGTATCGCGCGCAGATAGCTGACGGGATTCAATTGCAGCACTTCCTGAAAACTGTATTGCAGCGTGCGCCGGCTCACGCCCAGCACGCGGCACAGATCCTCCACGGTGAGCGGTTCCTCGACGTGCGTGCGCATGTATTCCTGCGCGCGCGAGACGATGGCGTGACGGGCGGTCGGCGAGGCGGTCGAGCGGGCGGCTTCATTCGTGCTGCGGTCAACGGCCTTCACCACGCTGGAGAGCAGCGCATGCTCCAGCCCCTTCTGCATCGCCGGATACTGCAACATGGCCGGCGTGCGCGAAACCGATTCGAGGGCGGTGAGCAGGAAGCCGCGGAATTCGTTGACCGCCGCCTTGCTTGCCTGCACCACGGCGACATGCTGTAGTTCCTGCTCGATGTCGCGGTGCTCGATCTCCTTCGCGTAGCGCGTCAGTATGTCGATCGGAATCGAGACGGCGACGATATCGAAGTGCTTGGGCGCGCGGAAATCCATTTCGTCGCCGCCGCGCATCGTCATGATGGCGTCGGGCGCAATCGGCCGGCCGCAGAAATAGCCCTGCCCTTCCATCGCCACCGGCACGCCGAGCACGCGGTCGCCGGCCCGCATGGTGCCCGCTTCGTGCATCGACTGGTTGGCGACTTCGCGGAAAAGCTGAATGCCGCGAAACCAGACTTCCATGAAGCGGCCCTCGAATTCTCCCGGCGAGAGCTGCTCGTAGATTTGATCCCAGTCGCGCAGGCAGGCGGCCTGCTCGTCGGCGTCGCGCGACTCGCGGCGCACCAGCGAGTAGAGCGCCTGCTCGTCGAGCGCGTCGGATAAATCGGAAAAGGGCGCGTGCGTGTCGGTCATGGATGGCAGATATCCGCTGATGACGATACACAGTAAAGCCGAAAGTCGCTTTGATTGCAAGGAAAATAGTAGGAGGGGCCAACAAAAAGCGCGGCCCGGTTTTTCGCGGTCTTTTTTGCAGGCTTGCCGATTTTGGATAACGGCCTGCCGGAAACCGTGCTTAAAATCCGCTCCCTGTCGCATGCCGCAGCCTTGCTAAAAAATATTGCGGCGCACAAGGAGAAGGAGGAGGAATCATCGTGTCGCGCTTTATTCGCGTGGTCGTATTCGTGTTTGCCGCCGCGTCTGCCGTCGTCTGCGGTCTGGCGCCGGTTGCCTTTGCCGAGCCGAGATACGAGACGCTCAGCGTTGGCCGGCTGCCGGAGCCGACGCCGCATCGTCTCTACATTTCCGATTTCTCCACCAACCACATCGTGGACGGCAAGCTGCACGTCATCGACGGCGACGAGCTGAAATATCTGGGCCTGATCTCGACCGGCTACGCCGGCAACGCCGCGCTGTCGCTCGACCGCAAGGAACTCTACGTCGCCACCACTTACTACACGCGCCTGTCGCGCGGCGAGCGCATCGACGTGGTGGATATTCACGACACGCAGACGCTCGAACACAAGGGCGAGATCATCATCCCGACGCGGCGCGCGCAAGCCCTGCCCTACAAGGGGCTGGTGCGGCCTTCCTCCGACGGGCGCTGGCTGTTCGTGCAGAACGCCACGCCTGCTTCTTCGGTGACGGTGGTCGATCTCAAGGCGCGCAAGTTCGCCGCCGAAATTTCCACGCCGGGCTGCTGGATCGTGATTCCTTCCGAGACTGACGGCAGCCGCTTCTCCACGCTGTGCGGCGACGGCGCGTTGCAAACCATCGTCGTCGACGACAACGGCAACGCCAAATCGCGCGCCCGCAGCGCGCGCTTTTTCCATCCCGATGAAGATCCGGTGTTCGTGCACACCGACCCCATCGGCGACCGGCATTACTTCGTTTCCTACAAGGGGTTGGTGTATGCCGCCGATCTCTCCGGCGAGACGCCGCAGGTCGACGCGCCGTGGTCCATCGCCAGCGCCGCCGAGGCGCGCAAGGGCTGGCGTCCGGGCGGCTATCAATTGCTGGCGGTGCATCGCAAGACGGGCCGCCTGTTCGTCGGCGTGCATGCCGGCGGCGAAGAAGGCAGCCACAAGAATCCGGCGCGGGAGATCTGGATTTTCGACATCGAGAAGAAAAAGCGCATCGCGCGGCTGCCCGGCCACAACGCGATCGCCATCGCGGTGAGCCAGATCGACCAGCCTAAACTGTTCGCCATCGACGGCATGGACATGGGGCTGGCGGTGTTCGACGCCGGCGACAAGCCGCGCTTTCTCAAGCGCATGGGATCAATCGGCGAAGCCACCACGGTGATGGAGTTGCACTGATGCTCGATCCGATTCTCCCGCACATGTTCGCCGCGCTGCTGGCGATCGTGTTTCTCGGCGGGGCCTGGCAGAAGTTGCGCGATGTCGATGGCTTCGTCATGGCCATCGAGCAATACCGCCTGTTGCCGGTGACCTGGGCCGCTGCCGTTGCCTGGAGTCTGCTGACGGCGGAAATCGCCGCCGGCCTGCTGCTTTTGCCGCTGGCGACACGGCCGGTCGGCGCCGGTTTGACGCTGTTGCTGCTGTTTGTTTTCACCACGGCGGTGGCGATCAATTTGCTGCGCGGTCGCCGCGACATCGACTGCGGTTGCGGCGGACCGGAGGGCGGACAGCACCTCTCCTGGGGGCTGGTGCTGCGCAACGTCGTGCTGGCGGCAACGGCGGCGCTGTCGCTGGCGGCGGAAGCGCCGCGTGAACGGGTTTGGCTTGACGGCCTCACGCTGGTGGCGGGGACGCTGGCTTTGTATGGATTGTATGCGGCGGCGAATCAACTGATGGCGAATCGCCCCCGCCTGCTGAAACTGCGGGGTTGAACGCATGATCGACGCACTCGTGATTTCCAACGCGCTTCTCTGGCTCGTCGTGTTGGCGCTGCTGGTGGCGGTTTTCGCGCTTGCGCGGCAAGTCGGCATTCTCTACGAGCGCGTGGCGCCGATGGGGGCGCTGATGATCGACTCCGGGCCGGCTGTCGGCGAAGCGGCGCCGCGTTTCGATCTGCCCACATTGGGTGGCGGCGTCATCGCCATCGGCGCGGCGACGGAGCGCAGCCAGTTGCTGTTTTTTCTGTCGCCCACCTGCCCGGTGTGCAAGAAACTGTTGCCGATCCTGAAGTCGATCGCCGCCGTTGAATCGGCCTGGCTGCGCATCGTTTTCGCCAGCGATGGCGAGGCGGACGAGCATGAAGCGTTCCGTCGTCGCGTTGGCATTGAAAGTTTTCCGTACCTGCTGTCGGCCGAGTTGGGCATGGCCTTCCGGGTCGGCAAGCTGCCCTACGCGGTGCTGCTCGACGAAGCCGGGCGCGTGCGCGCCAAGGGCTTGGTGAATTCGCGGGAGCAACTGGAAAGCCTGTTTACCGCGAAAGAGATGAACGTGGCCTCGGTGCAAGAATTCGTCACCGGCCAAGTTGAACAGGGAACGAGATCATGAAATGGCTGGATGATTTCTTCGAGCATTCGAGCCGCCGCGCGGCGCAGCGTGTGTCGCGCCGCAGCGCCCTGGCCGGCATCGGCCGGCTGCTGGTCGGCGCTGCGTTCGCGCTGCCGGTGCTGCCCTTCGACCGCATCGCGCGCGCCGCCGGCGGAAAGAAAGAGCCGGATGTGTATCAGTGCGACTACTGGCGCTACTGCGCGGTGGACGGCTTCCTCTGTTCCTGCTGCGGCGGCACGATGTCTACCTGCCCGCCGGGAACCGAGCCGTCGAAGGTGGCCTGGATCGGCACCTGCCGCAATCCGCAGGACGGCAAGGACTACCTCATCAGCTACAACGACTGCTGCGGCAAGACGGCTTGTGGGCGCTGCATGTGCAACACCAATCTCGGCGAGCGCCCCGGCTACCGCATGGGGCTGCATAACGACATCAACTGGTGCATGGGCAACACCAACAGCACCATGTTCCATTGCACGACGGCGGTGCTGGTCGGCCTGGCGGAGCAGCCGTCTTGAGATGCGCGCCGGCGCTCGGCCTCGCCATGCCGCTCGCGCTTGTCGCGGCGGGCGGGGTTTGCGCGGAAGATCCCGGCGCCGCGCTGTTCGAGCAGCATTGCGTGGTCTGCCACCAGAAGCAGGGTGAAGGCGCGCCCGGCCTCGCGCCGCGGCTGGCGAACAATCTGACCGAACACGCGAAGAATGAATCCGGCCGCGCTTACCTGGCGCAGTTGGTGGTAAGCGGCATGATGGGCCCGATCGTCTCCGGCGGCGAGCCTTTCAACAGCGCCATGCCGACTTTTGTCGCGCTCTCCGACGAGGAGATCGTCGCTGTCGTCGGCTACGTTCTGGGCGAGTTGAACGGCGTGCCGGCGGAGCAGCGCGTCACGCAGCAGGATGTGGCCGCCGCCCGCCAGCGGGCGCTGCCGCCGCACGAAGTCCGCCGTATGCGCGGAAAGTAAAAGACAGGAAAACACACACGCTTTCAAAGGAGGAAAACGGATGAAACCGATTACAAGGAAAACCGCCATCGCCATCAGTCTGGCGTGCGCCATCGGCGTTGCGGCCGCTGCGTCGGAGCAGGATGCCGCCCGGCTGGGCAAGGATCTGACGCCATCCGGCGCGGAAAAAGCGGGCAACAAGGACGGCAGCATTCCGGCCTGGAGCGGCGGCGAAGCGCCCCTGCCGGGCTGGTCGCACGGCAAGAAGCGGGCCGATTACTGGAAGCACAAGGACGAAAAGCCGCTCTTCTCCATCGACGCTTCCAACGTGGATAAATATGCCGACAAGCTCTCGGCGGGCCAGATCGCCACCATCAAGCAGATCAAGGGCTACCGGATGGACGTGTATCCCAGCCACCGCGATTGCGGCGTGCCGGATTTCGTCGCCGATAACACGAAGAAGAACGTCGGCAAGGCGCAGTTGGGAGACGACGGCTGGAGCCTGAAAGAGGCGACCGTGCCGGGCTTTCCGTTTCCGATCCCGTCCAGCGGCACCGAAGCCATGTGGAACGCCAAGATGCGTTATCGCGGCGTCGGCATTCTGTTCCCGCACATCAACACCGCCGTCTCGCCGCGCCAGGGCGGCACGGAATGGATTATCGCCGGTCAGGAACTGACCATCTTCTATCCTTGGGGCGCGAAGGGCGCCAACAGCCTGAGCAAGCTGCCCCAGGTCGAGTATTACATCCTGTTCCAGTACGATTCGCCGCCCGCCATGGCGGGGCAGGCGCTGACGGTGACGTTTTTCCTGAATCAGCCCGGCAGCGAGACGTTCTATTACTTCCCCGGCCAGCGCCGCGTGCGCCGCATGCCTTCCTACTCCTATGACTCGCCCCAGATCGGTCTGGAGAACCAGTACACGCTCGACGAGCCGATGGTCTTCAACGGCACCATCGACCGCTTCGACTGGAAGATCGTCGGCAAGAAAGAGATGTACGTCGGCTACCACTCCTTCGGCACCTACGACTTCTCCGCCAAGTTCAAGGACATCGCCCACGACGACGCGCTCGATCCGGCGGCGCGCCGCTACGAACTGCATCGCGTCTGGGTGATCGAGGCGAGCGTCAAGGCCGGCATGCGGCACGTCGCGCCGAAGCGCACGTTCTATCTCGACGAGGATAGCTGGAGCGTGATGGCGGCCGACGACTACGACGGTCAGGGCAAGCTGTTCAAGTTCCGCGAGGGCTATCTGATTCCGTCCTATGAAACGGGAACGTGCGACGCGATTTCGTTCGCCCAGTACAACCTGGCCGAGGGACGCTACGTGTTCGACATGAATCCGATCGGCGGCGGCAAGGACATGCGCTGGGTGACGGAACCGGAAGGGGTCCGCTTCAAGCCCAGCTTCTACAGCGCCGAAACCCTGCGTTCAATCAGCGAACGCTGATCGGGCACGATAAAACACCAAAGGAGACATGACCATGAAACGGACGACCAGAAACGGGATGTTCGTCACGGCGATTGCCGCGGCGGCGACCCTGGCCGGCGCGGGTCCGGCCACCGCCGTCACTTTCGACACCGAGAACGGCATCAGCGGCAGCTTTGACACTTCCCTCACCTTCGGCATCGGCGTGCGCACCAAGTCGCCGGGCTGCGGCACCGTGATCGGAACGGTCGGCGGCGCGCCTTCGTCGGCGACGCCGGCCGGCAAGGCGCCGGACGGCTGCCTCGACGCGTATTCTTTCGTAAACGATCAAGGCAACCTGAATTACAAGAAAGGCGATGTTTTCACGACCTATCTGAAAGGCACGCACGAACTGCTGCTCAAGTTCCCGGATAGCTGGAAATTCTTTGGCCGCGTAAACTGGATCAAGGATTTTTCGGCCACCCATGATTCGGGCTATATCAGCGGCGGCAATGAAACCGGCTCGAATTATCCCGGCAGCGCCAACAGCGAACTGAGCTTCAAGGCGCGCCTGCTCGACTTCTGGGTCAGCAAGGAATTCGAGGTGAATGGCGAGCAGGCGCGCGTCCGCGTCGGCAATCAGGTCATCAGTTGGGGCGAGAGCCTGTTCCTGCCCGGCGGCATCAACCAGACCAATGCCATGGACATCATGCGGCTGTCGCAGCCCGGCACACAGTTGAAGGAAGTGATGCTGCCGGGCGTCATCGGCAGTCTTGCGCTGGGGCTGGGCAGCGGTTTCAACCTGGAAGCCTATGTGCAAGCCGACTGGAATGCCAACTATTTCCCGCCGCTCGGCAGCTACTGGTCGACCGCCACGATCGGCCCGGGCGCCAACCACTACGGGTCTTTCGGCGCCAAGACACACTCGCACTCGGTCAAGGAACACGGCCAGTACGGCGTTTCGCTGCGCTACCAGCCGCCCGGCTCCCAGACCAACTTCGGTTTCTATGCCATGCGCTATCACGACAAGTCGCCGAACCTCAGCTATGACCTGTCGACCGGCCTCGCCCGATTCAAATACATTGAAGACCTGACCCTTTACGGTCTTAGCACCAACTTCGGGCTGGGCGACTGGGCCATCGGCGCTGAATTGTCCTACCGGCCGAGGGATGCGGTGGCCCTCAGTACGCTATGGAGCAACAACACTGACGGCAACCCCTGCTATCGCAGCGGCAAGTGCTACGCCGAGGAGAAAAAGTACCAGTTTCACCTCACCGGCCTGCTCAGCATGACGCCGGGCGACTACGGCGGCATTCTGAATCTGCTCGGCGGCGCCGACACGGCAACCTTCATGGCGGAAGCGGTCGCGATACGTTACCCGAACATGAAGAAGTCGTATGACGGCGTGCCGGTGGCGGCCGGCTACTGGGGCTGGGGTTACCTCAACGCCAACGATGTCAGCTTCACCACGGGCGCGCCGGTGTCCGCCGGCACCAAGAACTCGTGGGGCTACAACTTCGACTTTAGCTGGACGTATGACGGCAAGATCATTCCCGGCTGGCAGGTGACGCCGGAAATCTACTTCTTCCACGCCGTCAAGGGCCGCACGCCGAACGCCATGGCGCTGTTCATGGAGGGGGCGAAGTCGGCCAACTTCATCCTCACGTTCACCCAGAACCCGGCGAAATGGGTCGTCGGCCTGAACTACGCCAAGTTCTGGGGCGGCAAGAGCATCCTCGACCAGCCGCTCAAGGATCGCGATTTCGTCGGCGCTTACATAACCCGCAACTTCTGAGCATGACACCCCTGCGGCAGCGAACGCCTGCCGCAGGGGTGAGGCCGATTTCCATAAAATCCCCGGCTGCGGTTTCCCGCGCAGTTTTCCATTCTGCCGTCTGAACGGTATCCATGAACATCATCGGCGACGTCGATCACTTCCTGACGCGAATCATTCGCGGCGCGGAGCATGTCCTGTTCCGCTTCCGCAAGCCGGTGCTCGCGGCGCTGCTGGCGTTCACCGCCGTCATGGGATTTTTCGCCCTGCAACTGAAAATGGACGCCGGCTTCGAGAAGCAGATGCCGATCGGCCACGAGTACATCGAGACGTTCCAGAAATACCGTGGCGATGTGCTGGGCGCGAACCGTCTCATCATCGTCGTCAAGGCGCGCAAGGGCAGCATCTGGACCAAAGCGGGGCTGGCCCGTCTCTACGACGCGACGCAGGCCGTGATGTTTCTGCCGAATGTCTCGCGGCTGGGCGTGCAATCCCTGTGGACGCCGAACAGTTTCGTCAACGAGATCACCGAGGAGGGCTTTCGCGCCGACCCGGTGATTCCCGGCACGGTGACGCCGGAGCAACTCGATGCCGACATCATTGCCGCCATCCAGCGCGCCGCCAATCAGGGCGGCTTCGTCGGCACGCTGGTCGGGCGCGACCAGACCAGCGCCATGATTACTGCCGAGCTGAACGAGTTCGGCGTCGACGGCGCCAAGATTGATTACGTCGACTACAACCATATTCTCGAAGAGAAGCTGCGCAAGCTCGAAGACGCCGATTTTGAAATACAGATCATCGGCTTCGCCAAGCAGATCGGCGACATCGCCGATGGCGCCACCGGCGTGTTCGAGTTTTGCCTCGCCGCCCTGCTGCTCACCGCGCTGGCGGTGTATTGGTACTGCCATTCGGTGCGCCTGACCTTGCTGCCGGTGCTGTGCTCGCTCACATCGCTGGTGTGGCAGTTCGGCGCGCTGAAGCTGCTCGGCTACGGCCTCGATCCGCTCGCCGTGCTGGTGCCGTTTCTGGTTTTCGCCATCGGCGTCTCCCACGGCGTGCAGCAGATCAATTACATCGTGCGCGAAATTTCCCACGGGCGCAGCACCGATGAGGCCGCCCGCGCCAGCTTTACCGGCCTGCTGATTCCGGGCACGCTGGCGCTGGTGACGGCCTTCGTGTCTTTCATCACGCTGATCCTGATTCCAATTCCGATGGTGCGCGAACTCGCCATCACGGCCTCGATCGGCGTGGCCTTCAAGATCGCCACCAATCTCGTCATGCTGCCGCTCGCCGCCTCCCTGTGCACCTTCACCAGGGAGTACGCCGACAAGGCGATGCTGAAGCGCGAGAAGCGGGCCACCTGGCTGCGCGCGCTGGCGCGCGTGGCCGAACCGCGCAACGCGGCGGTGGTGCTGGCGGGCATCGGCATCATTTTCGTCCTCTCGGTCTGGCAAAGCCGGGATCGGGTCGTCGGCACCCTGCAGCCGGGCGCGCCGGAATTGCGCGCCGATTCGCGCTTCAACCGGGACGCGGTGGCGATCGCCGCCAACTATGACACCGGACTCGACTGGCTGACGGTGTTGTTCGAGGCGCCGCCGGAATCCTGCGACAAGGTGGCCGTCGGCATTTATCAGGATGCCTTCGTCGGCGAGATGCGCCACGCGCCCGGCGTGCTGTCGGTGAGCGCCTATTCGGAAATGCTGCGCACCTATAACGAAGGCTACAATGAGGGCAATCCGAAAATGTACGTGGTGCCGATCGACCCCGCCAACTATGCCGCGTTGTCGGTCGAGATCGGACGCATCCACGGCTACATGCGGAAGGATTGCAGCATGGTCGCCGCGCACCTGTTTCTCGTCGATCACAAGGCGACGACGATCAACGGCGTCATCGACGCCGTGAAGCGCTTCCGCAGCGTCAACCGGCTCGAAGGCGTCAGCATCCGGCTTGCCGCGGGCAACGCCGGCGTCCTTGCCGCCGTGAATGAGGAAGTGGAGAAAAGCGAGCTGCCGATGATGCTGTATGTGTATGCGGCGATTCTCCTGCTGGTTTTCATCGTCTACCGCGATTTCCGCGCCATGATCGCCTGCTGCCTGCCGCTCACCGTCGGCACGTTCATCGGCTACTGGTTCATGAAGGAACTGGAAATCGGCCTCACCGTCGCCACCTTGCCGGTGATGGTGCTGGCGGTGGGCATCGGCGTCGACTACGCCTTCTACATTTACAACCGCCTGCAATTGCATCTGGCCAAAGGCCAGCCCATCGTCAAGGCGCTTGAACATGCGATTCTGGAAGTCGGTATGGCGACGATCTTTACCGCCATCACGCTGGCGGTGGGCGTGGCGACCTGGGCGTTTTCCGATCTCAAGTTCCAGGCCGACATGGGCAAGCTGCTGGCCTTCATGTTCATGGTGAATCTGGTCATGGCGATGACGGCGCTGCCGGCGCTGGCCGTGTGGCTCGAACGCCTCTTTCCGCGACGCGGCCCGGTGCGGGCGCCCGGCATTCTGGATCACTGAGGAGGCGCGCCGATGCGAAGACGGACAACAAGATTCCCGCTCTGCCTGCTCCTTGCCGCGCTGACCTGCGCCGGCGCCGCCGATACGCAAGGGACGGCGCTGGAAGACACGGCGGCGCTGCTGTTGCAGCCGGCGGAAAAGCGCGCTTACGCCAGCGCCGAAATGCTGCTGGGCGCCGCCCGCGCCGGCCAGCGTCTGGTCGCCGTCGGCGATCACGGCGTCATCGTGCTCTCCGACGACGAGGGCGCCACGTTCCGTCAGGCGCAGGCGGTGCCGGTGCGCGCCACCCTGACCGCGGTCGCTTTCGCCGACGCGCAGAACGGCTGGGCGGTTGGACATGGCGGCGTCATTCTGCATACCGCCGACGGCGGCGAAAACTGGACGCTCCAGCATAGCGAGATGGACGATGACCGCCCGCTGTTTTCCGTCTACTTTTCCGATGCCGAACACGGCGTCGCGGCGGGCCTCTGGTCGCTTCTGCTCACCACCGCCGACGGCGGCAAAAACTGGACTGCCGTGACGCTGCCGCCGCCGCCCGAAGGCGGCAAGGCCGACCGCAACCTGTTTGCCCTGTTCGCCAATGACAAGGGCGCGCTTTTCATCGCCGCCGAGCGCGGCACGGTGCTGCGCTCGGACGACGGCGGCGCGACCTGGTCTTATCTGAGCACCGGCTATAACGGTTCCTTCTGGGTCGGTCGCGCGCTCAAGGACGGCGCGCTGATCGTCGGCGGGCTGCGCGGCACGATCTATCGCAGCGTCGACGACGGACGCAGTTGGCATGCCGCCGTGAGCGGCACCAAGAGTTCGATCACCGGCCTTGCCGAAGCCGGCGACGAAGTGCTCGCGGTCGGTCTCGACGGCGTGCAGTTGCGCAGCAGCGATCGCGGCGTTACCTTCACGGCCAGTCAGCGCGCCGACAGTTTGTCCCTCACCGCGCTCAGCGTGGCTGGCGCGGCTGGCGTGGCTGGCCAGGATGGCGTCCTGCTCTACTCGAAGCGCGGAGTGGTCGCCGCTGCCGGGGCAAACCAGAAAAACAGTTCGCGTGAGCCGCAGTGATGGAAACCCGACCGTTTCCTTCTTGATTCTTAACCTTCAACCACCGGGAGTCTGCCATGAACGATTATCTGAACACCATCAACGGCAAGGCCGTTGGCTCTGACAAAACCTTTGAATCCATCAATCCCGCCACCGGCGAGGCGATCGGGCGCGTGCCCGTTTCCAGCCAGCGGCAGGTGGCCGAGGCGGTCGCCGCCGCGCGCGCCGCCCAGCCGGCCTGGGCGGCGCGGCCCGACGCCGAGCGCAAGGCGCTGATGATGAAAGTGGCCGAAGTCATCAACCGCAACGCCGCGTATCTCGCGGAGTGGGTCACGCGCGAGCAAGGCAAGCCGCTCGGCGGCGTCGGCCCCGACCAAGTGCCGGGCGCGCGCTTCGAGATCTGGGGCTGCGAAGTGTGGACGCAGGTGCCGGCCAGCCTCGACCTGCCGGTCGAAGTGGCTTTTGAAGACGACACGCGGCGGGATGAAGTGCACAGAAAACCCTACGGCGTGGTTGCCGCCGTCGCGCCGTGGAACTGGCCGCTCCTGATCGCCATCTGGCAGATCGTGCCCTCGATCCGCGCCGGCAACACCGTGGTGCTGAAGCCTTCGGAATACACCTCCATCGGCACGCTGGAACTGGTGCGCCTGATTAACGAAGTGCTGCCGCCGGGCGTTGTGAACACCGTCAGCGGCACGGGCGAAGTCGGCTCCTGGCTGGTGTCCGATCCGGGCGTCGACAAGGTGATGTTCACCGGCTCCGGCCCGACCGGCGCCAAGATCGCCCAGGCGGCGGCGAAGAATCTGGTGCCGGCGACGCTGGAACTGGGCGGCAATGATGCCGCCATCATGCTGCCGGACGCCGACCCGAAGGCGATGGCGATGGGCCTGTTCTGGGGCGCGTTCATCAACATGGGCCAGACCTGCGCCTGCGCCAAGCGCCTTTACGTGCCGGAGAGCCTGTTCGAGCCGACCGTGCAGGCGCTGAAGGAACTCGCCGAAGCGATGCCGATGGGCGACGGCCTCAAGGACGGCGTCGTGATGGGGCCGATCCAGAACAAGATGCAGTATGACAAGGTCGTCAAGCTGGTGGAGAGCGCTAAGCAGCAGGGCGGCACCATCGTTTGCGGCGGTCAGCCGCAGGGCGGCGCCGGCTATTTCTATCCGCTCACTCTGGTGACCGGGCTGAAAGACGGCGACCGGCTGGTGGATGAGGAACAGTTCGGCCCGGTGCTGCCGATCATCAAATACCGCGACGTGGAGGACGCCATCGCCAGCGCCAACCGGCTCGATGTCGGTCTTGGCGCTTCGGTGTGGTCGTCCGATGTCGAAAAAGCCAAACAAGTGGCGGGCCGCATCCAGGCCGGCACGGTGTGGATCAACCAGCACGGCATGATTCATCCGATGGTGCCGTTCGGCGGCGTCAAAGGTTCGGGCTACGGCGTTGAGTTCGGTCTTGACGGTCTGAAGTCCGTCACCCAGCCGCAGGTCATCAGCATCAAGAAATGACGGTTGTGTTTCCCGTCCTCGCCCCCCCGGCGGCTTTGCCGCCGGGCGCCGGCATGCCGTGACGGACGCCGCCGTGATCGCCGTGTCAAGGAAATGGATTGCGGCGGCGCTGTGCGTTGCTTTTCCCGCTTTGGCCTTGGCCGGCGAATCCGCCGCCACGCTCTACATTCTCAACTGCATGGGCTGCCATCTGCCGCCCGAGGCGTCGCAGCAACCCGCGCAGCCCCTGCAACCCCTGCGCGGACAGTTCGCCGACAGCGATACCGGCCGCGTGTTTTTCATCACCGTGCCCGCGCCCGGCGCCCGTCCGCTGACGCCGGAGGAGGACGCCCGCCTGCTGAAGGAAATTCTCGACTGGCGGCGCAGTTGCAGCGTGATCCTGCAACAGGCGCCGCTGGTGCGTTACAGCGGGGAGAGGCACGTCAAATGAAGCGGCGCTGGCGTTGCTGGCTGGCTGGCGTCGCGGCCAGCGCGGCGCTGACCTGCGCCGCCGCGCCGTCCGGCGACGGCCCGCGCTTGCAGCCTTTGCCGCCGCCGGCGCGGGTGAACGCGGCGCTGGCCGAGTTTGGCCGCCATCTGTTTTTCGAGACGCGCTTGTCCGGCGACGGCAGCCGCAGTTGCGCCAGTTGCCATCTGCCGGAAAAGGGCTTCGCCGATGGCGCGCCGTTGTCGCGCGGCTATAACGGCACCGAGCATTTCCGCAACGCGCCCGGCCTGCTCTCGGTGCGCCTGCGACCGCGCCTGATGTGGGATGGCCGTCATGCCGGCGGCGATCTGGCCGGCGTGGCGCGCGAGATGGCGCTCGACGCCCAGTTCATGAACGGCGACGCGGGCATCATCGCCGAGCGCATCCGGCAGATTCCGCCCCTTTTCTCGCTCTGGCGGCGGGCGTTCGGCGAGCAAGCCGAACTGCGCGGCGAGCAGGCGTTCGAGGCCATTGCCGAATATTTGCGGACGCTCGATTTCGGCGAGAGCGCAGTCGACCGCGCCCTGCGCGGCGAGGCGGCGCTGCCGCCGCTGACCGAGGAAGGCTTGCGGCTGTTCACCGGCCGCGCCGGCTGCGTGGATTGTCATCATGGCCCGCTGTTGAGCGACGGCCAGCCGCACCGCCTCGGCGTGCCCGAGCCGCCGGCGATCACGCGCGAGCCGCTGCGCGCCATCAGCCTGCTGCGCCACAACGCCGAGCGCGGACTGCCGCACCCGATGAACGAGCGCGGCGATGTCGGCGCTTATGCCGTCAGCAAAAATCCGGCCGAGCGCGGCAGTTTCGTCACGCCGCCGCTGCGCGGCCTCGCGCGCACCGGCCCCTATATGCACAACGGTTACTTCGCCAGCCTTGAGGAAGTGATTGCGTTCCATGATCGTGGCGGCGGCCCCGGCAGCGAATTGAAACCGCTCGCGCTGAGCGCGCGCGAACGGCAGGCGCTGGCGGCTTTTCTGCGCGCCTTGTCCGCGCCGCTGCCGCCGTCGGCATTGATGTCGCCGCCGCCGGTGTACGACTACGGCAGCGTTGAGAGGACGCCGTGATGCGCCGCCTGCCGCGCCTTGCCTTACTCGTTGCCGTTGCCGCGCTGACCGCCGGCGCGGGGGCGGACTTGACGCCGCCATCGTTGCCTTCGTTGTCGCTGGCGTCCCTGCCGGCGGTGCCGGTGCCGGCCGGCAACCCGATGAGCGAGGACAAGCTGCGTCTTGGCCGCATGCTGTTCTTCGATCCGCGTCTGTCGGGGGATGCGTCCACTTCCTGCGCTTCCTGCCATGTGCCGCGGCTCGGCTGGGCGCACAACGATCCGCTGGCGCGCGGCTATCCCGGTCACCGCCTCTGGCGCAATCATCCGACGGTGCTGAATGCCGCTTACCGCGCCCGCCTGATGTGGGACGGCACGCTCGACAGTCTGGAGGCGCAGGCCCGCGCCGCCATGCAGGCGCCGGTGGAAGGCAACGGCAAGGCGTCGATGGTGGAGATGCGCCTGCGCTTCGTGCCCGAATATGTCGCGCTGTTCCGCCGCGTCTTCGGCGACGAATGGCCGCAACTCGATCACGCCTGGGAAGCCATCGCCGCCTTCGAGCGCACACTGGTTTCCGACCCGCGCCAGGTGCCTTTCGACCGCTATCTCGCCGGCGAGCAGACCGCCTTGTCCGCATCCGCCCGCCGTGGTCTGGCGCTGTTTCAGGGCAAGGCCGGCTGCATCCAGTGTCATCACGGCGCGCTCGCCGCCGACGAAACCTTCCACGCCCTCGGCGTGCCGCGCCAGCCGCTCTACGATTCGCATCCGCTGGTGCAGATCGCCGTGCGCTGGCAGAACAGCCAGCGCGACGCGCCGCCGGCCCTGTATCGCGGTCAGGAGGAAGACCTTGGCCGCTATTACCACACGCGCGCGCCGGATGACATCGGCAAGTTCCGCACGCCGACGCTGCGCGAACTGAAGTACACCGCGCCCTACATGCACAACGGCGTTTTCACCACGCTGCGCGAAGTCGTCGATTTCTTCGACGCCGGCGGCGGCGCGGTGCCGAACAAATCGCCCCTGCTGAAACCCCTCGGCCTCAGCGAAGCGGAGAAAAGCGATTTGATCGCCTTCCTCGAATCCCTCAGCATGACGCAGCCGCTGCTGATGACCGCGCCGCCGCTGCCGCCGACCCTGCCGCTCGACGGCGGAGTGAACTGAGCCGCTCGATGGCGGCGTGGACCAAGCCCTTCGCCGCATCGCTCCGATTGCCGCAGACCGGTACAATCCGGGCATGAGCGGAAACCTGTTTATCGTGACGGCGCCCTCCGGCGCGGGCAAGACGACGCTGGTGAAGATGTTGCTGGCGGGCGACGACGGCATGCGCCTGTCGGTTTCCCACACCACCCGTGCGCCGAGGCCGGGCGAGGCGGACGGGCGCGAATATCATTTTGTTGACGCGCCGGCTTTTCTCGCCATGCGCGCGCGCGGGGAGTTTCTCGAAAGCGCCGAGGTGCACGGCAACTGGTACGGCACCTCGCGCCGCTGGATCGTCGAGCAGATGGAGGCCGGTCAGGACATTCTGCTGGAGATCGACTGGCAGGGCGCGCAGCAGGTGCGCGGCTTGTTCGAGGGCAGCATCGGCATTTTCATCATGCCGCCGTCGGTGGCGGAACTGGAGCGCCGCCTGCTTGGACGCGGACACGATAGCGATGAGGTCATCGCCCGCCGCGTGGCCGCCGCGCGGGACGAGATGCGTCACGTCAATGAATTCGATTATGTTATTATTAACAACACGTTGCCGGAGGCCATCGCAGATTTCCAGACCCTGGTGCGCGCGGTGCGTTTGCGCACTGCCTCGCAGTTGGACCGCCACCGCGCGCTTTTCTCATTTCTCGAACAGGATAGATAGGAAGAACCATGGCCCGTATCAGCGTAGACGATTGTCTGAAGAGGATTCCCAACCGTTTTCAACTCACGCTGGCCGCCACTTACCGCGCGCGCCAGTTGACCATCGGCGCGCCGCCGCTGCTCGACGGCGAGAAGGACAAGCCAACCGTCATCGCCCTGCGCGAGATCGCCGCCGGCAAAGTCGGTCTGGAAGTGCTCACTCGCGGGCAGGCGTAGGGCAGCGCCCGGGTGAGAGGGGGTGAGCCGTGTCCGCCGCCGCCTTGCCTGCTTCCGTTCCCGCCGCTGCCTCTCCTGTTCCGCCGTCCCACGCCGTCCCCGGCCCGCAGACGCCCGAAGCCTATCAAGCCGAGCTTGCCCTCCAGCTTGAAAAGCTGAGGGAACTGCTCGGCACGTATCTCAAGCCCGAAGATATTGATCGCGTCGCTGACGCGTTTCTCTTTTCGGCGGACGCGCACAAGGGCCAGTTCCGCATCAGCGGCGCGCCGTATTTTTCCCATCCGCTGGCCGTCGCCGGCATTCTTACCGGCTGGCATCTCGACGCCCAGGCGCTGTGTGCGGCGCTGCTGCACGATGTGGCCGAAGACACCGACATCACGCTGGCGACGCTCAACGAGCGTTTCGGCAAGGTCACGGCGGAACTGGTCGATGGCGTCTCCAAGCTGGACAAGATCGAGTTCCAGTCGGTCAAGGTCGCGCAGGCGGAGAATTTCCGCAAGATGCTGCTGGCGATGGCGCGCGATGTGCGCGTCATTCTCATCAAGCTGGCCGACCGCCTGCACAACATGCGCACGCTGGAAACGCTGCGGCCCGACAAGCGCCGCCGCATCGCGCGCGAGACGCTCGACATCTACGCCCCGATCGCCAACCGGCTCGGCCTGAACACCCTCTACCGCGAGTTGCAGGAACTCGGCTTCAAGCATCTTTACCCGCTGCGTTACCGCGTGCTGTCGAAAGCCGTCAAGGCGGCGCGCGGCAACCGGCGCGAGGTGGTCGGCAAGATTCTGAACAACATCAAGGCGCGTCTGGCCGAGGCGAAGATCGAGGCCGAGGTGATGGGCCGCGAGAAACATCTGTATGGCATTTACCGCAAGATGCGCGGCAAGTCCCTGTCTTTCTCGGAGGTGCTGGATATCTACGGCTTCCGCGTCATCGTCAAGGACGTGCCGACCTGTTATCTCACGCTCGGCGTCCTGCACGGTCTCTACAAGCCGGTGCCGGGCAAGTTCAAGGACTACATCGCCATTCCCAAGGGCAACGGCTACAAATCCCTCCACAGCACCCTCATCGGGCCTTACGGCACGCCGGTCGAAGCGCAGATTCGCACCACCGAGATGCACCACATCGCCGAAGCCGGCGTCGCCTCGCACTGGCTCTACAAGGATTCCGGCAGCGCCTTTTCCGAGTTGCAGCAGATGACGCACAACTGGTTGCAGTCGCTGCTCGAACTGCAATCGGCTTCGGGCGATCCGGCCGAGTTTCTGGAACACGTCAAGATCGACCTTTTTCCGAGCGAAGTGTTCGTGTTCACGCCGGCCGGCAAGATTCTGTCCCTGCCGCGCGGCGCCACCGCGGTGGACTTCGCTTACGCCGTGCATACCGACATCGGCAACCGCTGCGTCGCCTGCCGCATCAATCAAGAGTTGACGCCGCTGCGCGCCGAATTGAAAAGCGGCGATCAGGTGGAGATCATCGTCGCCGCCCACGCCAACCCGAATCCGGCCTGGCTCTCCTACGTCAAGACGGCCCGGGCGCGCTCGCAGATACGCTATTTCCTGAAAACCATGCAGCAGGGCGAATCGGCCCGCCTCGGCGAGCGCCTTGTCCAGCAGGCGTTCGCCGATCTCAATACCAGCGTCGACGCGGTGTCCGAGGCGAGCTGGGAAAAAATGCTGCGCGAATGCGGCGCCAAAACGCGGGAAGAAGTGATGACCGATGTCGGCCTCGGCAAGCGTCTCGCGCCGGTGCTGGTGCGGCGGCTGCTGCTGTTCGGCGACACGCAGCCGGGCGAAGCGCGGGCGGCGGGGCCGGTGTCGATCCGCGGCAGCGAAGGCATGGCGGTGGAACTCGCCCGCTGCTGCCGGCCGATTCCCGGCGATCCGGTCATCGGCTTGATCAAGAAAGGGCAGGGACTCATCGTTCACGCCTTCGATTGCCCGCACATCGCCAAGTCGCGCTCGCAAGAAGCCGGCAAGTGGCTGGATGTCGAATGGGCGCCGGAGAGCGGGCGCATCTTCGACACGCGCATCCGCGTCGTGGCGCAAAACGCGCCCGGCGTGCTGGCCAAGATCGCCGGCAGCATCGCCGAGGCCGACTCCAACATCCTCAACGTGAGCATGGACGAGGAGCGCGACACCTGCACCACGCTGTATTTCACCCTTCAGGTCGCCGACCGCGTGCATCTGGCGAACATCATGCGCGCCCTGCGCCACATTCCCGAAGTCGTGCGCATCTCGCGCGCGCGGGAGTAAAATTCGGGTTTTCCAAATCACGGCGGATCATCATGGCCCAGTACGAATCCGAACACACCCAGTTCATGCGCGACTGGCTGGCGCAGCACCCCGAAGAACTCGAGACGCAAAAAAGCGGCCGCGCCCTCTGGTGGGACAAGACCCCGCAGACGCCGGACGAACAGCGGCGCCTGCGCGAATCACAAGTGCCGCGGAAAGCCTATTACTATACTTAGGCAATTCAGGACAATGGCAAAATCACTTTGCTACTCCAAGAAACGGCCAAGCTATCTCCAGTACCTTAATTGGAACCAGCAATATCTGAGCTTACGGTGGTGCTCATTTTTCTCGCGATAACGATAGCCATAGCGGCCATGGCGGTTGCGTGGCATTTATCGGGACCGGGCATGATCGCCACACCTGCGGTGGTGCGAACCATGTATCTCGCGCTAACGATAGCCGTAGCGGCCATAGCGGTTGTGTGGCACTTATCCACGCGGTCGCACAAGACCGCTACATTGGGCGCAACCATTACTACGATAATTATTTTTGGATTTGTCTCGTACTTAGAGCTTGGATATTTGGATCCATTCTTTCCGATTGGTGTGATGTTTTCATTTCCGATTATTTTTATAATCGCCTCGATTACTGGGTCGCTGCTGCGCAAGTGGAGGGCTTAGTGCACGGACCTAAAAAGCTCATTCCATCGGGCTGGCGCAAACTGCGCTTGTCTGGTTGGTGAATTCAACCGTTAGCAAGCGGGTATTGATCTCTACCTTGCTCGATTCCTCCTTCGTTTTCGTCGATCTCGAAACCACCGGCGCGAATCCGGCGGTCGACCGTGTCATCGAGATCGGCATCGTCAAAGTTGATGCCGGCCGGCTCGACTATGAATGGTCGACGCTGGTCGATCCGGGCGCGCCGATTCCGCCGCTGATCCAGCGCTTCACGGGCATCACCAACGGTATGGTGCGCGGCGCGCCGTCTTTCGCCGAGGTTGCCGACGACGTGCTCGCCCGCCTCGAAGGCAGTCTTTTCGTCGCCCATAACGCGCGCTTCGACTACGGCTTTCTCGACCACGAGTTCAAGCGCCTTGGCCGTGTTTTCCGGCGGCCGGCGTTGTGCACCGTCAAGCTGTCCCGCGCCCTGTATCCCGAGCATCGCCGTCATGGCCTCGATGCGCTCATCGACCGTCACGGCCTCGACTGCGCGGCGCGGCATCGCGCTCTCGGCGATGCCCGCGTGCTGTGGGATTTCATCCGGCGCATCGACACCGAGAAACCGCCGGAGGCGATCCGCGCCGCGCTGAAGAAGGCCATCACATCGCCCGCAGTTCCGAAGCCAGAAGGAGGGGCCGGAGCGCATGTCTGAGGATGGCCGGGTTCGCGTCTCGAAACTGATGTCCGCGCAGGGGCTGTGCTCGCGGCGCGAGGCCGACGCCTACATCGAGCGCGGCTGGGTTTTCGTCGACGGCGCGCGCGTCACCGAACTGGGCAGCCGCGCCTGGCCGACGCAGAAAATCACCCTGAGCCGCGAAGCGCAGTCGAACCAGCTTGCGCAAGTGACGATCCTGCTCAACAAGCCGGTTGGTTACGTCTCCGGTCAGGCGGAGCAGGGCTACAAGCCGGCGGTGACGCTGATTACCGCCGCCAGCCGTCATGCCGGCGATCGCTCGCCGCCGCGCTTCAACGCCGCGCACCTGAAAGGTCTGGCTCCGGCCGGCCGCCTCGACATCGACTCCACCGGCCTGCTGGTGTTCACGCAGGACGGGCGCATCGCCCGGCATCTCATCGGCGAAGACTCGCGCATCGAGAAGGAATATCTGGTGCGCGTCGAAGGCCGGCTCGACGCCAAGGGCCTGGCGCTGCTCAATCAGGGCCTCGCGCTCGACGGCCGGCTGCTGAAACCGGCCAAGGTAAGCTGGCAGAACGAAGACCAGTTGCGCTTCGTCCTGCGCGAAGGCCGGAAGCGTCAGATCCGCCGCATGTGCGAGCAAGTCGGCCTGCGCGTGACGGGCCTGAAGCGCGTCCGCATCGGCAGCGTCAAACTCGGCGATTTGCCGCCCGGCCAATGGCGCTACCTGCGCGCCGATGAACGGTTTTGAACATGATTCAGGCTGGCAGGGCCATGAGCGTTATCGGGCCAAGCCGGGTCAGGCTTCACTTTTCTTTCTGTATTCTATAGAATAAAAACACAATATAAATTCTGAGGATGCCATGCCGCGACAAGCCGACGCTGCCGTTTTATCCGAGCGCAGGAGTGTTCTGTCGCGGGCGGTGGCGGATGCCGCCAACCGGCTTGGCATGGGGCCGACTGACATCGGGCAGATCGTCGGGGTGAGCCAATCGACGGCCTCCCGTCTTGTGCACGGCAATTACCGGTTGAAGGAAGCGGCAAAAGAATGGGAGCTGGCCGCCCATCTCGTGCGGCTTTACCGTTCCCTTTTCACATTGCTGGGAGGCGACGACGAATTGGCGCGCGGCTGGCTCCGGTCGGCCAACGCGGCTTTTTCCGGGCAACAGCCGATCGCGCTCATCAAGCGGGTCGATGGTTTATTGCAGGTGTGCGAATACCTCGATGCCCATCGCGCTCGCGTCTGAAAGCCGGGATTGGGCGCGCGCCGGCTGGCGCGCCGTCGAGGCGCAGCACAAGGTCGCCACCATGGGGCTGGCGCATGGCTCGCTCGCGGATCAGGCGATGCTCGAACATATTCTGGAAGAAGCCAAACCGCGCCTGCCGCCGGATGCGGACGCTTTGCACTGGCTCCTCGCCACGCCTTTCCGGTATGCGTCCTTGTCGAGCGGCTCCCGTTTCCGGCGCCGCCATGATCCCGGCGTTTTCTATGGCGCCGAGGAGCGGCAGACCGCCTGCGCCGAGAGCGGATACTGGCGGCTCCGGTTCTGGATGGACAGCGCGTTTCTCAGCGCGCGCCGGAAGACCGCGCAACTGACGCTGTTTGAATTCCACGGCGCGACCCGCCGCGCCCTTGATCTTTCCTCGCCCCCATTCGCGGAACAGCGCGCGTTGTGGACGCACCCTTCCGATTACTCGCACACGCAAGCCTTGGCGGATGCCGCCCGCCAGGAGGGGATGGAGTTGATCCGCTACGAATCGGCGCGTAATCCGGGCGGCATCTGCGTGGCGATCTTGACGCCCGGCGTCTTCAAGGCGGCGCGCAGACCTTACCGGAACCGGCAGGAGGGCTGGACCCTGCACATCACGCCCCCGCATCAGGTTGTCTGGCAGCGTGATCTTTCGGGGGAGACTTGGGCGTTCGATTTTTCGACATGACAAATAATGACGATGAATGCGGGCAATATCCGCAACGATGCGCTATTATTGACGAAACTTATTTCCTTTAAAAATTGACATTTATCAACGAATCTAGGGTGAGTGGGGCATAGCATGATGCGAACGCCCTACGGAGCGTAAGGATTTTTCCCCAAGGATTTTCTCCGCAAGCAGCATGAATATTTCCAGCATTATTGTGCACGTCCAGCCGGCCGAGATTTTATCGGTACGCGGCGATCTTGAGCAAATTCCGGGCGTGGAAGTGCATGCCGCAACCGATGACGGCAAATTCGTCGTCACCATCGAAACCGAAACCGACGGCGAGACTGCCAGCACCTTCGACCGCATCAGCATGATGGCCGGGGTGATGTCGGCGGCCATGGTTTTTCATCAATACGAATCCGATCCCGATAATCCCGTTGCAGCGCAGGCCGGCCGCGAGGCTGGCCGCAATTAACAGAAACAGGAGGCTTGAAAAATGTCTACTCTGACGCGTCGTGAATTCATCAAGGCGAATGCCGCCGCTGCTGCCGCCACCGTGGCGGGCGTGACCCTGCCCGTCTCGCAGGCGCTGGCCCAGGGCGCCGACGGCATCCGCTGGGACAAGGGCGTTTGCCGTTACTGCGGCACCGGCTGCGGTGTGCTGGTCGGCGTCAGGGAGGGCCGCATCGTCGCTACGCAGGGCGACCCGGACGCGCCGGTCAACAAGGGCCTGAACTGCGTCAAGGGATATTTCCTTTCCAAGATCCAGTACGGCAAGGATCGCCTGACGACACCGCTGCTGCGCATGAAGAACGGCAAGTTCGACAAGAACGGCGAGTTCGCGCCGGTGAGCTGGCAGCAGGCTTTCGACATCATGGAAGAGAAATGCAAGGCCGCGCTGAAGGCGAAGGGGCCGGCCGCCGTCGGCATGTTCGGCTCCGGCCAGTGGACGATCTGGGAAGGCTACGCCGCCAACAAGCTGTTCAAGGCCGGCTTCCGCTCCAACAACATCGACCCGAACGCCCGCCACTGCATGGCCTCCGCCGTGTTCGGCTTCATCCGCACCTTCGGCGCCGACGAGCCGATGGGCTGCTATGACGATGCCGAGCATGCCGACGCCTTCGTCCTCTGGGGCTCCAATATGGCGGAGATGCACCCGATTCTCTGGTCGCGCATCACCAACCGCCGCCTGTCGGCGCAACACGTCAAGGTGCATGTGCTGTCCACCTTCTCGCACCGCTCCTGCGAAGTGGCCGACGCGGAACTGATCTTCAAGCCGCAGACCGACCTGGCGATTCTCAACTACATCTGCAACTACATCATCCAGAACAACGCGGTGAATCAGGATTTCGTCGCCAAGCACGTCGGTTTCCAGAAAGGCGTCACCGACATCGGCTACGGCCTGCGGCCCAACCATCCGCTGGAAAAGGATGCCAACAATAACGGCTATCCCGGCCCCGACGGCAAGCCACGCGGCAATCCGCAGGGCGCTTCGCCGATCACGTTCGACGAGTTCAAGCAGTTCGTCTCCACTTATACGCTCGACTACACCGCGCAGCTTTCCGGCGTGCCGAAAGAAAAACTGGAGGCGCTCGCCAAGCTGTACGCCGATCCGAAGACCAAGGTCACGTCCTACTGGACCATGGGCTTCAACCAGCACTCCCGCGGCACTTGGGTGAACAACATGATCTACAACGTCCACCTGCTGGTGGGCAAGATCTCCGAGCCGGGCAATAGCCCGTTCTCGCTTACCGGCCAGCCGTCCGCCTGCGGCACGGCGCGCGAGGTCGGCACCTTCGCCCACCGCCTGCCGGCGGACATGCTGATCGCCAACCCGGATCACCGCAAGCGGGCCGAGGAAATCTGGAAAATCCCGGCGGGCACGTTGCGCGGCGAGATCGGTCTGCACGCCGTGGCGCAGGACCGCGCGCTGAAGGACGGCAAGCTCAATTTCTACTGGACCACCACCACCAACAATATGCAGGCCGGGCCGAACATCAATCAGGAACGCTACCCCGGCTTCCGCAATCCGGAGAACTTCATCGTCGTCTCCGACGCTTATCCGACGGTGACGGCCATGGCGGCCGACCTGATTCTGCCCTCGGCGATGTGGATGGAAAAGGAAGGCGCTTTCGGCAACGCCGAGCGGCGCGGCCAGTTCTGGCGTCAGCAGGTGAAGGCGCCGGGCGAGTCGAAGTCCGACCTGTGGCAGTACATCGAGTTCTCGAAGCGTTTCAAGACCGACGAAGTGTGGCCCGCCGAAATTCTCGACAGCAACCCCGGCTACAAGGGCAAGACGCTGTACGACGTGCTCTACGCCAACGGCCAGGTCAACACCTTCGCCAAGGCGGAAGCGGCGAAGACCAACGCGCACGCCTGGGCCAACTACACGAATGACGAGACGGAAGCGTTCGGCTTCTACGCGCAGAAGGGCCTGTTCGAGGAATACCGCCAGTTCGGTCTCGGCAAGGGCAAGGATCTGGGCGAATTCGATCAGTACCACAAGGTGCGCGGCATGCGCTGGCCGGTGGTCAACGGCAAGGAAACGCTGTGGCGTTACCGTGAAGGGTACGACCCCTACGTCAAGTCCGGCGAGGGCGTCAAGTTCTACGGCAAGCCCGACGGCAAGGCGGTCATTTTTGCGCTGCCCTACCAGCCGGCGGCCGAGGAGCCGGACAAGGAATTCGATCTCTGGCTGTGCACCGGCCGCGTGCTGGAGCACTGGCATACCGGCACCATGACGCGCCGCGTGCCGGAACTGTATCGCGCCTTCCCCGACGCCGTGGTGTGGATGCACCCGAAAGACGCCGACAAGCGCGGCATCAAGCGCCATGACATCGTCAAGGCGGTCACCCGCCGCGGCGAAATCGAGTTGCGCGTCGACACCAAGGGGCGCAACAAGGTGCCGGAAGGGCTGGTGTTCATTCCCTTCTTCGACGAGAGCCGGTTGGTGAACAAGCTGACGCTGGACGCCACGTGCCCGATCTCGAAAGAGACCGACTTCAAGAAGTGCGCGGTGAAGATCGTCAAGGTCTGAGCGGATAAGGCATCAGGGAGCGCGCGGGCGGGCGGCGAAAAAGCAACCGCTGCCCGCTTGCCAACATGAAACCATGGCTGTCATGGACGCCCGCAAATCCGGGAAACCCGCCGCCTCGCGGCGGCAATTTCTGCTCGATGCCGCCCGCATGACCTGCGGCGTCGGGCTGCTTGGCGTGGGCGTCGGCCTGTACGCCACGCAGGCCAAGGCGCTGCCGCCGCTGGCGCTGCGTCCGCCGGGCGCGATCAAGGAACGGGAATTTCTCGGCGCCTGTGTGCGCTGCGGTCTGTGCGTGCGCGACTGTCCTTACAACATTCTCAGTCTCGCCAAGCCGGAAGAGCCGGTGGCGACCGGCACGCCGTATTTCGTCGCCCGGCAAGTGCCGTGCGAAATGTGTGAAGACATCCCCTGCGTGAAAGCCTGCCCGACCGGCGCGCTCGACCACGCCCTGACCGACATCACGAAATCGAAAATGGGTCTGGCGGTGCTGGTGGATGAGGAAAACTGCCTCAACTTTCTCGGTCTGCGCTGCGAAATCTGCTACCGCATCTGCCCGCTCATCGACAAGGCCATCACGCTGGAGCAGCAGTTGAACGCCCGCACCGGCAAGCACGCGCTGTTCATTCCCGTCGTGCATTCCGATGCCTGCACCGGCTGCGGCAAGTGCGAGGCGGGCTGTCCGCTCGAAGTGGCGGCGATCAAGGTCTATCCGATTGAGCTTGCCAAGGGCGAGCCGGGCAAGCATTACCGCCTCGGCTGGGTGGAGCAGCAGAAAGCGGGCCACAGTCTGGTGGCGCCCGATGCCCAGCACCAGTACAACCTGCCCGAAGGCATGCGTTATGAATCGGGCAAGGGGCTGATACCCGGCGGCGAAGCGCCGCCCCCCGGCGCGCCGCCGGCGCCGCCGCGCGCCCTGCAAGGAGGCCAACTGTGAACGCCCAGCGCGCCAGCCGGGTCATCGGGGCCGAAGCCGTCGCCGTCAAGGGCTGGCTGCGGGCGCACAAATGGCTGCTGGCGCGGCGCGTTTCGCAATTGAGCATCCTCGCCCTGTTTCTGCTCGGGCCGCTGGCCGGCATCTGGATCGTGAAAGGCAATCTGAGCTTCAGCTATACGCTGGACATCCTGCCGCTGACCGATCCCTATCTCTTTCTGCAAGTCCTGCTGACGCGGCATCTGCCGGAAACCCGGGCGGTTATCGGCGCGGTAATCGTGCTGACGTTCTATCTGCTGATCGGCGGCCGCGTTTTCTGCGGCTGGGTCTGCCCCGTGAACATGGTGACGGACGCCGCCGCCTGGCTGCGTCAACGTTTCGGCATCAAGGGCGGCGCGCACGTCTCGCGCGCGACGCGCTACTGGATTCTGGCCCTCACGCTGGCGCTGGCGCTGGGCACCGGCACGCTGGCGTGGGAACTGGTCAACCCGGTATCCATGTTGCATCGCAGCCTGATCTTCGGTCTTGGCGCCGCCTGGGTCGTGATCCTGGTGATCTTTCTCTTTGACATCTTCGTCATGAACGACGGCTGGTGCGGCCATCTCTGCCCGATGGGCGCGTTCTACGGGCTGCTCGGAAAAGTCAGCCTGGTGCGGGTGGTGGCGGCGAAGCGGGCCGACTGCAACGACTGCATGGATTGCTTCGCCGTTTGCCCGGAACCGCAGGTGATCCGGCCCGCCTTGAAAAGCGTTGGCGGCGCGGGGCCGGTGATCCGGGCGGCGGGCTGCACCAACTGCGGACGCTGCATCGACATTTGCGCGAAGGACGTATTCACCTTCGGTACGCGGTTCAACAAACAAGCGGAAAAGGTTTCAGCGCCGGCGCAGAAGATGGCGGCGGCGTGCGAATAGGTAAACAGGTACGCATAGGGCATCATCCATTTTTTTGAGCAGTTTTGTTTTTCAACTTTGAGACGACGCGAAGGGAGACGATCATGAAGAAGTCCATCACGATTATCCTGGCTGCCGCACTGGTTGCGGTTTCGGGATGGAGCATGGCCCAGCAGGTGGCCAGCGTGAACACGCTGCGCGGCGCGGATACGGCAGCGCCAGACCATGCGCCGGATGAAAAGGCTTATGCCGGCAAGAAACCCGGCCTGCAAAAGCCCATCGACCGCACTTTCAAGGAACAGCCCCCGCTGGTGCCGCACGCGGTCGACAACTTCGACGAGATCACCGTCGAGGAAAACCAGTGCCTGAGCTGCCACAGCCTTGAGAAATACCGCGAGAAAAACGCGCCGAAAGTCGGCGACAGCCACCTTGCCTTCAGCGCCGACGGCACCAAGAAGGTTGTGACGATGGATCGCTACCAGTGCAACACCTGCCACGTGCCGCAGGTTGACGCCAAGCCGCTGGTCGAGAACACCTTCGTCGGCAACATCCAGAAATAAACGGCACGCTCTCGCGTCGCAACGAGGCCGCGACTGGCAACCCCGGTCGCGGCCTTTTGTCGTCTTTTGGCGCGGTTCTGGCTGTCGCTCACAGGGAGATTCAAAATGCCTCGAATCACTGGCTCTGTTGAGGTGACGCATATTTCCCCAAACGGACTCTGGCTGCTGCTGGAGGACGAGGAACTGCTGTTGACGTATGAGCAGTTCCCCTGGTTTCGTCAAGCCACTATCGGCCAAGTGTCCCATGTGGAGCGGCCAAGCAAAAACCACCTTTACTGGCCCGACTTGGACATTGATCTTTCGATTGAGTCTATCCGCAAGCCAGCGGCTTTTCCGCTGGTTGCGAAGAACGCGGGCTGACAAATCGCCCAAAGCGGACGGCTTCGTTACCGCTTGCCTTGAATGCAGGTATTGCAATGAAACTCCTGGCCCCTGACCAAACCGCAAGTGAAATTCTGGTTCGCCTGTTCATATTGTGATCGGGCTATCCTTATGGGGTGTTGCCGCGTGGTTCTGGCTGGCCGTGTCGCCGTTTAATCCGTATGGTTTTTTCGGCTTTCTGGTCGTCGGCATAATCCCGCTTTTGGCCGCATTCTTCGGCGACCGCAAGGATGTTTTTCAATTGCTGTTTTTTAGATGGGTTTAAGTTATACCCAAGCACGACTTGGTTTTGAACTCGGACGCGCTAAAGCGCATTGGTTAACTTTCGTTATGCATAAGAACACTTTCGGTATCCCGGAAAGCATGCAGGAGGAGCTTGCAGCTTGGAACAATGGCAAAGGCATTGACCTTGAATCGTGGGTAAGCTGTTCTGGAAATTTCAGGCTAGCGGTCGGATATACGACGATCTTCTGGCCCAAGTTTGTCGAGTTTGACGGCTACATTCTCCATGAGGGATTTTCTTTGGAATCCTTGAGGGGATTCGAAAATCAAGATGGCGCGACTCGCCAAAGTACAGAATGGGTTATGAACCATCAGCACTTGGATGGTATTCAGTACGGTGGATGCGAGGATCTTTCAAAGGACAAAATCCTGTTACTCGGTAACACCCTGAAAGAAATCTATCAAGCCAAACTGAGTTGGCAGTTTCCGGACAAGCCCTGTACCGTTGAGTTCTTCGCCCCAGAAGACGAAGATGATTTGGCAGCCTATCAAATCTCGTTTTGGCAAACCAAACATGAGCCTCATACATAATTTTTCGGCTAAGCGGAACCATCTTCCGGCGTACCGCCTCTAGACGGCCCCTTGTCTCCAACGTCAGACGTTAAAAGGAATCCAGATGAACATCGAGCAATTTATGCGTGCTTACAAGGAAGCGTGGGAGCGGCGCGATGAAGCCATGTTCGCGTCGTTGTTCACGACTGATGGCGAGTATCGCAACACGCCGTTTGCCGTTCAGCGCGGGCATGCGCAGCTTGCCGAATATTGGCGGCGCGTGAAGTTGCAGGAAGATGTGCATGTCGCGTACGAGGTGCTGGCGGCGATGCCTGCGGGCGGCATGGCCCATTGGCATGTGACGTATCAGGTTGCGTCGGAGGAGTTGTTTCAGATCTGGGCCAAATCAACCGGCACGAATCTGGTGGCGCGCAAGCCGGGCGATCCGCTGCCCCGAATGATTCTCGACGGCGTGTTGAAGGCGGAATTTGAAGGCGGTTTGTGCAAGTCCTGCGCATTGTGGTGGCATAGCATGCCGCAGGCATCCTGAGCGCCATCCGGCGCGAACATCTTGATCGCCGTCCGGCGCGGGCTGGCGTTATCGCTGTTTCAGCAACTGCTTTGCGGAGGCCTCGATTTCGGCGGCGGTCATGGCGCCGAGTTTGATGTTGAGGACTTTGCCCTGGCGGTCGATGACGAGGGTGAAGGGGACGACGGCTTTCGGGTTGCCGATGGCTTGCATCAGGGCGATGCCGCCTTCTTTGGCGAGCAGGCGGGTGTAGCGCATCTCATAGGCTTTGGTGAAATCGCGCACGGCTTCGGCGTTGTCGTCGAGGGCGATGCCGACGACGGTGAGGCCGCGCTTGGCGTAGCGGTCATGGGCGGCGGAGAGTTCGGGAATTTCCTTGCGGCAGGGCACGCACCAGCGCGCCCAGAAGTTGACGATGAGCGGCTTGCCGCGCAGTTGCGCGAAGGCGAAGGGCGCGTTGTCGGCGTCGTGCAATGCGGCGGCGAACAGCGCGTCGGCAGAAAGCGCGGCAGCGGCAGGCGGCGTCTGCGCCCAGACTGGCGCGAGCAAGAGGCAGAGCGACAGAATCATCGCGCGCGGCATCATGGCATTGTCAGGGCAGTATCAGGGCAGATCGCCGCGGCGGAAGAACAGGTAGCCGGCGCCGGCGCACAGCGCGCCGATTGCAATCGGGTAGAGGATGGCGAAGACCTGATAGCCGGCGGCGCCGAAGGTGTCGAGAATGACGAAAGCCGACGGCCCGAGCACGATGAGTTGCGGATCGAACAGGGTCAGCGCGGCGGTGCGGAAGACTTGCAGCGGATTGGCGAGCGCGATGCCGACCGCCACCTCGGGCCGCACCTGTTCCTGAATCATGACGCCGAGCAGGATCAGGTCGAGGAACAGCAGCAGCGTCAGCCAGACCATGAAGGCCATGCCTTGGGCGACGTCGGTGCTGCGCGCCAGCGCCGAGATCAGCATGCCGATGCCGAGAAAGCACCAGCCCATCGCCGCCAGAAGCGCGGTGTAGTAGGCGAACATGCCCCAGGGCACTTCGATGCCGCGCGCCAGCGCCCACAGCACGGCGCCGGTCATGGCGGCGAACACCGGCAGGAAGATGATCAGATAGCGGCCGACGATCTTGCCCCAGAACCACGCCGCCAGCCCCACCGGCAGCGAGAGCAGATATTCGAACACGCCGGCCTCGCGGTCGCCGGCGACCGAGCGCACGGTGGTAATCAGCACGAAGATCGGCAGGATCGCCATCGTGAGCTGGATGAAGGTGACGAGCAGGCGCGACAGGCCGATGAAACCGAGCACGCGCGATTCGGTCAGGCCGAAGACGAACAGCAGCGCCACCAGACCGCCGAAGATCAGGCAGTAGATGGCGAACCAGCGCGCCCGCAGCGATTCGGCGATGTCCAGTTTTGCGGTGAGCCAGAGTTCTTTCATTTTCCCTTGCTGCCTACTGTCCCTTCGCCAGCACTTGCGCCCGCATCGCCTCGAAACTCAGGCTTTGCGGCGCGGCTTCGCGCATGGCGGTGAAGTTGTAGCCCATCGGCGAGAGCGAGCCGGCGATGTAATGCGCTTCACGCGCGTCGAGCCAGGCGGTGCTGCGCGGATCGGCCGCGTCAGCCACCCACAGGCGCGTTGCCGCCGCCGTCGCCCAAGGATATTGCGCCGCCTTGTCGCGCAGCCAGAAGACGAGACAGCCGATGTCGTCGAACTTGAAGGCGGTTTGTTTTTCGCCGCCACGCAGTTGGGCGGCGAAGCGCGGATCGCTGATGACCATATTGCAGCGGGCGCAGGTGTCGCGGTCCCATTTGATTTCGGCCATGCCTTCCGGCCAGCGCGTTTTCTCACCGCACGCCGCCAGCGGCGCCAGCAGCAGGCCGCCGGAGAGATACAGGAATTCCCTGCGGCGCTTCATGCCGTTGCCTCCGGGCGGCTTGCCTCTGCGCCTGTCTCCGCGCCTGTTTCCATTTCGCTTAAAGAGAGATCGGCGATCAGGGCGACGTAGCGGCTGGTCATGCCGAGAAAGCGCAGGCGGTCGGGGCCGGCGACCTTGCCGGTCCATGTCAGCCCGTCGGCATCGGCCTGAAAATTCCAGGCGGTGAGCGCCTTGGCGAAGGCGGCTTCGGCGCGTTTGACGCGGATGCGGCAGTCGAGCAATCCCGTCAGCGCGCCGGCGTCGGCGACGCGGTCGTCGAGCGCCACTTTTCCCATGTCGAGTTCAATGACGCGGTTGACCAGGCTCGCCACCTCGTTCAGGCGGTGGCTGGAGATCAACATGGTGGTGTCATGCTGGCGCTCGGCCAGCAGCTCGAAGAAAATCTTGCGCGCCTCCGGGTCGAGGTTGGCCGCCGGTTCGTCCATCACCAGCACGCGGGCGGCACGGCCAAGCGCGATGGCGATCAGGGTTTTCTGTTTCTGGCCGCCGGAGAGCTTGACGAAGGGCTGTTGCGAAACGCGCCCGACATCGAGGCCGAGGCGCAGGGCCAGTTCGGCGATGCGCTTCTCGTCGGAATGGCACAGCGCGGCGGCGAAGCCGATCAGTTGTCCGACCGGCATTTTCAGCGGCGGCGGCAGTTGCGGCACGAAGCCGACCGAGGCCAGCACCTGCGTGCGGTTTGGCCGCGGCGCCTTGCCGTCGAGCGTGACGCTGCCGTCGTGCGTGTATTCGCCGAGCAGACAGCGGATCAGCGTCGTTTTGCCGGCGCCGTTGGAGCCGATCAGCGCGACGCGCTCGCCGAGTCCGATATCGAGGCTGATGCCGTCGAGCACCCGGTGGCGCTTGAAGGTTTTGGAGACGTTCTGGAAGCGGATCATGGAACGGCGATTATAAACGTCAGAGCAGCCGCGACAGCCCCTTCACGTCAAAGGTGAGCGAGCCGGTCGGACACACGTCGACGCAGAGGCCGCAGCGCGTGCAGTCGGGGCCGATCGGCACTTCGGTTTCGACGGCGCGGCCCTTGATGACGGTGTCAAGCACGTGCGGCACCAGACAGACCTTGCGGCAGTTGCCTTCGTGGAAACAGCCGTCGAGGGTGTATTTGATGCGCAGCGGGGTGAAGATGCCGACGACGCCGTAGGTCAGCCCGATCGGGCAGGCGTAGCGGCACCAGGCGCGGCGCACGAAGAACACTTCGAACACCAGGAGCGCCAGCACCCAGAGCAGGGCCAGACCGGGGCCGTAAATCAGGGCGCGCGAGACGATGCCGGTGGGCGAGATTGATTCATACACCGTGAAGCCGGTGGCGAAGGCGAGCAGGGCGAAGATGAGCCAGAACGCCGTGCGCGTCCAGCGGCTGATGTTCTGGTCGACGACCAGCTTGCGCTTGACCAGCCAGAGGTGGACTTTCTCCGCCCATTCCGCCAGCAGGTGATAGGGGCAGACCCAGGAGCAGAAGCTGCGGCCGCCGAAGAGCATCCACAGCACCAGCACGGTGCCGGTGCCGATCAACAGATTGGTGATGATGTGCTTGTGCGCCAGCATCACTTGCAGCGCCGAGTTGAGGTCGATCAGGTGAAAGCCGATGAAGCGCGAGGCGGTGAGCGCGCCTTCCAGAATCTGGATGTCGAAAGCATACGAGACAACAAATAGCAGATTGACGAGAACCAGCACGGTCCAGCGCCGGTGACGCCATTTGTGCGACGCGCTCATGTGCGCTTCGGCGTGCTTCAGCTTCTCCTTGTTGGACGCGCGCTTGAGGAGATGGATCTGCTTCGCCGCCTCGCTGATCTGCGCCGGCTTCTTCGGCTCGCGGCCGAACATCACCAGAATCTGCTCAAAAAAACGCTTTCTCAGAATGGCGCTCATGTTCTCCATACCTCCCGCGGAACGATTTCGATGCTGGCGGCTTCGGTCGGGCAAATCATCTCGCACACGCCGCAGCCGACGCACGGCTCGCGCACCACGGGCGAGTTGCGCTGGCTGCCGTCCGGCGCGTAAACCGTCTCGATCGAGATGGCGCCCTTGATCGGGCAGGCGCGCACGCACAGGTCGCATTCGGCGACATCGTAAGGATGATCGGCGACGGCGATCGGCTTCCAGCGGTCGACCTCGGTGTAGCGCAGCTTGCCCGTGAAACCGGCGCCGCGCGCCTGACCCTTGAAGCCCTTGCCCTTGATCGCCAGACACAATTCGGGCCGCGTCAGACGGGCGACGCCCATGCGTTCGGTCAGGTTCAGCGTCGACTCGGGGTCGT
This sequence comes from Zoogloeaceae bacterium, assembly GCA_031277315.1. Classification (GTDB taxonomy): domain Bacteria; phylum Pseudomonadota; class Gammaproteobacteria; order Burkholderiales; family Rhodocyclaceae; genus Desulfobacillus. The sequence goes on along the minus strand of JAITMP010000007.1, from coordinate 12,507 downwards.
TCTGCTTCGCCAGCAGAATCGGCTTGGCGGCGAGCGGCGCGCCGGCACGCGGCGGGAAGAACGGCGGCTTCTGGTAAGTGAGCGAGCCGGTCGGGCAGGCGAGAATGCACTGCACGGCGTCGCAGGAAAAATCGCAGGCCTGTTCGCGCGCGTCGATGTGCGGCACGCCGACGCCGAAGCCGTCGACCAGATCGGCGAGCTTGATCGCCTCCACCGGGCAAACCTGCACGCATTGGCCGCACTTGATGCAGGAAGCGAGAAAATCCTGCTCGTCAAGCGCGCCGGGCGGGCGCAGGCGCTGCTGGCGCGCGTACACGATCGGCAGAAAGCCGGAGAGCGCCGCGCCGAGAACGCCGCCGGTGAGCAGTACGGTGCGCAGGAACTTGCGCCGTAATTGCTGCCGCTTGCCGTGCGAGAGGGCCGGTTTGCCCGCCGGTTTTGCCGCTGGCGCGGGTGTGTTTGCCGCCGGTTGCGGTTGTTCAGTTTCACTCATGGCTTGCCCTTGCCGTTTTTTCGAAGCGCGGGGCTTCGTCTTTCAGCATCAGTTCCGGCGACGAGAAGGGGGCCAGACGTTCGAGAAAATCGAGCAGTTCGAGTACCGGCGAGGTTTTGAAAAACTGCGCCGCCGGGGTTTCGATCCAGATCTGGTCGGCGTAGGCGTATTGCTCGTAGGGCGTGTCGCCGATGCCGTCGTTGTTGCGGTCAAAGCCCTGGTAATCGGAAAAATAATTGTTGCGCCACTCGTTTTTACCGGCGACATCGCGGCCCATCTGGACGACATCGGTGAGATTGCCCTCGAAGCGGTTGTCGCTCAGGATGTTGCCGCCCATTTCGCTGGTGAAGCGGACGGCGATGCCGTTATAGGCGAAGCGGTTGCCGGTGAAACGCAGCGTTGTGCCCGGCTCGAAAGGCGAGATGTCGGAGCCGACGCCGACGGCGCAATAGATGATTTCGTTGTCGCTGATGTCGGAATCGCTCGATTCCTTGAAGCCGACCGCCATGCCCGCCGCGCCCGTGGCGTGGGAAATGAGGTTGTGGCGCAGGTGGATGCGCTCGGTGTACATCAGGTACACGCCGACCGAGTTGTCATAAAAAGCGTTGTTTTCGACCAGGCTGTCCTTGGCGAACATGAAATGGATGGAATAACGGCTGCGTTTGCCGACATTGCCGCGCCAGATGTTGTGGTCGGAATACCAAGCCACCATGTCGCGCGAATCGACGATTTCATTTTTTTCGATCAGGTTGTAGTGGCTGTACCACAGCCGCAGACCGTCGCCGCGCAGACCGAGATCGAGGGGCTTGGAAGTGATGCGGTTGCCGCGCAGGGTGTTGTAATCGGCCTGTTTCAGATCAATGCCGAAGAGGCAGTCGGTGATGCGGTTTTCTTCAATCAGATGGTGCTTGCCGCGCACGTTGAGACAGGCGTCGTCGTTGTCGTGCGAATCGCCGGAGCCTTGCAGGGTGAGGCCGCGGATGGTCGCGCCTTCGGTCTCGACGACCAGGACGGTGCCCTTGCCGCCGCCGTCAATGGTGACTTTGCCGTTGCCGCCGTCGATGGTCAGCGGCTTGTCGACCAGCACCGGGCCAGCGTAGAGGCCGGGCGGCGGTTTCAGGGTTGACCCCGGTTGCGCCGCGTCGACCAGCAACTGAAACCAGGGCAGGTCGGTGCGGTTGGGGGCCGCCGGACGCATGGCTTTTTGCGCTGACGAACCCCAGTTGCCAGCCAGATTGGGCTTGCCCATGTCTTCTTGCGAGAGCGCCAGACTGGCGACGCCGATACCAGCGGCGGCAGCGAGCCAGAGCAGCGGGCGGCGCATCGGGCTTTACTCGGCCTCGCCTTCGCGCAGTTGCTTGCGGCGGATGAGGAGGGCCAGCATCATGCAGGCGAACAGGACGAGCAAGAGGGCATAACCCCAGTACGGGTAGGAATAGGTCGAGAACTGCGCCACCTTGCCTTCGCCGAACACCGTCGGCATGAAAGGCTTGACGGTGAAAGCGCCCCACGGGTGCAGGTTGTGGCCGAAGAACCACAGCCAGCCCGCGTAGGTGATGACGAAAAAGAGCGGCAGCAGGGCCGGAACGAGCGCCAGCAGCAACTGGAACTGGCGGATTTTGGCGGCCCCGGCGATGACCAACGCCATCACGCCGAGCAGCCCGAACATGACGATGCGCGAAATGAAATCGACATTGTCGCCCCAGGCTTTGATCCGTTCCGGCTCGTTGAAGAAACTGCCGGATTCGCTGACGTAGGCGGCGATATGGGCAGCCAGGCGGCCCATGACGAACTGGTCGATCAGCATCCAGGCGGCGACGGCGGCAAAGCCGACGGTGAGCAGAATCAGGCGGGGCTTCTTCCGGGGCAGGGCAAAGGCCAGCATCATCACGGCAAAGAAGCCGAAAAAGAATTTGGCCAGCGGTTTTTCAACCGGCGCGCCGGTTTCGATCGGGAACATGCCGACGTAGTGGTTGATGGTGTTCATCTCGTGGACGCAGTCCAGACCTTCGGCCCCCTTGTCGAGATTCTTGTTGGCGTCGAGGATGGGGTTGTAACGCTCGTTGTCCTCGCCCAGATCTTTCTGGATGACCTCGCTGGCCATGCGCGAGCCGACGCCCGCCACCTTGCAGCCGTTGTAGACGCCGTCGAAATGGAAGTGGATGCGGATGCCGTCGGGGAAGGCGTCCTTGGGGTAATTGGGGGCGGTCAGCGAAACCCACCAGATCGGCGCGAAATAGGCGACGACCAGACAGATCAGCGAAATCAGGGTCAAACCGGCGACGATATTGTTTTGTTTGCTCATGGAACGGCTCTCTGGCGGTTTCGTAGAAACCCATCAATACGACTGGCCCGGACTCATCGAGAGTCCGGGCGGGAAGCATTTACTTCTTCTTGCCAGCCTTCGGCTTGCACATCGAGCCGGGCATGGAGAGACTGGACTGGTAGGCCGAGATGGCGATCAGTTGATCGTTGGTGTAGGGCTTGATGACCTTGACCATGTCCGGGTTGGCGTTGCGGCGCTTGCCGTCGCGGATTTCGGTCATCTGGCGCAGCAGGTACTTGTAGTGCTGACCGGCGATCACCGGATAGAACTTGGCCTTGTCGCCCTCGCCGTTTGCACCGTGACACTCCTTGCACTGCTTCTCGTACAGTTCCTTGCCCTTGTTGACTTGCAGGGCGGCGTCGGCGCCTTCGTACTTGCCGTGGTCGGTCGGGATGCACAGGCCTTCGATATAGACGGAGACATCAGCGAGTTCCTGCGGGTCGGTCAGCGTTGCGGCGAAGGGATACATGGTCGGGTTGTCGCGCAGCCCGGCGCGGATGTCGGCCATCTGCTTGATGAGCACGGTGGTGTGCTGACCGGCCAACTGCGGGAAGGTGCCATCGGGACGGCCCGCGCCGGAAGGCAGGTGGCAGGCGCCGCAGACTTCATAGGCTTCCTCGCCGCGTTTCTTGTCGCCCTTGAGGTGGAGCGCCTCGACCTTTTCGCCTTCCTGGGCGTTCCATTGGTAATCCTTGCCTTCGATGCCTTCCTTTTTCGGCGCGGGCGCCTGGGCGAGTGCGACGCCTGCGCTGAGCAGGCCGATCAACAGGAGTGATGCTTTTTTCATGGGGGATGTCCTTCCAGAGTGTGGCGAAATGTGCAGGTCATTATTGACCGAGGCATATCAGTGTACTTTGATGTGACTCATAAGTCTTCTGCTTCGGCCTGTTCGGGCTATTTGAGTTTGGACAGGAATTGGGACAGAACCTTGATTTCCTCATCGCTGACCAGATGCATGACGCCCTTCATGGCGGCGGTCTGGCCGTTGCTGCGAGCGCCGCTCTTGATGTCCTTCATCTGCTGTTCGGCGTAGGCGGCGTTTTGCCCGGCGATTTTCGGGTAGTTGGGCATCAAGGGCTTGTCGCCCTTCGGCCCGTGGCAGGCATGGCAGGTTTTCTCGGTGTACAGCTTGGCGCCGTCCGGCGCGGCCAGGGCGGGGGCGGCGGCGAGCGCCACGGCCAGCAAAGTCACTATGTATTTCATGGGTATTCCCTTTTCAAATAAAACGAGGGGCAGAATCGCTCTGCCCCTCGTCAAACGCTTTAAGTCAGATCAGATTTTCAGTCTTACTTGACCGGTTTGGCGCCGTTCTGCTCCAGATAGGTCTTGGCGCGCAGCCCCAGGTCGGCGGCCTTGACCTGGTATTGCCAGATCTGCTCGGACCACAGGTTGGCCTGATCCCAGTCCTTCTTGGCCGCAGCGGCGTCCGCCTTGGCCTTGGCGTCGGGGATCTTGCCCAACTGGTCGGTGGCGTCCTCAACCATGGCCACGACATCCGGGAAGTCCTTGTAATTGACGCTGGTGATGTAGCCGACCACGGAGTCAATCACCGCCTGGGTGTCAGCCACCTTCTTCAGCGTCGTCTTGTAGTCGGCCTCGGTGTAGGCCGCCTTGGCTGCGGCGGCGGTCTTGGTCGGCTTCCAGCCCTTCGGCTTGACCAGCAGGTAGCCCATCATTTCGAGGTGCAGGGCGGAGCAGAATTCCGTGCAGTAGTACGGATAGACGCCTTCCTTGTCGGCCTTGAACTTGACGGTCACGGTCTTGCCCGGTTCAGCCGAGGCGTGGACGTTGTAGGTCGAGACGGTGAAGCCGTGGGTTTCGTCCTGGGCGCGTTCGAGGTTGGTCAGGTTGATGGTGATTTCATCGCCGACTTCGGCCTCGATGGTTTCCGGCGTGATGTGCGAGCGGATCAGCGTGCCCTTGACCACGATCTTGTTGCCGGTCTTGGTCGTCGTTTCCTCGCCCGCCTTGACCATGCCCGGATGCGGCTTGTCGGTGCGCGAGTCGGTGCCGACCTTGTAACGGATGCCCGGCTTCAGCTTGGTCGCTTCGATGGCGACGGCGTAGTGCGGCTCGCCCAGCGGCAGCGGCATGTCGTACAACAACTGCATCTTGTCGTTCGAAATGTCGATCAACTGGTGGTTCTGCGGATGCAGCGGGCCGACCGGCACGAAGCGGTCGATCGCCAGTTTGTTGAGAGCGACCAGATAGCGGCCTTTCGGGCTGGCGGAGTCGCCTTCCATGGTCATCAGGTGGCCGATGTTGTAATGGACGGAAATCTTGTCCACCACCTTGCCTTCACAGTAGTTCCACTTGGCGACCTGCGAATCGACGTAAAGCGAGGTGTAGGCGATACAGGGCTTCGAATCGTACTGCGTGTGCAGGGGGCCGAGGCCCAGTTGCACCTGCTTGTCCAGCGCGTCCTGCAAGCCGATGACCGGCAGGCCATACGGGTCTTTCGATTCAAACTTGCCGGCCTTGATGGCGGCCTGGATTTTGTCGAAGGAATAGACCGAGGTATGGGTGTCGAGCTTGCCGGAAACGATGATGAACTTGCCATCCGGGGTGACGTCGACACCGTGCGGCGATTTCGGCTCCGGCGTCAGGAAGACAACGCCCTCCCTGGCGGCTACTTCGAGCGGCAACACCTTGTGGCCATTGACCGTCTTGGCCTTGCCCGCGGCGACCAGTTCGACGGCTTTTTTCCAGTTGATGATGTGCAGGTAGTCGGTATCCTTGGCCGAGCAGCCCGCCTCATAGGGCGGCACGCCTTTTTCGATGCCGCCGACATAACGCTCGGAACAGAAGGAGTTGGTGAACGACCAGCCTTCCGACGGCCCCTTGCCCGCATCCGACAGATCCTGCCAGTAGGGCGGCAGTTCGATCGAGAAGGATTGCGCCGGCATGATGCGGCCTTCCTTGCGGTCGAACTTCCAGTAGGTGACGCCGCCGCGGTATTTGTCGTTCATGTCCTCAAGCGGGTAGAACTTCTTGTTTTCCAGCGGGGCCGGATACTGCGCCGCTTCGATGACGTATTCGGTATTGGTGGTGACGAAAGCGCCGCCGTGCTCGGATTTGTAGATCGGGTTGACGACGATCTGCTTGGTTTCAAAGTCGATCAGGTCGATCACGGCCAGGCGCGGGTTGGCCTTGTCGTTGATGAACAGGAACTGGCCGTCATACTGGCCGTTGGTTTCGGAAATGGCCGGGTGGTGCGTGTCGCCCCAGGTGATTTCCTTGCCGTCGATCATGCCCTGCTTCAGGACGGCCTTGGAGTTCTCGTCGTAGCCATAGCCCTGCCACGGCTCCGGCGTGAAGACGCCGATGTATTTGAGGATGCGCATCGACGGAATGCCATAGACGATGATCTGGCCCGACTGGCCGCCGGAACTGAAGACCACGAACTCGTCGCGCTTGCCGGTCGGCACATAGGTCTTGGCCGCGGCCAGCACGTCCTGCTGGCTGAGGCCGCGGCGTTTCAGCACATCCTGCAAGCTCTCCGCCGACCAGGCGACGCTGGCCGCGCCTAGTCCGATACCGGCTGCGACGAGCAGCGCCATGGGTTTGACTGCGAATTGACTCATTTGACTTCTCCCGAAAAAAACAAGAACTTCCTGTTTCAACCCCCGATTGTCACAAGCGGCGCTGCCCCTGTGACAATTTGTCACACACTGTATGTTACCCGGATTATGAAAAAATTGATGTTTGCTAAATTGATCTGGCATAAGCGGCGGAACATGCCGATTTGCCTTGCTGCCCCGCACTTGCCGCCCTGAAAGCGCCCATTGAACAAGAAAATCCTGACTGACCTCGTCGCCGTGCTGCTGCTTGCCTTGGTCGTCGTCATCGGCTACAAGCTGTCGCCGCTGCTGCTGCCGAAAGCCGATGTCGTCGTCCAGCCCGATGCCGCCTGCGACCTGCAACGCGGCCCCTGCCGCGCCGTCTTGCCGGAGGGCGGCAGTGTCGAACTGGCGATGGGCAGCCTGCCGATTCCCTTGGTCAAACCCTTTGAAGTCCGGGTGAGAACCGAGAACCTCAGCCCGGCCAGAGTCGACGTCGATTTTGCCGGAACCAGCATGAACATGGGCTACAACCGGCCCCGCCTCGTCGAGCGCGGCGATGGTCTGTACGCCGCCGAGGTGACGCTGCCGGTCTGCATCACCGGCAGCATGGAATGGCAGGCGACGGTGCTGATCGAAGCCGGTCGGCAGCGCATTGCCATCCCCTACCGTTTTACCACCGGGAGCGCCCTCTGATGTCTGAACGCCAACTGCTTGCCCTCGTCGTCCTGCTCGTCGCCCTCATCACCGGGCTGGGCCTGTGGTGGCACCCGGAATTGCCGGAATCGCCGTTACCCGGCGCAGGCGCGCCGACGGGCGGCGATTTCACCCTGCAATCAGCGGACGGCCCGGTCCATCTCGCCGATTTTCGCGGCAAGGCCGTGCTGCTGTTTTTCGGCTACACCTATTGCCCGGACATCTGCCCAACTGCTCTGGCCAGCGTGGCCGCCAGCCTCAATCAACTGAGCGCCGAAGAACGGGCCAGGGTCGCGGCGATTTTCGTCTCGGTCGACCCCAAACGCGATACGCCGACGCGGCTCAAGGAATACACCGCCTTCTTCGACCCGGCCATCGTCGGCGTCACCGGCAGCGCCGACGAGATTGCCGCCGTCGCCCGCCGCTATGGCGTTTTCTATGCCGAACAGAAGGTGGCGACGGCAGGCGACGGCTATGTCGTCGATCACACGTCCGACACTTACCTGATCGGCCCCGATGGCCGTCTGCGCGGCACGCTGCCGCATGGCGCCGGGCCGGAGCAGATGGCCAGCGCGATGCGCAAAATCTTGAACCAACCCTGAAGGAGAAATGATGAAACAGTTATCCCTGTTCCTTGCCAGTCTCATGTTGTCGACCGGCGTTTTCGCTGGCGCGGCGGATCAGATCACCGTCGACGACCCTTACGTCCGCCTCGCCCCGCCCAACGCCCCGGCGACCGGCGCTTTCATGGTCATCAAGAACAGCGGCAGCGCCGATGTCAAACTCATCAAGGCCGACAATCCCGCCTCGAAAGCGACCGAACTGCACACCCACATCAACGACGGCGGCGTCATGAAAATGCGCCCGGTCGCCAGCATCGACATCAAGGCAGGCGGCGAGGCCGTACTCAAACCGGGCGGCCTGCACGTGATGATGATCGACCTCAAGGCGGCGCTGAAAGAAGGCGACGTGGTGCCGATCACCCTCGGCTTCGACGACGGCAGCGAGAAAAAAATCGAAGCCAAGGTCGTGCGGCCGATGCCGATGGCGCACGGCCAGGGGCACTGAGGCAAGGCCAGCGCGCCGCCGCGCTTAAGACTCGCTTAATCCCCGGCGCTTAAGCTCGTTGCCGTGTCATCACGAGAGAGCTTGCCATGTCGGGTGTTGTCCGCGACGTTTTGTGCCGTTCAGAGCCGGTGATTCATCATACGGTCGTTGGGTCGCCGTGGCGGGGGGAGGCTGAGGATTTTGTCCGGCAAGCCTTTGCCCGGCGTTACGGGGCCAGGATTTCGGCCTTTGCGCCGAACCTGATGGCGCTGGAGCGGGACGGCGGCATGGTCGCCGTCGCCGGTTGGCGCTGTGCCGGGGATGAGCGGCTTTTTCTCGAAAGCTACCTCGATGTTCCGGTCAATGCCGCCGTGGCCTGGCTGGCTGGTCAGCCGGTGCGCCGTTCGCGCATTGTCGAAGTGGGCAATCTGGCGTCGACCAGGGCGGGCGGCAGTGTTGACGTGATTCTGGCGCTGGCCCGTCATCTTGACCGGCTCGGCTACGAGTGGGTGGTGTTTACCGCGACAGAGGAGTTGATCGGCATTTTCAGGAAGCTCGGTTTGAGCCTGCTGGCGCTGGCTTCCGCTGATCCGGCGCGCCTGCCGGAGCCGGTGGACGACTGGGGCAGTTATTACGACAATCGGCCGGTCGTCGTTGCCGGGCGGATCCGTCTGGCGCTGGCGCGCGGTCAGCGGCATGGCGTTGCTGCTTGAGGCGCTGGCCGCCTGGCCTGACGATGCCTTGCTGTTGGCCGGGGCGGGGCAAAACTGGCGCGCCGCCGAAGTCCGCGCCGCGGTGGCGGCGCTTGGCGCGCGGCTGACGGGGGCCAATGTCGTCGCCGTGCTGGCCGATAACGGCCCGGCTTGGGCGATTGCCGATCTGGCGGCGCTGAACGCCCGTTGCGTCCATCTGCCGCTGCCCGGTTTTTTCAGCGCCGGGCAGATTGAATATGCGCTTGAGCAGAGCGGCGCCGATACGGTTCTGACTGACCAGCCGGAGCGCATCGGCGAACTCGGCCTGGGTTTTGCCGTCACCGGCCAGTGGCAAAACCTGACCTGGCTGCGCCGCCCGCCCGGCGCTTTTGTCTTGCCGCCGGGGACGGCGAAAATTTCCTTTACTTCCGGCAGCACCGGCACGCCCAAAGGCGTTTGTCTGAGCGCCGACGGCCTTTACCAAACGGCGGCGGCGCTGGTGCGGCGGCTCGATGGCCTGCCCTTGCCGCGTCATCTCGCCGTCTTGCCGCTCAGTTTGCTGCTGGAAAATGTCGCCGGTTTGTATGCGCCGTTGTTGCGGCGGATGCCGGTTCATCTGCCGCCGCTGGCCCGGCTCGGCTGGCAGGGCATGGCCGGGTTCGACCCGGCGGCCTTGCAGGCGGCGGTGAGCGAGACGCAGCCCGGCAGCCTGATTCTGGTGCCGGAACTGCTCAAAGCCTGGAGCCTTTACCTTGCCGCCAGCCAGCAGCGGCCCGCCCGGTCGCTCGCCTACGTCGCCGTCGGTGGCGCGCGGATCGCCAGAGGAACGCTGGCTCAGGCGCGGGCCGAAGGCATCCCGGCCTATCAGGGTTACGGTTTGACCGAATGCGGCTCGGTCGTCGCGGTGAATACGCCGGGCGACGATGGCGACGATGTCGGGCGGCCGCTCGACCACGTCGCCATCCGCATTGTCGGCGGCGAGGTCTTGATTCGTGCCGCCGCTTTTCTTGGCTATGTCGGCGGCGAGGGACAGGGCGCGGGCGAATTTGCCAGCGGCGATCTCGGCCAATTGACGGCGGATGGGCATCTCCATCTTTCCGGGCGGCGCAGGAATGTGCTGATTACCTCATTTGGCCGCAACATTTCGCCGGAATGGGTCGAAGCGGCGCTGCTGGCCCAGCCCGCCATCCTCCAGGCGGTCGTCACCGGCGACGGCGAAGCCGCCCTCAGCGCCATCCTTGTCCCCCGTCCCGGCGCGAGCGACAGCGACATCGAGGCCGCCGTCGCCTTCGCCAACCGGGGCTTGCCCGACTATGCCCGCGTCGGCCACTGGCAAAAGAGCCAGCCCTTTTCCCCCGCCAACGGCCTGGCGACGGGCAATGGCCGCCCCTTGCGCGAAGCGATTGCCGCCCGCTTCCCCGCCCGCTTCCCCGCCCGCTTTGCCACATTGCCAGAGGAGCCATAAGCGATGTCATTTTACGAAACCCTGCACGCCGCGACGGCGGAGGCCCGCACCGGGCTGCTGGCTATTCCGCTGATTGCCGACAGCCTGCAAGGCCGGGTCAGCCGTGCCAGTTATCTGGCTTTTCTCGCCCAGGCTTACCATCACGTGCGCCACACGACGCCGCTCCTGATGAGCCTCGGCGGCTGTCTGCCGGAACGCCTCAACTGGCTGCGCCGGGCGGTGGCTGACTACATCGGGGAAGAAATCGGCCACGAGGAATGGATTTTGAGCGACATCGCCGCCGCTGGCGGCGACGCCGAGGCCGTGCGCCAGAGCCGCCCCGATCTGCCCGCCGAGGTGATGGTCGCCTACGCTTACGACCTGATTCGGCGCGGCAACCCGGCGGCTTTTTTCGGCATGGTCTATGTCCTTGAAGGTACCAGCGTGGCGCTGGCCATTCGCGCCGCCGACGCCATGCAGCAGACGCTCAAGCTGCCCGACGCCGCCTTCACTTACCTGCGCTCGCATGGCGAACTGGACATCGAGCACACCCGGCGTCTGGCTGAATTGCTCGACGCCATGACGGCGGCGGATCAGGCCGACGTCATCCATGCCGCCCGCGTTTTCTTCAAACTCTACGGCGATGTGTTTCGCGGCCTGCCGGTGGGGGACGCCCCATGCAACTGAACAAGGCCCGTATTCTGCTCACCGGCGCGACCGGCGGCCTCGGTCGGGCGCTGGCCGAGCAGTTGGCGGCGGGCGGCGCGGCGCTGCTGCTGAGCGGGCGCGATACGGAACGGCTGGCCCGCGTCACGACGACCGGGGCCAGCGAAGTCGTCCGCTTGCCAGCCCGGCTCGACGATCCGGCGGAACTGGCGGCGCTGGTCGAGGCCGCCCGCAAATTCCGCCTCAACGCCCTCATCAACAATGCCGGTATCGGCGCTTTCGGCCTCTTTGCCGAACAGGACTGGGCGGCCATCGAGCGGCTCCTGCGCGCCGATCTGGAAACGCCGCTGCGTCTTACCCACGCCCTCTTGCCTTGGCTCTTGGCGCAGCCGGCGGCGGCCGTCGTCAATATCGGCTCGACTTTCGGCAGTCTGCCGTTTCCCGGCTTTGCCGCCTATTCGACGGCCAAGGCCGGGCTGCGCGGCTTTTCCCAGGCGCTGCGGCGGGAACTGGCCGATACATCGGTCGCCGTCCTCCACGTGGCGCCGCGCGCCATCGCCACGCCCTTCAACTCTGCCGCGGTCGACCAGCTTAATCTGGAACTCGGCAACCATAGCGACGCGCCAAGCGCCGTCGCCCGGCGGATCGTTCGCGCTTTCCAGCGCGGCGGCGGCGAATGTCATCCGGGTTTTCCTGAGCGGCTGTTCGCCTGGCTCAACGGCGTCGCCCCCGGCCTGATCGACCGGGCGCTGGCGGGCAGGCTCCCGATCATCAAGCGGCATGCCGCCGCGCCTTGACTCATCTTGAAAGGAAGATTCATGTCCATGCTCCGCCGCTTTCTCGTTTTACTCGCTTGTCTCCATCTTGGCCCGGCGCTTGCCGCCGATGCGGACGAGCTGATCCGCCCGCTTCAGGACGAATGGGCGGAAATCAAATACCGCCAGCCCGCAAGCAAACAAGCCGATCTCTACAAGGCGCTGGCGGACAAAGCCCGCCAACTGGCGCAAACGCACCCTGCCGCCGCTGAAATTCTCGTCTGGCAAGGCATCATCGTCTCCAGCGAAGCCGGAGCCAAAGGCGGCCTCAGCGGACTGTCGCTGGCAAAAGAAGCCCGGCAACTGCTCGAAGACAGCCTCAAACTCGACGACAAGGCGCTGGATGGCTCGGCCAGCACCAGTCTCGCCACCCTCTACGCCAAGGTGCCGGGCTGGCCGATCGGCTTCGGCAGCGATGACAAGGCCGAGGAATTGTTCAAGAAATCGCTGGCCCTCAACCCGGCAGGCATTGACCCGAATTTCTTTTATGGCGAGTATCTGGTCGACCAGGGAAAAATCAGCGAAGGTCGCCGCTATCTCGAAACCGCGCTCAAAGCGCCCGCCCGTCCGGGCCGCGAGCTTGCCGATCAGGGCCGCCGCAGCGAAATTCAGGCCCTGCTCGATAAAATCGCGGGGAAAAAGGATTAGAGTGCAATGGCACTACCTTAAGCATTTGACATGATTGGAAGGGGCTGGGGATTAGTTGGAAGTGGGCTGAGAGCCTCGAATTGATAAGATCGTGGTGTTCGAAATCACGGTGTTCATCAA
>JAITMP010000001.1 GCA_031277315.1 Zoogloeaceae bacterium | reverse complement strand
ACAACAATCGTTTGGTTCGAGAGCGCACTCGTGAGGGTGCGCTTTTGTAGTCTTTGCCGCAGGGGTATAGCTCAACTGGCAGAGCGTCGGTCTCCAAAACCGAAGGTTGGGGGTTCGATGCCCTCTGCCCCTGCCAACAGAATTTAAGACGAAAGTAATGGCCGACAAAATCAAGTTCGCGCTGGCGCTGTTGCTGGTGGCCGCAGGCGTGGCGGGTTTTTACCTGCTGGGCGAAGCGGCGCTGATCCTGCGCGTGTTGTGCGTGCTGGCGGGCGTGCTGGCCGGCGCGGCAGTGGCTTGGTTTACGCAGCCGGGGCAACGCTTTTTTGTCTTCGGTCAGGAAGCCTGGACTGAAACCAAGAAAGTGGTGTGGCCTTCGCGCAAGGAAACCATGCAAACCACCGGCGTCGTCTTCGCTTTCGTCGTCGTCATGGCAATTTTCCTGTGGCTGACAGACAAGAGTCTGGAATGGGTTCTGTACGACCTGATCCTGGGATGGAAGAAATCATGACCAAGCGCTGGTATGTCGTGCATGCCTATTCGGGCTTCGAGAAGTCCGTCCAGCGTGCCTTGGCCGAGCGCGTCAAGCGCGCCGGCATGGAAGAAAAATTCGGTCAGATTCTGGTGCCGGTCGAAGAAGTGGTCGAAATGAAATCCGGCCAGAAGAGCATTTCCGAGCGCAAGTTTTTCCCCGGCTACGTGCTGGTGGAAATGGAAATGGACGATGACACCTGGCACTTGGTGAAGAATACCGCCAAGGTGACCGGTTTCGTCGGCGGCACGGCGACCAAGCCGACGCCGATCTCCGAAAAGGAGGTCGCCAAGATCATGCAGCAGATGCAGGAGGGCGTCGAGAAACCGAAGCCCAAGGTGCTCTACGACATCGGCGAGATGGTGCGGGTCAAGGATGGTCCGTTTACCGATTTCAACGGCACCGTCGAGGACATCAACTACGAGAAGAGCAAGCTGCGCGTCGCCGTAACTATCTTTGGCCGCTCGACGCCGGTGGAACTGGAATTCTCGCAGGTGGAAAAGGCTTGAAAAGTATCTGAGCGGTACGGGGCCGGGCCCGCCAACCCCGGCAGAGGAGCGCCAGTAGATTGATCGAACGCGCGTCATTACTCATCTGACAGGAGCCATCATGGCCAAGAAGATCGTCGGCTTCATCAAGCTGCAAGTGCCGGCGGGCAAGGCAAACCCTTCGCCCCCGATCGGCCCCGCGCTGGGTCAGCGCGGCCTCAACATCATGGAATTCTGCAAGGCGTTCAATGCCCAGACGCAGGGCATGGAGCCTGGACTGCCGGTTCCCGTGGTGATTACCGCTTACGCGGACAAGAGCTTCACCTTCATCATGAAGACATCGCCGGCGGCGGTGCTCATCAAGAAGGCGGCGAAAATCGACAAAGGTTCGGCGAAGCCGCACACCGACAAGGTCGGCAAGCTGACCCGCGCCCAAGTCGAGGAAATCGCCAAGACCAAAATGAAGGATCTCACCGCCGCCGATCTGGAAGCGGCCGTGCGCACGGTTGCCGGCAGTGCCCGCAGCATGGGCGTCACCGTGGAGGGCATGTAAAATGGCTAAACTTTCCAAGCGTGGCGTTGCCCTGCGCACCAAGGTCGACCGCAACAAGATATATCCCGTTGCCGAGGCGCTGACCCTCGTCAAGGAATGCGCCACCGCCAAATTCGACGAATCTGTCGATATTGCCGTGAATCTCGGCGTCGATGCCAAGAAATCCGATCAACTGGTGCGCGGCTCCGTCGTGCTGCCGGCCGGCACCGGCAAGAAGGTGCGCGTCGCTGTCTTCGCGCAGGGCGAAAAGGCGCAGGCGGCGCAGGATGCCGGCGCCGACATCGTCGGCTTCGACGATCTCGCCGCGCAGATCAAGGAAGGCAAGATGGATTTCGATGTAGTTATCGCGACGCCGGACGCCATGAAAGTGGTCGGCGCGCTCGGCCAGATTCTTGGCCCGCGCGGACTCATGCCGAACCCGAAGGTCGGCACGGTGACGATGGACGTTGCCGGCGCCGTCAAGAACGCCAAGGCGGGTCAGGTGCAGTACCGCACCGACAAGGCCGGCATCATTCAGTGCACCATCGGCCGCGCCTCGTTCTCCGTCGAGCAGTTGCAACAGAACGTGGCGGCGCTGATTGATGCCCTGAACAAGGCCAAGCCGGCCACCAGCAAGGGCCAGTATCTGAGGAAAATTTCCGTCTCCAGCACCATGGGAGCCGGGGTGCGCGTCGATCAGGCCAGCCTGTCGGCGCAGCAGTAAGGAATGCAGTCCCGCGTTCGCGCGGGAAGGAATGGGTTCCCCGTTCGCGGGGACAGGACTTTGGGACGCCGGGAAAGCGCAAGCGGAACCGGCGGATCGTCAAAGACCGCAGGTGTCCAAAGGCATGACATTGAGCGTGACATTGCCCGAGGGCTTAAGCGTGCAAGTTGAGTATGAGCGGCCTGCGCAGACGGTGCACCCCAGACAGGATTTTCGTCCGTTGCCTGATCGCAACGGACACTCCTGATCCAGGTCGCCGTGGGTGCGGCGGAGCGGTTTCCGCCGCGTGTTGACTTGAAAGGAGAAAGGGGCCTTATGGGTCTTAATCTTGAAGGTAAAAAAGCCGTCGTGGCGGAGGTGTCGGCGCAGGTTGCCGGCGCCCAGACCATTGTCGTGGCCGAGTACCGCGGCATCGAGGTGGGCGATCTCACCCAGTTGCGCGTGAAGGCCCGCCAGTCCGGCGTCTATCTGCGCGTGCTGAGAAACACCCTGGCGCGCCGCGCGGTCGAAGGCACGCCGTTTTCGGTGCTCGCCGACCAGATGACCGGGCCGTTGATCTACGGCATTTCGAGCGATCCGGTCGCGGCGGCGAAAGTGCTGCATGACTTCGCCCGGAGCAATGACAAGCTGGCGCTCAAGGCCGGCGCGTATGCCGGCAAGGCGCTGGACAAGGCGGGCGTGCAGGCGCTGGCCTCGATCCCGAGCCGCGAAGAACTGCTTGCCAGGCTGCTCGGCGTGATGAAAGCGCCGGTATCCGGCTTTGCCGTCGCGCTTGGCGCGCTGGCGAAGCAGCGCGAAGCCGCCGCCGCTTGAACGGTTTGAACATTCCTTACCAATTTTGAATCTGGAGTAATTGAATATGGCTATCAGCAAAGAAGACATCCTTGAAGCCGTCGGCAACATGACGGTGATGGACCTGAACGATCTGGTCAAGGCGTTCGAAGAGAAGTTCGGCGTTTCCGCTGCCGCGATGGCGGTGGCGGCCCCCGGCGGCGGCGGCGCGGCGGCTCCGGCTGCCGAGGAGCAGACCGAATTCACCGTCATTCTTGCCGCCACCGGCGACAAGAAAGTGGAAGTGATCAAGGTTGTCCGCGCGGTGACCGGCCTCGGCCTGAAGGAGGCCAAGGATCTGGTCGACGGTGCGCCGAAGCCTGTCAAGGAAGCGATTCCCAAGGCCGATGCCGAGGCGATCAAGAAGCAGCTCGAAGACGCCGGCGCGAAAGCCGAGATCAAGTAATTTTTGGCGGGCCGGGCTGGCGGTTGCGCGCCGCCAGCCCTTCGCCTCCGCCAAGGCAGGGCAGTTTCCAGTTTCCAGTTGCCCAAACGGTTGTCAGCAACGCTGCGGCAATTAACAACTGAAAATTGATTTCTCACCCCCGGAGCCGATATGACGTACTCCTATACCGAGAAAAAGCGCATCCGCAAGAGTTTCGCCAAGCGCGCGAGCGTGCTGGATGTGCCATTCCTTCTGGCAACACAGCTGGAATCCTATCTGGCGTTTCTGCAGACGGACATTCCGCCGGCGCAACGCCGCAATCAGGGCTTGCAGGCCGCCTTCTCCTCCATCTTTCCGATCTCCAGCCATAGCGGCAACGCGCGTCTGGAGTTCGTCTACTACGCGCTCGGCGAGCCGGCGTTCGATGTCAAGGAATGCCAGCAGCGCGGGCTGACTTTCGCCAGCCCGCTGCGCGCCCGCGTGCGTCTGGTCATCATGGACCGCGAGGCGGCCAAGGAAACCATCAAGGAAGTGAAGGAGCAGGAAGTCTACATGGGCGAGATTCCGCTCATGACGACAACCGGCTCGTTCGTCATCAACGGCACCGAGCGCGTCATCGTCTCCCAGTTGCACCGCTCGCCCGGCGTGTTTTTCGAACACGATCGCGGCAAGACGCACTCATCGGGAAAACTGCTGTTCTCGGCGCGCATCATTCCCTACCGCGGGTCCTGGCTCGACTTCGAGTTCGATCCGAAAGACGCGCTCTATTTCCGCGTCGACCGCCGCCGCAAAATGCCGGTGACGATCCTGCTCAAGGCCATCGGCCTGACACCCGAGCAGATTCTCGCCGCCTTCTTTGAATTCGACACCTTCCATATTTCGAAGAAGGGCATCCAGTTTGAGGTGGTGCCGGAGCGTTTGCGCGGCGAGGTCGCCCGCTTCGACATCACCGACAAGGTCGGCAAGGTGATCGTCGCCAAGGACAAGCGGATTACCGCCAAGCACATCCGCGATCTGGCCGACGCCGGTATCAAGAAGATCAACGTGCCGGAAGAATTCCTCGTCGGTCGCGTCATTGGCCGCAGCGTCATCGACACCGAAACCGGAGAAGTGCTGGCGAATACCAACGAGGAAATCACGGAAAACCTGCTCGCCAAGCTGAGCGAATCCGGCGTGACCGAAGTTCACACTTTGTACACCAACGATCTCGATCGCGGCGCTTATATTTCCTCGACGTTGAGAACTGACGAGACGGCCGACCAGACGGCGGCGCGCGTCGCCATCTATCGCATGATGCGCCCCGGCGAGCCGCCGACCGAGGATGCTGTCGAGAACCTGTTCCACGGTTTGTTCTATTCCGAGGAGCGTTACGATCTCTCCGCTGTCGGCCGCATGAAGTTCAACCGGCGCGTCGGCCGCGAAGGGCTGGATGGCACGGGCACGCTGTCCAATGAGGACATCATTGATGTCATCCGCATTCTCGTCGAACTGCGCAACGGACGGGGTGAGATCGACGACATCGATCACCTCGGCAACCGCCGCGTGCGTTCCGTCGGCGAGCTGGCGGAAAACCAGTTCCGCGCCGGCCTCGTCCGCGTCGAGCGCGCCGTCAAGGAACGGCTGTCGCAGGCCGAATCCGAGAACCTGATGCCGCACGACCTGATCAACGCGAAACCGATTTCGGCGGCGATCAAGGAGTTCTTCGGTTCCAGCCAGTTGTCGCAGTTCATGGATCAGACCAATCCGCTCTCCGAGATCACGCACAAGCGCCGCGTTTCGGCGCTCGGCCCGGGCGGTCTGACGCGCGAGCGCGCCGGCTTCGAGGTGCGCGACGTGCATCCGACGCATTACGGCCGCGTCTGCCCGATCGAGACGCCGGAAGGCCCGAACATCGGCCTCATCAACTCGCTCGCGCTGTTTGCCCGCACCAACCAGTTCGGTTTCATGGAGACGCCTTACCGCAAGGTGGTCGATAGTCGGGTGACCGAGCAGATTGATTACCTCTCGGCGATTGAAGAAGGCAATTTCGTCATCGCCCAGGCGAACGCCATGCTGGACAAGAAGGGCAAGCTGGTCGACGAGCTGGTGTCCTCGCGCTACAAGAGCGAATTCACGCTGGTGACGCCGGATCAGGTGCAGTACATGGATATCGCGCCGGGGCAGATCGTCTCGGTGGCGGCGTCGCTGATTCCCTTCCTGGAACACGATGACGCCAACCGGGCGCTGATGGGCGCCAACATGCAGCGGCAAGCGGTGCCCTGCCTGCGCGCCGAGAAGGCGCTGGTCGGCACCGGCATCGAGCGCACCGTGGCCGTTGACTCGGGCACTGCTGTGCAGGCCTTGCGCGGCGGCGTGGTGGATTACATCGACGCCAACCGCATCGTCGTGCGCGTGCATGACGAGGAAACCGTGCCGGGCGAAGTGGGCGTCGATATCTACAACCTGATCAAGTACACCCGCTCGAACCAGAACACCAACATCAACCAGCGGCCGCTGGTGAAAGTGGGCGACATCATCGCCAAGGGCGACGTCATCGCCGACGGCGCGTCCACCGACATGGGGGAACTGGCGCTCGGCCAGAACATGCTCGTGGCATTCATGCCCTGGAACGGCTACAACTTCGAGGATTCGATCCTGATCTCCGAACGGGTGGTGGCCGACGACCGCTTCACCTCGATCCACATCGAGGAACTGACGGTGGTCGCGCGCGACACCAAGCTCGGCGCGGAAGAAATCACCCGCGACATCGCCTCGCTTGGCGAAGCGCAGTTGTCGCGTCTGGACGAATCCGGCATCGTCTATATCGGCGCCGAAGTGGAGGCGGGCGACGTGCTGGTGGGCAAGGTGACGCCGAAGGGCGAAACCCAACTTACGCCGGAAGAAAAGCTGCTGCGCGCCATCTTCGGCGAGAAGGCGTCCGACGTGAAAGACACCGGCCTGCGCGTGCCGTCCGGCATGTCCGGCACGGTGATCGACGTGCAGGTGTTTACCCGCGAAGGCATCGAGCGCGACAAGCGCGCCCAGCAGATCATCGACGATGAACTGCGGCGCTACAAGACCGATCTGGCCGACCAGATGCGCATCGTTGAACGTGACACCTTTGCCCGGATCGAACGGTTGCTCACCGGCAAGGTTGCCAACAAGGGGCCGAAGAAGCTGGCCAAGGGCACCAAGATCACCAAGACTTATCTGGAGTCGATGGATCCGCACCACTGGTTCGACATCGGATTGGCCAGCGACGAGGCGGCCCAGCAACTGGAAAGCCTGCGCGAGAGCATCGAGCAGACGCGCAAGGATTTCGATCAGGCGTTCGAGGCCAAGAAGAAAAAACTCACTCAGGGCGACGAGCTGCCGCCGGGAGTGCAGAAGATGGTCAAGGTTTATCTGGCCGTCAAGCGCCGCCTGCAGCCCGGCGACAAGATGGCTGGCCGCCACGGCAACAAGGGCGTCGTCTCGCGCATCGTGCCGATCGAGGACATGCCGCACATGGCGGACGGTACGCCGGTCGATATCGTTCTGAATCCGCTCGGCGTGCCGTCGCGGATGAACATCGGCCAGATTCTGGAGACGCACCTGGGTTGGGCCGCCAAGGGTCTGGGCCTGAAGATCGGCGAGATGTGCAAGCAGCAGGCGACGGTCGCCGAACTGCGCAAATATCTCGACAAGATCTACAACTCGAGCGGCAAGGGAGAAGAGATTGCGTCGTTGAACGATCAGGAAATTTCCGAGCTGGCGGAGAACCTGAAGCTCGGCGTCCCCTTCGCCACGCCGGTGTTCGAAGGCGCGCACGAAGGGGAAATCAAGGGCATGCTGGAACTGGCCGGGCTGCCGGCTTCCGGCCAGGTGACGCTCTACGACGGCCGCACCGGCGAGCAATTCGAGCGCTCCGTCACCGTCGGCTACATGCACGTCATGAAGCTGCACCACTTGGTGGACGACAAGATGCACGCTCGCTCCACCGGCCCGTACAGTCTGGTTACGCAGCAGCCGCTGGGCGGCAAGGCGCAGTTCGGCGGCCAGCGTTTCGGCGAGATGGAGGTGTGGGCGCTGGAAGCCTACGGCGCCTCTTACACCTTGCAGGAAATGCTGACGGTGAAATCCGACGACGTGTCGGGCCGCACCAAGGTTTACGAAAACATCGTCAAGGGCGAGCACAAGATCGACGCCGGCATGCCGGAATCGTTCAACGTGCTGGTCAAGGAGATTCGCTCTCTGGCGATCGACATCGATCTGGAACGGTATTGACAGAGAATGCCGCTGGCATCACAGGCGGCGCGGAAACATTCTGAATTTTGATTTGAAGTTTCACCCCTGGCAGGAGTGAAGACATGAAAGCACTACTCGATCTGTTCAAGCAGGTGACTCAGGAAGAGGAATTCGATGCCATCACCATCGGATTGGCCTCGCCGGAGAAAATCCGCTCCTGGTCCTACGGCGAAGTCAAGAAGCCGGAGACCATCAACTACCGCACTTTCAAGCCGGAGCGCGACGGCCTTTTCTGCGCCAAGATCTTCGGCCCGGTGAAAGATTACGAGTGCTTGTGCGGCAAGTACAAGCGCCTCAAGCACCGTGGCGTCATTTGCGAAAAATGCGGCGTCGAGGTCACGCTGCTGAAAGTTCGCCGCGAGCGGATGGGGCATATCGAACTGGCTTCGCCGGTCGCGCACATCTGGTTCCTGAAGAGCCTGCCCAGCCGTCTCGGCATGGTGCTCGACATGACCCTGCGCGATATCGAGCGCGTGCTTTATTTTGAAGCCTATGTCGTGGTCGATCCCGGCATGACGCCGTTGAATCGCGCCCAACTGCTTTCGGAAGACGACTATCTCGCGAAAGTGGAGGAGTACGGCGACGACTTCGCCGCCGTGATGGGCGCCGAAGGCATTCGCGAACTGCTGCGCACGCTGGACGTGAATCATGATATCGACATTCTCCGCAAGGACCTTGAGACGACCGGCTCGGAAGCCAAGATCAAGAAGATCGCCAAGCGCCTGAAGGTGCTGGAAGCCTTCCAGCAATCGGGCATCAAACCTGACTGGATGGTGCTGGAAGTCCTGCCGGTTCTGCCGCCCGATCTGCGCCCTCTGGTGCCGCTGGACGGCGGCCGTTTCGCCACCTCGGACCTGAACGATCTCTATCGCCGCGTCATCAACCGCAACAACCGCCTGAAGCGGCTGCTCGAACTGAAGGCGCCCGAGATCATCGTGCGCAATGAAAAACGCATGCTGCAAGAGGCCGTCGACTCGCTGCTCGACAACGGCCGCCGCGGCAAGGCCATGACCGGCGCCAACAAGCGGCCCCTGAAGTCGCTTGCCGACATGATCAAGGGCAAGGGCGGCCGTTTCCGCCAGAACCTGCTCGGCAAGCGGGTCGATTACTCGGGCCGTTCGGTGATCGTGGTCGGGCCGCAACTGAAACTGCATCAGTGCGGCTTGCCGAAGAAAATGGCGCTCGAATTGTTCAAGCCCTTCATCTTCAACAAGCTGGAACTGTTGGGCCTGGCCACCACGATCAAGGCCGCCAAGAAACTAGTCGAACAGGAAGTACCCGAGGTGTGGGATATCCTCGAAGAGGTGATCCGCGAGCATCCGGTAATGCTGAACCGGGCGCCGACGCTGCACCGGCTCGGCATTCAGGCGTTCGAGCCGACCCTGATCGAAGGCAAGGCGATTCAACTGCATCCGCTGGTCTGCGTTGCCTTCAACGCCGACTTCGACGGCGACCAGATGGCCGTGCACGTGCCGTTGTCGCTGGAAGCGCAGATGGAAGCGCGGACGCTGATGCTGTCCTCGAACAACATCCTCTCGCCCGCCAATGGCGAGCCGATCATCGTCCCCTCGCAGGACATCGTGCTCGGCCTCTACTACGCCACGCGCGACCGCATCAACGCCAAAGGCGAGGGCATGGTGTTTACCGACATCGCCGAAGTGAAGCGGGCCTACGAATCCGGCAAGGCCGATCTGCATGCCCGCGTCCTCGCGCGCATCAAGGAATACGATCTGACCGAGAGCGGCGAGAAGCGGGAAAAGATCACGCGCTACGAAACCACCGTTGGCCGCGCCCTGCTTTCCGAGATATTGCCGGCCGGCCTTCCGTTCTCGATTCTCAACAAGCCGCTCAAGAAAAAGGAAATCTCGCGCCTCATCAATGCTTGCTTCCGCCGCTGCGGACTGAGGGAAACGGTGATCTTCGCCGATAAGCTGATGCAGTCCGGCTTCAGGCTGGCGACCCGCGCCGGCATTTCCATTTCCATCGGCGACATGCTGGTGCCGCCGCAAAAGCACGAGATCATTTCCGCTGCCGAGCATGAGGTGAAGGAGATCGAAAAGCAGTACACCTCCGGCCTTGTCACGGACGGCGAACGCTACAACAAGGTGGTCGATATCTGGGGCCGCGCCGGCGATCAGGTGGCGAAGGCCATGATGGAGCAGCTCTCGCATCAGGAAACCACCGACCGCGACGGCAAGCGGGTGGCGCAGGAATCGCTCAATTCCATCTACATGATGGCGGATTCCGGCGCCCGCGGCTCGGCGGCGCAGATTCGCCAGTTGGCTGGCATGCGCGGCCTGATGGCGAAGCCGGACGGCTCGATCATCGAAGTCCCGATTACCACCAACTTCCGCGAAGGTCTCAACGTTCAGCAGTACTTCATCTCGACGCACGGCGCCCGCAAGGGTCTGGCCGATACCGCGCTGAAGACCGCCAACTCGGGTTATTTGACGCGCCGTCTGGTCGACGTCACGCAGGATCTGGTGGTGACGGAGGACGATTGCGGCACCAGCAACGGCTTCGTCATGAAGGCGCTGATCGAAGGCGGCGAAGTCATTGAAGCCCTGCGCGAGCGGGTGCTGGGCCGGGTGGTGGCTTCGGACGTGCCGCATCCTGAAACGCAGGATGTGCTGTTCCCGGCCGGCCATCTGCTCGACGAAAACGCGGTGGATCTCATCGAAAGCCTCGGCGTTGACGAAGTGCGCGTGCGTACGCCGCTGACATGCGAGACGCGCTATGGCCTTTGCGCCAAATGCTATGGCCGCGACCTTGGCCGTGGCACGCTGGTCAACTCCGGCGAAGCGGTCGGCGTGATTGCCGCCCAGTCGATCGGCGAGCCGGGCACCCAGCTCACCATGCGCACTTTCCACGTCGGCGGCGCGGCTTCGCGCGCGGCGGCGGCTTCGCACGTCGAGGCCAAATCGTCCGGCACGGTGCGCTTCACGCAGAACATGCGTTACGTCACCAACCCGAAGGGCGAGAAGGTGGTGATCGCGCGCTCGGCCGAGGTGCTGGTGACCGACGATCATGGCCGCGAGCGGGAACGCCACAAGGTGCCGTATGGCACGCTCCTGGCGGTGGATGACGGCAAGCACATCAAGGCCGGAACCCAGATCGCCACATGGGATCCGCATACGCGCCCGATCGTGACCGAATACGCCGGCACGGTGAAGTTCGAGAACGTCGAAGAAGGCGTCACCGTGACCAAGCAGATCGACGAAGTGACCGGCTTGTCGACGCTCGTCGTCATCGACCCGAAGCGCAAGGCCGGCGCTGCCGCCAAGGGGCTGCGGCCGCAGGTCAAGTTGCTGACGCCGACGGGGGACGAAGTGAAAATTCATGGTTCCGATCACTCGGTGACCATCACTTTCCAGGTCGGCTCGATCATCACGGTGAAGGATGGACAGGAAGTCAGCGTCGGCGACATTCTGGCGCGGATTCCGCAGGAATCGTCCAAGACGCGTGACATCACCGGCGGTCTGCCGCGCGTGGCGGAGTTGTTCGAAGCCCGCTCTCCCAAGGACGCCGGCATGCTGGCGGAAGTTACCGGCACCGTTTCCTTCGGCAAGGACACCAAGGGCAAGCAGCGTCTGGTGATTACCGAGCCGGATGGCGCCGTGCACGAGTACCTGATCCCGAAAGACAAGCACGTCATGGCGCATGACGGACAGGTGGTGAACCGCGGCGAGGTGATCGTCGATGGCCCGGCTGATCCGCACGACATTCTGCGTCTGAAGGGCGTCGGGGAACTGGCCCGCTACATCATCGACGAAGTGCAGGACGTGTACCGGCTGCAGGGTGTGAAGATCAATGACAAGCACATCGAAGTGATCGTGCGCCAGATGCTGCGCCGCGTTGTCATCACCGATCCGGGCGACACCCACTTCATCCGCGAGGAGCAGGTGGAGCGCGCCGAAGTCCTGGGCGAGAATGACAAGGCGATCAATCAGGGTCAGCGCCCGGCCGAATACCAGCATATGCTGCTCGGCATCACCAAGGCGTCCCTGTCGACCGACTCCTTCATTTCTGCGGCGTCTTTCCAGGAAACGACGCGAGTGCTGACCGAGGCGGCCATCATGGGCAAGCGGGACGAATTGCGCGGCCTCAAGGAAAACGTCATCGTTGGCCGCCTGATTCCGGCGGGCACCGGCCTGGCCTATCACCGCACCCGGCGCATGCAGGCTGTCGGCGAGGATATCGCCGTTGGCGGCGAGGCGGCGATGGAAGAAGGACAGCCCGAGGAAGGCATTCAGGCAGGTTGACGGTCACCTGAAAATCCCCTTATAATCCGGCCTCTTTGCGAACGGCGCGGCCACACCGCGTGCTGCGCGAGAAAGAACGAATCCCGGGGCGGTGCAGTTTTTATAACAGCCGCCTCGGTTTTTTGGGAACTCAAGAAATATGCCAACAACCAATCAGTTAGTGCGCAAAGCGCGCAAGGCTCCGGTAATCAAGAGCAAGGTACCGGCGCTGGCGAACTGTCCCGCCAAACGCGGCGTGTGCACCCGGGTTTATACGACAACCCCGAAAAAGCCGAACTCGGCCTTGAGAAAGGTTGCCAAAGTGCGCCTGACCAACGGCTTCGAGGTGATTTCCTACATCGGCGGCGAAGGCCACAACTTGCAGGAGCACTCGGTGGTGCTGATTCGCGGCGGCCGGGTCAAGGATCTTCCCGGCGTGCGCTACCACATCGTGCGCGGCAGTCTGGATACGCAGGGCGTCAAGGACCGCAAGCAGTCGCGCTCGAAGTACGGCGCCAAGCGGCCGAAGGCTGCCTAAACGAATATTGCAGATATTGCGGATATTGGAGTAAGCACACTATGCCACGACGCAGGGAAGTACCGAAACGCGACGTTCTGCCCGATCCGAAATTCGGCAGCCAGGACGTGGCGAAGTTTGTCAACGTGCTGATGATGAGCGGCAAGAAATCGGTCGCCGAGAGCACGCTGTATCGCGCGTTCGATCAGATCAAGGGCAAATCCGGCAAGGATCCGCTGGAAGTTTTCATACAGGCGGTGGGCAACGTCAAGCCGTCCGTCGAAGTGAAAAGCCGCCGCGTCGGCGGCGCCAACTATCAGGTGCCGGTGGAAGTGCGGCCAGTGCGCCGCGCCGCTTTGGCGATGCGGTGGATTCGCGAATCGGCCCGCAAGCGTTCGGAAAAATCGATGGGCGCGCGTCTGGCCGGCGAATTGATGGAAGCGGCCGAGGGCCGTGGCGGTGCGGTAAAGAAGCGCGAGGAAGTTCATCGCATGGCGGAGGCCAACAAGGCCTTTGCGCATTACCGGTTCTGATGGGTTGTCAGGGCTTGATATCGAATTTTCCGCCACGGCATCACGGTGCCGTGGTTTTAGTTTAGACAGTTTAGACAAGGCAGATTAAACGTGGCACGCACGACCCCGATTGAGCGCTATCGAAACATAGGCATCAGTGCGCATATTGATGCCGGGAAAACCACGACCACGGAGCGCATCCTGTTTTACACGGGCGTGAACCACAAGCTCGGCGAAGTCCATGACGGCGCCGCCACCACCGACTGGATGGAGCAGGAGCAGGAGCGCGGCATCACCATCACCTCGGCGGCGGTGACCTGTTTCTGGAAAGGCATGGATCTGTCCCTGCCCGAGCATCGCTTCAATATCATCGACACGCCGGGACACGTCGACTTCACCATCGAGGTGGAGCGTTCCATGCGCGTGCTTGACGGCGCCTGCATGGTGTACTGCGCCGTCGGCGGCGTGCAGCCCCAGTCGGAAACCGTCTGGCGTCAGGCGAACAAGTACAAGGTGCCGCGTCTGGCCTTCGTGAACAAGATGGACCGCACCGGCGCGAACTTCTTCAAGGTCTACGAGCAGATGCGTTTGCGTCTGAACGCCAATCCGGTGCCGATCGTGATACCGATCGGGGCCGAGGATAATTTCAAGGGCGTGGTCGACCTCATCAAGATGAAAGCCATTATCTGGGACGAAAGTTCCCAGGGCATGAAGTTTGAGTACCAGGAGATACCGGCCGATCTCGTTGCCTTGGCGAAAGAGTGGCGCGAGAAGATGGTCGAAGCGGTTGCCGAATCTTCCGAGGAATTGATGAACAAATACCTCGAAGAGGGCGATCTGTCCGAAGACGAAATCAAGCAAGGCTTGCGCGCGCGCACCATCTCCACCGAGATTCAGCCGATGTTGTGCGGCACGGCTTTCAAGAACAAAGGCGTGCAGCGCATGCTGGACGCGGTAATCGAGTTTCTGCCCTCGCCGGTCGACATTCCGCCGGTGGACGGGATTGATGAAAACGAGAAAGAGACGTCGCGCAAGGCGGATGACACCGAAAAATTCTCGGCGCTGGCTTTCAAACTGATGACCGATCCTTTCGTTGGCCAGTTGACTTTTGTGCGCGTGTATTCAGGCGTGCTGGCGAAGGGCGACACCGTTTACAACTCGATCCGGGGCAAGAAGGAGCGCATTGGCCGCATCGTCCAGATGCACGCCAATGACCGGCTGGAAGTCGATGAAATCCGCGCTGGCGACATCGCCGCCTGTGTCGGCTTGAAGGAAGTGACGACGGGCGAGACGCTGTCGGCGGTGGACAAGCCGATCATTCTTGAGCGCATGGATTTTCCCGAGCCGGTCATTCACGTCGCTGTCGAGCCGAAAACGAAGGTCGATCAGGAAAAGATGGGCATCGCCCTCAGCCGCCTGGCTCAGGAAGACCCGTCCTTCCGTGTGCGCACCGATGAAGAATCCGGCCAGACCATCATTTCTGGCATGGGCGAATTGCACCTTGAAATCATCGTGGATCGCATGAAGCGCGAGTTCAGCGTCGAGGCCAATGTCGGCGCGCCGCAGGTTGCGTATCGCGAGGCGATCAAGAAGACGGTCGAGCAGGAAGGCAAGTTCATCAAGCAGTCCGGCGGCCGCGGCCAGTATGGCCACGTCTGGATCAAGCTGGAGCCGAACGAGGCCGGCAAGGGCTACGAATTTGTCGACGCCATCAAGGGCGGCACGGTGCCCCGCGAATACATTCCGGCGGTCGACAAGGGCTTGCAGGACACTTTGCCGAACGGCGTGCTGGCCGGCTTCCCGGTGGTGGATGTCAAAGTTACGCTGTTTGACGGTTCGTATCACGACGTTGACTCGAACGAAAACGCCTTCAAGATGGCGGCCTCGATCGCCTTCAAGGATGCCATGCGCAAGGCCAATCCGGTTCTGCTCGAACCGATGATGGCGGTTGAAGTCGAGACGCCGGAAGAATTCATGGGCAACGTCATGGGCGATTTGTCCGGACGCCGCGGCATGGTGCAGGGCATGGAAGATCAGGCCGGCGGCATCAAAGTGGTGAAGGCCGAAGTGCCGCTGGCGGAAATGTTCGGTTATGCCACACAGTTGCGCTCCCTGACACAAGGACGGGCAACGTACTCAATGGAATTCAAGCACTATTCGGAGGCGCCGAAAAACGTCGCCGAAGCGATCATCAACAAGAAGTGAATCGTTCTTTAGAGGGATAAGACATGGCCAAGGGCAAATTTGAGCGTACGAAGCCTCACGTGAACGTTGGTACGGTAGGGCACGTTGATCATGGCAAGACGACCTTGACGGCGGCGATCACGACGGTGCTATCGGGCAA
>JAITMP010000045.1 GCA_031277315.1 Zoogloeaceae bacterium | reverse complement strand
AACTCCCGCGCCCGCGACAGCATGGCGTAAGTCTTGCCCACCCCCGGCGCCGCGCCGAGAAACAAGGTCAAAAGCCCCGCCTTCTGGCGGCGCAGCTCCCCGACCAGGGCATCGGCTTTCGCGTTGCGGTCTTCGGTCATGCCGTTATTTTGCACCGCTTTCGGCGCTCAGGCCATCCAGCGCCAGATTCAGTTCCAGCACATTGACCCGAGGCTGACCGAACAAAGCGAACTGCGCGCATTCACTGGCGCGCGCCGCCGGGGATTGACGAACCACGCGCCGAAGCCGGATCATGCGCAAGACGCGGTCACGAAAACAGCCCGCCATTGAAAATCGAAAGGAATCGACATGAACATGCTCCGCCTGCTTCGACACGGCCTGCTGGCCGCCCTGGTGTCATTCTCCGCCGTCACGCATGCCGCCGATGCCGACAACGCAGCGGCAGCGGCGCCGGTGAAGGTCGTCTATCACATCAACGAGGGATTGGAGCAAGCCAGCAACGGCCTGCGCAACATCCGCAATCACCTGGCGGCCGATCCGCGCGCAAAGATCGTCGTCGTCACCCATGCCGCCGGCATCAATTTTCTGCTGGAAGGCGCCAAGGACAAAAATGGCAATCCCTATGACACGGTGGTAAGCGATCTGGCGCTTCAGGGCGTCGAGTTCCGCGTCTGCAACTTCACCCTGCAAGGCCGCAACATCGACCGCAGCCAGGTCCATCCGGACGCGAAGATCGTGCCCTCCGGCGTCGCCGAAGTCAGCCGCCTGCAAGCGAAGGAAGGCTTCGCCTATCTGAAACCGTAACAGCGGGCCAAACGCTAACCCATCAACTGCCCGGTGATGAACGCCCATTGCGCCGGATCGACCGGCGTGATGGAGAGACGGTTGCCCTTCGCCAGCACGCGCATGCCGGCCAGCGCCCCCGTTTCATGGCGGCGCAGTTCGGCCAGGCTGACCAGCGGCGTTTTCTTCACCAGCTTGACATCGACGTTCAGCCAGCGCGGATTGTCCGGCGCGGATGTCGGATCGAAGTATTTGTGCTGCGGGTCGAACTGGGTGACATCGGGATAAGCCAGGGCGCACACCTCGACGATGCCGACGATGCCCGGTGCGGCGCAGTTGGAATGGTAGAAAAAAGCGCGGTCGCCAAGCCGCATCTGGTCGCGCATGAAGTTGCGCGCCTGATAGTTGCGCACGCCCCACCAAGCCGTCACCTTGTCGCGGACCAGATCGTCGATGCCGTAAGCCTCGGGTTCGGATTTCATCAGCCAATAACGCACGGGCGGTGTCCTGTCTGAAAAAAACAAAGCGCGGCAAAGTCACCCTTGGCCGCGCTTTTAAAGAGATCCCCCGCCTGTGCCGCCAGGCCGGCATCCTGAACCTGAGGTTCAGAGTGGCCGCTTTCCGGTCACCGCAGGTGCGTCCGACGAGGGACGCGCACAAAAGTGACGCTTTGGTCCGCAGCCAATGCCAAGACATTGGTTCAAGGAATGGTTGACCTTGGCGAACACCGCAGGGGAATTCCGGGGGCGCAGAATTTACGCCAGAAATTCGCGCCAGAAACTCGCGCTAGAACAAGGCTTCCTGACTGGTCAGCGCCTCGTCGAGCCGCGCCTGCATGACGGAGATTCTACGCCGGAACTCCCGCATGTCAAAACCGCCCGGCAGTTTGAGGGAAAGCAGTTCGTGGGCGAGATTCAGCGCCGCCATCACCGCGCGGCGCTCGCCGGTGGCTTTCGTTTTCTCGTCGATCTCGCGCATTTTTTCGTCGACCAGCGCCACCGCCGCTTCCAGCGCCTCGCGCTCTTCCGGCGCGCAGGCGATGCGGTATTCACGCCCCATCAGGACGATATCCAGCGTATTGGCGGGTTTCTTCGTCATGACGGCAAATTAATCGGGCAGGCGTTCCATGAGGGATTCCAGGCGGCTGCACGCCGCGTCGATCTTCTCGTTCAGGCGTTTGTGTTCAGCATCAAGCCGGGCCACCCGCGTGCGCAAATCCTGGTTTTCCACCCGCAGGCTCTGGCACAGCGCGATGAATTGTTCGATGCGTTCTTCGAGGGAGGAAAGTTCCCGTTCCATTTCTCAAAAATTACCTAAAAAACGTATTTGAGTCAATGAATAAGCTTGAATTATAAATGTTATTTGTAACATCGTGCCGTGTTGCGGAGACAGAATTTCCGCTTTTTATCGCTATAATTTGCTCCGCCGCGCGGCTTTGGCCGCGCGGCATCCTGTTCCTAGGTGCCTGCCGGCCTTCCGCCGGCGGGTTAAACGGGAACGAGGTGCGCCGGAAACCCGTTTTCCGGCAATGCCTCGGCTGCCCCCGCAACGGTAAGCGAGCGCGGGTCCGCCACACAGCCACTGAGCGGCATGCTTGGGAAGGCGGCGGATCAAGACTCGCAAGCCCGGATACCGGCCTCGGACAGACCTGTTCGGAATCGCCGCGGGGGTGCGGCCACCGGCGCCGGGTTCTGCCCGTTCCGATGCGCTCCTGTTGTTTCGTCCTTGGTTGCTTCGCTCCCTTGGCGCGTTCCGTTTTATCGACGCTGTCCGGCAGCGGGGACGCAGGCCGGACGAACGAGGGAGTCCATCCATGAAGCACACTGTAATACGCGCGGCGACGCTGGCGCTCGCCCTGTTTTCCATTCATATCACCGCATCCGCCGACGAAGCCGAAATCGTCGTCACCGCCACCCGTCAGCCGCAGCGGGTGAATGAACTGTTGAGCGACGTGACGGTGCTCGACCGGCAGGCGATCGAGCAGACCGGCCATTCGGCGCTGGTCGAACTGCTCTCCGGCCAGCCCGGCATCCAGATTTCGACCACCGGCGGCGCCGGCGCGGGCGGCAGCCTGTTCATTCGCGGCGCCAATTCCAGCCACGCCTTGGTACTCGTCGACGGCATCCGCGTCGGCTCCGCCACCACGGGGCAGGCGACGCTGGAAAATCTCCCCGCCGCGCAGATCGAACGCATCGAGATCCTGCGCGGCCCGGCCAGCGCGCTCTACGGCTCGGATGCCATCGGCGGCGTGGTGCAGATTTTCACCCGTGGCGGCAGCGGCGCGCCGCATGCCGATTTCCTTGCCGGCATCGGCAGCCAGCAGACGCGGCGGCTGCAAGCCGGCATTTCCGGCGCAACCGCCGACGATGCCGTCCGCTTCAGCCTGCGCTTGGGCCGCGAAACCACGGCGGGCATCGACGCGCTCTCCGATCCAACCGACCGCGACGGCTTCCGGCAGACGCACGCCAGCGGACGCCTCGCCCTGAAGCTGCCGAACAAGGGCGAATTGTCAGCCTCCTTCCTCACCGCCAACAGCCTCAGCGAATATGACGT
Organism: Zoogloeaceae bacterium; assembly: GCA_031277315.1. Classification (GTDB taxonomy): domain Bacteria; phylum Pseudomonadota; class Gammaproteobacteria; order Burkholderiales; family Rhodocyclaceae; genus Desulfobacillus. The sequence goes on along the minus strand of JAITMP010000045.1, from coordinate 67,434 downwards.
TGGTCTTGACGCCGACACCCGCTCCCGCATGAAAGGCAGCGTCGCCGGCGCGCGCTGGCGGCAGCCGTTGACGGAAAACTGGATCAGCACGCTGGAAGCCGGCGTCAGCACCGACAGCGTGAAAGCCATCGATTCCGGCTTTGATTCAACGGTGCGCACGCGCCGCGCGCAGTTCGGCTGGATGAACGATCTGCAACTGCCGGTCGGCAGCCTGCTGCTTGGCGTCGAGCGGGTCAATGAATCGGTATCGCACAGCGCCACCGCGCTGGCGCGCACCCGTCGCCACACCGATTCGCTGCTGGCGGGCTGGACCGGGCGCTTCGGCAGCCACCGCCTGCAAGCCAATCTGCGCCGCGACGCGAGCAGCCAGTTCGGCCATCAGCGCACCGGCTCGCTCGCCTACGGCTATCAGATCGACGAACGCTGGCGCGTTCACGCCGCCGCCGGCACGGGTTTCAAAGCGCCGACATTCAACGATCTGTATTTTCCGCTTGCCTGCTTTCCGGGTTTCGGCTGCTACGGCGGCAATCCCGATTTGCGGCCGGAGCGGGCGCGCAACCGCGAAGCCGGCGTGAATTGGGACGCCGGCGCGCAGCGCGCCGGCCTCGTCATCTACGACAACCGGGTGAAGGATCTGATCGTCTGGGGCAACCAGCCCTTCAACGTCGGCAGCGCCCGTCTGCGCGGCGCCACCTTGAGCCACGACTGGTCGGCGGGCGATTGGGAAGGCGGCGCTTCGCTCGACTGGCTGCGCGCCCGCGACGCCGACACCGGCCAGCAATTGATCCGCCGCGCGCCGCGCCAGCTTGCCGTCCGCGTCACGCGCCGGCTCGGCGCCTGGCGGCTGGGCGGCGAATGGCTGGCGGTGAGCAGGCGCTACGACACCGATTTCAACACCGGGGCGCGGGTGCGGCTAGGCGGTTATGGCATCATCAACGCCTTCGCCCACTACGCCCTGCAACGCGACTGGACGCTGGAACTGCGCGGCAACAATCTGGGCGACAAGCATTACCGCCACGCTTTCCAGTTCAACACGCCCGGCGCCAGCGTGTTCGCCGCCGTCCGCTACGAGCCGAAATGAAAAAAACGCCGCCCGTGTCCACCCGCCGCCGCGCCCTGCTGACGCTCCTGCTGCTGGCGCTGCTCGGGCTGGCGAGCCTGTTCGTCGCGCTGGCGGCGGGCAGCATCGCGGTGACGCCGGGCGACATGCTGGCGGCGCTATTCGGCAGCGGCGGCATCGACAGCGCCCATGGCGCCCACAGCCCCCATAGCCTCGCCGCCGAAGTCGTGCGCGAACTGCGCCTGCCGCGCGCGCTGGCAGCCTTCGCCTGCGGCGGGCTGCTGGCGCTGGCCGGCGCGCTGATGCAAGTGCTGCTGCGCAATCCCCTCGCCGACCCCTACGTGCTCGGCATTTCCGGCGGCGCCGCCGTCGGCGCGCTCGGCGCCATGCTGGCCGGCCTGCCGCTGCTGTTCGTGAACGGCGGCGCTTTCGCCGGCGCGCTCGGCGCCATGCTGCTGGTGTTCGGCCTGGCGCGCGGCGAAGGCGCATGGACGCAAACGCGGCTGCTGCTCACCGGCGTCATCGTCGCCGCCGGCTGCGGCGCAGCGGCGGCGCTGATTCTCTCCGTCGCGCAGGAGCAGGCGCTGCGCGGCATGCTGTTCTGGCTGATGGGCGATCTCGCCCACGCCGGCGCGCCCTGGCCGGCGCTTGCCCTGCTCGCGCTGGCGCTGGCGCTCGCCGCGCCTTTCGCGCGCGATCTGAACCTGCTCGCGCGCGGCGATCTCACCGCCCGCGCGCTCGGCGTGCCGGTGGCGCGTCTGCGCGGCGGCGTTTATCTGCTCGCTTCGCTCGCCACGGCAACGGCTGTCACCGCTGCCGGCAGCATCGGCTTCGTCGGCCTCGTCGTGCCGCATCTGACGCGGCTGGCGATCGGCAACGACCAGCGCGTGCTGCTGCCGGCGGCGGCGCTGGCCGGCGGCGCGCTGCTGACGCTGGCCGACACACTGGCACGCACCGTCGTCGCGCCGCAGCAGTTGCCGGTCGGCGTGCTCACCGCGCTGATCGGCGTGCCACTGTTTCTGTTTCTTCTCGCCCGCAGCCAGAAAACGATGGGGACGCCGGGGCCATGACGCTGCTGCGCGCGCGTGAATTGAACGTCGGCATCGGCGCTGTCCGCGTCGCCGACCGGCTCGACTTTGATCTGGCAGCAGGCGAGCGCCTCGTCATCCTCGGTCGCAACGGCGCCGGCAAGACAACGCTCCTGACGACGCTGGCCGGACTGCGCCTGCCCGCCGCCGGCGCAATCGAACTCTGCGGCCAACCCTACGCCGCGCTCGGGCCGCGCCAAGCCGCCCGTCTGCGCGGCCTGCTGTCGCAAGGCCAGCACGACGCCTTCCAGTCGACCGTGCTGGAGACGGCGCTGATCGGCCGCCACCCGCATCTGGGCCGCTGGGATTGGGAAGGACGCGAAGACGAACGTCTCGCGCATACGGCGCTGGCGGCGGTGGGGCTGTCCGGCCTCGACGCCCGCGCGGTGCATACGCTTTCCGGCGGCGAGCGCCAGCGCCTCGCCATCGCCGCCCTGCTGACGCAGCAGCCGCAACTGTATCTGCTCGACGAACCGCTCGCCCACCTCGACCTCAACCACCAGATCGCCGCGCTCGACCTGTTCTCGCGCCGCGCAAGAGAGGATGGCGCCGGCATCATCATGGCGCTGCACGACATCAACCTCGCCCTGCGCCACGCCGACCGCGCCCTGCTGCTGTTCGGCGAAGGCCGCACGCTCGAAGGCCCGGCCGATGAAGTCATCAACGCCGACACCCTCTCGCGCCTCTACGGCCACCCCCTGCGCGAGCTGATTGACGGCGGACAGCGGTATTTTGTGCCGGCGTAAAGCCAGCCTGTCATTCTGCGCGAAGCGAAGCGGGGTCGCGGAACGACAAGCCCATGTTGGGCTTCGCTGCGGTCCAATCGGGCTGAACCCATCCCCACCCAAACCCTCCCCCTTGAAGGGGAGGGCTTTGCACTCCTTCCCCTTCAAGGGGAAGGCCGGGATGGGGATGGGGTTATGAAAACGGGGCGGTTAGCGCCGAATTTATCGCAGGGCGGGATTTATCCCGCCACCCTGACTTCGGCAATTCCGAAAAATGGAGAGGTAAACCCCGTCCTACACAAGCTCACCATCAACGACATTGATAAGGACTTTCGCTCTTCAATTCCTCTCCAGTGTCGGCATCCTTGATTACGACTATTGCTCCGGGGAATTTAATACACATTGCATTTCTGACTGAATAGACCGCCCTGCCCTGAGCCATAAACATGATGTCACTCAACGAATTTCCTTGAGCATCCTGGACGCTCACCATATATTTTCCAGAAAGCGTGACGCAAGCAGAAATCAAAGCGGCAGTAGATAACAACACAGCAGCAGAGCGAACCATGGCGGTTCTTTCCATTAATTCAGTACGCATGAATATTAAGACAGACACAAGGAAGTCCTGGCTTCTTTATTTCAAGGAATAACTTTCGCATCAGACAGCGTTTGTATCCACTCATCGATATGCGGAGACGCCTTATTTTTGAGATAGGCATATTGAAAACTGAATGCGCCATTTTCCGCTGCAGTAATGCGTATAACGCCTTCTTGGGCTGGCCAGCCGCCACAGCCCTCATCACTCCAGCGGAAAATAATAGTTGTTGGATTCTCTGATATTACGGAATGCCTGAACGATGGGCATCCTTTCTCGAACCCGTCAATAGTCCGCATTACAGCAGTCTCAACATTCATTCTTACAGGCTGCTCCATATAAATGATGGTCATTATTTCTGACCAAGACTGGACGCTCTCGTCATTCTTGACGAACTCTTGAATAAAGCTCTTTCCTCGTTTTTGCTCATACCCGATTTTCCAGTTTTGCTGATTTGGAAATTTGATTGCGTAGCTTGGGGGATCAGCCATAACCGCTTCAGCGCAAAACAGCGACAGCAAAAAAATGATACGAATAATATTGTTGTTCATAAAGGGACCAAATCACAGATAAAAAACAGTTTAAAAAGTTGGCCTAGAGTAGCTTGGTTTCCTCGCTCATCTTACCTACCCTTTTACCAAAGAGAGTAGCTCATAACGCTCCATGTCAAACTGTTTAACCCGGTTTTCCATGCGCACAGCTTTTTCCGGGCAACAGCGCATATTTGTCCGCATCACCGCCGCCGGGCGCGGGCGGTTTCGAGATGGGCGCAGAGCGCGGTGATGCCGTCGGCGAGGCGCGGGGTGTGGCGTTGCAGGTGATCGGGGGGGACGAAGAACAGGTTGTTGCGCGCCACCGCCGTCAGCGCCGGCCAGCGGCGCCATGCATCCAGCCATTGCGGTCGCGCTTCGTCCATGCCGCTGGCGATGATGGCTTCGGGATCGGCTTCGAGCACGGCTTCGAGCGTGACTTCCGCCGCCAGCGGCTTGAGATGGGCGAAGATGTTTTCGCCGCCGCACAGCCGCAGCGCGTCGGAAATCGCCTGCCGCCCGCCGATGGTGGTAAGCGGGCGGTCCCACACCTGATAGAAGCTGCGCACGGTTGGACGTTCGCCGTAGCGCGCGCGCAGGGCGGCGACGCGGGCGGCGAAACGCGCCGCGACCGTCTGCGCGGCGGCGCCCGCGCCGGTCAGTTCGCCCAGCCGTTCCAGCGTCGTCGTCACATCCTCGATGCGGCCGGGCTGGGCGAGGTAGACCGGCAGGCCGAGGGCGATCAGCTTCGCCACTTGCTGCGGGCTGTTGCCGCTCTGCCAGGCGATGACGAGATCGGGCTTGAGCGCCAGCGCCGCTTCCAGGTCGATGCGCTCGTAGCCGCCGATGCGCGGCAGGGCGCGCGCCGGCGGCGGGTAGTTGCTGAATTCCACCGTGCCGACGACGCGGTCGCCGACGCCGATGGCGAACAGGTTTTCCGTCATGTCGGGCGAGAGGCTGAGGATGCGCGTCGCCGGTTGCGCCAGCCGCACAGCGCGGCCGGCGTCGTCGCGCACGGTGATGTCCGCCCATGCCGACGCGCAAAAGAAAACAAACAGAATAATCAATCCGCGCACGGTTTGAGTTCCAGCGGCAGCCCGGCGGCGACCAGCGTGACGCGCTCGCAAACAGCGGCGACGCGCTGGTTGAGCCGCCCCTGTTCGTCGGCGAACAGGCGCGGCAGCGGCTGCGGCGGCACGATGCCGCAGCCGACTTCATTGCTGACGAGAATCACGCGGCCCGGCAAGCGCGGCAGCGTTTCGATGAGCGCCGTGGTTTCGCCGGCAAGCAGCGCGCAATCGGGCGCGGCGCCGGCTTCGGCCTGCGCGGCGGCGGCGCCGGCGAAAAACAGATTGGCAAGCCAGAGCGTCAGACAGTCGACGACGAGGCAGGCGTTGTCGTCGGCATGGGCGCGCAAGGCGGCGGCGAGTTCCAGCGGCGCTTCGACGCAATCCCACTGCGCCGGTCTGCGCGCGCGGTGATGGGCGATGCGGCGCGCCATTTCCGCGTCGCCGGCCTGCGCGGTGGCGATGTAGACGATATGCGAACCGGATTGCACATGGGATGTCTGCGCGCGCTGTTCCGCCAGCGCGCTTTTGCCCGAGCGGGCGCCGCCGATGATGAATTCCTTCATGGCGCGGCAGGGTAGCATGGTTGCCGCGGTTGCGCCGCGCGCGGCGGGCAGGGATAATCCGGCCCGGTCGGGCGAGATGAGGCACAGCGTGAAACACGGCGTAAAACACGGCGCGAATCCGTGGCGCGCCCGCCCGCATCGCGCATACCTCGAAAGGACGAATCGGATGCCTTCCCCAGACACGGCGGATGCCTTTTCTTCAGCCGCTTTCAATATCGCCGCGCCCGACCCGGCGATCGCGGCGGCGCTCCGGCACAAGATCGACCGGAAAACCAAGCCGCAGGGCGCGCTGGGCCGTCTGGAGGCGCTGGCGCTGCAGATCGGCCTCATCCAGCAGACGCTGACGCCGACGCTGCGCCTGCCGCACATTCTGGTCTGCGCCGGCGATCACGGCGCGGCGAAAGCGGGCATTTCCGCCTTCCCGCAGGATGTCACCTGGCAGATGGTGGAAAATTTTCTCGCCGGCGGCGCGGCGATCAACGTTTTCGCCCGCGCCAACGGCCTCGCGCTGACGGTGGCGGACGCCGGCGTGGCGCATGATTTCGGTCAGCGCGAGAATCTGATCGACGCCAAGATCGCCCCCCACGGCACGGCGAACTATCTCGAAGGCGCGGCCATGAGCGCGGCGCAATGCGCGGCGGCCATCGGGCGCGGCGCGCAACTCGTCGCCGACATTCACGCGCGCGGCTGCAACGTCATCGGCTTCGGCGAAATGGGCATCGGCAACACCGCCTCGGCCTCGCTCATCACGCATTGTCTGGCCGGCATTCCGCTTGCCGATTGCGTCGGGCGCGGCACCGGGCTGGACGACGCCGGTCTGGCGCGCAAGCTCGTCTTGCTGCGGCAAGCGGCGGACGCTTATCGCGGCGAGCACGCGCCCCTGCCGGTGCTGGCGCGCTTCGGCGGCTTCGAGATCGCCATGCTGGCCGGCGGCATGCTCGCCGCCGCCGAACGGAAAATGCTGCTGTTGATCGACGGCTTCATCGTCACCTCGGCCCTGCTCACGGCGGCAACGCTGCATCCGGCGCTGCTGCAATACTGCGTCTTCTCGCATCGCTCGCAAGAGCGCGGCCATCGCCTGCAACTCGAACACCTCGGCGCGCGGCCATTGCTCGACATGGATTTGCGGCTCGGTGAAGGCACCGGCGCCGCGCTCGCCTGGCCCTTGGTGCGCGCTGCCGCCGCCTTTCTCAACGAGATGGCCAGCTTTGAATCGGCGGGCGTGAGCGATGCCGGCGACAACCCCGCCGCAGCAATCGACACAGCCACTGACACAGCCACCGACACAGCCACCGGCGCGGCCGATGCGACGCATGCGGCGTGAAGCCGAGTATTTCTTCGGCGCCGTGCGCTTCTTCACGCGCGTGCCGGTGCCGGCGTGGGTCGGGCATTCGCAGGCGGCGCTCGACGGCGCGACGCGCTATTTCCCGCTCGTCGGCATCCTCGTCGGCGCGCTCGGCGCGCTGGCGTTTCTACTCGCCGCCGCCGCGCTGCCGGTTTCGCTGGCGCTGCTGTTGAGCATGGCGGCGACGCTGCTCGTCACCGGCGCTTTCCACGAAGACGGCCTGGCGGACACGGTGGACGGCTTCGGCGGCGGCTGGACCAAGGAACAGGCGCTGGCGATCATGAAGGATTCGCGCATCGGCAGCTACGGCGCGCTGGCCGTCGCGCTGATGCTGCTGACGAAATTCAACGCGCTCCACGAACTGCCCGATGCATGGATCGCGCCGGCGCTCGTCGCCGGCCACGCCGCCTCGCGCTTGTTTTCCGCGCTGCTGATTTTCTCGCTCGACTACGCGCGCGAGGACGATTCGGCGCGGGCCAAGCCGCTGGCGGTGGGCATGAGCGGCGGCAGCCTCGCCGTGGCCGCGCTGTCCGGCCTCGTGCCGCTCGCCCTGCTGCCCTGGCAAGCCGCCGCCGCCGGTCTGCTGCTGGCGGCGCTGACGACGCTGCTGGCGGCGCGTTACTTCGTCCGGCGCATCGGCGGCTACACCGGCGACTGCCTCGGCGCGGCGCAGCAGTTCGCCGAACTCGCGCTCTATCTCGGCTTTGTGGTCGCGGCATGGAACTTTTCCTGATCCGCCATCCGCCGCCGGCAGTGCCGGAAGGCACTTGCTATGGCCGCAGCGACATCGGCCTCGCTGCGCCGCCCGCCGCCAGCGCGGCGCGGCTGCGCGGCTTGCTGCCGGACGGCATCCCGGTCTACACCAGCCCGCTCATGCGCTGCCGCAGTCTGGCCGAGGCATTGTCGCCGGCGCCCGTCACCGACGCCCGTCTCGTCGAAATGGATTTCGGCGAGTGGGAATTGCAGCGCTGGGACGACATTGAACGCGCCGCCTTCGACGCCTGGGCCGCCGACATTCTCGATTCCGCGCCGCCCGGCGGCGAATCGGCGGCGGCGATGCTGGCGCGGGCGCTGGATTTTTTCGACGAACTGCGGCGCGGCGGCGCGCCGGCCGCCGCCGTCGTCAGCCACGCCGGCTTGCTGCGCGTGCTGTTCGCGCACTGGCTGGAAGTGCCGCCACGGCGCTGGCCGCGCCTCGTCTTTGAATTCGGCGCCGTGAGCAAGGTGATTCTCGACGCGGAAAGCGACATGAACAGCGCGGTGTTGCGGGTGGAATACCTGAATCGCAAGTAGAATCGCCGTCCATGAACGTCATCCGCACCGCCATTCACGACGCGCTGATTCTCGAACCGGACGTGTTCGGCGACGCGCGCGGCTTCTTCCTCGAAAGCTACAACCGGCGCCTGCTGGCGGAGGCCGCCGGGATTCGCGCCGAATTCGTGCAGGACAACCATTCCCGCTCGGCGCGCGGCGTGCTGCGCGGCCTGCACTACCAGTTGGCGCAACCGCAAGGCAAGCTGGTGCGCGTGACGCAGGGCGCGGTGTTCGATGTCGCCGTCGATCTCCGCCGCGGTTCGCCGACTTTCGGCAAGACGGCCTGCGTCGAACTCTCCGGCGACAACCGGCGTCTGTTCTGGCTGCCGCCGGGCCTCGCCCACGGTTTTCTGACGCTCACGGAAACGGCGGATTTTCTCTACAAGGCCACCGACTACTACGCGCCGGAACATGAACGCTGCATCATCTGGAACGACCCCGAACTGGCCGTTCCCTGGCCGCTGGCGGGCGGCGCGCCGACGCTCTCGGCCAAGGACGCCGCGGGCCTGCCGTTCGCCGTGGCGGAGTTGTATCCATGAACATCCTGCTGACGGGAAAAGACGGCCAGGTCGGCTGGGAATTGCGGCGGGCCTTGCTGCCGCTCGGCCATGTCACTGCCGTCGGCCGTGACGAACTCGATCTCGCCAATGCCGATGCCATAGACCGCGCCTGCGCCGCGATACAACCCGATGTCATCATCAACGCCGCCGCGTACACGGCGGTGGATCAGGCCGAGCGCGAACCGGAGCAGGCCGACGCCGTGAATGCCGCCGCTCCGGCGCGGCTGGCGCGGCAAGCGGCGCAGCGCGGCGCCCTGCTGATCCACTATTCGACGGATTATGTTTTCGACGGCGCCAAGACCGCGCCCTATGTCGAGACTGATCCGGTTCATCCGCTCGGCGTCTATGGCCGCAGCAAGCTGGCGGGCGAGGAAGGCATCCGCGCCGCCGGCGCCGATCATCTGATTTTCCGCGCCAGCTGGATCTATGCCGCGCGCGGCGTCAACTTCCTGCGCACCATTCTGCGGCTCGCCGCCGAGCGCGAGGAATTGCGCATCGTCGCCGACCAGATCGGCGCGCCGACCTGGGCGCGTTTCATCGCCGACGCGACGGCGCACGCGCTGCGGCAGGCGCTGCGGGAACGGCGCGACGGCCATTTCGAGAGCGGCGTTTTCCACCTCGCCGCCGGCGGCGAGACAAGCTGGCACGGTTTCGCCAGCGCCATTCTCGCCGGGCGCGGCGGAGACGATGGCCTGCGCGTTCAGCGCATCACGCCGATCACGACCGCCGACTATCCGACGCCGGCGCGGCGGCCGGCCAATTCCCGTCTCGCCACCGATGCCTTCCGCGCCCGCTTCGGCCTCGCCCTCCCCGACTGGCGCGACAGTCTGCAACTTTGCCTGGAAGAGATACCGCGATGATCCTCGTTACCGGCGGCGCCGGCTTCATCGGCTCGAATTTCGTCATCGACTGGCTGCGCGAGAACGGCGAACCGGTCGTCAATCTCGACAAGCTCACGTATGCCGGCAACCCGGAAAATCTGGCTGGTCTGCGCGAGGACGCGCGCCACATTTTCATTCGCGGCGACATCAACGACGCGGCGCAGGTGGACGCGCTCCTGCGCCGTCACACGCCGCGCGCCATCGTGCATTTCGCCGCCGAGAGCCACGTCGACCGCTCCATCCACGGCCCGGCTGAATTCATCCGCACCAACATCAACGGCACCTTCATCCTGCTCGAAGCGGCGCGCGCCTACTGGTCCTCGCTCACCGGCGAAGCGAAAGCGGCGTTTCGCTTTCTGCATGTTTCCACCGATGAAGTGTATGGCTCGCTCGACGCGGATGAGCCGGCTTTCGCCGAGACGCATCCGTATCAGCCGAACAGCCCTTACTCGGCCTCGAAAGCGGCTTCCGATCATCTGGTGCGCGCCTACCATCACACTTACGGCCTGCCGACGCTGACCACCAACTGCTCGAACAACTACGGGCCGTATCAATTTCCGGAAAAGCTGATTCCGCTCGTCATTCTCAACGCCATCGCCGGCAAGCCGCTGCCGATCTACGGCGACGGCCTCAATGTGCGCGACTGGCTCTACGTCGGCGACCACTGCGCGGCGATCCGCGCCGTGCTGGAAAGGGGCGCGCCGGGCGAGGTCTACAACATCGGCGGCGGCGCCGAGATGAGCAATCTGGCGGTGGTGAAAACCCTCTGCGGGCTGCTCGACCGGCTGCATCCCGCTTCACCCGTCGCGCCGCACGAACAGTTGATCACGTTCGTCAAAGACCGCCCCGGCCACGACCGCCGCTACGCCATGAACGCCGCCAAGCTCGAACGCGCGCTCGGCTGGCGTCCGCAGGAAAGTTTCGATAGCGGCATCGAAAAAACGGTGCGCTGGTATCTCGGCCACCGCGACTGGATCGAGCGCGTCGCCAGCGGCGCGTACCGCGACTGGATCGCGCAACACTATGCGGATTGACACCATGACGACAAACAGAAAAGGCATCATCCTCGCCGGCGGCTCCGGCACCCGGCTCTGGCCGGCAACGCTGGCAGTCTCGAAGCAAATGCTGCCGATCTATGACAAACCGATGATCTACTATCCGCTGTCGACCCTGATGCTCGCCGGCATCCGCGACATTCTCGTCATCTCCACGCCGCAGGACACGCCGCGCTTCGCGCAACTGCTCGGCGACGGCGCCCACTGGGGGCTGTCGCTCTCCTACGCCGTGCAACCGAAGCCGGAGGGCCTCGCCCAAGCCTTCCTCATCGGCCGCGATTTCATCGGCGGCGCGGCGAGCGCCCTCGTGCTCGGCGACAACATCTTCCACGGCCACGACCTGCAAGGCGATCTGCAAGGCGCGGCGGCGCGCGCACAAGGCGCGTCCGTGTTTGCCTATCCGGTGCACGACCCGCACCGCTACGGCGTGATCGAATTCGGCGCCGATGGCCGCGCCGTCAGCATCGAGGAAAAGCCGGCCAAACCGCGCTCGCGCTACGCCGTCACCGGCCTCTATTTTTATGACGAACAGGTGTGCGACATCGCCGCCAGCCTCAAGCCCTCGCCGCGCGGCGAACTGGAAATCACCGACGTCAACCGCTGCTACCTCGATCTGGGCATGCTCAACGTGGTGACGATGGGGCGCGGTCATGCCTGGCTCGACACCGGCACGCACGAATCCCTCATCGAAGCCTCACTCTTCGTGCAGACCATCGAAAAACGCCAGGGGCTGAAAATCGCCGCCCCCGAAGAAATCGCCTGGCGCATGGGCTACATCGACGCCGCCCAACTCCGCCGCCTCGCCGAACCGCTCAACAACAGCGGCTACGGCAAATATCTGCTCGGGGTGCTGGAAGACGTGCCGGAAGACAATTGAGCCGCTGACGGCGGCGGCGATCCGGGTTCAGTGCGCCTCGTCCCAATTCGCGCCGACGCCGACGCCGGCGATCAGGGGAACGGAGAGTTGGGCGACGCCGGCCATCAGCTTCGGTAGTTCCTCGCGCACGGCGTCGAGTTCGGCTTCCGGCACTTCCAGCACCAGTTCGTCGTGCACTTGCAGGATCAGCAGCGCACGCAGCCGCGCTTCGTCCAGCCAGCGCTGCACGGCGATCATCGCCAGCTTGATGATGTCGGCGGCGGTGCCTTGCATCGGTGCGTTGATGGCGGCGCGCTCGGCGGCCTGACGCCGGGCCGGCGCGGAGGCGTGTATTTCCGGCAGCCACAGCCGCCGGCCAAAAACCGTTTCGACATAGCCGCGCTCGCGCGCCTGCAGGCGCGTCGTTTCCATGTACTCGGCGACGCCGGGATAGCGGGCGAAATAGCGGTCGATATAGGCTTGCGCCGCGCCGCGCTCAAGCCCGAGTTGACGCGCCAGACCGAAGGCCGACATGCCGTAGATGAGGCCGAAGTTGATGACTTTGGCGTAGCGGCGCTGCTCGCTGGTGACGGCCGCCGGCGCTGCGCCGAACACTTCGGTGGCGGTGGCGCGGTGGATGTCCTCGCCAGCGGCGAAGGCGTCGCACAGCCCCTTGTCGCCCGACAGGTGGGCCATGATGCGCAACTCGATCTGCGAGTAATCGGCGGAAACGATGCGCGCGCCGGGAGACGCAACGAAAGCCTGGCGGATGCGCCGGCCTTCCTCGGTGCGCACCGGAATATTCTGCAAATTCGGTTCGGAACTGGCGAGCCGTCCGGTGACGACCACGGCCTGCGAGAAATGGGTGTGCACGCGGCCGCTGGCGGCATCGAGCATGCGCGGCAGCTTGTCGGCATACGTGCTCTTGAGTTTGGCGAGGCCGCGATAATCGAGAATCAGCTTCGGCAGCGGGTAATCGAGGGCGAGTTGTTCGAGAACTTCCTCGTCGGTGGAGGGCGCGCCGGAGGGTGTTTTCTTCAGCACCGGCAACTGTTCGCGCTCGAAAAGGATTTCCTGAATCTGCTTCGGCGAGTTCAGGTTGAACGGCTGCTTCGCGGCGGCGTGCGCCTGCGCTTCGATCTCCAGCATGCGCAGTCCGAGTTGCTGACTCTGGCGTTCGAGGCGGGCGGCGTCGATGAGGACGCCGTTGCGCTCCATGCGAAACAGAATCTGCATCACCGGCATTTCGATGTCGCCATAGAGCGCCGCCAGTTGCGGCGCCGCTTGCAGGCGCGGCAAGAGCGCGGCGTGCAGGCGCAGCGTGACATCGGCATCTTCCGCCGCGTACTCGGCGGCGCGGGCGATGTCGACTTGCTCGAAGCCGATGCGGCCGGCGCCCTTGCCGGTGACTTCGTCATACTTGATGGTCGTCAGGCCGAGGTGGCGCAGCGCCAGCGAATCCATGTCGTGGCGCTTGTCGGATTCAATGACATACGATTCGAGCAGGGTGTCGTGCGCCACGCCATCGAGACGGATGCCGTGGTTGGCCAGCACGTGCATGTCGTACTTCAGGTTCTGCCCGACCTTGGCGTGGCGCGGCGATTCGAGCCAGGGTTTCAGCTTCGCCAGCGTCGCGTCGAAATCAAGCTGCTGCGGCACGGCGGCATAGCGGTGGGCGAGCGGCAGATAGGCGGCGTCGCCCGGCGCCAGGGCGAAAGAGAGGCCGACCAGACGCGCCTGCATCGAATCGAGACTGGTGGCTTCGGTATCGAAGGCGGCGAGCGGCGCGGCATCGAGTTTCCGCAGCCAGCGTTCGAGCGCGGCCTCGTCGAGAATCGTCTCGTAGCCGGCGCGGTGCGCGCCGTCCGGCTGCGGCTCAGGGCCGGCGGATGACGATGGCGGCGTTTCCGCCGTGGCTTGCTTTCCGGCGGCGGATGCAGTGGCGGGTACAGTGGCGGATGCAGTGGCAGGCGCGGCGGCATCGAGTTCGCGCAGCCAGGTTTTGAATTCCAGACGCGAGAACAAATCGGCGAGCGCCGCCTTGTCCGGCGGCGCCGGCTGCAGGCCGCTGACGCCGACCGGCAGCGGGAGATCGCACACCACAGTGACGAGCTTCCGGCCCAGCGGCAGAAAATCCAGATGCCGGCGCAGGTTCTCGCCGACCTTGCCGCCGATCTCATCGGCGCGGGCGACCAGCGCATCGAGCGAGCCATACGCTTGCAGCCACTTCGCCGCCGTCTTCGGGCCGACCTTGTCCACGCCCGGCACGTTGTCGACGCTGTCGCCGACGAGCGTGAAGTAGTCGACGATCCGCTCCGGGCCGACGCCGAACTTGGCCAGCACGCCGGCTTCGTCGAGCACTTCGCCGCTCATGGTGTTGACCAGCCGCACGCGCGGGCCGACGAGTTGCGCGAGATCCTTGTCGCCGGTGGAAATCACGACCTCGATGTCTTGGGCGGCGGCCTCGCGCGCCAATGTGCCGATGACATCGTCAGCCTCGACGCCTTCGACGGAAAGCAGCGGCCAGCCGAGCGCGCGGATGCACGCATGCAGCGGCGCGATCTGGCGCACAAGATCGTCCGGCATCGGCGGCCGCTGCGCCTTGTAATCGGGATACCAGTCGTCGCGGAACGTCTTGCCCTTGGCGTCGAAGACACAGGCGCGATATTCCGCCTTGAAGTCGCTATCCAGACGGCGTAGCATGTTGATGACGCCGTAGGCCGCGCCGGTCGGCTCGCCGGCCTTGTTGCGCAAGTCGGGCAGGGCGTGGAAAGCGCGGTAGAGGTACGACGAGCCGTCGACCAGCAGCAATGTCGGCATGATGGAATCTGCGCCGTTTCAGGAAACCGGATAAATCACATGAATCAGGAAAAGTCTCGCGCTCTGGCCATGCCGCTGGCCGACGGCGCTTCGCTGACGGCGCGCGAATCCTGGCGCCTGTTCGGCATTATGGCAGAGTTCGTCGAGGGAACCGAGCGCCTCGCGCCGATCCGCCCGGCGGTGTCGATCTTCGGCAGCGCGCGTATCGCGCCCGGCCATCCATACTACGTGCAGGCGGAACGGGTGGCGCGCCTGCTCTCCGACGCCGGCTTCTCGGTGATTTCCGGCGGCGGCCCCGGCGTCATGGAAGCAGCCAGCAAGGGCGCTTTTCTCGGCAAGAGCGCCAGCGTCGGCCTGAACATCGAACTGCCGCGCGAGCAGCAGAGCAATCCCTATCAGGATGTGTCGCTCACCTTCCGCCATTTCTTCGCGCGCAAGGTGATGTTCATCAAATTCGCCGCCGCCTTCGTGGTGCTGCCGGGCGGCTTCGGCACGCTCGACGAACTGACCGAGGCGCTGACCCTGGTCCAGACCGGCAAGAGCGGCCGCTTTCCGCTGATCCTGATGGGCGCCGCTTACTGGGGCGGCCTGCTCGACTGGTTCCGCGAACGGCTGGCGGCGGAGAACATGATCGACGCCGCCGATCTCGACCTGATTCAAGTAATCGACGAGCCGGAAGAAGTCGTCAATGCCATCTTCAAGCACTACGAAGGGCGGGGATTCGATCCCCTGCCGCACGAGCACGATCTGCTGCTCAACCTCTGATAAAATCCTCACGCTATCTTCTGCCACTCTCTGCCGGGAACAACATCATGCGCCGCCTGCTGACTTGCCTTCTGTTCGCCCTCGCGCTGCCCGCCGCCGCGCAGGGCCGCCCCGCCGGTCTGGAGCCGGTGCCCGAGCCGCCGCCATCGCCCTACGAACTCGAATCGGAAAAACCAGTAACCATCATCCCGGGCATTCCGGCCGAGGATAAAGTCGAGGAATACCGCATCAATGGCCGCCTCTTCATGATCAAGGTGACGCCGAACCACGGCACGCCGTATTACCTCGTCGACGAAAGAGGCGACGGCCAGATGATCCGGCAGAATTCGCTCGACACCGGCCTGCGCGTGCCGATGTGGGTGATCGGAACATTCTGAACCGGGCGCGCATGACGGCAAGCGATGCGGCATAGACGGGCTTCTTCAATCAACCGCCCCCTGATCGCCCCGCGCTGAATGCAAGCCCGCCGTCTTCCCGCCTTGCGCGGCTGGAACTGGATCACCGAAGGCTTTCGCCTGTTCCGCGTCAATCCCGCCCTGCTCACGTTTCTGGTCTTCGGCTACTGGCTAGTGTTGGCCGTGCTGAATCTGCTGCCGCTGATCGGCATCGCGCTGGCGCCGCTGTGCATGCCGGCCTTCTTGGTCAGCGTCATGAACGGCTGCCGCGCGCTGGAAGGCAAAACCGGCAACGACTTCGGCCTGCTCTTCTCCGGCTTCCGGCAAAACCGCGCCGCCTTGCTCATCCTCGGCGCGGTCTACTTGTTGAGTTCAATCGCCGTCTTCGCCGCCAGCGCCGTATTTGACGGCGGCGAGCTGCTGAACATCGTGCTGGGCAATCAGCCGCCGCCCGAAGACTGGACGCAACACGGCGATCTGGTTCTGGCCCTGCAAGCCATCCTGCTCATGCTGACGCCGGTGCTGATGGCGTTCTGGTTCGCGCCGATGCTGTCCGCATGGGACAATGTGCCGGCGGGCAAGGCGCTTTTCTTCAGCTTCGTTGCCTGCCTGCGCAACTGGCGCGCTTTTCTGGTGTATGGACTGGGCGTGACCTTCATCAGCGCCATCCTGCCCGGACTGATTCTGCACCCGCTCAACCTTGTCTTGTCCAAATCCATGCTGAGCGTGGTGGCGGTGGCGATGTCGCTGCCGCTGCTGTTCGTTTTCACGCCAACGCTGTTCGCCAGCTTCTACGTGAGCTACCGCGACGTCTTCACCCGCGCCGCCCACGTCACCGACGCCACCGACACGATGGATGCCGCCGATGCCTGAGACAAATTCCGCTCCGCTCGGCCTGCTCGGCGGCACGTTCGATCCGGTGCACTACGGCCATCTGCGTCTGGCGGAAGAAGGGCGCGCGGCGCTCGGTCTGGCCGGCGTGCGCTGGATTCCCGCCGGCCAGCCGCCGCACCGCGCCGCGCCCGACGCGGCGGCGGCACACCGTCTCGAAATGGCGCGGCGGGCAATCGCCGGCAACCCGGCGTTCACGGTCGACGATGCCGAGACGCGCGCCGCCGGCCCCAGTTATACCGTTGTCACGCTCGAACGCTTGCGCGCCGAAGCGGGCCGCCGTCCGCTGGTGCTGCTGATGGGCGCCGACGCCTTTCTCGGCCTGCCGGCCTGGCATCGCTGGCGCGAGATTTTCGATCTGGTTCATCTTGGCCTCGCGGCGCGGCCCGGCTTCGCGCTCTCCCCCACAGATTGGCCGGCGGAACTGGCGCAAGCCTGCGCCGGCCGCCTTGGGGAAGCCGCCGACCTGCGCGCCGCGCCCGCCGGCCGCATCGCCAGTTTCGCCATGACGCCGCTGGGGATTTCCGCCTCGCTGCTGCGCGCGCAACTCGCCGCCGGCGCCAGCGTCCGCTATTTGCTTCCCGAGCCGGTGCGGGAGTATATTGAATCGCATCGCCTTTACCGCATACCCGATGGACATTAAAAAACTGCAGAAGATCGCCGTCGCCGCGCTGGAAGACATCAAGGCGCGCGACATCGAAGTCATCGACACCACCCGGCTCTCCCCCCTCTTCGACCGGATCATCATCGCCAGCGCCGATTCGACGCGGCAGACCAAGGCGCTTGCCCG
This sequence comes from Zoogloeaceae bacterium, assembly GCA_031277315.1. Classification (GTDB taxonomy): domain Bacteria; phylum Pseudomonadota; class Gammaproteobacteria; order Burkholderiales; family Rhodocyclaceae; genus Desulfobacillus. The sequence goes on along the minus strand of JAITMP010000045.1, from coordinate 50,131 downwards.
CAGCGTGCAGGACAAGGTGCTCGCCGCCGGCGGCGATGTGCTCGGCATGGAAGGCGCGGAAGTCGGCGAATGGATCATCGTCGACCTCGGCGATATCGTCGTGCACGTCATGCAGCCGGCGGTGCGCGACTATTACAATCTGGAAGAACTCTGGGCCGCCCAGCCCGCGCCGCGCAAGAAGAGCGCGGCGTGAAGCTGCGGGTGCTTGCCGTCGGCACGCGCCTGCCCGGCTGGGCCGATGCCGCGTTCGCCGATTTCGCCCGGCGCATGCCGCATGAATTGCCGCTGGAACTGAAGGAAATCAAGGCCGCGCCGCGCGACGGCGGCAAGCCGGCTGAAGCCCTGCGGACAGCCGAAGCCGAGCGCCTGCGCGCGGCGTTGCCGGCGCGCTGCCGGCGGGTCGTTCTCGACGAGCGCGGCGGTGATCTCACCACGCGGCAACTGGCTGATCGCCTGCGCCAATGGATGGCGGGCGGCGAAGATGTCGTTTTCATGATCGGCGGGCCGGACGGCCTCGCGCCGGAAATCAAATCAGCGGCGGATGAAACCTTGCGCCTGTCGAGCCTGACGCTGCCGCACGCGCTGGCGCGTGTGCTGCTGGCCGAGGCGCTGTACCGCGCCGCCAGTCTGGTGAAAAACCACCCCTACCATCGGGAATGAGCGCCGGCGAAAGAACAGAAAAACACAATGACGAACGAATCGCGCATCTATCTTGCCTCGCGCAGCCCGCGCCGAAGCGAACTGCTGACCCGGATCGGCGTGCGCTTTGAACTGCTGACGCCACGCATGGACAACGCGGAAGACGTCGATGAAACGCCGCTGTCCGGTGAAACGCCGGAAGCCTATGTCACGCGCGTCACCCTCGCCAAGGCGCGAGCCGGCATCCGCCGCATCCGCGACCGCAAACTGACGCCGCATCCCGTGCTGGCCGCCGACACGACGGTGGAAATCGACGGCGTCATCATCGGCAAACCGGCGCACGCAGCCGACGCCCTGGCGATTTTGCGGCGCCTGTCCCATCGCAGCCATCGCGTGCTGACCGCTGTCGCCCTCGCCGACGGCGAGCGCACGGAACACAAGCTCAACATCAGCGACGTGCGTTTCCGCGCCATCGGCGACGACGAGATTCGCCGCTACGTTGCCAGCGGCGAGCCGCTCGACAAGGCCGGCGCTTACGGCATTCAGGGCTACGCCGCCGTCTTCATCGAGGAAATCCGCGGCTCCTGCACCGGCATCATGGGCCTGCCGCTGTGCGAAACCGCGCTTCTCCTGCGGCGCTTCGGCTATCCGGCATGAAGCGCGGCCTGCTACACTCTGCGCCATGAGCGAAGAATTTCTGGTCAACTTCACGCCGCAGGAAACCCGCGTCGCCCTCATGCAGGGCGGCGTCGTGCAGGAATTGCACATCGAGCGCACCGCTTCCCACGGCATCGTCGGCAACGTCTACCTCGGGCGCGTCGTGCGCGTGCTCCCCGGCATGCAGTCGGCCTTCATCGACATCGGGCTGGAGCGCACCGCCTTCCTGCATGTCGCCGACATCCGGGAACAACGGCAAAACGGCAACGGCGGCAACGGTAGCAATGGCGGCAATGGTGGCAATGGCGGCGAGGGACCAAAGCCGATTGAAAAAATCCTCTCCGAAGGCCAGAACCTCATCGTGCAGGTGCTGAAGGACCCGATCGGCACCAAGGGCGCGCGCCTGTCCACCCAGGTCAGCATCGCCGGCCGCCTGCTGGTCTATCTGCCGCAGGAAAAACACATCGGCATTTCCCAGCGCATCGGCGGCGAAGCCGAGCGCGAACTGCTGCGCGAAAAGCTGCAACAACTGATCCCGGCCGACGAAGCCGGCGGCTTCATCGTGCGCACGATGGCGGAAACCGCCAGCGACGAGGAATTCACCAACGACATCGCCTACCTGCGCAAAATCTGGGCCGAGGCGAAAAACACTGCCGTGAACGCCCGCCCGCCGGCGCTGCTCTATCAAGACCTCACGCTCTGCCAGCGCCTGCTGCGCGATCTGGTGACGCGGGAGGCGTCGTGTATCGTCATTGATTCACGCGAAAATTTCCAGCGGCTCTCGCTCTTCGCCCAGGAATACATGCCGCAACTGACGCCGCTGCTCCAGCACTACACCGGCGAGCGGCCGCTGTTCGACCTGCACGGCGTCGAAGACGAAATCCAGAAGGCGCTGGCGCGCCGCGTCGAGCTCAAGTCCGGCGGCTACCTCATCATCGACCAAACCGAGGCGATGACCACCATCGACGTGAACACCGGCGGCTTCGTCGGCCTGCGCAATTTCGATGACACCATCTTCAAGACCAATCTCGAAGCGGCGCAAACCATCGCCCGTCAACTCAGGCTGCGCAACCTCGGCGGCATCATCATCCTCGACTTCATCGACATGGAAAGCGAGGAACACCGGGCCGCCGTGCTGGCCGAACTGAACAAGGCGCTGGCGCGCGACCACACGCGCATGTCGGTCAACGGCTTCTCCTCGCTCGGCCTGGTGGAAATGACGCGCAAGCGCACGCGCGAATCGCTCGCCCATGTGTTGTGCGAGCCTTGCCCGACCTGCGGCGGCCGGGGCGAAGTCAAAACGGCGCGCACCGTCTGCTACGAAATCCTGCGCGAACTGCTGCGCGAAGCGCGCCAGTTCACCGCCCGCGAATTCCGCGTGCTGGCCGCACCCGTCGTGATTGACCTTTTCCTCGACGAAGAATCCGGCTCCCTCGCCATGCTCTCCGATTTCATCGGCAAACCGATTTCCCTCCAGGCCGAATCCGGCTACGCGCAGGAACAGTTCGATATTGTGCTGATGTAGTAGCGGAGAGATCGGAACCCGTCTCAAAATCGAGGACACATAAAATTTTGTGCCGTCATTCCCGCGCAAGCGGGAATCCATGAAATTCAAGTCGCTGAAAATAAAAACATGGATTCCCGCTTGCGCGGGAATGACGACTTGAATTTCAACGGAAACTCCACATCAGCCATTTTGAGATGGTTTGTGATTCCAGCCGTTCATCATTTGTCTTTGCGCAACACCAGCTTTCGCGGCGCCCTGAACAACACGATGCGGCGGTAAAGCCAGACGTAGAGCACGGCGAAGGCAAGCGTAAAGCCAATCAGAATGGGCGTGGAACGCCAGAACAACATGGCGGGGAAAACCGCCAAAGAAGACAGCAGCCATAGATACGGCGCAGTCAGCGCATTGCGCTGGGTGCGGACATTCGCCTCTGCGCTGCCGACCGCCCAGCGAACCAGACGTTTATAAATCAACGTGTGCAAATGAATGCCGTCCGGCAAACCCGGCGACACGCCACGCAGGAAACGGCGTCGATATATCGAAAACAGCGTCTCGAAAATCGGATAGATCATCAGCAGCAAAGGAAACCACGGCGACACCTCGGGATGCCGCAGCACCAGCAAGACGGCCAACTCGCCCGCCATGAACCCCAGAAAATACGCGCCGCCATCGCCCAGAAAAATCAAGCCGCGCGGATAGTTCCAGATCAGAAAACCGAACAATCCGCCGATGAGCGCAGCGCATGTCATCCACAGAAAAGCATCGCCCAGCATGAAGGCCACATAGCCCAGCGCCCCGAAGATCATCAGGCAAACCACGCCGGCCAGCCCATTGAAACCATCAATGATATTCACGGCATTGGCGACGCCCGCAATCGCCACCAGCGTTAACAGCAGCGACAGCGGCCACCAGGTCAGCATTGCGTCTATCACGGGAATATCCAGCCGGTTCAGGCCCGCGTCCAGCAGCCAGTAACCCAGCGCGGCGGACAACATGGTCAGCATCAAGCGCCATGACACCGACACGCGCTTGGTCAAATCCTCGGCCAGACCGCCCGCGAAAGCCGGCAAGGCCGCCAACATCAATAGCAGCATGGGACGGCCAATCGCCGGGTTTTTGTACAGCAGCCACAAGTCGACGCCGATCAGCCCCAGATAAAGCCCCACCCCGCCGACACGCGGCGTGGGATGCGCATGGAATTTCTGCACGCCGGATTCGCTATCGGCGGTGAAACTCTCATGCAGATGGTTGTAACGAATCAGCAACAGGGTGGTCAGCCAGGAAATCAGGGCCGCGATGATGATGCTGTTCATGAGCCTGTGTGTTGTCCTGTGTGTTGTCTTCTGAACGAGCCTTCATTATCGCCGACACATGGGGTAGCGGCAACGCAAACATGCATTACTTGGGAACTGACCTCCGCAGATGGCCACATGCCATCCCGGTCATTGTTTACTTCGCGTTTCTCAGCGTTTCGTCCTGAAAAATAATCCGCTCAAAAACAACATGGCAAGGGCCAAACGGTCGCGCAATCGGCGACGCAGACGACAAACAGAAAAAACCAGCGCCAGCCTATCCAGCCAACTTCCGCGTTCCAGACGAAAAACCAGAGCAGCCAAATCGCTATCATCCGGCCGCAGAGACCGTCCCATATGCGCCAACAGCAGCACTTCCCGCCGATACCACCCCGAAGCCACCTTGCGCAAGCGTGTCCGACCAGCCTGTATGCCGTCATTCACTCCCACTTCATTATGACCGTGCTGGCGATAATCCATTGATGGCCTTGCATCAATCACCCATCGCTTACCTTGCATGCGGCACAAGGCGTAGCAAAACCAGTCATGGTGCGCGGGCAAGGCTGCATCCATGGCGATGAGATTTTTCAACTGGCATTGCACCGCATGCACAAAAGCAGACGTCATCACATAAGTACAGCCGGGGCCGGCGGCCTCAAACAAATAATCGTACTTCTGCTGTGGCTGTGCTTTATTCACAAGCTGCCGTCGGCCATCCGGCCAGAAAGCCATAACATTGCTCGAATAACCATCCGCCTGCGTTTCGGCCAGCTTGCGGCAAGCGCGCGCCAACTTGTCGGGATGCCAGATGTCATCCTGATCCGAAAAAGCGACATAATCGGTGGTCAAAAAATCCGCATCGCGCAACAGACGATAGAAATTCCACGCGGCAGACCCGTACGCCCCATTCTGCGGCAGCAACGTAACACGCTCATCCTGTTCTGCGCGCGCCAGCAGCCATGCTGGCGCGCCGTCCGTGGACGCATCGTCGGAAACAAACAGGCGCACGCTCACACCCTGCTGACCAAGAATGCTGTCCACCTGTTCAGGCAACCAGCGCAGACCGTTGTGCGTGGCGAGAAGAACGGCAGTCTTCATTGTCTGAATAACCGTCGAAAAGCTACTTTGAGCAACCGGCGCGCATATTTCGCCAAAGAAAACGGCATGAAAAGCAGCAAGGATAGTCGAGGTATCCTGCCACTACGGGCGAGCCGGATGTAGAAATCCAACTCGCCCTTCTCCATTTGCCACAAATTGGCGCTTAAACCAGCTTCCCCGTATTGCGCCTTGAACAAAAAACTCAGCGCAGCCGCGCTACGATAACAAGGATAGCCATCCAGGCATATCTCCGTAAATAAAAGCTGGTCTTCGATGTGTCGCTTGTCCGAAGCAAAACGATTCGGCAAGTCACGACGCAATATCACTGTTGGGGTGGCAAAGCAGTTTGAAATCAATAGCCGGGCAGCAGACACCTGTTCAAATGTTAAAGGCTTGATAGCATGTGCCGTTTTTATCGCCGATTCTTCAAGCGCAATACTAATATCGTGTCCTGTCAACACAGCTTCGGGATGCGCCAGCATCCATTCCAGTTGCAGGCGGATTTTTTCCGAGTGCCAGGCATCATCCGCATCCAGAAAAGCCAAATAAGGTTGACTGGCTTTGTCCCATCCCGTATTGCGCGCCGCGCCGGGGCCGGCGTTTTGTGGCAAGGCCAGTACATGCAACCAACCCTCTGGATAAAGTGTCTGCAATTCATGCAAATACTTCAGCGTGCTATCGCCACTGCCATCTTCGACCAGAATTACCTCGGTCGGCCGCCAAGTTTGCTGAAAAACCGATGCCAATGCGCGACCTATGGTGTCCGCGCAACGATAACAAGGAATGACAACGCTAACGGGAGCCGGATCTCGCGTCAAAACATGCACAGACGCGGCAGACATCAACGCACCAGTTTCGGAAAATTCTTGAGTAAACGCAGCACGAACAAAAGCACCTGCAAACCCTTGCACCGCTCTGTCTGCAACTGCGCCCGGAAAAACTCCGTCATCGTACCCGCAACATTAACCGTACTGACACCATCCTCACCAAAGTGACCCGTCAGAAAATCCCCCACAGCCACACGAGCGCCCGATTGCACAGCGCGCTTAATGAAAAGCTGATCCGCCGCAATCGGATATGCCTTTGAGTAAAACCCCACGCCTGCTTTTTCATGCAAGTTTTTACGATAGACCGATCCGACGGAATGCCCTGTCACAAAGGCCATTTGCCCCTTCAGCCATGAAGAGCCTCTCGGCTTGGCTACGATACCGACATCGCTTCCATAATCCACAGCAGCCGTTAAAATGTCTGCTCCCGTTGCAATACCAAGCGCCTTGTAATTCGCCACTGCCGCCGGATCCAGCCTGTCATCCGCGCCAACCACCAAGTAAAACTCTCCCGTGCAAAGCTTGATAGCCTTGTTAAGCGCGTCATAAATCCCGAAATCCGGCTCTGATCGCCACACCAGCGGCAGGTCAGTCACATCGCGCAGCAACTCCACCGTTCCATCAGCGGAATCGCCATCGATCACCACCCACTCGAATTCCTTGTCTGTCTGCTGGCGTAGAGACTCAATTAGTCTTGGCAAGTATTTTTCCGCATTGAATGTGGAGGTAATGATACTGAGCTTCATGATTTCTCTAAATTAACTGTCGCAGCTTATTTTTAATCGCATCTGGAATCCACATCAGCACCCAGCGCGAGAACCAGCGTTGTCTGCTTAATTTTGAGGCCGATTTCAAACCGCCAGAAAAATCAGGAACCATTAAACGTATTTCAATTAACAAAGCCGCAAGTATTTTTTCATACATGGAATAAACATCCCCAGGCTCCGGGCTAATTCCAGCGTATGCTGGCGACAACCGATCAAACTTTCCGTTATCCAGCAATTGAAACGTATGGAAATGGTAAAAAATCAGCAATGCACCATTAATCGTAATTTTCCCTTGCTCATTCATACAAAAATCATATTGCGCATAATTCCACGGCGCCACTCCAGCCCCAATGTGTTGCAGGATATGCAGTTTTTCGTATTGTTGCGGCCATTCATCAAGATATTTCTGATCGCCAAAGCGGCCATCTTCCGAGCGGGAATAGCACCATTCAATACACTGCTCACGCCAACGTGACAAGCAAGCCATTCCTTGCGCATCACGGCGAAAACTCACCCACTCAACACAGAAACGACCATTGACCTCTAACTGACGGAATTGCGTTGCGAAGCGATGTTCAATGATAGCCACGGAAGCATTGCCGATTTCGTCAAACAAAGGTTGTACTGGAGAATAAAATAACAAATCAGCATCTACATAAGTAATGAAATTAATACGTGAATTGTTCTGCAACACATACCACGGCAGACTGGGTGACAGCGTCCAGCAATATTCCGCCACACTACGTGTCTGTTTCGCAGCCAACAACGCATGACTCTCTATTGCAACCAAAGGAATACATGTAACGAAAGACATATCCAGCATATGCAAAATTTTTTGTGTGCGCTCGTCCATGCACAGGACATGTATATGTGCTTCCGGGCAGTTCTCTTTCAGGGAGCGCAGCATGGCTACGCCCTTGAGCAGGTAGTTACTGTCGAACAATGTGCAAAAATATTGCACATTCATCACGAACGATGCCGCTCTGCAAGAATGATCTGATCAAGGAACAAATCATTATTTTTAGGTAAAAGCACTCCGGCGCACCAACCTGCTAACGAGATCGGAGCAAACAGCACCACGGATAGCAGCAGGCTGAATTTTACGTCTCGGATTCCGATAATTTTGTATAGATAAGCAATTAGTAACTGGAAAAGTACCGAGGCATCGTTGAGTATCTTTTCATGCTCACGTACAACAAAGTTGTTTTTCTCCAGCAAGGCACGCAACCCGAAGCTGCTGTATCGCGCGTAATCGTACGGCTGTTCATGCTCGTCCCAGACAAATGGCACAGTCAGCAGCAAGTGCCCGCCCGGCTTTAAGACACGATGGATTTCCCGCAGGAATTCATCAGGGGTAAAAATATGTTCCAACACTTGATTGCATAACACTGAATCAAAACTTTCGTCTCCGAAAGGAAATTTTTTTCCGTCATACCAAACGTCCGCAATGCCGCGCGCACGCGTCTGGGGTGTATCGATTTCCAAGCCAACATAATCATCAACAGCGAACAACGCCCGATAGGGCTTGCTTCCACAGCCGACATCCAACATCTTCCCGTAGAGGTATCCTTTTCGAGCTTCAATAGCTCTTCGCAACCCCCGACGAGCAAGAAAAAATGGATTAATAAAAATCCCCAGCCATTGAGGATTAAACTGACGCTCTACATAAATTTGTCGAAGCTTTTCTTTCACACGCTGTTATTCCCTGAAATACCATGCTTTTCGAGCAGCATGCCCTTGAATGCAAACGTGTGCCCTCTCGATGATATGGCATTCCCGTCCGCGCTTGGCGCAAGGCCAATTACGTTCCAGTAAGGTTGCAAACGGGCAAGAAGTTCCTGTTCTGAAAAAATCCACATAGGATAGCTTGCTTCATATATAGACTTGGGCACATGTTGCACGACAATGCGGGTCACGCTTGCGTTGGACAAGGATGTCCGGTCAATCACGAATGTGTTCGCTGGTGAATGCGCAAGAGCGATAATTATGTCTTCGTAACATTCAATATATTGCAACACACTGGAAAGCAGGATAATGCTGGGGCAAGTTTCGCTCAGGCATTCATCAATGGACTCATAAAAAAAAAGCTTGTCATTCTGAAACTCTCGTCGACCAACATCGACAAAGTGTTTCTGCTCGACGACGTTCCAGCGTACCGATGGCAGTTCGCTGAAGAATTTCTGCAGATGCCACCAGGTACTGCCCAGAGAACCGCCGAAATCCAGGACGTTGAGTGTGCCGCAGTTGCGGGCGGCTCCCCATAGTAGTCCCGAAAGCGTAATCGAGGGAAAATCACGATTATGAAAAAGCACGGAATCCCGCTCGTAAATTGCTTCCCCGCGTACGAGGTTGCGCGTCGCAGCAAGCACTTTTTTCAATATGTTTTCTGTATCATAGCCCGTGCTTTGGCGCTGTGCTTCTGCCCACGTTCCGCTCCAGTCCAGATAATAGTTACCGCCGCCTTGACCTGTCTTGAGCTTCCGTAATATTGCAGGCGGTAACCAATCCTTGAGAGTTTTTTTTAACTTGTCGCTCATAGTTAGTGGGATCGAGTATGTCATGTCTCGGATATTTGATATCGCACTCACGAAGGAAAAGATTTCAGGCGCTCACAAACCAAACGGATATCATCTGCTCGATGTCCTACGGAAATAGGGAGGCTCAATTGAGTTTCATGTAATTCATCCGCAATGGGGTAGTCGCCGGAGAAGACGCCCTGCATGGCCTCTTGCCGGTATGGCGGAATCGGATAGTGAATTTCCGTCTTGACACCGCGCTCCAGTAAATGTTTACGCAGGGCATCACGCCGGGGATGGCGAATGCCATAAATATGAAACACATCAAATTCATCCGGACGACGTGCAGGCATGCACACCCAGTCGGGCAATTCGGCAAAGTAGATTTCGGCCAAGGCCCGTTTGTGGGTCGTTACCTCATCCAAGTATTGCAATTTGACTCGTAGCATTGCAGCTTGCAGCTCATCCAGCCGCGAATTAACACCCACATAGCGATTGATGTATTTCTGCCTCGATCCGTAGTTACGCAAATATCGAAGCCGATCGGCCAAATCATCATTATTAGTAACAACAGCCCCCGCATCACCGATGGCGCCGAGATTTTTTGTGGGGTAAAAACTAAAACAGCCTGTGTCGCCAAATGTACCCGTCATGCGTTGACCCAATTTGGCGCCATGGGACTGAGCACAGTCTTCCAATAATTTCAGGCCATGTTCGTACGCAAAGGCGGCAATGGCATCCATGCGACAGGTTTTTCCAAACAGATGCGTAACACAGATGGCCCGTGTGCGATCCGTCAACACATCAGCGAGAAGCTCCGGGTCTATATTAAAAGTCTTGATCTCCGGCTCCACCAGCACAGGCTTATGTCCAGCGTGCATGATGGCGAGAATGGTAGCAATATAGGTATTGGATGCAACCAGAATTTCACTTCTCGGCGGCAGGGCCAAAGCCTCGATAGCGAGAACAAGAGCGTCCAGCCCGCTTGCCACACCAACGCAGTGTTTTATACCAATAAAATTGGCAAACTCTGCTTCAAACGCCTCTACTTCCTGTCCCAATACATACCACCCGCTACGAATCACTCTACTAGCGGCAGCTTCCAACTGATCCATCAGAGCCGCGTTACTGGCTGTCAAGTTTTCATATTCAACTACTCTAGATTCGCTCATATGGATCATCAATGTATTCGTTACGATCATAAGGATGAGAAGCCATGACCAACAATACTGATCCGGGACCAAAGGTCATGGTATGCCAGTCCTTTGGTTCCACCAGCAGGCACTTACCTGGATGGTCCAATATTATTGTTTCCATACGAATGCCATCATCCATGTAAACAGACACAACGCCATTCACGGCTACCAGCGCCTGGCGGGTATAACAATGACGATGCCCTCCACGAGACTGTCCATCGGCCCCGTAAATCCAGTAACTACGCATAACATCGAAAGGTAGCACCTTTTCCATTACCGTTAATGAACCACGCTCATTGGTAAATGTTGGTAGATCAAGAAGGGGAAAGTAAGTCAGCATGAAAATCCGTAGAAATCTTAATTTCCAATTTCAAGAAAGTTACTTTTGTCGGGATTACCCTTGATGAATTTGTCACCGTGGGACAACCCAGGCAATCCGTCGGGGATCACGCCTACGACAGTGATCCGCTCAATCAATCCCCTCGGCATTGGGCTAATCGCTCCGCTCGAGTGGCTGCATGCCTTGAAGCGCGCGCTCACGCACGGAATCATTGCGTTGGACCTCATATCGACCTTGTCCATCTCACTCGCTCAATGATCCCGATGCGCAGGTATTCATGAAATGAGTTGACTCTTTGTAAGCGTTTTGCAACTCGCCAACAAAAGCTATCCGGTTTGGCTCCAGTTGCACGCGGTTAAGAACGATAAAGAATTTTTCGAATATTTGCAAAAACCACGCCTCGTTGTACCAGTCAGGTACTGGTGGGGCGTTTTCTCCATCCCATAGTCCAAGCGGCATAAATTCAATGATAATGAATTTGCTCGTGTGCGCAGCTAAAACTTCCAGTACGGATTGGAGAGAATGGTTCTGGGTTAACAGCAAATGATGAGTAACTGCAAGGACGATGAGCATCTCCGAACGGAGACGTCGTGCCCGCTCTCCGGTCAGGCTTTCGCACACGTCCCCCATAAAGTTGAAGCAAGCCATATGGATTTTTTCATCTTCAGCATTTACCCGCAAGAATAGCTGATCGACTGCATGAAGATCGTAATCCGCGCAAATGACACGCCGGGTACTTGAAAGTTGAGCCAGTGCGCGCGAAAGCACGCCTTGGTTGCCTGCCAGTTCGAGAATGGAGGCCGGTGCGAACGATTCCACTGTTTGAACTATCCATTGCATACGTAGCGGCAGTCTCAGCTCCCCCGAAGTGTCGTAGAAACCGGAAGTTTGATGGTAATCGCTCCACATGGAATGCGTCATCAGCCGGTAAGATCGAATGCGTTTGCGCAGTAATCCAATATTGGGACAACGGAAAGGCCAATGCTTACTGGCAAATGCCTTCACAATGGTTTCCGCAAGCCTGGTGTATTTCACATGACGTTCAATACGCTCCCTTGAAAGCAGAGAGCTTCTCTTGTACCTCCAGAATAACTTGAATATCCATCGCGTTACCCGAACACCAAGCAAACCATATATGCGACACGCAGTTACAGCGAGATCAACACTTTCCATCTTTCCGCGAAGGAAAAATACACGCCTGTATAAGTCAATCAGCCCGCGCTGAATCAAGGCTAATGGCCTGCAATAGCAGTCAACGAATTCTTCTTCCGCGGCCCAGACTTCGGTCGACCTTCTTTGCTGCAGGCTGCCAATATCGACGAAAACCGGCTTGCCGCAATCAAAAACTATGTTGTACGGATGTGCATCTTTAAGCTCATAACCAAAAGCATTCGCCGCTTCATTAACGTCGAGAACACATAAGGCTGCGGCACGCAGCATTTCTGGCGACCACTCATATGGGTAAATAACTGGTGATATCCGATCTTGCTCCAGAACCATGGCATACTCTCCCAGGCATCCCTCTGAAATTTTGATGCCCGGTATAAGGCCCTTGCTCGCAAGTACACTGACAAGACCGCAGTCGAAAAGCTGTTTCACGTGTTGTGCCTGTTTCGTACCTATAGCACGATAAACGGGATCGGCATCATTACTCGAAAAGTAGACTGTTCCTGCGGCATCTGCAGAACTCAGAGCTGCCCTGTGCACGCCTTGTTTCTGTGTCTGTTCCCCACGGCTCATTGCCGTCTCCCCCTAAACCCTATTGCCATAAATCCATGCGCGCGCGTCTTTGCAAAGAAAAATGGCATCACCATTCCGTTCAAGGCCCATGTCAAAGTAAATGCATAGGCCGCCCCGATTGGGCCATATATGGGCACAAACAGAAGCAGCAGCGCCACATTAAATAAAAGACCATACATGGTTATCGCCAAAGTTATGGTCTGTTTTTTCTCGATGATTAGAAGCCGTCCACGCAGGGAGGCTATGGAGATAAACACAACACTCCATATCATGATTCGGAGTATTTGAGCAGCCCCTGTGTAAGCCGGTCCGTACAATATCTTGATAATTAATTCCGCGCCTATAAAAATGGACAAAGCCAGCAACCCTGAGACAGCGCCAAAACAGAGATAACCCCACCTCACATAACTGTGGTAATTTTTCGGATTATTTAGATACATCTCTGTCAGACGAGGAGCTATTGATCCACCCAAGGCAACCGGCACGAAATACCATGTGCTCACCAGTACATTGGCGGCGACATATATGCCAAGTTCTGTTGTGCTGACGTATTCCATCAAAACGAGCCTGTCCATTGTCATGGTCAGAAGGACAAAGGTTCCGGAAACAAGACTGGGCCAGCTTTCTATCAGTAAATCTTTTGCGTTCTCCGGTTTGTATCTCCACAGGCCAATTTTTCCACCTGTCATCGTATACAGCCAAGTTAGAGCTGCCGCAGCCAACAACAACTCCAGCACCGTTACCCACGCAAATACGAATAATGACGCAGCGTTGACTATCAACAGGACTTTCAACGCAGACGAAACACAAAAGGCGGAACTCTCCGCCCAGATGGTGTATTTTGACTGGACACGCGCTTCAAACCAGTATTTGAAGGTCTCTGAGGCTTTCAGCAACAGCCCGAGAGACAGGATAGAAACCAGTGCGATAGTACTGTCACCTTGCGGTTTGAGAATATATGCCGACAGGATCGCAAGTACAGCCGCTAGTACTCCTGCCAGCATCTGGAGAACGAAGGCGCTTCCCAAGGTTTCATAAGTAATACTCGGGAAGGTGATCAGCTTCCTGATAACAATTCCTCCTAAACCCAGCAAAGCAAGAGAAGAAAACGCAGTAACCAGTGATATCGCATAATTCAGTTGACCAACTTGCGCGGGCCCCAGATAGCGCGCTACCCACGCGCCGACTAGTATCCCTCCCACCATGCGGAAAGCTTTATCCGCGAAAAGCCAGCTCATATTTGATAGCGCCTGTTTCAGGTTGGGCCTTTCTTTGAGCTTGTAAATCAGCGTCAAAATCCACCTCGATAAAAATACGCGATATACATGGTTTGTCGCGGGAGATTTTACTTGTAAAGCAATTTTGTATTCAGAAAATTTTGATAAGCCTGTTTAAGTCCGCTCCGCAGCGGCATCTGGTTTCGCCATCCCAGTGCATTGATAAACGAGTTATCCATGAGCTTGCGCATGGTGCCGTCCGGTTTGCTCGTGTCAAACACGATCTCGCCATCGTACTCGACGACTTTGGCAATCATCTGCGCCAGTTCGGCGATGGTGATGTCCTCGCCGGCGCCGATATTGATGAGCGGCGCTTTGTCGCCGAAGGATTGCAACAAGTTGTCGAACCCGGCATCGCTTTGCGTCATCAGGTAAACGCAGGCGTCGGCCATGTCGTCGCTGTAGAGAAATTCGCGGCGTGGCGTGCCGGTACCCCAGACAACGACTTCGCTTGCGCCGCTAATCCTGGCTTCGTGGAATTTGCGGATCAGCGCGGGGATGACGTGACTGCTGTCGAGATCGTAGTTGTCGCCGGGGCCGTAGAGATTGGTCGGCATCACGGAAAGATATTTCGTGCCGTACTGCCGGTTGTAGCTCCAGCACATTTCGATACCGGCGATCTTGGCAAGCGCGTAAGGGCGATTGGTCGGTTCAAGCGGGCCGGTGAGGAGATATTCCTCCTTGATCGGCTGCGGGCAGTCACGCGGGTAGATGCAGCTTGAGCCGAGGAACAGCAGGCGTTTCACGCCGTTGCGGTAGGCGGCATCAATGACGTTGGTCTGAATGGCGAGATTTTCGTGGATGAATTCCGCCGGTCGGGTGTTGTTGGCGAGAATGCCGCCGACCTTGGCTGCGGCAAGGAAAACGTATTCGGGGGTTTCCTCGGCGAAGAAGGCATCGGTTGCCTTCTGATTGGCGAGGTCAAGTTCCGCGTGCGTGCGCAGCAGCAAATTGTCATAGCCTTGCGCGCGCAGTTTGCGCACAATGGCCGAGCCGACCAAACCGCGATGGCCGGCAATGTAGATTCGAGCGTGGTTCGTCATGTTTGTTTTAAATGAACAGACAAACTAGAAGGCATCTTCGGTACCAAATCATTTCCAGTTAAGTCGTATTTTTGTGGTTGCTTCGGAATTGCAACTATCAATTCGCTAAAGTTCCACACCTTCCCTGCATTGCTTGTCGTCTTGCCCATGCAATCCGACTGAAAAACAATCATGCATATCAACGCTACCCAGGTCAGTAAAACCGAAACTCTTTTCGCCGTGAAGCATGATTGCTTCGAGCTTGGTCGCAAGCTGATTTTTCAGAGAAGAGGCTGGAAACTCATGACTGGCGTATCCAACCAGCCTGAGGGCAACCGGATTCGCCAGCCCTTTTGAACGAACAAACTGGAGCAGCGCATGGATCGGTTCGTAGTCTGATACGGAATAAGAAGAAATAATCAGTGCGCTATCCGGATTTTGCTGTAAATAATTTGCAAGCCTGGAAAACTGCTGCGCAAACCTGTTTGTCGTTGATACAGTTTTCAATGAGGATTTTAGATTTGCCACAACAGGCACTTTGGGCTTGGGCGCTACCAGAAAGCAAGCAAAAAAAGTAATGACGCATAGCCAGGCGGGAATCTTTCCCCACTTTACAGTCACAAGTTTTTTTTCGATTGGCCGCAATACGGCATACAGCCAAAAGATAGCTATTTGCGCAAGCAATATTCCGGGAAACAGATAACGCCCGGGAGCTTTTGCAGGCCACTCTCCCGCATAAAAAATATATTGAGAAAAAAACAATCCGAAAAAAATTAAATTAAGCAGCAAGACCTGCTTGACTTGCCTCCGCTCTTCCTGTGCCAAGTCATGCTCCTTCCCTCCAGGCAAAAGGCAAGCGACTGACAGGAGGGTCGCTCCCCACAACCAAACCACGGGCAGAGAAAAAAATCCGATTGAAATACCTGCCCTATCGCTCAGTGTCATGCTGCGCATATAAACATCAGCCATATTTACGGATAGACGGCTGACGGTTATGCCAACAATCCATATCGTAAAGATAACAGGCAGCGTCAGAATGATTTTTGCCCAGAAAGTCACATGTATCCGGCGCTGAATCATGAGCCATAGTGGAAATAGCGCAAAGATCGCGAAATTCTCTTTACTCCCGATCATGCATCCGAGTCCAAAAGCAAGTACACATGCACGCCCCAGCGAGATTCTCAATTCTTGTCCATCACCAGGCATAAGCCTTCTCATTGCCAGTAACGCACAAGCAAAGCCAAGTACCGCATAAGTCTCAGCCGGCCCTGCGCGCGCAAAAATATCAGCCCAATAAGCCCCCCCCAGCATCAAAAGCAACGCAACTGCGGCAAAGCGTGTAGGTGATATGCGCACTAATACAGCAGCCAAGGCAACAGAGAAGAACACCGCAATCGCAATTCTGAACGAATACCATTTGGAGGCATCCTTGCCCCATACGACAGCTTCAAGCGTCCTTGCGAAATAATACGTTGGGCGAAATCTGGGAAGCGTCGCCTCCGGAGCAAGCTCTGTCTTGCTTAAAGCCTCCGGGATACCATGCCATGCCAAATGTTCAGGCTGCCCAATCATCATCATGATCTCATGATCATCAATCAGCCCCCATTCAGCCTTGTGCAAAGGCCACCACATGATCAAGGACAAGATCACGGCAAGGACGCCAAGCTGGGCAACTGTAACTCTCTGTTGTAGCATCAAACACGCTTTCGCCAGAGACTCAAGGTGGCGAACGACAGTTTTCGACCAATCCAATTACGCCAAAAAAGCCGATCTATGGAGAACGCCGCTTTAACTCCGGGAACCCCGCCTTTATTCAGCCACGGGAAGGCATCCGGGTTGTAATAAAGAATATAAGAAAGCAAGCCGGGGTAGGCTTGATCAATCAAATCAAACCCTGCTTGCCGAAACATTGTATTTAGCTGCTCCAGATCAAATCCCTGTTCGGTTTTATGATCAAAAGTCGGATTGGCGCTGTAAATTTTCTCTCGTATCTTTCGTGTCAGCCAGCAGTTTTGCGTGGGTTCGTAGCTTAAAAAATATCCGCCGGGAGCAAGAGAATCCGCCAATCGCATGACAACCTTGTCACTAACAGCATAAACGTGATGCAAGCCGCCAAGGAGAACAATAAAATCATATTGTTTGTCTTTGGGGTCGAACACGGTTACATCGGCCCATTCAATCTGGTGCTTTGGCAGGCGTCGCCTCGCGGCAGCAACCATTTTTTCACTGTAATCAAATCCCAGGTAGTCAATTTCTGACTGAAAATATGTCTCGACAATTTCAAGCCCTTCGGCCATGCCGCACATTGGCTCCAGAACTCTTGCGCCGCTAGCCAGCAAGGCTTTCTTGTTTGCACTAAACGCAGACCATATTCTTTTTTTCAAATCCCGATGTGTTGCATTCAGCCTTGCTTCCAGGTATTCGTCCGCAATCGAATCAAAATGTTCTCGCTGTCGTTCTACTTTGCTGTCCATTAGTTCACTTTCGCATAACTTATCGACGCAATTCCTGCCAATATCAATAGCATTCCGAAAATCATCAAGGCTGAAACAGGTTCGCCAAGAAAAAATTTTCCGGTAAGGGTCGTTGCTATCATTAGTAACCCTGCGGCCAATGGAAATGCGACAGACAAAGGCAAATGCCTAAGAATGAAAATCCAAAGTCCCGCCCCCAAAGCATACAAGAGCAGCCCCCCGATAAATGCAGGCGTAAAGTAACCCGACGCAACTTTCACCAAATACAAGCCCATACAGCTAATGGCCGCATAGACAGCCAGAAAAACAGTCCACAAAAAGAATTTCAAAACAATTCCTCTTCAACCAAATATCTGGGTCTGGCTTTTACTGTTACCAGTAACTGGGCCACGTATTCACCGATGAGCGCAAGGCAAAGAATCTGAATCCCGCCAAGAAAATATATGGGGAGAGTCGTCGATGCCCACCCTGGCACAACATCGCCCACGAAAATAGTTCGCCATAAAACATAAAACCCCAATATGCCGCTCAGAAAGAAAATCGCAACTCCCAATGTCGCGATTAATCTTAATGGCATGACGCTGAATGAGGTGATTCCGTTCAAGCCCAGGCTCATCATCCTGGATAATGAATATTTGCTTTCTCCAGCCATGCGCGCAGAAACATCAAAATGAACAATGGCTGTCTGTAAACCCAATTGCATGCAAATGGCGCGCAAAAACAAACCGGGTTCCTTGTGCTGAGCGAGCCACCCTATCGCACGTCGACTCAGCAATCGATAATCCGCATGATCCGGAATAATGTTTACACCCATCAATTGCATCAAGCGGTAGAAGGCTCTGGCAGATAATTTCTTGAAAATGCCATCTGACGCCCTGTCACGTCGAACCCCAAAGACGACATCAGCGCCTTTTACGTATTTTTCAATGAAAGCCTCCATTGCCCAAGGATCTTGCTGAAGATCGGCATCAATTGATATTGCCGCGTCACATCGATCCATTACCGAAAGCAAACCCGCAAGCAGCGCATTTTGGTGACCAAAATTCAAGGATAGTTTGACGCCTTTGACTCTGTGATTTCCCGAATTTTTAATCAAATCCCAAGAGGTATCGCGTGACCCATCGTCCACAAAACAAAGAAAACTATCCTCAGCGACAACAGATCGCTCAATCAATTGCCCCAAAACTTTGCCAAGCGTCTCGATTGTGCCCGGAAGGACATCCTGCTCATTAAAGCAGGGCACAACCACCGCCAAAACAGGCACTGCCTTGAAAGCTTCAGACTGGCTCATAATCATTTACGTTTGATTGTCTAACGTTTGGCTTCAAGTTATTTCACTCGTGGTAGTCGTAAGCGGAGAAGCCGTGCTTCTTCACCAGTTCGTCACGCTCGGCGCTCTTGAGGTCTTCACGCGCCATTTCAACGACGAGTTCGTGGAAGGTGGTTTTGGGCGACCAGCCGAGTTTTTGTTTGGCCTTGGTCGGATCGCCGAGCAGGGTTTCGACTTCGGTCGGGCGGAAGTAGCGCGGATCGACGGCGACGATGACCTTGCCGGATGCGTCGTAGCCTCTTTCCTCGATGCCGTTGCCGCGCCATTCGATGGCGATGTCGAGTTCTTTCGCAGCGGCATTGACGAATTCGCGCACGCTGTACTGGGCGCCGGTGGCGATGACGAAATCTTCGGGTTGATCTTGTTGCAGAATCAGCCATTGCGCTTCGACGTAGTCGCGGGCGTGGCCCCAGTCGCGCTTGGCATCGAGGTTGCCGAGATAGAGGCAATCTTGCAGGCCGAGCTTGATGCGGGCAAGCGCGCGCGTGATCTTGCGCGTGACAAAGGTTTCGCCGCGAACCGGCGATTCGTGATTGAAGAGGATGCCGTTGCAGGCATAGATGCCGTAGGCTTCGCGGTAATTGACCACGATCCAGTAAGCATAGAGCTTGGCCACGGCGTAAGGGCTGCGCGGATAGAAGGGGGTGGTTTCCTTCTGCGGAATTTCCTGCACCAAGCCATAGAGTTCGGACGTGCTGGCTTGGTAAAAGCGAGTCTTCTTTTCAAGGCCGAGGATGCGGATGGCTTCGAGTATGCGCAGTGTGCCGATACCATCGGCGTTGGCGGTGTATTCGGGCGTCTCGAAACTCACCGCCACATGGCTCATGGCGGCGAGGTTGTAGATTTCGTCCGGCTGCACTTGCTGGATGATGCGGATGAGATTGGTCGAATCGGTCAGGTCGCCATGATGCAAAATGAAATTGCGGTTGGCGATGTGTGGATCCTGATAGAGATGGTCGATGCGATCCGTATTGAAAAGCGAGGCGCGGCGCTTGATGCCGTGAACCTCGTAGCCTTTGTTCAAAAGAAATTCGGCAAGATAGGCGCCATCCTGCCCGGTGATGCCGGTGATGAGAGCACGTTTGGTCAAGATTCAACCTCCGGTCGTTCGGCGCAACACGCGCCATCAATAAAAATACGGGAAAGCGCCGGCCACATCATGCGCCCCTGCCGTAGTGGTCTTCCAGACGCACAATGTCATCCTCGCCGAGATAAGCGCCCGACTGCACTTCGATGATCTCCAGCGGCGCCTCGCCGGGGTTGGCGAGTCTGTGCGCTTCTCCCAGCGGAATATAGATGGACTGATTTTCAACAAGCCGCGTCACTTTGCCGCCGCAGGTGACTTCAGCCACGCCCTTGACGACGACCCAATGCTCGGCGCGATGATGATGCTTTTGCAAACTGAGGCTGGCCTTGGGTTTGACTTGTATGCGCTTGACCTTGAAGCGCTCGCCTTCGTCAATGCAATCGTACCAGCCCCAAGGACGATGCACCTTGCGGTGCAGGACGTGTTCTTCGCGGCCGCTGACGTTGAGCGCGGTCACGATGTCTTTCACGTCCTGACAACGGCCGCGTTCGGCCACCAGCACGGCGTCGGGCGTCTCAATGACCACAAGATTACGCACGCCGACCAGACCAATCAGCCGGCTGCTGGCATGGGCCAGGGTATCGCGGCTGTCCCTGGCGATTACGTCGCCGAAATGCGCGTTGCCCGCTTCGTCCTTGGGCAGCGCGTTCCAGACGGCTTCCCAAGCGCCAAGGTCGCTCCAGCCGGCATCGAGCGCCGCCACTCGCAGGGGCAAGCGGCCGGGGCAATGTTCCATCACCGCATAGTCGATTGATTCGCCGGGAATCGCTTCAAACTCCGCGCGACCGGGGCGCACGAACTTCTGGTCGATGCTGCGCTTTTGCCATGCGGCCCGCGCGGCTTGCGCGATGTCGGGGCGAAACTGTTCCAGCGCCGCCAGCCACACGGCGGCTTTAAGCACGAAGATTCCGGCATTCCAGTAATAGCCGCCTTCGGCCAGATAGGTTTGCGCGGTCTTGGCGTCGGGTTTCTCGACGAAACGCGCCACGCGCATGAGGCCGCCGGTATTCGCTTCTGCTTTGATATAGCCATACCCGGTTTCCGGGCGATCCGGCGTGACGCCCAAAATGACGATGGCGCCGTTGGCGGCCTCTGTCACGGCCTTGCGCATGGCGGCGGTAAACGCAGCCGTATCCGCCACAGTCTGATCGGCCGGCGTCACCGCGAGCACGGGGTCGTCGCCGTTTTCCAGCGCGGCCAACGCGGCCAGGGTCAGCGCCGGCGCGGTGTTGCGGCCTGCCGGTTCGAGCAGCGCCGCGCCGAGTTCGATACCCGCCTCGCGCAACTGCTCTTGCACGAGGAAACGATGTTCTTCATTGCTGACGATGCAGGGCGCGGCGACCGTGAAACCATCGCCGCCCAATCCGGCCAGACGCCGCGCCGCCTGCTGAAACAAACTCTCCTTGCCCGTGAGACAGAGAAATTGTTTCGGAAAGCCGGCGCGCGACAACGGCCACAAGCGCGTGCCGGAACCGCCGCACAGAATGACGGGCTGGATTGAATCAGCCATGACCGTTCATTTTCCGCAATCCAGAATCATGTTGTCTGAATGTTGTAATAAGCCCGATACCAGTCGACAAATCGCCGCACGCCTTCCTTGATCGGGGTTGAAGGGTTGAAGCCGGTGGCGGCGCGTAATGCCGCCGTGTCGGCGCAGGTTGCGGGAACGTCGCCGTCCTGCATGGGCAGGAAGCGTTTTTCGGCTTGGCGTCCGAGCGCGGTTTCGAGTTCGGCGATGAACGCCAGCAGGTCGACGGGCTGGTGGTTGCCGATGTTGTAGAGCCGGTACGGCGCCCAACTGGTGGCGGCGTCGGGCTGCGCCTTGTCGAATTCCGGGCTGGCCGTGGCCGGACGGTCGAGCACGCGCACGACGCCTTCAGCGATGTCGTCGATGTAGGTGAAATCGCGCTGCATGCGGCCATGATTGAAAACCTCGATCGGCCGCCCGGCCAGAATGGCGTCGGCGAAAAGAAAATAGGCCATGTCCGGCCGTCCCCAGGGGCCGTAGACGGTGAAAAAGCGCAAGCCGGTCGTCGGCAGGCCGAAGAGGTGACTGTAGGCGTGCGCCATCAGCTCGTTCGATTTTTTGGTCGCCGCGTAGAGGCTGACCGGATGGTCGACGTTGTCGCGCTCGGAAAATGGCATGCGGATATTGCCGCCATAGACGCTGGAACTGCTGGCGTAGACGAAATGCTTGATGCCGCCATGTCGGCAGCCTTCGAGCAGGTTCACGAAACCGGTCAGGTTGGATTCGGCGTAGGCATGCGGGTTGATGAGTGAATAGCGCACGCCGGCCTGCGCGGCGAGGTTGATGACGCCTTCAAAATTTTCCCGCCTGAAAAGCGCCGCCATGCCGGAGGAATCGGCGATGTCGAGGCGGACGAAGCGAAAGCCCGGCGCGCCGTCCAGCCGGGCCAGCCGGGCCTGCTTGAGATTTACGTCGTAGTAATCGTTGAGGTTGTCGATGCCGACGACTTCATCGCCGCGCGCCAGCAGGCGCTGGGCGACGTGCATGCCGATAAAACCGGCGCAACCCGTAATCAGGACTTTCACGCGTCGGGTTCCCTTGGGAGTGTGGGAGTGTCTTGGGAGCGTGGCTTATAATTCCGCTTTCAGGCGCACATTCTAACCGAGACAATGCGCTCCATCCTGCTCGTCAAAACCTCCTCCCTCGGCGATGTCGTGCACAACCTGCCGGTGGCGAGCGACATTCGCGCGCGCTTTCCGCAAGCGTGCATCGACTGGGTGGTGGAAGAAGGCTTCGCCGACATTCCGCGCCTGCATCCGGCGATTGGCCGGGTGATTCCGGTGGCGGTGCGGCGCTGGCGCCGCGCACCGTTTTCCGCCGTCACCTGGCGCGAATGGCGCGGCTTCCGTCAGGCGGCGCGGGCCGGGCAGTATGACCTCGTGCTCGACACGCAGGGCCTCATCAAGAGCGCCTTGCTCGCCCGTCAGGCGCGGGGCAAACATGCCGGCTACGCCGCCGGATCGGCGCGCGAGCCGCTCGCCGCCCGTTTCTACGATGCCGTCTACGCGATTCCGACCGCGCTGCACGCGGTCGAGCGCAACCGCCAGTTGGCCGCCGCCGCGCTGGGCTACGCGCTGGATATGCCGCTAGACTACGGCATCGCCGCTGCCGCGCCCGCCTCTCCCTTTACCGCGCCTTTCACCGCGCCCTGGCTGCCGGCGGGGCCGTACTGCGTACTGCTCACCGCCAGCAGCCGCGCCGACAAACTGTGGCCGGAAGCCGACTGGCTGGCGCTCGCCGCAGACTTGAATGCGCGCGGGCTGACCTGCGCGCTGCCGGGCGGCAGCGCCGAAGAACGCGCCCGCGCTGCGCGGCTCGCGGACGGCAT
Organism: Zoogloeaceae bacterium; assembly: GCA_031277315.1. Taxonomy (GTDB): domain Bacteria; phylum Pseudomonadota; class Gammaproteobacteria; order Burkholderiales; family Rhodocyclaceae; genus Desulfobacillus. Next base: position 27,006 of record JAITMP010000045.1, on the reverse strand, counting down.
GGCGCGGGCCGCCGCCGCGCCGCCGATGCGCATCGCCGATCTGGCGCCGCTGCTGGCCGGCGCGCAACTGGTCGTCGGCGTCGACACCGGCCTGAGCCATCTCGCCGCCGCCCTCGGGCGGCCAACCGTTTGCCTGTTCGCCGGTTCGCATCCCGAATTGACCGGCGTATATGCCGGCGGCACGGCCATCAATCTCGGCGGCGCCGGCGCGCCGCCAACCGCCGCGCAAGTCATCGCAGCGGCGGCGGAACGGCTGTGATGACGCGCTTCCTCTATAACCTGGCGCTGCTCGCCCTGCTGCCCTGGGTCTGGCTGCGCCTGCGGCTGCGCGGCCGCAAGCAGCCCGAGTATCTGCAACATACGGGCGAGCGATTCGGGTTTTACCCTTCCGCGCAGAAAGAAAAAGAAACCGGCGATCTGATCTGGCTGCATGCCGTCTCCGTCGGCGAAACGCGCGCCGCCGCGCCCATCGTCGCCGCGCTCAAGGCCCGTCATCCCGGCTGCCGCATTCTGCTCACCCACATGACGCCGACCGGGCGCCAAACCGCCGAGGCGCTGTTCGGCGACGGCGCGCAGCGCGCCTATCTGCCCTACGACTATCCGTTCGCGGTGCGGCGCTTTCTGCGGCATTTCCGGCCCGCCGTCGGCGTGCTGCTGGAAACCGAACTGTGGCCGAATCTGATCGCGCAATGCCAGAAGCATGGCATGCCGCTGTTGCTGGCGAATGCCCGCTTGTCGGAAAAATCCGCCCGCCGCTACGCCCGCTTTCCCAGGCTGACGCGCGCCGCGCTGCAAGGGCTGGCCGCCATCGCCGCGCAGACCGAGGCCGACGCCGCCCGCTTGCGTGCTCTGGGCGCGCCGCGCGTCGACGCGCTCGGCAACGTCAAGTTCGATCTCCTGCCGCCGCCGGAACAACTGGCGCTGGGCGAAACCTTGCGGCAGCGGATGGGGCCGCGCCCCGTGCTGCTCGCCGCCAGCACGCGCGAGGGCGAAGAGGCGCTGCTGTTCGCGGCGCTGACGCAACGCCCCGAGCGCCTCGGCGACGCGCTGCTGGTTGTGGTGCCGCGCCATCCGCAGCGTTTCGACGAAGTGGCGGCGCTGGCCGGCAAGCTCGGCTTCATCGTCCAGCGCCGCAGCGAAAACACGCCCTTGGCGGCGGCCACGCAAGTGCTGATCGGCGACAGCATGGGGGAACTCTTCGCCTACTACGCCGCCTGCGACATCGCCTTCATCGGCGGCAGCCTGCTCGACCACGGCAGCCAGAACCTCATCGAAGCCTGCGCCGTTGGCCGTCCGGTGCTGATCGGGCCTTCGACCTACAACTTCTCTCACGCCGCCGAGCAGGCGCTCGCCTGCGGCGCGGCGAAACAGATCGGATCGGCGCAAGAATTGCTGGAAACGGCGTCAGCCCTGCTCGCCGATGAACCCACGCGCCAGCGCATGGGCGCGGCAGGCAAGGCATTCGCCGCCGCCCACCGTGGCGCGACGGCGAAAACCATCGCGCTCATCGAATCGCGGCTTGCCGCCGCTCACGTGCCGCAATAAGTGCGGTAGGCCTGCTGCGCGGGCGGAGGCGCGGCGCGGTAGCGCGCGTTTTCCGGCGTTGCCTCGAAAGGCCGCGCCAGCGCCGCGTGCAGCCGCTTGAACGGCTCCATGTCGCCGTCATTGACGGCGGCATCGAGCGCGGCTTCGACCAGATAATTGCGCGGAATCACGGCGGGATTGGCCTGACGCATGGCGGCAAGCGCCTGTTCGCGTGACGCGGGCTGGCCGTCGCGGCGCATCTTCCAGCGTGTCTGCCATGCTTGCATGTCGGGCGCGGCGTAATCGACGGTCTGCCGCTCGGTCAGCGCGCGGAAAGTAAGCGTGAAATCAAGGCCGTGGTTTTGCATCGCGGCGAGCAAATCATCGGCGAGCGCCTTGTCGTCCGGCTGCGCGTCGAGCAGGCCGAGCTTGCGGCGCATGCCCTCCAGCCAGGCTTGTTCATAGACGCCGGAAAAAGCCTGAATCGCGCTTGCCGCCAATTGCACCGCCGTCTCCTGATCATCGGCGATGAGCGGCAGCAAGGCTTCGGCAAAGCGGGCCAGATTCCACTGCGCGATGGCGGGTTGATTGCCGTAGGCATAACGGCCCCGGTTGTCGATGGAACTGAACACTGTATCCGGGTGATAAGCGTCCATGAAGGCGCAGGGGCCGTAGTCGATAGTCTCGCCGCTGATCGTCATGTTGTCGGTGTTCATCACGCCGTGGATGAAACCGGCGTGCATCCACTGCGCGACGAGCCGCGCCTGCCGTTCCGCCACGGCATGCAGCAATCCGAGATAAGGGTTCTGCGTGTCCGCCAGCGCCGCGTCATGGCGGCGGATGGCGTAATCCGCGAGCGCCTTCAGCACCGGCGGCGCGCCGATGCCGTAGGCATACTCGAAGGTGCCGACACGGAGATGGCTGGCGGCGACGCGCGTCAGCACCGCGCCCGGCAGCGCCGTGTCGCGGTACACCGGCTCGCCGGTTTTCACCACCGCGAGGCTGCGCGTGGTGGGAATGCCGAGCGCGTGCATCGCCTCGCTGACGAGATATTCGCGCAGCATGGGGCCGAGCGCCGCCTTGCCGTCGCCGCGGCGCGAGAACGGCGTGACGCCGGAGCCTTTGAGCTGGATGTCGAAACGCGCCCCGTCCGGCGCGATCTGTTCGCCCAGCAGCAGCGCGCGCCCGTCGCCGAGCATGTTGAAGAAACCGAACTGGTGGCCGGCATAGGCCTGGGCGAGCGGCTGCGCGCCTGCGGGCATGACGTTGCCGGAAAACACATCCGCCGCTTCGCCGCGCTCCAGCACGTCCGCGTCCAGTCCCAGCCGCTGCGCCAGCGCATGGTTGAGGATGACCAGCGAGGGCGCGGCATGACGAGCCGCGTTCTGGCGGACGTACAGCCGTTCAGGCAGCCCGGCGTACGTGTTGTCGAAATTCCAGCCGGTGCGGGATGGGGAGGACATGGGTTCGCGCATTGAGGTGACCGGTTGTGATTTTAATTCGATGCCGATCTGTTTGGCTCATCTGTTTGACTCATCCCGGCCATGTCCGGATGGCCGGATGGTTTTCATGCCGGCTTGCGCAGCCGTTTCACCGCCTGCGCCGCCGCCAGCACAATCGCGCCGGCGACGAGGCCGATGCCGATGTTGACGAGCATGGAACCGAGCGCGCCGACGACGGCGTTGGTCTGTTCGGCCCACTCGGCGATGGCATGGCCGAGCGCGGGCACGCCGTGAGCGAGGATGCCGCCGCCGACGAGGAACATGGCCAGCGTGCCGAGCACCGAGAGCGCCTTCATGAGCCAGGGCGCCAGTCCGAGCAGGGCGCGACCGACAGCTTGCGCGGCGGCGCCCGGACGGCGCGTCAGATAAAGCGCCGCGTCGTCGATTTTGACGATGCCCGCCACCAGCCCATACACGCCGACGGTCATCAGCAGGGCGACGCCGGTCAGCACCGTAAGTTGCGTGACGAACGCCTGCCCGGAAACAGTGCCGAGGGTGATGACGATGATTTCGGCGGAGAGAATGAAGTCGGTGCGGATGGCGCCCTTGATTTTTCCCCGCTCGACCGCCAGCAGGTCGGCCTGCCCTTCGGTCACGGCGTTCGCCAAGCGCTCGCGCTGGGCGTCCTGTTCTTCGCGGTGAAGAAATTTGTGCGCCAGTTTTTCCACGCCTTCGAAGCACAGGAACGCGCCGCCAACCATCAGCAGCGGCATCACCGCCCAAGGCAGCCAGGTGCCGATGAGCAGCGCCGCCGGCACCAGAATCGCCTTGTTCCGCAGCGAGCCTTTCGCCACCGCCCACACCACCGGCAGTTCGCGGTCGGCGCGCACGCCGGCGACTTGCTCCGCGTTGAGGGCGAGATCGTCGCCGAGCACGCCGGCGGTTTTTTTGGCGGCGACTTTGGTGAGCAGCGCGACATCGTCAAGCACGCTGGCGATGTCGTCGAGCAGAAGCAGCAGACTGGAAGCCATGAGGCGGAATTTTCCCGGTAAAGCCTTCCGGCTTGCGCGCCTTACTTCACGAGCAAGGCGTTGACGGCTTGCACATCGTCTTCGCTCAGGCTGCCGGCGGCGGCTTTCAGGCGGAGTTGGGCGTTCAGGGTGTCGTAGCGCGATTTGGCCAGATCGCGGCGGGTGGCGTAAAGCTGCTGCTGGGCGTTCAGCACGTCGATGTTGATGCGCACGCCGACTTCGTAGCCGAGCTTGTTCGATTCGAGCGCCGACTGGCTGGAGACCAGGGCTTGCGCGAACGCTTTGACTTGCGCCATGCCGTTGGTCACGCCAAGGTAAGCCTGCCGCGCGCCGAGCGCCGCGCTGCGCTGGGCGTTGTCCAGATCGGCCCGCGCTTTCTCGCGCAGGGCGACGGCTTCGCGGTCGCGCGACATGACGCCGCCGCCGGCGAAAATCGGCAAGTTGAGTTGCAGGCCGACCGTGGAGGCATGCGTATCCGAACCCGGCATGGCGATGCCGGCAAGCAACGAGCCAGTGGCCGAATTGCGGCCACGCGTCGCCACCAGATCCAGCGTCGGCAGATGGCCGGCGCGCTGCTTGTTGATTTCCTTGTCGGCGATTTCCAGCGCCGCCTGCTGCGCCTGCACGAGCGGATTGCCACCCTCCGCCGCCTCGACCCACTTCGTCATGTCGTCAGGCTGCGGGCGCTGCAATTCGACTTCCGGACGCAGGGGAGCAAGCGCCTCCGGCATTTTGCCGATCACCAGCCGCAGGGCTTGCAGCTTGATCTCCAGATCGTTTTGCGCCGCCAGTTCCTGCGCCGTGGCGAGGTCGTAACGCGCTTGCGCTTCGTGCGTGTCGGTGATGGTGGCGGTGCCGATCTCGAAATTATGCTTCGCCGCGTCCAGTTGCTCGGCGATGGCGCTCTTTTGCATGCGCGCCAGATCGAGGCTGTCCTGCGCCAGCAGCACGTCGAAATAAGCCTGCGAGACGCGCAGGATGAGATCCTGACTGGCCTTGACGAACACGGCGTCCGCCTGCGCCACGGCCAGCTTGCCCTGACCGTATTGCTCGATGTTCTGCCAGCGGAACAGCGGCTGCGTCAACACGAGCTGATAGCCGTTGGTGTTGTAGCGGGAATCAATGCCGGGCGCGCCGGCGGTGCGGGATTGAAAATCAATGTCGTTCCAGACCGTGCTGGCCGAGCCGGAGATCACCGGCAGCAAACCGGCGCGGGCCTGCGGCAGCTTTTCCTGACCGGCTTCGCGCGCCGCCCTGGCGGCGGCGTATTCAGCGTCATACGCGAGGGCGTCGTGGTACACCTGCAGCAGATCGGCGCCGAAAGCCGGCGCGCCGGTCAGCAGCAGACAGAACAGGAACGGGGATTTTTTCATGGTGTAAAACGGCCAAGCGGGCCTTCAGACCGTCATGCCGCGGCGGATGCGAATCAAAAAACGAAGGGCTTGCGCGGCGGCAGATTGCGCAGCGACGGAATGCCGGTGCTAAACAGGTTTTCGCTCTGAAAGTCGTCTTCCGACACGCGCACGACCCGTCGCGCCTGCATCGGCGGCGCCTCACCGACCACCGCCAGCAGACGGCCGCCGACTTTCAACTGCGCCAGCAGCGCCGGCGCAATCTCCGCCACCGCGCCGGTGAGCAGGATGGCGTCATAGGGCGCCTGATCCGGCCAGCCGGCCGCGCCATCGCCCTCGATCACCGTCACGTTGTCGGCGCGTTCGCAGCGGCGCAGGTTCTCGCGCGCCAGCGCCGCCAGCGCCGGCTCGATCTCGACCGCATACACATGATCGCTGCGCGCGCCGAGCAGCGCCGCCATGTAGCCGGAGCCGGCGCCGATTTGCAGCACCTTGTCCGACTTGCGCAGCGCCAGCGCCTGGAGCAGCTTCGCTTCCTGCGCCGGCATCAGCATGGCGGCGCCGTGGCCGAGCGGAATCGCCGTTTCGGCATAGGCCAGATTCAGATACGCCGGCGGCACGAAATGCTCGCGTTCGATATCCAGCAGCAGGTCGAGCACATCCTGATCCAGCATTTTCCAGGTGCGGATCTGCTGCGCAATCATGTTGTGGCGGGCTTGTTCGAGATTCATCGTTTGCTCCAGAAAATTATCAATAGAAGTAAATTCTTATTTTTGGAATTCTAACCTATTCCGCTGCCGTGGCCGGGGCAGCCGACGCGGGCGGCGGCGTCACGCGGAACCAGGCCGCGTACAGCGCCGGTACGAACAGCACGGTGAGAACGGTCGCCACCAGCAGGCCGCCCATGATGGAGAACGCCATCGGCCCCCACAGCACGTTGCGGGTGAGCGGAATCATCGCCAGCATGGCTGCCGCCGCCGTCAGCGCGATGGGGCGGAAGCGGCGCACCGTGGCCTCGCGGATCGCCACCCAGGGCGGCGCGCCGGCGCGGGTGTCCTGCTCGATCTGGTCGATCAGGATGACGGTGTTGCGCATAATCATGCCGCTCAGCGCGATCGTGCCGAGCATGGCGACGAAGCCGAAGGGCTGCTGAAACAGCAGCAGCGCCAGCGCGACGCCGATCAGCCCCAGCGGCGCGGTCAGCAGCACCATGAAGGTGCGCGAAAAGCTCCGCAACTGGAGCATCAGCGCCGTCAGCACGACAGCCAGCATCATCGGCAGACCGTCATTGATGGATGCCTGCGCGCGGCCGGATTCTTCCAGCGAGCCGCCGATCTCGATGCGGTAGCCGTCCGGCAGCGACGCCCGCAGCGTTGTCAGTTGACGGTCGATGGCCTGCGCGACATCCAGCGCCTGTACGCCGTCGACGATGTCGGCGCGCACGGTGAGCGTCAATTCGCGGCTGCGCCGCCAGAGGAGCGGCTCCTCGAACGCTTCGCGCACCGTCGCCGCCTGCGTCACCGGCACGGCGCGGCCGGCGGCAGTCGGAATCTGCACCGCCAGCACCCGCTCCATGACATCGCGCTCGTCCTCCGGCGCGCGCAGCACGATGTCGATGAGGCGGTCGTTCTCGCGGAACTGCGCCAGCGTCGCGCCGCTGAGGGCGCTTTGCAGCGCGCGCGAGACGCTGACGGTGGATACGCCGAGCGCGCGCGCTTTTTCCTGATCGACGTCGACGCGCAGCATCGGCGCGCGCGCGCCCCAGTCCCGGTTGATGTCGAGCGTGTGCGGCGAGGCGCGCATCGCCTCGGCGACCCGGTCGGCGATCTGCTTGAGTTTCGGAATCTCGACGCCGACGACGCGGAACTGCACCGGATACGCCACCGGCGGCCCGAATACGACGCGGTTGGCGCGAGCGCGCAGGCCGGGAAAATCCTCCGCGAAAATATGCCGCAGGCGCGTGATGACGCGCTCGCGCCCTTCCAGATCGCGCGTCAGGATCACCGCCTGCGCGAAATTGGCGCGAAACAATTGCTGGTCGAGCGAGAGAAAGTAGCGCGGCGAGCCGTTGCCGACGTAAGTCACCCATGAGGCGACATCCGGGTCTTGCGCGAGAATCGTTTCCAGCCGCTGCGCCTCCCGCTCGGTGGCCTGGAAGCTGGCGCCTTCCGGCAGCCACAATTCGACCAGCGCCTCGGGGCGGTTGGAGTTGGGAAAGAACTGCTTTTCGGTCAGCCCCATGCCGGCCGCGCCGAGCGCGAACAGGGCCAGCGTGGCGAGCATGGTCAGCTTGCGGTGCGTCAGGCACCACTCGATGAGGCGGCGCAGCCGGGCGTAGAACGGCGTCGCGAAAACGTCGCGGTCGGCGGCGGCATGTCCGGGGCTTTTGAGAATCCAGTTGCCGATGAACGGCGTGACGATGACGGCAGCCACCCAGGAAATCAGCAGCGCCAGCGTCACCACCGCGAAAATGCCAAACGTGTATTCGCCGGTAGCCGACTTGGCGGTGCCGATCGGCAGGAAGCCGGCCGCCGTAATCAGCGTGCCGGTCAGCATCGGAAACGCCGTGCTGCGCCAGGCGAAGGCGGCGGCGGCGAGCTTGTCGAAGCCCTGCTCGATCTTGCGCGACATCATCTCCACCGCGATCATGGCGTCATCCACCAGCAGGCCGAGGGCGATGATGAGGGCGCCGGTGGAAATGCGGTGCAGGTCGATGCCGAAGTAGCGCATGCCGAGAAACGTCGCCGCCACCACCCACGGAATGGTGACCGCCACCACCAGACCGGTGCGCAGCCCGAGGCTGACGAAGCTCACCAGCAGCACAATGGCGAGCGCCTCCAGAAACACCCGCATGAAATCGCCCACCGCCTGCGCGACGATGCGCGGCTGGTCGGACACCTGGGCGAATTCGATGCCGAGCGGCAAGCCGGCGCGGATCGCCGCCATTTCGGCGGCGAGATCGCGGCCCAGCGCCAGCACGTCGCCATCCCTCGTCATGGACACCGCCAGACCGATGGCCTGCCGGCCGTGGTAATACATTTTCGAGATCGGCGGATCAATGTAATCGCGGTACACCCGCGCAATGTCACCGATGCGCAGGCTGCGCCCGCCCACCGCCAGCCGCGTGTCGGCGACGGCCTCCACCGAATTCAGTTCGCCGCTCACGCGCAGCGGAATGGCATATGTCGCCGAATCCACCTCGCCCGCCGGCGTGACGGCGTTCTGGCTCACGATGGCCTGGGCGATTTTCTCCACGTCCAGTTTCATCTCGGCCAGCTTCTGCGTCGACAGCTCGATGAAAATGCGGTCGTCCTGCACGCCGAGCAGGTCGATCTTGGCGACGTTTTTCAGCTTCAGCAGGCGCTGGCGCGCGGCTTCGACGTAATCGCGCAGTTCGGAATGCGTGAAGCCGTCGGCGGTGAAGGCGTAAATCGAACCGAAAACGTCGCCGAACTCGTCGTTGAAGAACGGGCCGACGACGCCCTCCGGCAAGGTATGGCGGATGTCGCCGATTTTCTTGCGCACCTGATACCAGGCGTCGGCCACCGCCGGCCCGCGCGCCGTGTCTTCCAGTTCGAGAATGATGAACGACTCGCCCGCCTTGGAGCGGCTGATGGTGTGGCGGAAGAAGGGCGTCTCTTGCAGCTTTTTCTCGATGCGGTCGGTGATTTCCTGATCCACCTGCTCGGCGGTGGCGCCCGGCCACAGGACGCGGACGACCATGGCGCGGAAAGTGAAATCGGGATCTTCGCGCTGACCCAACTGGAAGTAGGCGGCAAACCCGGCGATGGCGACGGCGAGAATGAAAAACAGCGTCAACTCGCGCTGGCGCAGAGCGGCGGCGGTAAGGTTGAAGCGGCCCTCAGACGGCATCGTCAACGCCCCTCGCCACAGTAACCACAGTGGCGACAGCGGCGGCAGCGGCCACAGCGATGCCAGCGGCGACCGCATGAACGCCCTCCCCCGCAAGCGGGGAGGGCCGGAGCGGGCGCCTCATTGCCCGCTCTCCGGCAAGCGCACTTTCTGTCCCGGATCGAGCAGGCTGGCGCCGGCGGTGACAACCAGTTGACCGGGCTGCAAGCCGCTCTTGACGCGCATCTCGTTATCAACGACGCCGTCGGTTTCCACCGGCGTCAACGTCACCGTCTGCGTCGCCGGATCGACCACCCAGACGTTGGTGCGCTCGTCGCGCGTGAAGAAAGCCGACAGCGGCAGGCGCAACACCGTCTCGCCGCCGCCGACCTTGACCTCGACGCGGGCGCTCATGCCGAGCCGCATGGATTCGTCCGCCTCCGGCACGCTGATGCGCGCCGCGAAAGTGCGCGTCGCCGGATCGGCGGCGGGCGAGAGTTCGCGCAGGCGGCCCGTCCAGACGCGGCCGGGCAGGCTGTTGAGGACGATGTTGAAACTCTCGGCGCGGCGCACCTTCTCGACATCGGCTTCCGGCACGGCGATCAGAATCTCGATCTCGCCGCCCTCGGCCACGCGCAGCACGGTCTGGCCGGCCGCCACCACCTGACCGGCCTCGACTTCAATCGCGGTGACGACGCCGTCGCGGTCCGCCGCCAGCGTCGTATAGCCGGCTTGATTGCGCGCCATGCCGGCTTGCGTCTCCGCCGTCTTCAGCGCCGTCTCCTTGGCGTCGAGCACGGCCTGGCTGACGAATTTCTTGGCATACAACTCGCGGTAGCGTTTCGCCTCGGCCTCGGCGAGCGCGCGCGCCGCTTCCGCCTGCGCCGCGTTGAGCGCGGCGTCCTGCGCGTCAAGACGCGCCAGCACCTGGCCCCGCTTGATTCTGGCGCCGACGTCGACGCGCCGCTGGATCAGCTTGCCGCCGAGACGGAAAGCCAGCCGGCTTTCATAGCGGGCGTACACCTCGCCGGGGAAAGTCAGATTCCCCGGCAGGGCGGCGGCGCCCACTTTCAGCACCCGCACCGTGCGCGGGGGAGGACTCGGCGCTTCCCGCTGCGTGCAGCCGGCCAGCAGCAGCAGCGCCAGACAGGCCGTCAGATGGCGTGCCGCTTTCATGCACGCTCCTCGCTGCGCAGGCCGCGCAGGGTTAATTCCAGATATTCCCTGAGATAGCCGTCGGCCGGAATGTGGGCGACGCCGCAGCAGCCGATCGAATGCATCCAGATCGTCCGCAGCACCAGCGGCGAGAAGACGATGTGCGCCAGCGCGTCGGGATTGAAGGGCCGGAATTCGCCCGAATCGACGCCGCGCCGCAGGATTGTGGACAGCAGACGCCAGCCGCGCCCGATCACCTCCTCGGTGTAAAAGCGGGCGATTTCGGGGAAGTTGCGCGCCTCGGCGAAAACCAGTTTGAGAATGCCGCCGAGCGGGCCGTCGCCGACCGCCTCCCACCAGCGCAGGACGACGGCGCGGAGCAGATCGCCGGCCGGGCCGGGCGTGCTGGCGACCCATTCCTCCCCTTCCGCCAAGAGCGGCGCCATTCCCTCGCGGACGACGGCCTTGAACAGTTCTTCCTTGCTCTCGAAATAAAGATACAGCGTGCCCTTGGAGACACCGGCGCGGTCGGCGATTTCCTCCAGCCGCGTCGCCGCGTAGCCCTTCTCGACGAACAGCGCGAGGGCGGCGGCGAGCAGTTCCGGCGCGCGCGCCTCCTTGCGCCGGCGCCAGCGCAATACCTGGGCGGGGGGCTGGGCAGCGCGCTTGGGGGCGGACCGGACGGAGGATTTAAGGGCCGCCTTGGCGGAGGTTCTGGCAGGGGCGTTCATCTCATTCATATCAGCTAATGACCGTCTGGTAATTTATTTCATGGGTAAGCGATTGTCAATCCTGACGGCGCGCGCTTGCCTTCCCTCCGGCTTTAGGCTAGTTTCCGAACCAGCTAGGGGTGCCGGCGGTTCCCGAATCTGCGATTCGGCTCTGCCGGCTGAGATGACACCCTTGAACCTGTGCGGGTCATGCCGGGGCAGGGAAGCGCCAGCGCCGCTTTCCCCTCCCCGTTTTATCCGCCGCCAGGCGTGTCTTCTCGGGCGTGTCTTCTCTTTCGCGTCTTCCCTTTTTTGCCGCCTTTTCGACGGAGAAACGCCATGAACGCCAAGGAACCGTTCGCCGCCGCTGCCGCCCACGTGGACGCGGCGGCCATCCAGCCGCTGCCCTGCTCGCGCAAGATCTACGTCACCGGCAGCCGCCCCGACCTCCGCGTGCCGATGCGCGAGATCAGCCAGTCCGACACGCCGACGGCGATGGGCGGCGAGGCGAATCCGCCGATCTTCGTCTACGACACCTCCGGCCCCTACACCGATCCGCAGGCGAAGATCGACATCCGCCGGGGCTTGCCGCCGTTGCGCGCGCAGTGGATCGCCGAGCGCGGCGACAGCGAACAACTGGCGCGGCCCTCCTCCGCCTATGGCCGCGAGCGCGAAGCCGATCCGGCGCTGACCGGCGTGCGCTTCGATCTCACGCGCGCGCCGCGCCGCGCGCGCGCCGGCATGAACGTATCGCAGATGCACTACGCCCGCCGCGGCATCGTCACGCCGGAAATGGAATTCGTCGCCATCCGCGAAAACCAGAAGCGCGAGGGCCTCTCCGAACTGCTGCTGCGCCAGCATCCCGGCGCGCCGCTCGGCGCCGCCATTCCGGCGCTCATCACGCCCGAGTTCGTGCGCGATGAAGTCGCGCGCGGCCGCGCCGTGATCCCGGCCAACATCAACCACCCGGAAGCGGAGCCGATGATCATCGGCCGCAATTTTCTCGTGAAGATCAACGCCAACATCGGCAACTCGGCGCTCGGCTCCAGCATTCAGGAAGAAGTCGAAAAAATGACCTGGGCCATCCGCTGGGGCGGCGACACGGTGATGGATTTGTCCACCGGCAAGAACATCCATGAAACGCGCGAGTGGATCGTGCGCAATGCGCCGGTGCCGATCGGCACCGTGCCGATCTATCAGGCGCTGGAGAAAGTCGGCGGCAAGGCCGAGGATCTGACCTGGGAAATTTTCCGCGACACGCTGATCGAGCAGGCCGAGCAGGGCGTCGATTACTTCACCATCCACGCCGGCGTGCTGCTGCGCTACATCCCGCTGACGGCGCGGCGCATGACCGGCATCGTCTCGCGCGGCGGCTCCATCCTCGCCAAGTGGTGCCTCGCCCACCACCGGGAAAATTTCCTCTACACGCACTTCGAGGACATCTGCGAGATCATGAAAGCCTACGATGTCTGCTTCTCGCTCGGCGACGGCCTGCGCCCCGGCTCGGCGCACGACGCCAACGACGCGGCGCAACTGGGCGAACTGGAAACCCTCGGCGAACTGACGGACATCGCCTGGAAGCACGACGTGCAGACCATCATCGAAGGCCCCGGCCACGTGCCGATGCACCTCATCCAGGAAAACATGGCGCTGCAACTCAAATACTGCAAGGAAGCGCCCTTCTACACCCTCGGGCCGCTCGTCACCGACATCGCGCCCGGCTACGACCACATCACCAGCGCCATCGGCGCAGCGATGATCGGCTGGTTCGGCACCGCCATGCTGTGCTACGTCACGCCGAAGGAACACCTCGGCCTGCCCGACAAGGACGATGTCAAGGACGGCATCATCGCCTACAAGATCGCCGCCCACGCCGCCGATCTCGCCAAGGGCCACCCCGGCGCGCAGATCCGCGACAACGCGCTCTCCAAGGCGCGCTTCGAATTCCGCTGGGACGATCAGTTCAACCTCGGCCTCGATCCGGACAAGGCACGTGAATTCCACGACGAAACCCTGCCGCAGGAAGGCGCCAAGCTGGCGCACTTCTGCTCCATGTGCGGCCCGCACTTCTGCTCCATGAAAATCACCCAGGACGTGCGCGACTTCGCCGCCACCCAGGGCGTGTCCGAAACTGAAGCCCTGCAGAAAGGGATGGCGCAGAAAGCCGTGGAATTCGTGGACGCCGGCGCGGAGATTTACCGCAAGACCTGAGCCATCATCCGCTGCAGCGGCGCGTTTAGCGCCTGCTCATAGACCATGAGCAGGCTCTTATCCGATGTCGCCGAAGCAGAGATATTTGATTTCGAGGTATTCGTCGATGCCGTACTTCGAGCCTTCGCGGCCGATGCCGGATTGTTTGAGGCCGCCGAAGGGGGCGACTTCGTTCGACATGATGCCGGTGTTGACGCCGACCATGCCGTATTCGAGCGCCTCGGCGACGCGGAAGCAGCGTCCGATGTCGCGGCTGAAAAAATAGGCCGCCAGCCCGAACTCGGTGTCGTTGGCCATGGCGACCGCTTCGGCTTCGCTGCGGAAGCGGAACAGCGGCGCCACCGGGCCGAAGGTTTCTTCGCGGGCGCAGCGCATCTCCCGCGTGGCGTCGCCGATCACCGTCGGCTCGAAAAAAGTGCCGCCGAGCGCATGGCGCTGGCCGCCGACGAGTATTTTGGCGCCTTTCGCGAGCGCGTCGGCGATATGCGCTTCGACTTTTTCCAGCGCTTGCGCGTCGATGAGCGGGCCTTGCGCGACGCCTTCGCCGAGGCCGCTGCCGACGCGCAGTTCCTTCACCCGCGCCACGAGTCTGGCGGCGAAGTCGTCGTAGATGCCGTCCTGCACCAGCAGCCGGTTGGCGCAGACGCAGGTCTGGCCGGCGTTGCGGTATTTCGAGGCCAGCGCGCCTTCCACCGCGGCGTCGAGATCGGCGTCGTCGAAAACGATCAACGGCGCGTTGCCGCCGAGTTCGAGCGAAATTTTCTTCACGGTCGGCGCGCACTGCGCCATGAGCAGCCGCCCGACTTCGGTCGAGCCGGTGAACGACAGCTTGCGCACGATCGGGTTGGCGGTCAATTCGCCGCCGATCGCCGGCGCTGATGCCGCGCTGCCGGTGACGACGTTGAAAACGCCGGGCGGAAAGCCGGCGCAATGGGCCAGTTCAGCCAGCGCCAGCGCGGTGAGCGGCGCTTGCTCGGCCGGCTTCACCACCACCGTGCAGCCGGCGGCCAGCGCCGGGGCGACTTTCCGCGTAATCATGGCGGCAGGAAAATTCCACGGCGTGATGGCGGCGCAGACGCCGACCGGCTGTTTGGCGACGACCAGCCGCTTGTCTTTCTGCGTGGCGGGAATGGTGTCGCCGTAGATGCGCTTGGCTTCCTCGGCAAACCATTCGACGAAGCTGGCGGCGTAGAGCACTTCGCCGCCGGCTTCGGCGAGCGGCTTGCCTTGCTCGCGGGTAATCAGCAGCGCCAAGTCGTCGGTATGCGCCAGCATCAGTTCAAACCATGCGCGCAGCACCGCCGCGCGCTCCTTGGCCGTGCGCTTGCGCCAGCCGGGCCAGGCGCGATTGGCCGCCATGATGGCGCGGCGCGTCTCGGCCGCGCCCATGTCGGGCACGGCGGCGATGACCGCGCCGCTGGCAGGGTCATCGACGGAAAACGTGGCGCCGTCGTCGGCGCCGCACCAGGCGCCATCGATGTAAGCGAGATTTTTCAGAAGCCGCAGGTCATTCGGATTCATGCTTCGAGCTCATGCGCAGGGCATCGAGTGCTATAGTCTGTATCCAGGATTGCACGATTGTACTCGCCCATGAATGACACCGCCACGCCGCGCGCCGCCACCCTGATGCTGCTGTGCTGCGGCATCATCGTCTCGCTTTCCCTCGGCATCCGCCACAGTTTCGGCCTGTTCCTGCAACCGATGACGCAGGATTTGTCGTGGAGCCGCGAGGCGTTCTCCTTCGCCATCGCCATCCAGAACCTGACCTGGGGCGCCAGCGGGCCGATCACCGGCTGGCTGGCCGACCGCTTCGGCGCCGGCAAGGTGGTGTTCAGCGGCGGCATTCTGTATGCCGCCGGAATCTGGCTGATGGCGCACGCGACGACGCCCTTCATGCTCACGCTCTCCGCCGGCGTGCTAGTCGGCCTTGGCCTGTCCGCCACCGCCTTCACGGTGATCTTCAGCGCCATCGGCCGCGCCGTGGCGCCGGAGAAGCGCGCCGCCGCGCTGGCCATCGTCGGCGCCGCCGGCTCTTTCGGCCAATTCCTGCTGGTGCCGACCGGGCAATACCTGATCAGCAACATGGGCTGGTTCACCGCCCTGATGGGGCTGGCGCTAGCCGCCGCCCTTATCATGCCGATATCATTGGGCGCGGCGGAGCGCAAGGCGCATCCGGGCAACGCGCAGGCCGTCGCGCAATCCGCCGGCGAGGCGCTGCGCGAAGCCTTCAGCCAGCGCGCCTTCTGGCTCATCACGCTGGCGTATTTCGTCTGCGGCTTCCATGTCGTGTTCATCGGCGCCCATCTGCCGTCCTACCTCATCGACAAGGGCCTCAACGCCAATACCGGCATGCTGGCGCTGGCGCTGATCGGGCTGTTCAACATTTTCGGCACCTACGGCTTCGGCCTTGCCGGCGGACGCTGGAGCAAGAAGAAACTGCTCGCCACGATCTATTGCTCGCGCAGCGTCTGCATCGTGCTGTTTCTGCTGGCGCCGCTGTCGACGCTTTCAGTGGCGGTGTTCGCCGCCGCGATGGGCGCGCTCTGGCTTGGCACGGTGCCGCTCACCAATGGACTGGTGGCGCAAATCTTCGGCGTGCGTTATCTCGCCATGATTTCCGGCTTCGTCTTTTTCAGCCATCAGGTGGGCAGCTTTCTCGGCGTCTGGCTGGGCGGCATCGTCTTCGACCGCACCGGCTCCTACGACATCGTCTGGATGATCTCGATCGCGCTCGGCGTCTTCGCCATGCTGGTCAGCCTGCCGGTCGATGAGCGCCCGCTGGCGCGTCTTTCGCTGCAACCCGCCCGATGAAAGCCGGCCGCCTGATCCTGACCGTTCTCGCCGCCGCGCTCGTCGTGCTCGCGGCGGTCTGGGGCTTCCTCGCCTATCTCGCGCCGGAGGCCGTCATCGACTACGTCAACCAGCGTTTCTTCTGCGACTAACCATGATCCCGACGCTCTTCCAAGGCCGCCTGACGGCCCCCATCATCGCCGCGCCGATGTTTCTCGTCTCCGGCCCGCGCCTCGTCATCGAAGCCTGCAAAGCCGGCATCGTCGGCACTTTTCCGACGCTCAACGCCCGTCCGCCCGAGGCGCTCGACGCATGGCTGACGCAGATCGGCGCCGAACTGGAAGCGGCAAAAGCGGCCAACCCGCGCGCGCCCATCGCGCCCTACGGCGTGAACCTGATCCTGCACCACGGCAACCGGCGCCGGGAGGACGATTTCGCGCGGGTGGTCGCGCACAAGGTGCCGTTCGTCATCGCCAGTCTCGGCCATCCCGGCGAAGTGGTGAAAGCGGTGCACGGCTACGGCGGCGTCGTGTTCAGCGATGTCATTCATGCCTATCACGCGAAGAAGGCCATCGAAGCCGGCGTCGACGGCATCGTCTGCGTCGCTGCCGGCGCGGGCGGTCACGCCGGCACACAGAGCGCCTTTTCGCTGGTGCGCGAGATCCGCGAATTCTGGTCCGGCGCGCTGGTGCTGGGCGGCGCCATCGGCGACGGCGCTTCGGCGCGCGCGGCGGAAGTGATGGGCGCCGATCTCGCCTACATGGGCACGCGCTTCATCGCCACGCAGGAATCGGCGGCGACAGACGCCTACAAGCAAATGCTGCTCGACTGCGCCGTGAAAGATCTCGTCTACACGCCGGCCGTCACCGGCACCCACGCCAATTTTCTCTGGCCGAGTCTGGAAAAAGCCGGCTACCGCAAAGAGATGCTCGCCGATGCCAGCGCCAGCGCGGGCTTCGGCGCCGAAGCCAAAGCCTGGCGCGACACCTGGAGCGCCGGTCACGGCATCGCCACCATTCACGATATCCCGACAGTCGCCGAACTCGCCGCCCGCCTCGCCGCCGAATACCGCGCCGCCTGCGCCCTGCCGGCCAGTCCGGCGCTGGCTTAATCCGCTCCCTGCCGCGCCGCCGTTTCCTCCCAATCCCACAGCGCATGCCCGTCGACCTGCACGCGCAGGAGGGCTTCGTGGGCATCGGCGCGGGCGCGCAGTTCGGTCAGCGCGGCGTCAGCATCGAGGCGCTCGGCTTGCAGCCGTTCGGCGAGGCCGATTTCGCCCAGCGTGTAAGCGCGTCGCTGACGGGTCAGGCTGGCGGCGTGGGCGGCGCGGGCGTCACGCGCCGCCTGCCACAGCGACAAGGCGAGTTGCGCCCGCGTGACGGCCAGCCGCGCTTCGCGCGTGACATCGCGGCGCATGGCTTCAGTCTGACGGCGGACGGCATCGGCGGCGGCCAACTGGCTGCGCGCTTCGGCATCGCGCCGCTCACCGCCCAGGGGAATGCTCAACACCAGGCCGACGCCGCGCTCCATGCCGCCGCGCTCCCTGAAAGTGCGCAAACCGACAGTGGGATCGGGCGTGCGCTCGGCTTCGGCGCGGCGCGCCAGCGCGGCGTACTGCGCGGTCGTCTCCTCCAGAATGCCAAGTTCATGACTCTCGGCAACGATGCGCGCCACCCAGTCTTCCGCCGCGCCGGTCAGCGGCGCGGGTTCGGGCAGGACGGGCGCGTGCGCCGGCGCCGGCGTTTGCGGAAAGTCGCTGTCGAGCAAAAGCCGCTGCGCCTGCGCGTCGGCTTGCGCCTGCTGCCGGTCGGCCTGCGCGCTGGCCAGCGTGGCGTCGAGTTGATCCAGTTCGCGCTGCGCCGCGTCGCCCAGTTCCAGCCGCCGCGCAAGACTGGCGCGCTCTTGCTGAAGAGAATCAAGCCGCGTGCGGGTGGCGGCGGCGACGGCCTCGGCGCGCAGCCAGCCCATCCAGGCGGCGAGCAGATTGCGCGCCGCCTGATGGCGGGCGTCGCCCTGACGCAGCGCGGCGGCGGCGACGGCGTGATCGCCGCTCTCCTTGTCGAGCGCCGCCTTGCCGGGCAGGCGCAGGGTGCGCGAGAGCTGCACTTCCCATTCGGTATAGCGGGCGCGTCCGCTGGCAGTGTCGGCGTCATCGACGCGGCGGCGCGAGGGCGCGACGCTGATTTCCGTCTCGTGCGGGCCGGCGTTGAGCGCGCGGGCGCTCTCGCGCGCCTGCGTCAGCCCGGCCTCGGCGGCGCGCACTTCGGCATACGCCTCGATGGCGGCGCGCACGCGCTCGGACGGCGGCAGGAAATCCTGCGCGGAAGCCGGCAGGGAGAAAGCGGCAAGAGCGGCGATCGTCAATATGCGGAATCGTTTTGTGCATAAACCCATCCCCATCCTGGCCTTCCCCTTGAAGGGGAAGGAAAGTACGGTTCTCCCCTTCAAGGGGAGGCACAGCCCGAAGCCCTCCCCTTCAAGGGGAGGGTTTGGGTGGGGATGGGATTCGGCCATCGCTCGCGCAAACAGCCGCATGCCTGTCCGCGCTTTCTCTCGCAAAAGCGGGCTTGTCGCAAATCGTCGCTGTCTCATGTCAACCGTCCGAAATCCTCAATGCGCGTGGTCCACCACACCACGTTCTTCGAGCGCACGCGTGCGCGCAGGGTGGCAATGACGGCGCGGATGGTGTCGTCCGGCTGCACCATCAGCAAAACGCGGCGGGCGACGCGGCCGCGCACGCGCTCTTCGGTCGAGACGGTGACGAAGTCCTGACTGTGGCCTTCGGATCGCAGCAGGGTGAACGGCAGCGACCATTGGCCTTCGACCAACGCGGCGCAAACCGTCTCCTCAAGGGCGGCGGGAAAGACGATGTGCAGACAGCGCAAAGAAGAGGGAGAGGGCATCAGGACTCCTTCGCCAAACCGAAACGGCGGTACATCAGCGGCAGCACCAGCAAGGTCAGCGCGGTTGAACTGATGAGGCCGCCAATGACAACGATGGCCAGCGGGCGTTGCACTTCCGAGCCGGGGCCGCTGGCGAACAGCAGCGGAATCAGGCCCAGCGCGGTAATGCTCGCCGTCATCAGCACCGGGCGCAGACGGCGCAGCGCGCCTTCGCGCACCGCTTCGGCGACCGGCAGTCCCTGCGCGTGCAGTTGGTTGAAATGCTCGATCAGCACCAGCCCGTTCAACACGGCGATGCCGAGCAGCGCGATGAAGCCAACCGAGGCCGGCACCGACAGATATTGCCCGGAGAGCCACAGCGCGACCATGCCGCCGACCAGCGCGAACGGCACGTTGCCGAGAATCAGCAGCGCCTGCCGCGCCGAGCCGAAGGTGGTGAACAGCACCAGAAAGATCAGCGCCAGCGCCACCGGCACGACGAGGCCGAGCCGTGCCGCCGCGCGCTGCTGGTTCTCGAACTGGCCGCCCCAGTCGATGCGGTAGCCCGGCGGCAGCGGCACCTGGGCGGCCACCGCCGCGCGCGCTTCATCGACGAAGCCGACCAGATCGCGTCCGCTGACGTTGCTTTGAATCAGCACGAAGCGCGAGCCGTTTTCGTGATTCACGCGCACCGGGCCGGCGACGGTTTCCAGCCGCGCAATCTGGTTCAGCGGCAGCAAGCCCGTCACGCCCTGCTCCGTCCCCGCCGCCAGCGGCAGCCGCGCGAAAGCGTCGGCGTCGCCGCGCAAGCCGGCATCGCCGCGCACCAGCACCGGCACGCGGCGGCCCGGCTCGATGACGACCCCGGCGGAAATGCCTTCCAGCTGGGCGCGCAATTCATCCTGCACATCGGTGACGGCCAGCCCGGCGCGGCCCGCCGCCTGCGCGTCGATCGCCACACGCAGGTACTGCATGCCTTCGGCGGTTTGCGCCAGCACGTCTTGCGCGCCGTGCAGTTTTGCGACCACGCCGGCGATGCGCGTGCCCAGATCGGCCAGCGTGTTCAGATCGGGGCCGAAAATCTTGATCGCCACATCGCCGCGGCTGCCAGTGAGCATCTCCGCGACGCGCATTTCAATCGGCTGCGTGAAGCCGACTTCCAGTCCGGGAAAACCTTCGGCCACCTTGCGCAACTCGTCGGCCAGCCAATTCTTGTCCGGCTTGCGCCATTGCGCCTTGGGCTTGAGTTGCAAAAACAGGTCGGTGTCATTCAGGCCCATCGGATCGAGGCCGAGTTCGTCCGAGCCGATGCGCCCGACCGCGTGCTCCACCTCCGGCACCTTGGCCAGCAGTTCGCGCACGAACGCCAGATCGCCGTCGCGCGAGCGTTCCAGATTCACCGACGGCAGCTTGACAAGCTGCATCATCAAATCGCCCTCGTCCATCGTCGGCATGAAAGTCTTGCCGGTGCCAAAGTAAGCGCCAACGCCGAGCAGCAACGCCACGGCGGCGCCAACGACGACGGCGCGCGGACGGCGCAGGACGGCGTCGAGCAGCGGCGTGTACAGACGCTCGCACTGACGCATCAGCCAAGGGCTGGCGTGCGGGCGTTCTTTCAGCAGCCAGGAAGCCAGCACCGGCACCAGCGTCAGCGACAAGAGCAGCGAGCCGGCCAGCGCGAAGATGATGGTCAGCGCCACCGGCGCGAACAGCTTGCCTTCCAGCCCTTCGAGCGTCAGCAGCGGCAGGAACACCAGACAGATGATGAGAATGCCGGAAGCCACCGGCACACTGACTTCACGCGCCGCCGCATACACGCGGTGCAGGCGCGGCAGGCCGGCGCCGGGCGTATGCGGATCGAGTCGGCTGACGGTGTTCTCCACCACCACCACCGCCGCGTCGACCAGCATGCCGACGGCAATCGCCAGTCCGCCCAGACTCATCAGGTTGGCGCTCATGCCGAACAAGCGCATCATCAAAAAAGTGAACAGCGCGGCGAAGGGCAGAATCAGCGCCACCACCAGCGCCGCCCGCATTTCGCCGAGAAAGACGAACAGCAGCAGCACCACCAGCACGGTGGCCTCGATGAGCGCCTCCTGCACGGTGCCGACGGCGCGCTCGATCAACGCGCTGCGGTCGTAGAAGGTTTCGATCTTCACGCCGGGCGGCAGGCTCGGCTGCAATTCGTCCAGCCGCGCCCGTACCGCCGTGACAAGCTGGTTCGCGTCAGCGCCGCGCAAGGCGACGACGATGCCTTCCACCGCCTCGCCGACGCCATCGCGCGTGACGGCGCCATAGCGCGTCAGCGCATCCATGCGCACTTGCGCCACGTCGCGCACGCGCAGCGCGTTGGTGCCGGAGCGCGCCAGCACGATGTCGCCCAGATCGTCCACGCCGCGCACCGCGCCCTCAGCACGCACGATCAGCGCCAGATCGCCGGCGTCGATGCGGCCGGCGCCGTCGTTGCGGTTGTTGCGTTCGAGCGCATCAGCCAGTTCGCGCAGCGACAAGCCGGCCGCCGCCAGCCGGGCGCGGTCGGGAATCACCGTGAAGCTCGCCACTTCGCCGCCGAGCGCGTTCACGTCGGCCACGCCGGGAATCGTGCGCAGCGCCGGGCGCAGCGTCCAGTCGAGCAGCGTGCGCCGCTCGGCGAGGCTCAGATCGCCGCCTTCGATGGTGAACATCAGCATGTCCGACAGCGGCGTGGAAATCGGCGCCAGCCCGCCGCTCAGATCCGACGGCAGATCGGGCAGCACGCCGGCATAGCGTTCGTTGACCTGCTGGCGCGCCCAGTAAATGTCGGTGCCGGGCGTGAAATCAATGGTGATGTCGGCCACCGCGTATTTCGCCGTCGAGCGCAGCACGGCCATGCGCGGTAGGCCGAGCAGTTCCATCTCCAGCGGCGTGACGACGCGCGCCTCGATTTCCTCCGGCGTCATGCCCGGCGCTTTCAGGATCAGCTTGACTTGTGTCGGCGAGATGTCGGGATAGGCGTCGATGGGCAAGGCGCGGAAGGCCAGCGCGCCGGCGGCGATCAGCGCCGCCGCGACGACCAGAACCAGCAGGCGCTGCACGAGCGCAAACTGGATCAGACGGCCCAGCATGTCCGCTTACTCGGCCAGCAGCGGCTTGAGCGCGCTGGCGCCGCGCGCCACCACCGCGTCGCCCGCTTTCAGCGCATCCGGCGACGCATCCTTCGCCGCGCCGCGCACCACTGCTTCGCGGGCATCCGCGCCGAGCCGTTCGACCGCCACCGCGCGGTAATGAACAACGCCGCCGGCGTCGCTGGCGACGAATACCAGCGTGCGCGCGCCATCGGCCAGCAGCGCCCCCAGCGGCACGCGCACCGCGCCGGCGGGCGCCGGCAGCAGCAGCCGCGCCGTGGTGCGCTCACCGACGCGCCATGACGTTGCGCCATCCAGCCGGGCGCGCAAACGCACGCTCTGGCTGAACGCATCGCTGGCGGCGGCGACGCTGACCACGCGGCCTTGCGCGCCGTCTTCCATTTCCACGCGCAGCCCCGGCGCGAGCGCGCCGCGCTGCGCCGCCGGCACCTGAAACAACACATCCACGCGGGCATCGGCGGCCAGCACAAAGGCGGCATCGAACGCGCCCACCACCTGCCCCGGCGCGACGGCGCGGCGCAGCACATAACCCGCGACCGGCGCGCGCAAGGCGTATTCGTCGGCCACGCCGTCAGGCGCCGGCGCGATGCCGGTCAGCGCCGCCCGCGCCTGATCGAGCCGCGTCTGCGCGTCGGCGGCGCGGGCCTGGGTTTCCTCGGCGCGTGAGCGGGCGATGATGCCTTCCGCCAGCAACTGCGCGTCGCGCCGCGCCTGACTTTGCGCCAGCGCGGCCTCGCTGCCGCCGCGCCGCAGATCGGCTTGCGCGGCCAGAAAATCGCGGCTTTGCACACGCGCCAGCAGCGCGCCCGCCTTCACCGCCGCGCCTTCATCGACCGCCACCGCCGACACCACGCCGGCAAACGGCGCGCTGACGGTACGGCTGGTCTCCAGCGGCACGGCGATCTCCGCCGGCAGCCGGTCGAGCGGAATCCCTTGCGCGGCCTGCGCCGCTTCAGTCTGTATGCCCAGATGCCGCGCCTGCGCGGCATCAAGCTGAATATCCGCCGCCGCCGCGCCCGCGCCCAACAGCAGGATCAGCGTGAGTGGCATGAAACGAAAAAGCATGAACCGCCTCTGAAATTCCCGAAAAGGTAATGGTATCCGGCTTAAATTTAGCGAATCTTAAGAAACCGGCGCGGCGTAATTTCAGGTCAGCGCGCGCGCGGCAAAATCCAGTATGGCTAAAAGCGCGTCTTGGAAAGATCCTGCGGGGTCAATTCCAGCGGCGTGGAAGGGCCACCGAAAAGCAGGTGGCGGATGCCGCCGGCGGCGGCGAGGTAGAGCGGGAACAGCGTCCCGACGTAATAGCCCGTCACGCCCGGCCATTTGCCGCTGTCGGTGTGGCCGGCCAGATAGGCGCGGATCAGCCAGGCGACGAGGCCACACAGCAGCAGGCCGATGACGACGGCGACGAGGTTGAACCAGCGCACCCGCGCCGGCTTGTCATGCAACGGCGAGAGGCGCCAGAAAATCACCACGGCGACCAGAAACAGCGGAATCAGCAGGGAGAGGGCGAACAGCATCGGGGGTTCCTCGCGTGAAAAGTGGATCGGTCAGACCTTGCCAGACCGCCTTCCGGCAGCCCTTGATAACGATCACTTCGGCGGACGATTCGGACGATTCGCCTGCAGATCGGCCGCCGCCCCGCGCGGCAGCGTAACGATCACCGCCGCGCCGCCGCCGGCGCGGTCGGCCAGCGTCACATCGCCGCCGTGGGCGCGGGCGACGGCGCGGGCGATGGCCAGCCCCAGTCCGGCGCCGCCGGTATGACGAGCGCGTGAGGCTTCCAGCCGCACGTAAGGCTCGAAGACGCGCTCGCGTTCCGCCGCCGGAATGCCGGGGCCGCGGTCTTCAACGCGAATCTCCGCCGCTTCGGCGTGGTCAACGAGGGTGACGTCGACCGCGCCGCCGCCGTAACGGCGCGCATTGTCGATGAGATTGGCAAGGCAGCGGCGCAGCGCCTGCGGCCGCGCCGTGACGGGCGCCGCCACGCCATGCAGACTGACTTGCGCGCCCGCCGCCTCGGCGTCTTCGGCCAGCCCTTCGAGCAGGGCGACCAGATTCAGTTTGACGGCCCGCTCGGCGTCGTTGCCGGCGCGCAGGTAATCGAGCGTGCCGCCCACCATCGCGTCCATTTCCTCGATGTCGCGCTGCATGGCGGCCCGCGTGTCGCCTTCGGGAAACTGTTCCAGACGCAGGCGCAGGCGCGTCAGCGGCAGGCGCAGGTCGTGCGAGACGCCGGCCAGCGCGTGCGCGCGCGTCTCCAGATACGATTTCAACGCCCGCTGCATGGCGTTGAAGGAACGCGCCGCCCGCGCCACTTCCTGCGGCCCGGTTTCCGGCAGCGGCGGCTGATCGAGATTGCGCGCCAAGCCGTCGGCGGCGTCCGCCAGCGACGCCAGCGGGCGCGTCAAGCGCCGCGCCGCCCAACCGGAGAGCAGCGCCACCGCCGCCGCCAGCAGCGCCAGCAGGCCGAGCGCGCGCAGCGGCCAGTCGCGCCCCGCTTCCGGCAGCGCGGAGCGGAAAGTCAGCACGGCGCCGTCGGCGAGCCGCGCCTGCGCCGAGACGAGCAGCAGATGGCGCGGCGGACCGGGCCGGGGCCGCGATTTGCCATTTTCCGGTGCGCCCTTTGCCGGCATACCCCTCGCCGACACACCCCTCGCTGGCACGCCGCGAATCGACAGCACTTGCAAAGTGGTGGGCCGCTCCAGTTCATCCGCGACGCGGCGTAAAAAAGCGGCGGCGTCCGGCGACGCATCCGCGCCGGCCTGCCAAGGCTCGTCGAGCGACAGGCGCATCGGCGGCACGCTCAGGGCGTGCACCACGCGGGGACGATCCGCCGCCGCCGTGCCGTCGAGCAGGGTAATCAGGCCGGCGATGCGCTGCGCCGCGTGCTCGCCGCGCAAACGCTCGCCGAAGCGGGCGCGGTCGTCGAGCATCAGCCAGGTATCAGCGACAAGCACGACGACCAGCACCGCCATCAACGCTAGCACCATCCGCCCGAACAAACTTTGCGGCCACAGCCTCACGCCTTTTTCTCCACATCCGCCGCCAGCATGTAGCCTTCGCTGCGCACCGTCTTGATGAGTTGCGGCTCGCGCGCGTCGTCGTCCAGACGCCGGCGCAGGCGATGCACCATCACATCCACGCTGCGGTCGAAAGGGCCGGCCTCACGCCCGGCCAGCACATCCATCAACTGATCGCGGGAAAGTATGCGGAAGGCATTTTCAGCGAAAGCGCGCAGCAACTTGAATTCGCCGTTCGAGATCGGCACCACGACGCCGTCGGCGCCGACCAGATGGCGCGCCGCCAGATCGAGCGTCCAGCCGGCGAAGGCAAAAGCGCGGGCGGGCGCTTCGCGCGCGGCGTTCTCACTGGCGCGGCGCAGAATGCTGCGGATGCGCGCCAGCAACTCACGCGGATTGAACGGCTTCGGCAGATAATCGTCGGCGCCCATCTCCAAACCGACGATGCGATCCGTATCTTCGCCGCGCGCGGTGAGCATCAAGATCGGCAGCGACGCCGAAGTCGGCGCGGCGCGCAATTCGCGGCACAACGCCAGGCCGTCCTCGCCCGGCAGCATGAGATCGAGAATCACCAAGTCCGGCGCGGCAGCCGCCATCTGCCGGCGCATGGCGGCGCCGTCCGCCGCCGCATCCACCGTAAAACCGTTGCCGCCCAGATAACCGCGCAGCAGTTCGCGCAGCTCGGGATCGTCGTCGACGATGAGAATTCGCTTATCCATGTTCGTTAGTGTAGTGTGCCGCGGTCGCCGCCGCGCAATTGTGAGCCGCTTTCGACAAAGTGTTACACGCCATTAACAAAGCCGCCCGCCGTTGAAAAATCCCCGTTACACACGGGCTGTTTAATGGCAACCGCAACTCAACCACATGGAGACTCACATGAAATCGACTTCCCGCAACACGCTTGCCGCCGCCCTCCTCGCCGCCGGTCTTGCCTTCACCGCCGCCGCGCCGACCGCCTCGGCCGCCGACGCCGGACGCCAGATCACCCCCGAGATGCAGCAGCGCATGCAATCCCGCCAGCAAGCCCGTCTCGACAAGATGGCCGAGCGCCTGCAAATTACGGCTGCCCAGCAAGACGCCTGGCAAGCCTACGTCAAAGTGCGCAAGGACATGTTCGACGGCAGCTTCACCCGCGCGCCGAAAGACGCCGACGCCGCCACGCTGGCCCGCCACCGCGCCGACCGCGCCGCGCAGATGGCGCAAAAACTCGCCACCCTCGCCGACGCCACGGCCAAGCTGCAAAGCGCCCTCACGCCGGAACAGGTCAAGACCCTCACCGACCTCACCCGTCACCCGATGGGCCATGGAAAAGGCAAACGCGGCGACTTCGACGGCCGCGGCAAGCGCGGCGATCGTGGCGACCGTGGCGACCGCAATTCACGCGGCGGACGCTGATTCCACCGGAAGCAAAACAACGGGGCCGCCTGCATCAGGCGGCCCCGTTTTTCGTTGTGAAGCCCGCTCACGCTCGCGGACTTGCTCCTCTCTCCATTCACGGACACCCCATAGGTTGGCGCTGAGCGCAGCGAAGCCCAACCTATGCGCTGCGAGCAAATGGTCGTCATTCCCGCGAAAGCGGGAATGACGAGGGTTCTCGGCTTGCGGTTTCAGCGAGGCTGGATTGAGCGCAGCGAAACCCAGCATGCCGAAGCCGGGATTCCACTTCGTTCCATCCCAGCCTACGTCCGCGACTACGCGCAGGGTGACACGCTCCACTCAGCACCACCTATGCCGCTAAAGCAAACAAGGCGCAGGCGGGCGCAAAGTGAAGTCCTGCGAGGAACCGAATGCCTTGCCCCCGGCCATCGAGGGTCAATCGGGTAGCTGCAAAAACAGCGGCGTCGCCAATTCCGCCCACTGTTCGGCCCAGCAGCAGTCGTGGTCCATCGCCTCGATGAGCTTGAAC
>JAITMP010000021.1 GCA_031277315.1 Zoogloeaceae bacterium | reverse complement strand
CGGTCTGGAAGGCAACGCGACGAAGAATCTCTCCCTCTGGGGCGCGCTGGGCGCCCAGGGCGGACGCGACTACCGCAATCACACCCTGTATGTGGGGATGAAGTATGCCTGGTGAGGGGCTGGGGGGTAGGCTGGGTTGAGCGCAGCGAAACCCGGCTTCGGCATGCTGGGATTCCACTTCGTTTCATCCCAGCCTACGTTCCTAATAAGTAGGCTGGGTAGAGCGCAGCGAAACCCAGCTTTGAGCGACAAACGCTGGGATTCCGTTTCACTCCATCCCAGCCTACACCCTGACGTTCCTTGCGGGATGGGCTGATTGAATCGGGCTATGCTATGCGCCCATGAGCAGTCCGCATTCACCGCGTTCACCCTTGGCGCTTTATCTTGCCATCGCTTACATATTGCTGGTGGCGTATGCGAGTTTGCATCCGTTCACCGGCTGGCGCGATACCGGGGCGCCTGTGCTTGGCTTTCTGCCGGCGGCTTGGCCGCGCTATTACACCGGCTTCGATCTGGTCGCAAATATTCTTGCCTACGCGCCGCTCGGTTTTTTGCTGGTGCCGGCGTTGCAGCCGCGTTTGGGCGCCGCCGCCGTGCCGCTCGCCGTTCTGATCGGCGGCAGTCTGAGCTTCGGCGTGGAAATCCTGCAAAATTTTCTGCCCAGCCGGGTGCCTTCCAACATCGACCTTGCCTGCAACACGCTCGGCGCGGCACTCGGCGCGATCGCCGGGATGTTTTGGGGCCGCGCCCTCACCGATGGCGGTCGTCTGCACCGCTTGCGCGTGCGGCTGGTGACGCGCGGTCACGGCGCGGATTTTGGCCTCGTGCTGCTCGGCCTGTGGCTGCTGGCTCAACTCAACCCGGAATTGCTGCTGTTCGGCACCGGCGATCTGCGCGCATTGCTGCGCGTTTTGTTGGAATTGCCGCCGCTGCCTTATTCGGCGCCGCGCTTCGCCGTCATCGAGGCCAGCGTCGCCGCCACCGGCCTGCTGGCGGCCGGTCTCATCGCCTGGTTGCTGCTGCGCCGGCGCAGCCGCAGTTTGCTGGCGGCGCTGCTGCTGGCGCCGCTGGCGGTGAAAGCCTTTGCCAGCGCGGTGCTGGTGAACGCGGCCCAGTTCGCGCACTGGATCACGCCGGGCAACACGGCGGGGCTGGCGATCGGCGCGGCGCTGCTGTTGGCGGCAAGCTGGCTGCCGCCGCTGGCGCAGCGCATGCTGGCAGGGCTGGCGCTGCTGTTTGCGACGGTGCTGGTAAACCTTGCCCCGGAAAACCCTTATCTCACCGCCTCGCTGGCCGTTTGGCAGCAGGGGCATTTTCTCAACTTCAACGGGCTGACGAAGCTGGTGTCCAGCTTGTGGCCGTTTGCCGCGCTGCCTTATCTGATGCTGCCGCGGCCGCGACAGGAAGAATTCGCATGACTGACGCCTTGATCGAACTGCGCGACCGTTTGCGCGTTTTCACCCGCGAACGCGAATGGGATCGTTACCATGCGCCGAAAAATCTGGCGATGGCGCTGATCGTGGAAGCGGCGGAACTGGCCGAGCATTTTCAGTGGCTGAGCGCCGAGGAAAGCCGCGCGATCCGGTCGCTGCCGGACGGCGAAAAGCGCGAAGCCATCCGCGACGAGCTGGCCGATGTGCTCATCTATCTGATCGAATTGGCCGACGCGCTGGATGTCGATTTGGCCGCCGCCGCGCGCGCCAAGATCGGCAAGAACGCGCTCAAATATCCGGTCGAAAAAGCGCGCGGCAACGCGAAGAAGTACGACCAACTATAATCCCGGAAACCGCGACGCCCGGCTGTGTCGGGCGGCGGTTGTCAAAATAACCCTGTCATTTTAACCCTGACATTTCCCGGAGAGAGAACATGAGCTACTACACACACCAGGTTTTTTTCTGCTGCAACCAGCGCCCGGACGGCGGCGGCTGCGGCAGCCGCGGCGCCAGCCAGTTGCGGGACTACGCCAAGGAGCGCGTGAACGCGCTCGGCCTGAAAGGCAAGGGCAAGGTGCGCATCAATTCCGCCGGCTGCTTCGACCGCTGCGAGCACGGCCCGGTGATCGTGGTGTACCCGGAGGAAACCTGGTACACCTACGCCGACCAGCGCGACATCGACGAGATCATCGACGAGCATCTGGTCAATGGCCGCGTCGTCACGCGCTTGAAGATCTGATGCCCTGACGCCCTGATGTCCTGATGTTCAACTCCGAGCGCGTTCTGCTCGACGGCCCGGCGGGCGTCATTGAAGTCTTCATCGACGCGCCGCCGGCGATCCATGCCATCGCCCTGATCGCTCATCCGCACCCGCTCTTTGGCGGCACGGCCAGCAACAAGGTGGTGACGACGCTGGCGCGCGCCTTGCGCGATGCCGGCTGCGTGACCTTGCGGCCGAATTTTCGCGGCGTCGGCGCTTCCGCCGGCGTCCATGATGACGGCATTGGCGAAACCGATGACCTCGCCGCCGTGCACGCGTACGCCCGCCGCCGCTTCGGCGCCGCGCCGCCTTTTTACCTCGGCGGCTTTTCCTTCGGCGCTTATGTCATCGCCCGTCTGGCGAAACGGCTGGCGGACAGCGGCGACCCGGCGCGGCGGCTGGTGCTGATCGGCACCGCCGCCGGTTTCATCGAAGGCGCGCGCGAGTACGTCACCGACGCCGTCGCGCCCGATTCGATCATCATTCACGGCAGCCGCGACGAAACCGTGCCGCTCGCCAGCGTCATGGCCTGGGCCGAGCCGCTCGATCTGACGGTGAATGTCATTCCCGGCGCCAGTCATTTCTTCGATCACAAGCTGCACCTGATCCGCCGCATCATCGCCGCGCAATGGAAACCCTGAACGTCAGCGGGCTGGTCAAATCCTACGGCGGCGCGCCCGTTCTGGCCGGGCTGAGTTTTGAATTGCGCCGGGGCGAGTGCTACGGCCTGCTCGGGCCGAACGGCGCCGGCAAGACCACCACGCTGCGCTGCACGCTCGGCCTCACCGCGCCGGATGCCGGCGCGATCCGCCTCGCCGGCCTGCCGGTGCCGGCGCGGGCGCGTGAAGCGCGCATGCGCGTCGGCATCGTGCCGCAGATGGACAACCTCGATCCCGATTTCACGGCAGCAGAAAACCTGCTGGTGTATGGCCGCTACTTCGGCCTGCCCGACGCCGCCGTCCGCGCCCGCATTCCGCATCTGCTGGATTTCGCCGGACTCGGCGGCCGCGGCGAAGCCCGCATCAACACCCTTTCCGGCGGCATGAAGCGGCGGCTGACGCTGGCGCGGGCGCTGGTCAACGACCCCGATCTGCTTTTTCTCGACGAGCCGACCACCGGCCTCGACCCGCAGGCGCGCCACCTGATCTGGGAGCGCCTGAAGCAACTGCTGCTGCAAGGCAAGACGGTGCTGCTGACGACGCATTTCATGGACGAGGCCGAGCGCCTCTGCCACCGCCTCGCCATCATGGACCGTGGCCGCTTCATCGCCGAGGGCAGCCCGCGCGACATGATCGCGGCGCACATCGAGCCGGAAGTGGTGGAAGTCTACGGCGAGCCGGGCGAAACCAGCGCCGCCGCCACCAACGCCGCCACCTGGGCACGCGAGGAGGCGGCGCAATTCGCCAAGCGGGTCGAAGTCACCGGCGAGACGGCGTTCTGCTATCTCGCCGAATCGCGCCCCCTGCTGCGCCACCTCGCCGGACGCCAGGGCCTGCGCTATCTGCACCGCCCGGCCAATCTGGAAGACGTGTTCCTCAAGCTGACAGGAAGGGAATTGCGTGACTGACGGCATGAATCCCTTCCGCCCGCCCGCGCCCAGCCTGCGCTTCATCCCCGTGTGGCGGCGCAACTTTCTCGTCTGGCGCAAGCTGGCGCTGCCGTCCATCCTCGGCAATCTGGCCGATCCGATGATCTACATGCTCGGCCTCGGCTATGGCCTCGGCACCCTGCTGCCGGAAGTCGGCGGCGTGCCCTACATCGCCTTTCTCGCCGCCGGCGCGGTGTGTTTCTCGACCATGAACAGCGCCACGTTCGAGGCGCTCTACTCGGCCTTCTCGCGCATGCAGGTGCAGAAAACATGGGAAGCCATCCTCAACGCGCCGGTGGCGCTCGACGACCTGCTGCTCGGCGAACTGATCTGGGCGGCGAGCAAGGCCGCCCTCTCCGGCGCGGCGATTCTGGCGGTCGCCGCCGCGCTCGGCCTCATCGCCTCGCCGCTGGCCTTATGGACGCTGCCGCTGATCTTTCTCACCGGCCTCGTCTTCGCCGCGCTCGGGCTGGTCATGACGGCGCTGGCGCCGAGCTACGATTTCTTCATGTACTACTTCACGCTGCTCATCACGCCCATGACGCTCCTCTCCGGCGTCTTCTTCCCCGCCGCGCAACTGCCCGCCGCCTTCCAGATGATCGCCGCCGTTCTGCCGCTCTCCCACGCCGTGCAACTGACGCGGCCCCTGTTCCTCGGCCAAATCCCCGCCCAGGCCGGGCTGCACATCGCCGTCCTCGCCGCCTACGCCCTCGCCGCCTTCTGGCTCGCCCTCGCCCTAGCGCGGCGGCGCTTGCTGAAGTAGGCGCATCTGGCGCATCTGGCATGTGGGCGCGGGCGGCTATAGAATCCCGCCGATGGAAACCCTTCTGGTCATCACCACCTTGCCCGACGCGGCCAGCGCGCGGGCGTTGGCGGCGCGGCTCATCGAGCAGCGCCTTGCCGCCTGCGTGAACATCCTGCCGCCCTGGCATTCGATTTACCGCTGGAAAGGCAAGGTGGAGGAGGGCGACGAGACGCCTCTCTTCATCAAGACCGGCGCCGACCGCTATGCGGCGCTGGAGGCGGCGATCCGCGCCGGCCATCCTTACGAACTTCCAGAGATCGTGGCGGTCGGAATCGGGAAGGGTCTGCCCGCTTATCTGGACTGGGTGGCGCGGGAAACCGCCGCCGAATAATTTCTTGCCATGATCCGCCGCTTGTTTCTGCTGCTGTTGCTTTTCCTGCCGCTGGCCGCCGCCGCGCAGGATCTGCTTGACGTGGACAAGGCGTTCCGTCTTTCCGCCCGCGCCGTCGACGCCGGCACGCTCGAAGTGCGCTACGACATCGCCAAGGGCTATTACATGTACCGCGAGAAATTCCGCTTCGCGCTGGAACCGGCCGGGGTGGAAGCGGGCGAGCCGACGTTTCCGCCGGGCGAGATCAAGCACGATGAGTTTTTCGGCGATGTCCACACGTACCGCGACGCGGTGGTGATCCGCCTGCCGTTCACGGCAGCGGACGGCCTCGGCGCGGCGACGCTGAAAGCGACTTCGCAGGGCTGCGCCGACATCGGCGTGTGCTACCCGCCCAATACGCAGATGCTGCAAGTCAGCCTCGCCGCCATGAGCGCGCCGCCGGACGCGCCCTCCGCCGATTCAGCCGATACCGCCGCGCCCGAGGAGGAATCTTCGCGGCTGGCCGGTTTGCTGCGCAACGCCGGCTTCTGGCTCATCCTGACGACCTTTTTCGGCGCCGGCGTGCTGCTGGCGTTCACGCCCTGCGTGTTTCCGATGTATCCGATCCTCTCCGGCATCATCGTCGGCCACGGTCACGCCATCAGCAAGGGCCGCGCGCTGGCGCTTTCGATCGCCTACGTGCTCGGCATGGCGGTGGCGTACGCCGCCGCCGGCGTCGCCGCCGGCCTCTCGGGTTCGATGCTCTCGGCGGCCTTGCAGAACGCCTGGGTGTTGGGCGGTTTCGCGCTGGTGTTCGTCGCGCTGGCCTTGTCGATGTTCGGCTTTTACGAATTGCAGATGCCGACCTTTCTGCAAAGCAAGCTGTCGGAGGAATCGAGCCAGATCAAGGGCGGCTCGCTGCGCGGCGTCGCCGTCATGGGAGCGCTCTCGGCGCTGATCGTCGGGCCGTGCGTGGCGGCGCCGCTGGCCGGGGCGCTGCTCTACATCGCGCAGACGCGCGACGCGGCGCTCGGCGGCGCGGCGCTGTTCGCGATGGCGCTCGGCAAGGGCGTGCCGCTGGTGATCGTCGGCGTCTCGGCGCGTTCGCTGCTGCCGAAGATCGGCCCCTGGATGGAGGCGGTGAAAAAATTCTTCGGCGTGCTACTGCTGGCGCTCGCCATCTGGCTGGTGGCGCCGGTGCTGCCGGCCTGGGCGCACCTCGGCGCATGGGGCGCGCTCGCCATCGGCACGGCGATGTTCCTGCGCGCCATCGACCCGTTGCCGCCCAACAGCCAGGGCGCGGCCCGTTTCTGGAAAGGCGTCGGCATGGTGCTGTTGCTGGCCGGCGCTTCGCTGGTGGTCGGCGCGGCAGGCGGCAGCCGTGATCCCTTGCAGCCGCTCGATTTCCTGCGCGGCGGCAAAACGGCGGAAAACATTCCCTTCGAGCGCGTGAAAACCGTTGCCGAACTGGATGCCCGCCTCGGCGCGGCAGACCGGCCGGTGCTGCTGGATTTCTACGCCGACTGGTGCGTCTCCTGCAAGGAAATGGAGAAATACACGTTCTCCGACGCCCAAGTGGCGGCGCAGATGCGGCGCATGACCCTGCTGCAAGTGGATGTTTCGGCCAACAACGGGGACGACGCGGCGCTGCTGAAACGCTTCAAGCTGTTCGGCCCGCCCGGCATCATCGTTTTCGACCAGCAGGGGCATGAGCGGGAAAAGCTGCGCGTGATCGGCTACCAGCCGCCGGCGCAATTCACGCAAGTCCTCGCCGCCGCGCTCGGCGGCGAACCCGGCAAATCGGGTAATTGAGGCGCCTCAAACATCGTCTGCCGGATCGCGGTAGAATTTTGCTTCCCTGAATTCCCTTGGTATCTCCCGTGTTTTCTGGAATCGTTACCGCCGTTGGCAGGATCACCCATCTGCACCCGCTGGAAAAAGGTTTGCGCCTGACAGTCGAAGCGCCCGGCCTCGACTTGTCCGACGTCGCGCCGGGCGACTCGATCGCCCACGGCGGCGTCTGCCTGACAGTGATCAACAAGTCGGGTTCGACTTATCAGGTCGACGTCTCGCGCGAGACGCTCAACTGCACCGTCGGCCTCGACGCGCCGGGCGAAGTGAATCTGGAAAAAGCGCTGCGGCTGGCCGACCGCCTCGGCGGCCATCTGGTGACGGGGCACGTCGACGGCGTCGGCGAAACACTGAAATTCGAGAAGATCGGCGAGAGCCACGAACTGGTGATCCGCGCGCCGAAGCCGCTGGCCAAATACATCGCCCGCAAAGGCTCGATCACGGTGGACGGCGTCAGCCTGACAGTGAACCGGATCGACAAAACCGATTTTTCCATCAACCTGATTCCGCATACCGTGGCGGTGACGACGCTCAAGCATCTCAAGGCCGGCCGCCAGGTGAATCTCGAAATCGACCTCGTTGCCCGCTACATCGAACGCATGCTGGCGGCGGAAAATGAATGAGCACGCCATGACGCCTCCCCTTTCCCTCATCAAGGACCCTGGAATGACCGCCACAACCGCCCTTTCCCCGATCAAGGACATCATCGCCGACATCCGCGATGGTCGCATGGTGATTCTGGTCGACGAGGAAGACCGCGAAAACGAGGGCGATCTGGTGCTGGCCGCCGAATACATCACGCCCGAAGCCATCAACTTCATGGTCACGCATGGCCGCGGACTGGTCTGTCTGGCCCTCACCGAAGCGCGCTGCCGCCAGCTTGAGCTGCCGCTGATGGTGCGCGACAACCGCTCGCCGCACGGCACCGCCTTCACGCTCTCCATCGAGGCGGCGGAAGGCGTCACTACCGGCATTTCGGCGCACGACCGCGCCCGCACCGTGCAAGCGGCGGTGGCCAAGCGGGCGCAGCCGGCGGACATCGTGCAGCCCGGCCACATCTTTCCGCTGATGGCGCAAAACGGCGGCGTGCTGGTGCGCGCCGGCCACACCGAAGCCGGCTGCGATCTGGCCCAGCTTGCCGGCTGCGAGCCGGCGGCGGTAATCTGCGAAATCCTCAAGGAAGACGGCAGCATGGCGCGGCTGCCCGATCTCGTCGCCTTCGCAAAAACGCACAATCTCAAGATCGGCGCCATCGCCGACCTGATCCATTACCGCAACGAGAACGAAACGCTGGTCGAGCGCATCGCCGAAAAAGACGTGGCCTGCGCGCATGGCGAATTCCGCCTCACCGGCTACCGCGACAAGACCAGCGGCGACGTGCATCTGGCGCTGGTGAAGGGCCGCATCGACCCGCAGGCGGAAATGCTGGTGCGGGTGCACGAGCCGATCACCGTGCTCGATTTTCTCGACTGCCAGAGCGAGCGCCACAGTTTCAGCGTGGATCGCGCCATGCAGGCCATCGCCCGTCACGGCAGCGGCGTCATTGTGATGCTGCGCCGCGCCAGCTCGACGCCCGATCTGCTCGCCGCCCTGCAAGGCGGGGATGACGCCGCCAAGCCGGCGGAAAAATGGGATTCGCGCCTGTACGGCATCGGCGCGCAAATTCTGCGCGATCTCGGCGTGCGTCGCATGAAGCTGCTCGCCAGCCCGCGCAAAATGCCCAGCATGGCCGGCTTCCAGTTGGAAATCAGCGGCTATCTGACGCCGGAAGAAGTCAAACCCTGAGAAACCCCCTGCAAAACGACTGCGCTCGCTACGTTTTGCAGGGGTTTCCAAAAGTTTCAGGTTTTTCACCGCCGCGCCTGCCCCGAAAAGCGCGGCAAACATGACTGCAACACAACGACGAGGCGCGACCATGGCACGCTATGACGACATCGAGGAATTCAACCCGAATCTGAACGGCGCGGGACTGCGCATCGGCATCGCCATGAGCCGCTTCAACATCGACATCGGCGACGGCCTGCTCGGCGGCTGCGCGGCGGAATTGATGCGCCTCGGCGTGCGTCCCGCCGACATGCTGATCGTCACCGCGCCGGGCGCGCTGGAACTGCCGCTGGTGCTGCAAACCATGGCGCAGAGCGGCCGTTTC
Organism: Zoogloeaceae bacterium; assembly: GCA_031277315.1. GTDB lineage: Bacteria > Pseudomonadota > Gammaproteobacteria > Burkholderiales > Rhodocyclaceae > Desulfobacillus. Next base: position 65,084 of record JAITMP010000021.1, on the reverse strand, counting down.
GACGCGCTGGTGGCGCTCGGCTGCGTCATTCGCGGCGAGACTTATCACTTTGAAATCGTCTCCAACGAATCGGCGCGCGGCATCACCGAGGCGCAACTGGCGACCGGCGTGCCGATCGCCAACGGCGTGCTCACCACCGAGGACGATGATCAGGCGCTGGCGCGCATGGCGCAAAAAGGCATGGAGGCCGGTCAAGCCGCCATCGAAATGGCGAACCTGCAAAAATTCCTCAAGAAATGAAATCGCCGCGAAGACGCGCCCGCGAGTTCGCACTGCAGGGCCTCTACCAATGGCAGCTTTCCGGCAACACGGCGGCGGCGATTGAAGCGCACCTGTCCGGCGTGACCGGTTTCGAGAAAACCGACCGCGCCCTGTTCGACCTGCTGCTGAACGGCGCCATCGCCGAGGCGGCGGAACTGCAAGCCCTGATCGCGCCCCATCTCGACCGCCCCTATGCCGAACTCTCGCCGGTGGAGCGCGCCATTCTGCTGCTCGCCACGTTCGAACTGAAACGGCATCTCGACGTGCCGTACAAGGCCGTCCTCAATGAAGCCATCGAGCTGGCGAAAAGCTATGGCGGCACCGACGGTCACAAATACGTGAATGGCGTGCTGGACAAGCTCGCCGCACTCATCCGGCCCGCAGAGGCCGTGCGTCCCGGCCGCGCCGGAAAACCCAAACCCCTGGAGGAGACATGAGCAAGCAACCCATCGTCCGCGCCAACCCGCAGACAGCCGAAGACAAGCAAGTGAAAAACTACATCGCCGACTGGTGGATCTACGCCATTCTGGCTTTTTTCATCGGCGGCCTGATTTTCATGACCTACGCCCTGACCTTGCGCGGCGAGATCATCAGCGAATTCGGCAAGCCGAAAGCCACCGCGCCGGCGGCGGCGGCAAGCAGCGCGCCGGCCGCCCAGGCCGACAGCGCCGCGGACAAGAAGTAAAACCACGCGCGGAAAGCGCCCTCTCCCGCCTCCGCGCTGTTCCCTGCGCCGTATTCTCCGCGCCGTGTCCCCAGAATTCGCGCTGATCGCCCGCCATTTCACCCGTCCGGTGCGCCACACCGTACTCGGCGTCGGCGACGACGGCGCGGTGATCCGCCCGTCACCCGGCATGGATCTGGTCGTCAGCACCGACATGCTGGTGGCCGGCATCCACTTCTTTCCCGACGCGGAACCCGAGGCGCTGGGCTGGAAGGCGCTCGCCGTCAATCTCTCCGACCTCGCCGCGATGGGCGCCCGTCCGCGCTGGGCGCTTCTGGCGGCGGCGCTGCCGGCGGCGGATGAAAACTGGGTCGCCGCCTTCGCGCGCGGTTTTTTCGCCGCCGCCGATGCGTTTGAAGTCGACGTCATCGGCGGCGACACGACGCGCGGGCCGCTCAACCTCGCCCCCACCGTGTTCGGCGAAACGCCATGCGGCGCGGCGCTGACGCGGAGCGGCGCGCAGGACGGCGATGAGTTGTGGGTATCCGGCGCGCCCGGTCTGGCCGGGCTGGGACTCGCCCACCGTCAGGGAAAAATCCGCTTGCCCGAAACGGCGGCGGCGCGCTGCCTGACGGCGCTCGACCGCCCGCAGCCGCGCGTCGGCCTCGGCCTCGCCCTGCGCGGACTGGCCAGCGCGGCGATTGATGTTTCCGACGGCTTGCTGGCCGACCTCGGCCATATTCTCGAACGCTCGGCGCTCGCGGCGGACATCGCCTTCGACCGCCTGCCGCGGGCAGCGCTGGAAGTGAGCGGTGACACACCTTTGGCGCGGCAATGTCTGCTCGGCGGCGGCGACGATTACGAACTGGCCTTCGCCGCCCCCGCCAACCGGCACGGCGAAATCGCCGCGCTCGCCGACCGGCTCGATCTGCCGCTGACTTGCATCGGCCATCTGCGCGCCGGTCCGGCAGCGGAACTGGTTCTGCGCGACAAAGCCGGTCAGCCGATGCCGGCCGGTCAGCGCGGCTACGACCACTTCGCATGAAAAAGCCGGGCTTCAGATTTCTGTTCGCGCATCCGGCGCATTTCATCGCCCTCGGCTTCGGCAGCGGCCTCTCGCCGGCGGCGCCCGGCACAGCCGGCACCCTGGCGGCCTGGCTGCTGTTTCCCTTCATCCGGCCCTATTTCTCCGAAGCCGGTTTTCTGCTGTTTCTCGCCGCCGCTTTCGTCTTCGGCGTTTTTGTCTGTGACCGTACTGGCCGCGCCCTCGGCGCCGCCGATCACGGCGCCATCGTCTGGGACGAAATCGTGCCGTTCTGGCTGGTGCTGCTGATGACGCCGGAGGGCTGGCTCTGGCAACTGGCGGCCTTCATGTGGTTCCGCTTTTTCGACATCGTCAAGCCGGAACCGGCGCGCTGGATCGACACCCATCTGAAACACGGCTTCGGCGTCATGCTCGACGATCTGGCGGCAGCCGGCTATACCTTGTTGACGCTCGCGCTGTTCAAGGCGTTGTTGAATGGATAAGGATCTGGAAGCGTTGTCGGCCCGCGTCGGGCAAGCCTTGCTGGAACGCAAATTGTTCCTCGCTTGCGCCGAATCCTGCACCGGCGGCTGGGTGGCCGAAGCCGTTACCGCCATCGGCGGCAGTTCGCAGTGGTTCGAGCGCGGCTATGTCACGTATTCGAATGCCGCCAAGCAGGAGTTGCTCGGCGTCAAGGCCGATACCTTGCGCCGGGAGGGGGCGGTCAGCGAAGCCGTGGCGCGCGAGATGGCGGCGGGGGCATTGCAGCGCAGCCATGCGCAGGCGGCGCTGGCGATTTCGGGCGTAGCGGGGCCGACGGGTGGCTCACCGGATAAGCCAGTGGGGACGGTATGCTTCGCCTGGGTGTTGCGGAACGGCGCGCCGACGGCGGAAACGAAACGCTTTTCCGGCGACCGCGAGGCGGTGCGCAGGCAGTCGGTGATGCATGCCCTGCGGGGCTTGCTGGAACGGCTCCCGGAGAGTGGCAACTGAGCGGCGACTGAACAGTAACTGAGCAGCAACCATTTGATTTAACGTTGTTTTTAATGTCCGCTTGACCTTGCAAAGAGTGTGCCATAATTCAACCGATTTTCAGGAAATCACTTTAGGGAACCACCATGGATGACAACAAAAGCAAGGCGCTCTCGGCCGCGTTGGCCCAGATCGAGAAGCAGTTCGGCAAAGGCTCGATCATGCGGCTGGGCGACAACGAGGTGGAGCGCGACATACAAGTCGTTTCAACCGGCTCGCTCGGCCTCGACATCGCGCTCGGCATCGGCGGCCTGCCGCGCGGGCGGGTGGTGGAAATCTACGGCCCGGAATCGTCCGGCAAGACGACCCTGACGCTGCAAATCATCGCCGAGATGCAGAAGCTGGGCGGCGCGGCGGCGTTCATCGACGCCGAGCACGCCCTCGATCCGCAGTACGCGCAAAAGCTCGGCGTAAACGTCCCCGATCTGCTGATTTCCCAGCCGGATACCGGCGAGCAGGCGTTGGAAATCGCCGACATGCTGGTGCGCTCGGGCGGCATCGACGTGGTGGTGATCGATTCGGTGGCGGCGCTGACGCCGAAAGCCGAAATCGAGGGCGAAATGGGCGACCAGTTGCCCGGCTTGCAGGCGCGTCTGATGAGTCAGGCGCTGCGCAAGCTCACCGCGAACATCAAGCGCACCAACACGCTGGTGGTTTTCATCAACCAGATCCGCATGAAGATCGGCGTCATGTTCGGCAACCCGGAGACGACGACCGGCGGCAATGCGCTGAAGTTTTATTCCTCCGTGCGCCTCGACATCCGCCGCACCGGCAGCATCAAGAAGGGCGACGAAGTGATCGGCTCCGAAACCCGCGTGAAAGTCGTCAAGAACAAGGTGGCGCCGCCGTTCCGTCAGGCCGAGTTCGACATTCTCTATGGCGAGGGCATCTCGCGCGAGGGCGAAATCATCGAGCTGGGCGTCAATCACAAGCTGGTGGAAAAATCCGGCGCCTGGTATTCCTACAACGGCGAGCGCATCGGACAGGGCAAGGACAACGCGCGCGAATACCTGCGCGAGCATGCCGACATGGCGCGCGAAATCGAAGGCAGGATACGCGCCGCCGTCGGCGTCGCCGGACAGCCGGCCGCCGCGACGGCGGAAGCCTGAGCCAGGGCTTGAGCGGAGAACTGAAAGCGAAGGCGGTGCGGCTGCTTGCGCGGCGCGAGCATTCCCGCGCCGAATTGGCCCGCAAGCTCGCCGCCGACGCCGGCGCGGAAGACATCCAGACCATGCTCGACGAACTCGAACAGGCCGGCCTGCTCTCCGATCGGCGCTTCGCCGAATCGCTTCTCCAGGCGCGCGCCGCCCGCTTCGGCGCGGCGCGGCTGCGCCACGATTTGCAGTCGAAAGGCATCGCCGGCGAGATCATCGCCGAAGCCTTGCCAAACGACGCCGAAGCCGAACTGGCGCGGGCGCGCCAGATCTGGCAGCGCAAGTTCCGCCGCCCGCCGGCGGATCGCGCCGACTACGCGCGTCAGGCGCGCTTTCTGCAAAATCGCGGCTTCGCCGTCGACATCATCCGCAAGACGCTGAAGGAACAGGAAGAAGAATGAGTGTGCTGAAAGCCGCCGGGCTACGCAAGAAATACAAATCGCGCACCGTCGTCAAGGATGTTTCCTTCGAGGTGCGCAGCGGCGAAGTGGTCGGTCTGCTCGGCCCCAACGGCGCCGGCAAGACCACTTGTTTCTACATGATCGTCGGTCTGGTGGGCGTCGACGGCGGCGAGATCGACATCGACGGCGAGATACTGACGCACATGCCGATCCACCGCCGGGCGAAACTCGGCCTGTCTTATCTGCCGCAGGAAATGTCGGTATTCAGAAAGCTGAATGTCGCCGACAACATCCGCGCCGTGCTTGAGCTTCAACCCTGCGAGAAGGAACAGATCGAGGAGCGTCTGGAGGCGCTGCTCAACGAACTGCACATCGCCCACTTGCGCGACAACGCCTCGATCTCGCTCTCCGGCGGCGAGCGCCGCCGCGTCGAGATCGCCCGCGCGCTCGCCACCAGCCCGCGCTTCATCCTGCTCGACGAGCCTTTCGCCGGCGTCGACCCGATTGCCGTACTCGACATCCAGAAAATCATCCGCTTTCTCAAGGAACGCGGCATCGGCGTGCTCGTCACCGACCACAACGTGCGCGAGACGCTCGGCATCTGCGACCATGCGTACATCGTCAATGAAGGCGAGGTGCTGGCGGCGGGCAAGCCGGAGGAAATCGTCTACAATGAACGCGTGCGCAAAGTCTATCTGGGCGAGCATTTCCGCCTTTAATTTCCGCCTTTAGTTTTCGGCTTTAATTTTCGCCTTTAGATTCCGGCCCGGATCGCAACCCAAATTACGACTTTGGCCGACTGCGGCCGTCGGGTGATGAAACAGACACTCCAGCTCAAGCTCTCGCAGCACCTGACCCTGACGCCGCAATTGCAGCAGGCGATCCGCCTGTTGCAACTCTCCACGCTCGAAATGAATCAGGAAATCGACAATTTCCTGCAAGAAAATCCACTACTCGAACGGATCGACGAACCGTCGCCCGTGTATGCCGGATCGGGCGATGCGCCGCAAGCGTCCGCCGAGTCGAGTGACAACAGCGCGCCGGAACCGGCTTTCGACGAAAGCGGCGCCGCCGACTGGCTCGGCGAAGACGGCATTTCCGCGCCGCGCGGCGGACAGGACAGACAGGGCGACGACGACGAACACAGCTACGCCGAAGTTCAGGCCGCCGCCACCTCGCTGCGCGATCACCTCGGCGCGCAACTCGCCATGATGCCGCTCTCTGCGCGCGACCGCAGTCTGGTGCGCCTGCTGATCGAGGCGCTCGACGACGACGGCTATCTGGCCCAAAGCCTGGAAGAACTGATCGAACTGCCGCCGCCGGAGATGGAGGTGGACCTCGATGAGTTGCAGATCGCCCTGAAGCACTTGCAGAATTTCGACCCGCCCGGCATCGGCGCGCGCAGCGTGTCCGAATGTCTGGCGTTGCAGCTCGCCAATTTGCCGGAATCGCGGACGCGCGATCTGGCGCTGAAGATTGCGCGCAAATACCTCGACCAGCTTGCCGCGCGCGATTACGTGCGGCTGCGCAAGGCCATCGCTTGCAGCGAGAGCGAACTGCGCGAGGCGCAGACGCTGATCCGCTCGCTCAACCCGCGCCCCGGCGCCCAGTTCGCGCCGCTCGACACGCGCTATGTGGTGCCCGACGTGATCGTGCGCAAGCTGCGCGGCCAATGGGTCGCTTCGCTCAACAGCGACGTGATGCCGCGCTTGCGCATCAACCGCCTGTATGCCGACATCCTGCAAGGCCAGCGCGGCTCCAGTCTCGCCGGCCAGTTGCAGGAGGCGAAGTGGTTAATCAAGAACGTGCAGCAGCGTTTCGAAACCATCCAGCGCGTCTCCCAGGCAATCGTCGACCGCCAGCGCCAGTTCTTCGAGCACGGCGAGGTGGCGATGCGCCCGCTCACCTTGCGCGACATCGCCGACCGGGTCGGCCTGCATGAATCAACCATCTCGCGCGTGACAACGCAAAAATACATGGCCACGCCGCGCGGCATGTTCGAGTTGAAATATTTTTTCGGCAGCCACGTCGCCACTGACGCCGGCGGCGCCGCTTCGTCGACGGCCATCCGGGCGCTCATCAAGCAACTGGTCGGCGCCGAAAACGGCAAGAAGCCGCTCTCCGACGCCCAGCTTTCCGGCATCCTCGGCCAGCAGGGCTTCGTTGTCGCGCGGCGCACCGTCGCCAAGTACCGCGAGGGACTCAACATCCCGCCGGTCAACCTGAGGAAAACGATCTGATCCGATTGATTCATCCCAAGGACCGGGACGGCGCCGCGCCGCCCCTCATTCGCAAGGAGACGCCATGAACATCAACATCACCGGACACCACCTCGACATCACGCCGGCCATCCGCGACCACGTGACGAGCAAGCTTGAGCGCGTCATCGGCCGCTTCGACCACGTTACCGCGGCGCACGTCATCCTGTCGGTGGAAAAACTGCGGCAGAAAGCCGAAGTCACGGTGCATGTGCGCGGCAAGGATATTTTCGTCGAGGCCCACGACGAAAACCTCTACGCCAGCATCGACGCGCTGGCTGACAAGCTCAACCGGCAAGTGTTGAAACACAAGGAAAAACAGGCCGACCACGCCCACGCCGGGCTGAAACGGCAAGCGGGCGAATAGGCCGTGAGTCTGCCCCTCCGGGGGCTTTCCCGGTATAATCCGCCGCCAGCTTCGGGACAGCCCTCCCATCCTGATCCTGCCCAGCCCCTTCATCTTTCGCGGGCCGCAACACCATGAACCTGATCGCCAAGCTCCTCCCTCTTTCCAATATTCAGCTCGGCCTTGAAGCCAGCAGCAAGAAGCGCACCTTCGAGCAAGCCGGCATCCTGTTCGAGAACAATCAGGGCATCGGCCGCAGCACGGTTTTCGACAGCCTGTTCGCCCGCGAAAAACTCGGCTCGACCGGCCTCGGCCAGGGCGTGGCGATTCCGCATGGCCGCATCAAGGGACTGAAGGAAGCGGTCGGCGCTTTCCTGCGGCTTGCCGCTCCGGTTCAGTTTGACGCGCCGGACAGCAAGCCGGTGAGTTTTCTTTTCGTGCTGCTGGTGCCGGAACAGGCGACCGAACAGCACTTGCAGATTCTCTCCGAACTGGCGCAGATGTTCTCCGACCAAACTTTCCGCGAGCAACTGGCCGCCGCCCAAAACGCGGACGCCATCCATGCCCTGTTCGCAAGCTGGGAAATCCATGCGGCAGACGACCGTCGCGCAGCTGTTTGACTACCACCGGGAACGGCTGCCGCTGCTGTTGATCGGCGGCAACCTCGACGCGCCCATCCAGATCAATCCGCAGCACACTTCGCCCGCCGATCTGGTCGGCCACCTCAACCTCATCTATCCCGATCGCATTCAGGTCGTCGGCGCGCCCGAAATCAACTGGTCCAACCAGCAACACGCCGTCCGCGTCTCCAGCCATCTGGCGGAAATCATCACCGCTCACCCGCCGGCCGTCATCGTCGCCGACGGCTGCGCGCCGCCGGCGCTGGTGCGGGAAGCGTGCGAACACGCCGGCACCGCGCTGTTCTCGACGCCGCAACCCGCCGCCGTCGTCATCGACCTGCTGCGCCTGTGGCTGTCGCGCCAGCTTGCCGAAACCGTCGAAATGCACGCCGTTATGATGGACGTGCTCGGCATGGGCGTGCTGATCACCGGCGATTCCGGCGTCGGCAAAAGCGAACTCGCGCTGGAACTTATCTCGCGCGGCCACGGACTCGTCGCCGACGACATCGTCGAGATCGCCCACATCTCGCCCGACGTGCTGGAAGCGCGCTGCCCGCCGATGCTGAAGGATTTCATCGAAGTGCGCGGCCTCGGCGTGCTCAACATCCGCACCATCTTCGGCGAAACCGCCTGCCGGCGCAAAATGAAACTGAAGCTGGTAGTGAATCTTCTGCGCTCGCACAAAACGGCAGCGGACATCGACCGCCTGCCGCTCGGCGCTGAAACTCAGGACATCCTCGGCGTGCCGGTGCGCAAAGTCAGCCTGCCGGTCGCCGCCGGCCGCAACCTGGCGGTTCTGCTCGAAGCCGCCGTGCGTTCCACCATCCTGCTCCTGCGCGGCATCGACAGCACCCAGGAATTCGTCGAACGGCACAAGCAAGCGATGGATAAGGACGGCGGCGTAACTGCTGACTGAAACCCGCTACCGACGCTTTTAACCCGTCTGCCGGATCTCTCAACCCTCAGTTGCCACGCTTCGCGGTTTCCGCCAGTTGCGAAAGCATGATTTCCCGGAAATGAGTCGCTGCGGTTGACAAGGCGCGTCCACGCTTGCGCAGCAGCAGGATGTCGCGCTTGACGGTTGGCGCGACGAGGGGCTTCACAACGAGTTCCGATCCGTACATGGAATTTTGCACGAAGAACGAGGGCAGAACGGCAATCGCCAAGCCGGCCTGGGTCAGGGCGAGGACGCTTTCAAGATAAGTCAGCTCAATCGTCGGCCGCACGTTCATGCCGAGTTTCAGCAGCGTTTGATCGATCAAACGCCGGATTCCGCTCTCGCGCTTGACGGTCATGAATTCATGTTCGGCCAGCACATCCCACTTCAACGAGCGATAGGCGGACAGCGGGTGATCGCGTCGGCAGATAATGCAAATGCGATCTCGTGCCAGCACGTCCCATTCGAGATCCTTGTCGAGCACATCGGGACTGCCCATGCCGAGATCACAGTGCCCGCTGCTGACGAGCGACCATAATTGGTCCGGCGCGCAGTCCTCGATTGAAACCGCGACGCTCGGATAAGTCGCCCGGAAACGCAAGACCGGCGTCGGCAGAAGTTGGGCAACCAGGCCAGGCGTGGCAGCGAGGCTGATGCGGCCTCGCGCGAACGACTGAAAGTTTCTGACTTCGTCTTCCAGTTGCCGGGTGTTGGCAAGCACGCGCTCGGCGAGTTCGACGGCATGTAGCGCGGTATCGGTAGGACGCAACTTGCGGGAACTGCGTTCGAAAAGGGTGATGCCAAGCTCGCCTTCCAATTGCTTGAGCAGCATGCTCAAGGCGCTCGGCGTCACATGCAGCCGTTGCGAAGCAAGCACCAGCTTTTCGGTGCGGCAGACCTCCACGAAGGCGCGCAACTGCCTCAAGGTAATGTTTGCCATTTCAGGTTATCTGACATTCAATGTAGAAAATTTAGTTTTACTGTATTTTATCTCCCTATTAGATTGGTTTGCGTTTACCTTCTTTCACAGGACCCAGCACCCATGAGCACTGTCATCGACGTTCACACCCATATGGTATCCCGGCCTTACATTCAGCGGCTCAAGACGCATGGCGGGTCGAAGTACGCCGTCAAGCCCGTGCCGGGCGGCCGGGAAGCCATCCATCTCAACGGCGCGCCGTTTATGACGCTCTACGACGAGATGTTCGATTATGAGCAGCGCATCAAGGACATGAACCGCGCCAGGGTCGACATGTCGATCATATCGCTGACATGTCCGAACGTTTTTTGGGGCGGGCGCGAAATCAGCGCCGAGACGGCGCGGCAGATCAACGACGACATGGCCAGCGCGCAGAAAACGTATCCTGACCGCATCCGCTGGTTTGCCACGCTGCCGTGGCAGCACGCCGACGACGCCAAGGCCGAGCTGGAACGCGCGCTCGGGCTGGGCGCGGTCGGCGTGATGGTGCTCGGCAACATTGCCGGCGCCGATTTGACGGAGGAACAATTCGCGCCGGTATGGGAAGCCATTGATCGCCACGGCCTGCCGGTGCTGCTCCATCCGACCGCGCCGCAGGGTTTGGAGGCTTTGAACATGATGCAGTTCGCGCTGGTAGCCTCCACCGGCTTCATGATTGATACCACACTGGCACTATCTCGTATGATTTTCGATGGGTTCTTTGACCGATATCCGAAGCTCAAGATCATCGGCGGGCACGGCGGCGCGACGCTGCCGTTCATTATTGGCCGTCTCGACCGCTGCTTTGATACCATCCCGGCATGCCGGCAGAAAATCGGTCGCCGGCCGAGCAGCTACGCGCGGCAGATTTATGTCGACAGCGTCGTCTACCAGCAGTCTTCGCTGGCGCTTGATGTGGAAGTCTTCGGTGAGGACAATGTCCTTTACGGCTCGGACTATCCGCACAACATCGGCGACATGATCGGCTGCCTTTCGCGCGTCGACAGCCTTGCGAAATCCGTGCGGATAAAAGTTCGCGGGGGCAACGCCGAGCGTATTTTCAAACTCTGAACAGGAGATCATCATGAATCGCCGCAGCTTCTTTCGCACTTGTATCCCGGGCTTGTTCCTCGCGCTGGGCATCACTTCAGGCATCCCTTCGGCCTGGGCGCAGATGGACCGCCCCGTCACGATTGTCGTGCCATACGCGCCGGGCGCCACCAGTGACTTGCTGGGCCGGCTCCTGTCGCAGCAAATGGGGCCGTTGTTGAAGCGGACCATCCTGGTCGAAAACAAGCCGGGCGCCGGATCGACGGTGGGCGCTTCGCAGGTTGCCCACGCCGCGCCGGACGGCAACACGCTGCTTCTCGCAACGAGCACGACACTGGCCATCAATCCCTGGCTATACAAGAAGCTGCCTTACGATCCGGCCAAGGATTTCACCCCGATCGGGCTGGTCGCTTCGGTTCCGCTGGTGGTCATCGTGCATCCGTCGGTGAAGGCGCAATCCATCGCGGAACTCATCGCGCTGGCGAAGTCCAGCCCTGAACCGCTCACTTACGGGTCAGCGGGGAACGGCAGTCCGCAGCATCTGGCGGCGGCGATGTTTGCCGCGGCCACCGGCATTGAACTGAACCACATCCCGTACAAGGGCAGCAGCCCGGCGTTGACCGATCTGCTCGGCGAGCAGATCAAGGTCATGTTCATAGATATCGCGCCTGCATTGCAATACATCCGCAGCGGCAAAGTGCGCGCGCTGGCGGTCACGTCATCCCAGCGCCACGCGACATTGCCGACGGTGCCGACGATCGCGGAATCGAAGGCGCCGGGCACGGCGTCTTTCGAGGCCGTCGCCTGGCAGGGTCTCGTGGCGCCGGCGGGAACACCGGCAGCGATGATCGAGCAGTACAACAAAACCCTGAATGCCGTCCTGGCGCAGCCGGATTTCAGAAAACGCCTCGAAAGCGAGGGCGTCGAGCCGAACTCCAGCACGGTCGAGCATTTCGGCGCATTCATAAAGAGTGAAACGCAGCGCTGGAGCGGAATCGTGAAGGCCGCCAACGTCACACTCGACTGATTCACGGTTGCCCGGGCGTCATTCGCCGATCACGCGCGGCGCGCTTTCCGCCGCCGTGACGGCGCGATGACATTCAGGGACAATTGAATACAAATAAACAGCCGGAGACAAGCAACATGATCGACCGCAACCTCGCCCAGGGCCTGTGCCTGGCGGCCATCGCCCTGGCGTTCGGATTGTCCTCGCTGCTGTATCCCATCGGAACGCTCAAGCGGGCGGGGCCGGGCCTGTTTCCGCTGATCGTCAGCAGCGCGCTGCTGGTGATCGCCCTGCTCTCGATCGCGCGCTCACGCTTCGTCGAGCGCCAGCCGTTTGAATTCAGGCTGAAGAACATCGTCATCATCCTGCTGAGTCTGTCCGCTTTCGTCGGCGTGTCCAAATTCATCAACATGACAGTCGGGATCGCGGTGATGGTATTCATGTCTTCGCTCGCGGCGAGCACGTATTCCTGGCGGCGCAACCTCAAGATCTCCGTGGTGCTGATCGCGGTTGCCTTCGCGTTCCAGAGGTTCTTCGGCCTCAATCTGCCCTTGTACTGAGCGCGGTCATGGATATTCTCCAAAACCTCGCGTTCGGGTTCGAGCACGCGCTGTCGCTGCAAAACCTGCTGTTCTGCGCCATCGGCTGCGTCGTCGGCACCATGGTCGGCATGCTGCCCGGTCTGGGGCCGATGGCCACCATCAGCCTGCTTTTGCCGATGACGTATTCACTGCCGCCCGTCGGGTCGCTCATCATGCTCGCCGGCATCTACTACGGCGCGCAATACGGCGCCAGCGTGAGCGCGATCACGATGAAGATTCCGCACGCCAACAGCATTGTCGCGTGCATCGACGGTTACGAAATGACGCTGAAGGGCAAGACCGGGCTGGCGATCTTCACCGCCGGCGTATCCAGCTTTATCGGCGGCACGGTGGCGATTGTGGTTCTGGCCTGGCTGGCGCCCATGCTTGGCGAGGTGGCGTTGCTGTTCGGCCCCGCCGATTACTGCGCGTTGATCCTCTTTGGCTTCATGTGCATGAGCTTTGTGACCACAGGCAGCCTGCTGAACGGATTGGCGATGTGTCTGGTCGGCATTCTGCTTGGCCAGATTGGCACCGATGTCATCAGCGGCATGGAACGCTTTACCCTGAATCTGGTTTTTCTGGCCAACGGTGCCGGATTGGTCAGCGTGGCGCTGGGCTGCTTCGGCATCGCCGAAATCGCCAAGAATCTCGACACGCGCGCGGAACGCACTCCATTCAACGGCAAGATTCATCTGATGCCGACATGGCCCGAGTTCAAGCGCATCATTCCGAGCGCGCTACGCGGGAGCGCCGTCGGCTCATTACTGGGCATTCTGCCGGGCGGCGGCCCGGTCATCGCGCAATTCGCCGCTTACGCGGCGGATAAAAAGATGAGCAAATACCGGGACGAAATGGGCAAAGGCGCCATTGAGGGCGTCGCCGGACAAGCGGCTGCCGACGAAGCGGCGGCGCGGACGAGTTTCATCCCGCTGATGAGCATCGGGATTCCCGAAAACCCCGTCATGGCGCTGATGATGGCCGCTTTCATCATCAAGGGCATTCAACCGGGACCGAACATGATCGCGGGCCATCCCGATCTCTTTTGGGGACTGGTGGCGAGCATGTGGATCGGCAATGTTTTTCTCCTCGTTCTGAACGTGCCGCTGGTGCGCTATTGGCTGTCCGTGTTCAAGATCTCATACAACGTTTTGTTTCCGTCGATCCTGTTTTTCTGCTGCATCGGCACCTACAGCGTCAACAATAATGTGGACGAAGTCTTCATCACGGCGGCATTCGGGCTGATCGGATACATGTTTCTCCGGCTCGGCCTCGACGCGGCGCCGCTGATGCTCGGCTTCATTCTGGGGCCGATGCTGGAGGAATACTTCCGCCGCGCCATGCTCATCAGCAGGGGTAGCTTCAGCGTCTTCATCGAGCGGCCGATCAGCGGAACTCTGGTCGCGCTGATCGCGTTGTTCATCCTGTGGCAGATCGTGTCGTTCGCGCTGAAAGCAAGCCGCGCGAGACGAACCGCGCCGCGCCCCGGCTAGGCCGCCAGGCCATCCGACGGTGCCGGCCGGCAGCGCCAAATTACGCCATCGCGCGCAGGCGGGCGATGCGTTCCTCGGTCGCCGGGTGGGTGCTGAACAGGCCGCGCAGGCCGCCGCCGGAAAGCGGGTTCATGATCATCATCTGCGCCGTCTCCGGGTGGGCTTCAGCCGTCCGCATCGGGATGCCTTTCGCATAGGCGTCGATCTTCGCCAGCGCGTCGGCGAGCGCGTTCGGGTCGCCGGAAACTTCAGCGCCGCCGCGGTCGGCTTCAAACTCGCGCGCGCGCGAGATGGCCATCTGGATCAGCATGGCGGCGAGCGGCGCCAAGATCATGACGACGAGCGAGACGATCGGATTGGCGCGTTGACCGTCGCGCGAGCCGCCGAAGAGCATGCCGAACTGGGCCAGCGAAGAAATCGCGCCAGCGACGGTGGCGGAGATCGTCGAGATGAGGATGTCGCGGTGCTTGATGTGCGACAACTCGTGCGCCATGACGCCGCGCAACTCCCGCGCCGACAGCATCCGCAAGATGCCGGTAGTAGCCGCCACGGCGGCATGATCGGGATTGCGGCCAGTGGCGAAGGCGTTCGGCTGCGCTTCGTCGATGAGGTAGACGCGCGGCATCGGCAGTTGCGCGCGTTCGGCGAGTTCCTTCACCATGTTGTAGAGATAGGGCGAGGACGCCTCATCCACCTCCTGCGCGTTGTACATGCGCAGCACCATCTTGTCGGAAAACCAGTAGGCGAAGAAATTCATACCCGCGCCGATCAGGAAGGCGATCAGCATGCCGCGCGCGCCGCCGATGGCGCCGCCGACGGCAGCGAACAAGACCAGAATGCCGGCCATGAGGACCGCGGTTTTCAACCAGTTGCCAAACATAGGTTGTCGTCTCCAGTAAAAAGACAGGGGTTAGCGCCTGTTCTTAGATGGGGTGGAAAACGGAAAATTCAAATTCGTTCCCCGCGTATTCTCCGCGCTCTTGGCGCGGGCGCTGATTTTATTCCGCCGTCACGGCAAAGCGCTGTCCGGGCCGAAGCGGAAAACCGCGCAGAAAATCGGCTGCCGGCAAACGGCGGCCACCGGCTTTTTGCAGTTCCGTCAGGCGCAGCCCGCCTTCGCCGCAGGCGACAACGATGCCGCCATCATCCGCCGACAGAATGCGGCCGGCTTCGCCGGCATGCGCGACGGGCGTCGCCGCCCAGATTTTGACCCGCTCGCCGCCAAGTTCTCCGCCAGACTCTCCGCCAAGCCGCGCCGTCGCGCCGGGGAAAGGATTGAATGCCCGCACGGCGCGATCCAGTTGCGCGGCGGATTGACGCCAGTCGAGCGCGGCTTCGGCCTTGTCCAGCTTGGCGGTGTACGTGATGCCGGCCGCTGGCTGGCTGACATCGGGCAGTTCGCCCCGCGCCAGTCTGGGCAAGGCTTCGACGATCAGGCGCGCGCCGAGTCCGGCCAGCTTGTCGTGCAAGACGCCGGCCGTGTCGGCGGCGGCGATGGGCAGGCTTTCCTTGAGCAGCATCGGCCCGGTATCCAGCCCGGCTTCCATACGCATGAGGGTGACGCCGGTTTCGCTGTCCCCGGCCAGAATCGCCCGCTGAATGGGCGCCGCGCCGCGCCAGCGCGGCAGCAGCGAAGCATGGATGTTCAGGCAGCCCAGACGCGGCATGTCCAGCACGGCTTGCGGCAGGATGAGGCCGTAAGCCGCCACCACCATCACGTCGGGCTGCGCCGCCAGAATCGGCGCGCGCTCCGCTTCGGATTTCAGGGAAGACGGTTGATGCAGGGACAGGCCGTGCTGCGAGGCAAGCTGTTTTACCGCGCTGGCCTGCTGATTCATGCCACGCCCGGCGGGGCGATCCGGCTGAGTGAGCACTAACGGCACGGCATGGCCGGCGGCCAGGATGGAAGCCAGGGCCTGGGCGGCGAATTCGGGCGTGCCGGCAAACACGACGCGCATCAGCCCCTCCCCGACGGACGGCATGGCGATTCATCCATGCTGGCGTCCCGTTTCATCAGGCCGTAATGCGCGCCTGTTTGGCGAGCCGGGCCTTGATGCGGCTTTGCTTGAGCTGGGAGAGATGCTCGACGAAAACCTTGCCGTCAAGATGATCGATTTCATGCTGAATGCACACCGCCAGCACGCCATCGGCTTCCAGCGTAAACGGCTCGCCTTGCGCGTCGAGGGCGCGCACCCTGACGTATTCGCTGCGGGTCACTTTTTCATAGACGCCGGGCACCGAGAGGCAGCCTTCCTCATACACCTGCTCGCCGCTGCGTTCGAGAATGTCCGGGTTGATGAGGACGAGCAGCGCCGACTTATCCTCGGAAACGTCAATGACGACGACGCGCTGATGCACATTCACCTGCGTTGCCGCCAGACCGATGCCGGGCGCCTCGTACATGGTTTCCGCCATGTCGGCGATCAGCGCGCGGAGGGCGTCATCGACCCGCGCCACGGGCGCCGCCTGCTTGTGCAGACGCGGATCAGGGTAGCGGAGGATGGGCAAGAGCGCCATAAAAGTATATAAAATTCACTCGATTAGGCCCGACAATTAATGCGAACCCGTAAAAGTCGAAATTGCTATGCTAGACTCATGAAAGATTCCAAGCCCCTGTCGGGGAACCTCACATGAACGAGGCCAAGACGATGATTCGCATTATATCCGCGCTGCTTCTGAGTTTCTCGGCCAGTCTGGCGCTGGCGCAAAACGTCAAGCCGCTCCAGCTCGCCGACAACGCGCCCGATTCACACACCGTCGTGCGGGGCGACACGCTGTGGGCGATTTCCGGCAAGTTCCTCAAGGAACCCTACCGCTGGCCGGAATTGTGGGGCATGAACAAGAGCCAGATCAAAAATCCGCATCGCATTTATCCGGGCCAGGTGCTGGTGCTCGACCGCAGCGGCCTCAATCCGCGCTTGCGCGTCCGGCAGAACGCGAAGGCCGAACCTTCGATCCACGCCGAGCAGCTCGCGCTGGCCATCCCCAGCATTCCGCAAAGCGCCATCGAGCCGTTCCTGTCCCAACCGCTCGTCATGGAAGAAGACGGCTTGCAGGGCGCGCCGAAAATCGTCGCCACGCCGGAAGACCGCCTCTACGTCGGCGTGAACGAACGCGCCTATGTGAGCGGGCTGCAACGCGGAGACCAGCGCGATCCGGTTTGGCAGGTCTTCCGTCCGACCAAGCCGGTGTTCGATCCCGAAACCGGCGAGGTGCTCGGCCACGAGGCTTTTTATCTCGGCACGGCAACCCTCGCCGCCGAGGGCGAGCCGGCCACGGTGAACATCACCACTGCGGTGCGGGAAATCGGCGCCGGCGACCGGCTGCTGCCGGCGCCGCCGATGGATATCGTGCAATACGTGCCGCACGCCCCCGACGAGCAGGTGCGGGGCCAGATTGCCGCCATCTACGGCGGCGTGAAAGAAACCGGCGTCCATTCCATCGTGACCCTGAATCGCGGCAGCCGGGACGGCCTTGAAATCGGCCACGTGCTGGCCATCTACCGCAATGGCGGCAAGCGCGTTTACCGCGAAGGCGAGGAAGTCACCGACATCCAGTTGCCCGCCGAACAATATGGCCTGGCGTTCGTCTTCCGCGTCTTCGACCGCATTTCCTACGCGCTGGTGATGACCGCCACGCGCCCGGTGATCGTTACCGACATCGTGCGCAACCCGTAAGCGCCGCCCTCTCCATTCCTCCGCCCGATCACCCAATTACCCACAATTGCCCAGTGCCGGCGAACAGCGAACTTGCCGCCTGGCTGCGCCTGACGCTGACGCCGGGCATCGGCGGCGAGTCGCAGCGCAAGCTGCTCGCCGCCTTCGGCCTGCCCGAGCAGATTTTCACCGCCAGCCCCGCCGCGCTGGGGCAGGTGATTTCCCTCAAGCAGGCGGAACAACTGCGTTCCTATAACGAGAGTGAAAACGCGCGGGATGCGGTCGCGGCGGCGCTCGCCTGGGCCGCCGAACCGGGCAACGCCATCCTGACGCTGGCCGATGCCGCTTATCCCCGGCGCCTGCTCGATACGCCTGACCCGCCGACGGTGCTTTACGTCAAAGGCCGCGTGGCGCTGCTCAACGCGCCCGCCATCGCCATCGTCGGTTCGCGCAACGCCACACCACAGGGAGAAGCCAATGCCGAAGCCTTCGCCGCCGCGCTGGCCGAGGCGGGGCTGACCATCATCAGCGGCATGGCGCTCGGCATCGACGCCGCCGCGCATAGGGGCGGGCTGCGCGGCAAAGGCTCCACCATCGCCGTCATCGGCACCGGCATCGACCGCATCTACCCGGCGCGCAATCAGTCGCTGGCGCATCAAATCGCGGAAAAAGGCGCGCTCGTCAGCGAATTTCCGCTCGGCGCGCCGGCCCTGAGAGAGAATTTTCCGCGCCGCAACCGCATCATTTCCGGTCTGGCGCGCGGCTGTCTGGTCGCCGAGGCGGCGGAGCGCAGCGGCTCGCTGATTACGGCCAGACTCGCCGGCGAACAGGGGCGCGATGTCTTCGCCATCCCCGGCTCGATCCACTCGCCGCTCTCGAAGGGCTGCCACAAGCTCATCAAACAGGGCGCCAAGCTGGTCGACGACGCCCGCGACATTCTGGAGGAACTCGGCCTTCCGGCGGCGGAAACGGCAGAAACGGCGGAAGCGCCGCCGGACGCCGCACCACCGCCCGATGCCGAAGCGGCGAAGCTGCTCGCCTGCCTCGGCTACGACGCCTGCGACATGGATGGCTTGTCCCAGCGCTCCGGTTTGACGGCCGAAAAGCTCTACGCCCTTCTCTTGCGGATGGAACTCGACGGCAGAATCGCCGCCCTGCCGGGGGGACGCTTCCAGCGCATCGGCCCATGATTGCTTGCCAGTCCGTGGCGCAGTCCTTATCATCCTGCCCTTTCCACGCTGACGGTCGCGCCGCGCGCCGCCGAACCGCATGAGCAAACAACTCATCATCGCCGAGAAACCTTCCGTCGCCCAGGACATCGCCCGGGCGCTGGGCGGTTTCACCAAGAAGGGCGAATATTTCGAGAGCGACGACTACGTGCTGTCGTCGGCGATCGGCCATCTGCTGGAACTGGCCGTGCCGGAGGAATACGAAGTCAAGCGCGGCAAATGGTCTTTCACCCATCTGCCGGTGATTCCGCCGCATTTCACGCTGAACCCGATCGAGAGAACCGCAGAGCGCCTGAAACTCCTGACCCGGCTCATGAAGCGCAAGGATGTCAGCGGCCTCATCAACGCCTGCGACGCGGGGCGCGAAGGCGAATTGATCTTCCGCTATCTGGTCCAGCACGCCGGGGCCAGCAAGCCGGTGCGCCGCCTGTGGCTTCAGTCGATGACGCAAGGCGCGATCCGCGAAGGCTTCGCGCATCTGCGCACCGACAAGGAAATGCGCCCGCTGGCCGACGCCGCCCGCTGCCGCTCCGAAGCCGACTGGCTGATCGGCATCAACGGCACCCGCGCCATGACGGCCTTCAATTCGCAGGAAGGCGGCTTCTACAAAACGCCGGTCGGCCGCGTGCAGACGCCGACGCTGGCGATTCTGGTCGAGCGCGAGGAGCGCATCCGCGCCTTCCGGCCGCGCGATTACTGGGAAGTCGAAGCCGAATTCGCCGCCGTCGCCGGCGCTTATCGCGGCCGCTGGTTCGACGAGAAATTCACCAAGTCCGACGACGAGCACCTGAAACCGGAACGGCTGTGGAATCTCGAAAAAGCCGAAGCCCTGCGCAAGAAATGCCTCGGCAAGCACGGCCTCGTCGAGGAAGAAAGCAAGCCGACGAGCCAGCTCTCGCCGCTGCTGTTCGACCTCACCTCGCTCCAGCGCGAAGCCAATGGCCGCTTCGGTTTTTCCGCCAAGACCACGCTTTCCCTGGCGCAGACGCTGTACGAAAAACACAAGGCGCTGACTTATCCGCGCACCGATTCGCGCTATCTGCCGGAGGATTACATCGGCACCGTGAAGGAAACGCTGAAAAGCTTTTCCGGCACGCCTTACGCCCCCTTCGCCGGCCAGATCCTGAAAGGCGGCTGGGCGCATCCGAACAAGCGCATTTTCAACAATGCCAAGGTTTCCGACCACTTCGCCATCATCCCCACCGGCGCGGAACCCAAGCATCTCTCCGAAGCCGAACAGAAGCTCTACGATCTGGTGACGCGGCGCTTTCTCGCCGTCTTTTTCCCGGCGGCGGAATACAACGTCACCACGCGCATCACCCGCGTCGAAGGCGAAGCCTTCAAATCCGAAGGCAAGGTGCTGGTCGCGCCGGGCTGGCTCGCCATCTACGGCAAGGAAGCGCGCGGCGATGATGAAACGCCGAGTCTGGTTCCGATCAAGCCGAATGAGCGGGTCTGGGCCAACGATGTCGACGTCAAGGCCAGCCAGACACGGCCGCCGGCGCGCTTCACGGAAGCCACCTTGCTCACGGCGATGGAAGGCGCGGGCAAGCTGGTGGAGGAAGAAGAACTGCGCGAAGCCATGTCAGCGCGCGGCCTCGGCACGCCGGCCACGCGCGCCGCCACCATCGAAGGACTGATTCTGGAAGAGTACGTGCACCGCAACGGCCGCGAACTGCAACCGGCGGCGAAAGCCTTCTCGCTGATGGTCGCCCTGTCCACGCTCGGCGTCGACGAACTGCATTCGCCCGAACTCACCGGCCACTGGGAATACCAGCTCAAGCAGATGGAGCAAGGCGCGCTCGACCGCGACGAATTCATGAACCACATCGTCGAACAGACGCGCGAAATGGTGGACCGCATCAAGCACGGAGAAATCCCCGAGGAAGTTTTCAGCACCCTGACCCAGCCTTGCCCGAAGTGCGGCAGCGTGATTCAGGAGAACTACAAAAAATTCCAGTGCAAGAAATGCGACTACGCGCTCTGGAAAGTCGTCGCCGGCCGTCAGTACGAACCGGAAGAACTCGACGAATTGCTCGCCAAGGGCCGCGTCGGCCCGCTTTCCGGTTTCCGCAGCAAGATGGGACGGCCCTTCGCCGCCATGATCCGGCTCAACGCCGAGCACCAGCCGGAATTCGATTTCGGCCAGGGCGGCGCGGGCGAAGGCGAAGCCGAAGCGGTGGACTTCAGCGAACAGACGCCGCTCGGCAAGTGCCCGAAGTGCGGCGGCAGCGTCTATGAACACGGCATGGCTTACGTGTGCGAAAAAGCCGTCGGCGCGGCGAAGACCTGCGATTTCCGCTCCGGCAAGATCATCCTGCAACAGCCGATCGAGCGCGAGCAGATGAGCAAGCTGCTCGCCGGCGGACGCACCGATCTGCTCAAAAATTTCATTTCCAACAAAACGCGCCGTAAGTTCTCCGCCTACCTCGTCAAAGGCGGCGACGGCAAAGTCAGCTTTGAATTCGAGCCGCGCGCGCCCAAAAAAACCGCCGCAGCCGACGCCGGCGCAAGCCCGCCGGCCAAACCCGCCCGGAAAACAACGGCAAAAACACCCGCAAAGAAAAAAACCGCCAGAAAAACGGCGGCATGATCTGCTTTCCGGCGCAAACTTTCTCCGCCGCTTGACTTGGGCTACAAGGGCTTCGTTAGGCCGCCATGAAATATCCCTTGCCACCGAAGGATCGGAACGGATGCAAGATCGCCGCAGGAGATCGAGTCCGGGTCATCGGCGTGCCGGATTTATCTGGCATGTCCGAACAAGGCGCATCGGAATCGCTGCCCGTTTATTAGCTTGCCGACGCCGCAACAACGCTGTACCTGAAGCTCGGATAATCTTTACTCTTTATTTCCATTTCGACCGCCATGCAGCCCGATCACAGCGCATTACTTCACAGTCTTCTCGCCCAACGCATCCTGATTCTCGATGGCGCGATGGGCACCATGATCCAGCGCCATGCGCTGACGGAAGCCGATTATCGCGGCGCGCGCTTCGCCGGTCACGCGCGGGAGTTGAAGGGCAACAACGATCTGCTGCTGCTGACGAAGCCGGAACTGATCGGCGCCATTCATACCGAATATCTCGCCGCCGGCGCCGACATCATTGAAACCAACACTTTCAACGCCACGTCGATTTCGCAGGCCGACTACGGCCTCGAAGCCCTCGCTTACGAACTGAATCTGGCCGGGGCGAAGCTGGCGCGGCAAGCCGCCGACGCGCATTCGACGCCGGAGAAGCCGCGCTTCGTCGCCGGCGTGCTGGGGCCGACTTCGCGCACCGCCTCGATCTCGCCCGATGTCAACGACCCCGGCTTCCGCAACGTCACCTTCGCCGAACTGGTGACGGCTTACACGGAGGCCGTGCGCGGCCTCTGCGACGGCGGCGCGGATCTGATTCTGGTGGAAACGATTTTCGACACGCTCAACGCCAAGGCGGCGCTGTTCGCCATCGAAACGCATTTCGATGCCGTCGGCCAGCGGCTGCCGATCATGATTTCCGGCACCATCACCGACGCTTCCGGCCGCACGCTTTCCGGTCAGACGACGGAGGCGCTCTGGAATTCGCTGCGCCACGCGCAGCCGCTCAGCTTCGGCCTGAATTGCGCGCTCGGCGCGAAGGAACTGCGCCAATACGTCGAGGAACTGGCGCGGCTGGCCGACTGCGGCGTCTCGGCCCACCCGAACGCGGGGCTGCCGAATCCGCTCGCGCCGTCCGGCTACGACGAGACGCCGGAGATGCTGGCGGGCGAACTGGCCGACTGGGCGCGGCACGGCCTGCTCAACATCGCCGGCGGCTGCTGCGGCACCACGCCGGCGCACATTGCCGCCATCGCCAGGGCGCTCGAAGGCATCGCGCCGCGCCGTCCGGCGCCGGCGGATTTGTCCTTGCGTCTGGCCGGGCTGGAGCCGCTCGTCATCGACGCATCGTCGCTCTTTGCGAACGTCGGCGAGCGCACCAACGTCACCGGCTCGAAGGCTTTCGCCCGCCTCATCCTCGGCGACCAGTTCACCGAAGCCGTCGCCGTGGCGCGCGCGCAGGTCGAAGCCGGCGCACAGATCATCGACATCAATCTGGATGAAGCGATGCTCGATTCGCGGGCGGCGATGGTGAAATTCCTCAACCTGATCGCCGTCGAGCCGGACATCGCGCGCGTGCCGGTGATGATCGACTCCTCGAAGTGGGAGGTGCTCGAAGCCAGTTTGCAGTGCATGCAGGGCAAGGGCATCGTGAATTCGATTTCGCTCAAGGAAGGCGAGGAGAAATTTCTCGAACAGGCGCGCAAAGTCCGGCGCTACGGTGCGGCGGTGATCGTCATGGCCTTCGACGAGCAGGGCCAGGCCGACACGCTGGCGCGCAAGACCTCGATCTGCCGGCGCAGCTACGATCTGCTGACGCGGAACGGCTTTCCGCCCGGCGACATCATCTTCGATCCCAACGTCTTCGCCATCGCCACCGGCATCGAGACGCACGACAATTACGCTGTCGACTTCATCGAGGCGACGCGCTGGATCAAGCAGCACCTGCCCGGCGCGAAAATTTCCGGCGGCATTTCCAACGTCAGTTTCAGCTTCCGCGGCAACGATCCGGTGCGCGAAGCCATCCACACCGTTTTTCTCTACCACGCCATCCGCGCCGGCCTCACCATGGGCATCGTCAATGCCGGCCAGCTCGGCGTGTATGAAGACATTCCCGCCGACTTGCGCCAGCGTGTCGAAGACGTGGTGCTCAACCGCCGCCCCGACGCCGGCGAGCGCCTGATCGAAATCGCCGCCGGCGTGAAAGGCGCGGCGAAGGAAGCCGCGCCCGATCTGGCCTGGCGTCAACAGCCCGTCCGCGAGCGCCTCGCCCACGCGCTGGTGAAGGGCATCACCGATTACATCGTTGAGGACACCGAAGCGGCGCGGCTGGAATCGACGCGCCCGCTCGACGTCATCGAAGGGCCGCTGATGGACGGCATGAACCGGGTCGGCGATCTGTTCGGCGCCGGCAAGATGTTCCTGCCGCAGGTGGTGAAATCGGCGCGCGTCATGAAACAGGCCGTCGCCCATCTCATCCCCTTCATCGAGGAAGACAAAAAACGCACCGGCGCCGCCTCGAAGGGAAAGATCATCATCGCCACGGTGAAGGGCGATGTCCATGACATCGGCAAGAACATCGTCGGCGTCGTGCTCGGCTGCAACGGCTACGAGATCGTCGATCTCGGCGTCATGGTGCCGGCGGAAAAAATCCTGCACGCGGCGAAAGAACACGGCGCGCAGGCGATCGGCCTCTCCGGCCTCATCACGCCCTCGCTGGAGGAAATGACCCACGTCGCCGCCGAAATGGAACGCCAAGGCTACGCGCTGCCGCTGCTGATCGGCGGCGCCACCACCTCGCGCGCCCACACCGCCATCAAGATCGCGCCCAATTACAGCGGCGCCACGGTGTACGTGCCGGACGCCTCGCGCGCCGTCGGCGTCGTCACGCGGCTGTTCTCGGAACAGATGCGCGCCGACTTCGTCGCCGAAATCGCCGCCGATCACGCCAAGGTGCGCCAACTGCATGCCGGAAAAAAAGGCGCGCAACTCGTTTCGCTCGAAGCGGCGCGCGCCAACCGTTACCCGTTCGCCGGCGGCGCGGCGCCGAAGCCGAACACGCTCGGCGCGCAGGCGCTGCGCGACTACGATCTTTCCCGGCTGCTGCCCTGCCTCGATTGGGCGCCGTTCTTTCAGGTGTGGGATCTGGCCGGGCCGTATCCGGCCATCCTCGATGATCCGAAAGTGGGCGAAACCGCGCGTCAGGTTTTCGCCGACGGTCAAGCCATGCTGGCGCGCATCGTCGCCGAAAAATGGCTCACCGCGCACGGCGTCTTCGGCCTCTTTCCGGCCAACAGCGTCGGCGACGACGTTGAACTCTACGCCGACGCATCGCGCGCGCAGACGCTGATGACCTGGCATAACCTGCGCCAGCAGCATCTTCGTCCCGAAGGCAAGCCGAACTATTGCCTGTCCGATTTCGTCGCGCCGAAGGATTCCGGCGCCGCGGATTACGCCGGCCTGTTCGCCGTCACCGCCGGCATCGGTATCGAACACAAGCTGGCGCAGTTCGCCGCCAACGGCGACGATTACAGCGCGATCATGCTCAAGGCGCTCGCCGACCGTTTGGCGGAAGCCTTTGCCGAGCATCTGCATCAGCGCGTGCGGCGCGAGTTCTGGGGCTACGCCGCCGATGAAACGCTCACCAATAAAGAACTGATCGACGAAAAATATCAGGGCATCCGCCCCGCCGCCGGCTACCCGGCCTGCCCCGATCACACTGAAAAGGGCCCGCTGTTCGCCTTGCTTGACGCCACCCGGCGCGCCGACATGCGCCTCACCGAATCCTTCGCCATGTATCCGGCGGCCTCGGTATCCGGCTTCTACCTCGCCCACCCCGACGCCCGCTACTTCGCCGTCAGCAAAATCGACCGCGACCAGCTTGAAGACTACGCCCAGCGCAAAGGCATGGCGCTGACGGAAGCCGAACGCTGGCTGGCGCCGGTGTTGTGACGGCAGCGCGCCGGACAAACTGTCATCAAATCAAGCGCGCAACTTGGCAAAACAGGAATAATTACGTACACTTTGAAGGCGTACATTTTCGGGAGAAGGCCATGCCCCGCGCTGCCATAGAAGACAACAAGAGAATGAGCCTGCGGATTTCGCCGGAGGCAAAATCGCGCATCGCGCGCGCGGCCGTGCTGTGCCATGCCGACATGACGAATTTCGTCACGCGGGCCGCGTTACGCGAGGCCGATGCCGTGATCGCTGAAGCGGAGCGGATCAAATTGTCGGAGCGGGATTACCAGAAGATTCTCGATCTGATCGAGCATCCGCCGGCGCCCAACGCCAGACTGCGGGCCGCGCTCGCGGCAATGCCCGTTCTCAAATGACCTTGCCGGCATGGCATGAAGAACCCGTCAGCAGATCGCATGACCGCAAGGGCTTTGATTGCGGCGATGCGGAACTGAACGGATTTCTGGCGAAATACGCCCGTCAGGCGCATGAAAGCGGCAGCGCGAAAACATTTTGCGCGATTGATGACGCCCGTCCGGGAAAAATTCTTGGCTTCTACAGCATCGCGCCCGCGCATCTCGATTACGGACGCATGCCGGGCGGATTGCGCAAAAGCCTGCCACGGCACGATGTGGGAGGATTCCGTCTGGCGCGGCTGGCGACGGATCACGGCGTGCACGGGCAAGGACTGGGCGGGCAACTTCTGGGCGCGGCGGCGCGGCGCGCCATTCTGGCGGCCGCGACAGCCGGGGGCTTGATCCTGATTATCGATGCCAAAAATGACCGGGCGGCGAACTGGTACGCAAGTTACGGCGGCGTCAGATTGAACGACACGCCGCGAACGCTCGTGATGCCGCTTTCCACCTTCGCGCCCGATCTAAAAGCCAGAGGCAATCTCTAACTCATGCACACCGTTGAAATCGTTTTGCTGGTGCTGATGCTGGGCGCAGTAACCGGCATTGCCGCGCGTTACCTGCCCGCCATTCCACTGCCGTTGATCCAGATCGTCATGGGCGCGGTGATCTCCTGGCCGCAGCATGGATTGCACATCGCTTTTGATCCCGATTTGTTCTTGCTGCTGTTCATTCCGCCGCTGTTGTTCGCCGACGGCTGGCGCATTCCAAAGCGGGAATTTTTCGGCTTCTGGCAGCCGGTGCTGCAATTGGCGCTGGGACTGGTGCTGTTCACCGTGCTCGGGCTGGGGCTGTTCATCCACTGGCTGATTCCGTCCATGCCGCTGCCGGTGGCCTTCGCGCTCGCCGCCGTGGTGTCGCCCACCGACGCGGTGGCGGTGTCGGCGATCACGCGCAATCTGGGCATGCCGGCCAAGACCATGAGCGTGCTCGAAGGCGAATCGCTGCTCAACGACGCCTCCGGTCTGGTGGCGCTGAAATTCACGGTGGCGGCGGCCATCACCGGCGCGTTTTCCTGGAGCAACGCGCTCGTCAACTTCATGTGGATTGCGCTGGCCGGGCTGGCCGTGGGCGCGGCGCTGGGCTGGGGCTATGCCGTGCTGCGCGAACAGGTCACGCGGCAGCTCGGCGACATCGCCGCGACGCAGATGGTGGTGTTGATGGTGCTGCTGCCCTTCGCCGCCTATCTGCTCGGCGATCATATCGGCGCGTCAGGCATTCTCGCCGCCGTGGCCGCCGGCGTCACCACCAATCTCGCCGATCTGAAACGCAGCGACTTCATCGGCGAACGCATGCGTTCGGAAGCCACCTGGACGATGATCGAATCGTCGTTCAACGGCGCGGTATTTTTGCTGCTCGGCCTGCAACTGCCTTCCATCATCACCGCCACGCTGGCCGACGAGCGCATGGGCATGGGCGAACTGTCCGCCTATGTGATAGTACTCACCGCCGCTTTGCTGGCGCTGCGCTGGTTCTGGTTCGCGCTCGGTTTGCAGGGCCGGCATTTGCACGCGCTGATCGCCAGCCGGCCGCATCAGGACGCGGTCAATGCCGCCGGACGACGGCGCAACGCCTGGCTGATCAGCGTCATCAGCACCTTCGCCGGCATTCGCGGCGCGGTGACGCTGGCCGGCGCGTTATCCATTCCCCTGCTGGCGGGCGGCGGACATCCTTTTCCCGAACGCAACCTGCTGATCTTTCTCGCCACCGGCACGATACTGTGCACGCTGATTCTCGGCAGCATCGGCCTGCCGCTTCTGCTCAAGCGCCTGCCGCGCGCCGCCGAAAATCCCGAGGAGCGCGAAGAGCGGCAAGCGCGGCTGGCCGCCTGCCGCGCCGCCGTCTCCGGGCTGACGCTTTCGGAAAAGGAACGCGAGCAGGCCGATCCGCAATGGCTGGCGCAGTACCAGGAAGCGGCGGGCCGCCTGCTGCACGATTACCACAAGCGCATCGACCTGCTCGACGACAACGTCGGCGCGACCACGCTCGAAGCCGAAGCGCAACTGCCGGCGGTCTTGCGCGAGCGCCGCCAGCGTTACATCGTCCAACTGGAATTGCATCTGAAGTGCCTGCACATCGAACGCGCCGCCATGTACGCCGCGCGGCGCGACGGGCGCATCAATGACAACGTGCTGCGTCGTCTGGCCGTCGAGGTCGACCTATCCGAAGTCTCGCTGCAACAGCGGCTGGCGGTGGCGCGGCGCACACTGGCAAAAATGCCCGCCGCCGCGCCGCCGCCCAACGGCGGCGCGGCAGTCAAAAAGGAATGAAAATGAAAATCCGGAACAAATCAGGCTGCATACTTTTCGCCATTGTCTGCGTAATTGCCTGCGCATTTATATCCTTTACCGCCCCGATCGTCTCCGCCCAGCCTGCCGCCGCATCGAAGCCGGCGACAATGACGCTTCTTTTTCGGGACATCGAATATGAGCATCGGTGGTCAAAAGCGGGGCAAAATGAATTCACCCCTCACGGCGAATCTGACCTCAACGCATGGAACGACATGCTCACGCTCAATGTGCACGATGCCGTTTCAACAGGGGAACAATTGGCTGATGTGGCAAACAAGGTTTTGGGAAATTATCAGCGCAACGGCAAAATCCTGCGCACCGACTCGAAGCCGCGAACGACAAACAGCCCTGCGGAACATCTGGTCGTTGCAGTACTTGGCACCCCTGCCTTTCTCGAAGCCGCATTCGCGCGCTTCGTCCTGACGGACGGCATCGGGATTGTCATCGTGTATTCCCACCGAATATACGGAAAGCCGGCCGGATCAGCGATGAGTGATTGGCTCAAGGCCAACGGGCCGCAAGTGGAAAGCGCTTTGATGGCCTGGAATCCCATTCCAAAACCTGACGTTTTAAAACGGCTGCCCCAGCGCAATTGACACCATGCTCCAACCCGTCATGCCGCCGGATCTTGCGCCTGCGATGCGCGTCCGGCGAACGCAAACGCTGGATTGCGGGAAGGTAAAAGAAAAAGGGGTCAGGTTCGCTGACCCCTTCGGGTTCATTCCGGGTTCGGGTCGCGCAGCAGCCCGGGCCGGAATGCGCCGTCAGACAACCTTGATGGTCGTCGTGGCGCCGTTGGTTTTGACAGAGGCGATTCCCGCGTCGCGCGAGGCCGCCGAGGCGTACATCTGACTTGAGCCGATGATCTGGTGATTCGCGGCCTTGAGATTGAAGTAGTGCTTGCCGTTGCTCGACTCTTTCTTCTCGTAGCGCGCATCGTCGGCGCAATTTTTCTGCACGGATGCAATGCCGTTTTTGGCGGAATCCTCCGCCTTGTACAACTCGCTGCTCAGGATTGTTTCCGCGTTCCCGGCCTTCAGAACGAAGTGGAACTGACCGTCGCTGCTCTTGCCAAGTTCAAACCAGCCTGCCATGACATCTCTCCCTCATAAAAATGGACATTCAAAAAACCTGGATTCGACGTAAAACATCAAGCGCCCCAGGTCACTGGCGCTTTTTCTTTCAGGGAATATTCGAGCATTTCGATCAGCGGCACGGCGCGGCGGGCCAGGCTGACGTATTCGCGCTTGCCGCCCGCAGGCGTTTTCTCGAAGACGCGCTCATCGTGGTCGACCACCGGATTCTCGGCCTTGTCCCGCGCCACGGCGGCTTTTAGGCGGGCGATGGCCTGGGGCAGTTGCTCGACGGTAACAATGCCTTTGGCATCAGGCGTCTTGCCCATGATTTCCATCAGGGCATGGGCGATGTCGCCAAACATCATGACATCGCCGGCGGCTTTCGATTTGAAGGTAATCAGCATGGGATCAGCATGGGTTGAGCGCCTCACGGCTCCGGCAGGCTTCGGTGCGATACAATCAAATTATCGTCAACCCCGGTCAGGGGTGCAAGCAATATCGACTCCGAAGTTCCTTCTATCAATTCATGAAACTGAAACATCTTTTCGATAACAACCGCGCCTGGGCCAAGAGTATCACGACCGAGGATCCCGCCTTTTTCGACAAGCTGGCGCATTTGCAGGATCCGGAATATCTCTGGATCGGCTGCTCGGATAGCCGCGTGCCGGCCAACCAGATCACCGGACTCGCGCCGGGCGAGGTGTTCGTCCACCGCAACGTCGCCAACGTGGTGGTGCACAGCGACCTGAACTGCCTGTCGGTGATGCAGTTCGCCATCGACGTGCTCAACGTGCGGCATATCATCGTCTGCGGCCACTACGGCTGCGGCGGCGTGCGCGCGGCGCTGTTCGGCAGCCGCCTCGGCCTCATCGACAACTGGCTGCGCCACATTCAGGACGTGCGCGACAAGCACGCCGCCTTGCTGGCCGGGCTGGACGGCGAAGCGGCGGTCAACCGCCTGTGCGAACTCAACGTCATCGAGCAGGTGGTCAACGTGGCGCAGACGACCATCGTCAGCGACGCCTGGGAGCGCGGCCAGCCGCTGGCGGTGCATGGCTGGGTGTACGGTTTGTCCGACGGCCACGCGCACGATCTCGACATGACGGTCGAATGCCTCGATGAACTGGCCGAGCGGCATCGGGGCGCGCTGCAACGGCTGACATAGGCTGGCATAGGCCGGCATGGGACGGCAAGCATGACGCGGATCGACGCGGTGTATACCGGCGGCATCCGTCCGCTGCCGCCCGAAGGCCATCCCTCCGGCATTTTCAAGCAGAAGGCCGCCGGCCCGGTCTGGCTCGGCGCGGAAGGGCTGGACGGCGACGCGCAGGCCGACCGCCGCGTGCACGGCGGGCCCTGGAAGGCGCTGCATCACTACGCCACCGAAAATTATGCGCGGCTCGCCGCCGCCTTTCCCGACAAGGCGGCGCTGTTCGTGCCCGGCAGTTTCGGCGAAAACGTGTCGACCACCGGCTGGGACGAAGACGCGGTGTGCGTCGGCGATGTCTTCCGCATCGGCACCGCTACGGTGCAAGTCAGCCAGCCGCGCCAGCCTTGCTGGAAACTCAATCACAAATTCGGCGAAGACGGGCTGATGCGCCACATCGCCGAGCACTGTCTGGCGGGCTGGTATTACCGCGTGCTGGAAAACGGCCCGATCGCCGCCGACGACAGTTTTGAACTC
Organism: Zoogloeaceae bacterium; assembly: GCA_031277315.1. Lineage (GTDB taxonomy): Bacteria > Pseudomonadota > Gammaproteobacteria > Burkholderiales > Rhodocyclaceae > Desulfobacillus. The sequence continues at coordinate 34,419 of JAITMP010000021.1, read as the reverse complement.
ATCGAACGCAATGCCCGCCCGGTGACGCTGCGGCATCTGTGGTTCGCCTTCCAGACGCATCGCCCCGATCCGGCGGTGCTCGCCCAACTGCGCGACATCCCCGGCCTCTCGCCGAACTGGGTGGACAAGCTGAATCAGCGGATCGCGTGGCTGAAGACTGAAATACGCTGACGGATCAAAATTCCAGCGGATCGACGTCGATGTGCCAGCGCAGGTCTTTCGGCATTTTGAGTTCGCGCACCGCCGCCAGCCAGACGGCGAGACAAGTCTGCAAGGCCGGGCGATGGCGCGATTCGATCAGAAGCTGGGCGCGTTCCCGATGCGCCAGCCGGTGCAGCCGCATCGGCACGGCGTCGTAACACGCTACCTCTCCCGCCGATAATTCCGCCCCCAGTTCCGCCGCCTTTTCAAGGAAAGCGAGCGCCTGCTTCAGTTCCGGCGCCTCGGCGCGCAGCATGGCTTGATGGGTGAACGGCGGAAAGCCGGCGCGCTCGCGCTCGGCCAGCTGAGTGGCGGCGAAAGCGGCGAAATCGTGCTTTGCCAAGGCTTGGTAGAGCGGATGCTCGGGATATTGCGTCTGCACCAGCACGTCGCCCGGCAATTCGGCGCGGCCGCTGCGCCCGCTCACCTGCATCAACTGGGCGAACAGCCGTTCGGCGGCGCGGAAATCGGCGGCGAACAGCGCCGCATCAGCGTTGAGCGCGCCGACCAGCGTGAGCCGGGGAAAATCGTGGCCTTTGGCCAGCATCTGCGTGCCGACCAGAATATCCGCCTCGCCTTTGTGAATCGCGTCCAGCACGCCGTGCCAGCGCGCCTGCGTCTGGGTGCTGTCGCGGTCGACGCGCAGGATGCGCGCATGCGGAAAACGCGCCGCCAGCGCCTCCTCCAGCCGCTGCGTGCCGCGGCCGAACGGGTGAATGTCCTGATTGCCGCAAGTCGGGCAGGCCGACGGAATACGGGCTTCGCGGCCGCAGTGGTGGCAGCGCAGACAGCGGTCGGCCAGATGCAGCACCAGATTCGCCGCGCAGCCCGGACAACGGCTGACCCAGCCGCACGCCGGGCAGGCCAGCACCGGCGCGTAGCCGCGCCGGTTGAGGAAAATCAGGCTTTGCTCGCCGCGCTCCAGCCGGGCGGCAATCGCCCGCAGTAGGTGCTCACTTATGCCGTCCTGCAACTTCTCGCGGCGGGTATCGACGCAGCGCACTTCCGGCATGGCGGCGGCCACCGCTCGCGCGGTCAGCGTGAGCAGGCGGTAGCGGCCGGCTTGCGCGGCGGCCCAGCTTTCCAGCGAAGGGGTGGCCGAGCCGAGCACGATGGGTATGCCGCGCTGCTTGGCGCGCCAGACGGCGACATCCCGCGCCGAATAGCGCATGCCTTCCTGCTGCTTGAAGGAGGCATCGTGTTCTTCATCGACGACGATCAGGGCCAGACGCGGCAGCGGCGTGAACACGGCGAGGCGCGTGCCGAGCACGATGTCGGCCTCGCCCTGCCAGGCCTCGATGAAGCCCGCCGCGCGCGCGCCTTGCGCCAGACTACTGTGCAGGCTGACCAGCCGGGCGCCGGGAAAGCGACTCCTCACTCTCGCCTCGAACTGCGGCGTAAGGGCGATTTCCGGCACCAGCAGCAGGGCCTGACCGCCGCTTTCGAGCGCCTGCGCCACCAGACGCAAATACACTTCGGTCTTGCCACTGCCGGTAACGCCGTGCAGAAGAAAAGGCGCGAAACCGCCGGCGGCGGCGCTGACCGCCACCACTGCCTGCCGCTGTTCCGCCAGCAGTTCAGGGCCGGCGGCGGCGGCGCGGTCTGGCGTTTCACGCTCGAAACGGAGCCAGTCCTTGTCGAGCAAAACCGGCAATTGTTTGGCGGCGGACGCGGATACCGCGCCCAGTTCGCGGCGCGTCAGCGGGCCGTTCAGTTCCAGCGCCGCCAGCAGGCGGGCGGCGACGCCGCGCCGGGGCAGTTGCGGCAGCGCCTGACGGCCTGCCGCCGTGATGCGGAACAGGCCCCGCTGCAACAACTGCGGCAGCCGTGGCGCCGCGCCGGGCCGCCGCAGCGCCGGCGGCAGCGCCAGCGCCATCACTTCGCCGAGCGGATGCTGGTAATAACGGCTGCAAAATTCCGCCAGCGCCAGCCAGTCAGCGGGCAAGGGTGGCAGTTCGCGCAGGATGGCGCGGACCGGCTTGAGCTTTTCCAGCGGCAGGTCGCTGGCGGACGGCAGGTCGAGAATGACGCCGATCTTTTCGCCGCGTCCGAACGGCACGCGGACGCGCCGCCCGATGTCATCCGGACGCGCATCCGGCGCCAGGTAATCGAAGCCGCGCGCCAACGGCACATCCAGCGCGACGCGGACAATCGGCGCATTCATGCGGCAAAAAAATTTCCCTGTTCCGAATATGGTTTCACGTCTTCAGAAAAAGTATCGGAATCGGCTTTAAGGTACTGCAATCAAAAGGAAATATTCTTTTCCACAAAATCTGTGGATAACTTTGTGGGCAATCTCTTTTTTAGCGCCTTAACTCCTCTTGAAACAAGGTATTTCCTCACTCTGCACACAAATTAGTCTTAAATAAATCTTTAAAAATCAAATAGATAAAAATTAAGGGTAAAATCCCGCTGCTTTTCGGGGCAGAGCGACTTATTGTGCATAAGTCAACCCCTGCGGACTATTTTGAAAGCCTTTATCCACGCCGTTTTCGGCGCGGGCGTTGCGCTAAACCAAGCCCTGTCTGCGTTTCCGCGAGGGGGGCGCGGAAAGCTAGGCTTGGCGCTGTTTCCGGCTATGCGTGTGCACCGCGTCCACCAAAGCGGTGACGTGTTCCGGCGGCGTGAACTGGGAAATGCCGTGGCCGAGATTGAAAACATGGCCGCTGCCGGGACCGAAGGCATCGAGAATGGCATGCGCTTCCTGCGCGATTTTTTCCGGCTGGGCGAACAGGATCGACGGATCGAGATTGCCCTGCAAGGCGACTTTCCCGCCGACCCGCTCGCGCGCCGCGCCGATGTCGGCGGTCCAGTCGAGGCCGACCGCGTCGCAGCCGATGGCGGCGATTTCTTCCAGCCATTGGCCGCCGCCCTTGGTGAACACGATGCGCGGGATGCGCGCGCCGTCGTGCTCGCGCTTCAGTCCGGCGACGATGCGCCGCATGTAGGCGAGCGAAAATTCGCCGTAGGCGCGGCGGCTCAGCACGCCGCCCCAGGTATCGAAAATCATCACGGCCTGGGCGCCGGCTTCGATCTGGGCATTCAGGTAAGCGGTCACTGCCTTGGTATTCACGTCCAGCACGTGGTGCAGCAGATCGGGCCGGTCGTAGAGCATGGTTTTAATGGTGCGGAAATCGTCGGACGCGCCGCCTTCGATCATGTAGCAGGCGAGGGTGAACGGGCTGCCGGAAAAGCCGATCAGCGGCACCGAGCCGTTCAGGGCGCGGCGGATCTCCGCCACGGCGTCCAGCACGTAACGCAGTTCCACGCCCGGATCGGGCGCGGCCAGATTGCGGATCGCCCATTCCTCGCGCAAGGGACGCTCGAATTTCGGCCCCTCGCCCTCGGCGAAATACAGGCCGAGGCCCATCGCGTCCGGCACGGTGAGGATGTCGGAGAACAGGATCGCGGCGTCGAGATCGTAGCGCGCCAGCGGCTGCAAAGTGACTTCGCAGGCCAGATGCGGATTGCGGCACAGATCCATGAAGCTGCCGGCGCGGCGGCGCGTCTGGCAGTATTCCGGCAGATAGCGGCCGGCCTGGCGCATCAGCCAGATCGGCGTGTAATCGGTCGGCTGGCGCAGCAGGGCGCGCAGGAAAGTATCGTTCTTGAGCGTATTCATCACGCAAGTTTACCAGCACTCGCCGTCCGGCACGCGCTCACTTGCGCCAGAAAGCCGGCGTGAACACCATCAGCAGGGTAAAAATTTCCAGCCGTCCGAGGAGCATGGCGAAGCTGCAAATATAAAGCTGGAGATCGTTGAGGGTGCCGTAGCTGTCCGTTCCCACCGCGCCGAGCGCGGGGCCGGTGTTGTTGAAACAGGTCACCACGACGGAAAAGCCGGTGACGATGTCGGTGCCGGTCGCCGCCATGGCGAGGGTGAGGCAGACCAGACTCACCATGTAGAGTGCGCTGAAGCTGAGCACGGAGAGAATGATCTTGTCCGGCACCACCGCGCCGCCCAGCTTGACGAGGATGGCGGCGTTCGGGTGCATGGCGCGGACGATGCTGCGGGAGATCTGCTTGTACAGGATGATGGCGCGCATCATCTTCAGGCCGCCGCCGACGGAACTGGCGCAGGTGACGAAGCTGCACAGAAACAGCATCCACAGCGGCGCGAACAGCGGCCATTTGGAAAAATCGGTCGTCGAATAACCCAACGTCATCGCCATCGAGATGGTATTGAAAGCCGCATGGCGCAGCGCGGTGGGAAAATCCGGATAGACGCCCTCAAACCAGATATAGAGCGCGATCATCAGCACGCTGACGCCCAGCACGCCGAGATAGAACGGCAGTTCGCCGTCGCGCAGATAAGGCCGCAGGCTGCGCCCGGAGAGCGCCATGAAATGCGTCACGTAGCTCATGCCGGAAATCAGCAGAAAAACAATGGTGGCCATCTCCAGCCCCGGCGAATTGAAAAAGCCGAGACTGGCGTCATGGCTGGAAAAACCGCCCAGCGCGACCGTGCTGAAAGCGTGGATCAGGGCATCCAGCCAGGTCATGCCGAGCGTCCAGTAAGTCAGGATGCACAACAGCGTCAAACCGATATAGATTTTCCAGAAACCCTTGGCGGTTTCCGCCACCCGCGGCGTGAGGTGGATATCCTTGATCGGGCTGGGCACTTCGGCGCGCATCAACTGGCGGCCGCCAACGCCGAGCAGCGGCAGGATCGCCACCGCCAGCACGATGATGCCGAGGCCGCCGATCCAGTTCAGTTCGGTGCGCCAGACGTTGAGGGAAGGCGGCAATTCGTCCAGCCCTTGCAGCGCCGTCGCGCCGGTCGACGTCAAGCCGGATACCGCCTCGAAATAGGCGTCGGCGATTTCCAGCCCCGGAATGCCGAGCAGCAGCGGCACGCTGCCGATGCACGGCAGCAATATCCAGCACATCACCACCAGCAGGATGCCGTCGTTGGCGCGCAGTTCGCGGCGCGCATGATGCGTCGCCAGCAGGATCACCGCGCTGATAACCAGCGTCGTCAGCAGCGCTTCGCCGAAAGCCGTCAGGGCGCCATCGTCGAGCCACCAGGAAATGCCGATCGGCAGCAGCATGGCCAGCCCGAAAATCAGCGCCACGCGCGCGAAAACATTGATGACGGCGAGCAGGCGTTCCACTTACTTTCTCCAGAACGCCGGCGAGAACACCGCCAGCAGGATAAAGATTTCCAGCCGCCCGAGCAGCATGGCGACGATGCACACCCAGGTCTGAAAATCGGTCAGCGACGCGAACGTGGCGCCCGGGCCGACGCTGCCCAGACCGGGGCCGGCATTGTTGAAACTGACCACCACGGCGGAAAAGCCGGTGACCAGATCCTGACCGGAAAACATCATCAGCAAGGTCAATGAAACCAGACTCACCATGTAAGCGAAGGTAAACGCCAGCACGGCGAACACCATTTCGTTGGACAGCGACGCCTCCGCCAGCTTGACCGCGCGCACGGCGTTCGGATGCACGGTGTTCACCACTTCCCGCGTCACCTGACGGAAAACGATCAGGGCGCGCATCATCTTCAGGCCGCCGCCGGCGGAGCCGGCGCAAGAGACGAAGCTGGACAGGAACAGCATCCACAGCGGCGCGAAAAAAGGCCACAGCGCGTAATCGGTGTTGAAAAAACCGGCAGTGGTCGCCAGCGACACCACGTTGAAGGCCGCGAAGCGCAGCGCGGCGGGAAAATCCGGAAACGTATCCGTCTGCCACAGGTAGACGGCGACGCCGAGCACGCTGGCATACATGACGCCGAGATACCAGCGCACCTCGGGATCGGCGCGGTAAAACGACAGCGAGCGCCGCTGCGCCGCCATGAAATGGGTGGCGAAATTCATGCCGGCGAGCGTCATGAAAAGAATCGCCACCGCCTCGATGACCGGCGAATCGAAAAAGGCGTAGGAAGCGTCATGGCTGGAAAAACCGCCCAGACCGAGCGTTGCCAGCGTGTGCAGCACGGCGTCGCCCCACTCCATGCCGGCCCAGGCGTAGCCGAGCGCGCAGGCAACCGCCAGCGCGAAGTAGATCGGCCACAGATAAAGCGCCGTTTTCACCATGCGCGGCACGAGCCGGACTTCCTTCACGGGGCCGGGCGATTCAGCGCTGAAAAGCTGGCGGCCACCGATGCCGAGCAGCGGCAGGATCGCCACCGTCAGCACGAGCAGCCCCATGCCGCCGAGAAACACCAGCAAGGCCCGCCACAGGTTGACGGAAAACGGCAGCGCATCAAGACCCGTGATGGCCGTGGCGCCGGTGGTTGTCAGCCCCGACACCGCCTCGAAATAAGCATCGGTGAAACTCATCGACGGAAAGAACAGCGCGAAGGGAATCGCCGCGAAGGCGGGCGTCACGACCCAGATCAGGGACGCCAGCAGGAAGCCGTCGCGCCCGCGCAGTTCGTTCGCATACCGCCGGGTGAGAAGCCAGAGGCAAACCGCCGACGCGAACGTGGCGGTAAAGCCGGACATGAACGCCGCGAAAGCGGCAGGCGTTTCATCCTGCCCGAACCAGGCGGCGGCGGCCGGCAACAGCAGGGTGAAAGAAAACGCCAGCAGCGCCAGCGCGAAAACGCGCAGGACCGCCAAAGGATGGCTCATAGGAAAGCGAAGCCGACCTGAAACAGCCGCTCGACCTTCGGCACCAGGTTTTTCGAGACGACGAAGACGATAACGTGATCGCCGCTTTCAATCACCGTGTCGTGGTGCGCCATGATGACTTTCACCGACCGGCCGCCGGCAACCGGCGCGCCGGGTTCGGGCAGGCCGCGCACGATGGCGCCGATGGTGGCGCCCTTGATGACCGGCAGTTCGTCAATGCGGCGGCCGACCACCTGCGAGGATTTTTCATCGCCGTGCACCACCAGTTCGAGCGCCTCGGCGGCGCCCCGGCGCAGGCTGTGCACCGCCGCCACGTCGCCGCGGCGCACGTGCGCCAGCAGGACGCCGATGGATGTCTGCGCCGGCGAGATGGCGACGTCGATCTGGCCGCCCTGCACCAGTTCGGCATAAGCGCGCCGGTTGATGAGCGAGACGACGCGGCGGGCGCCCATGCGTTTGGCCAGCAGCGCCGCCATGATGTTGTTCTCGTCGTCGTTGGTGAGCGCGATGAACAGATCCATCTGGTCGACGTTCTCGTTTTCAAACAGCCGCTCATCGGTCGCGTCGCCCTGCAAAACCAGCGTCTGGCTCATGTTCTCTGCCAGCCATTCGGCGCGGCGGCGGCTGTGATCAATCAGCTTGACCTGATAATCGCGTTCGATGGCGCGCGCCAGACGGTAGCCGATGTTGCCGCCGCCGACGATCATGATGCGCTTCACCGGCTTGTCCATGCGGCGCAGTTCGCGCATCACCTGACGGATGTTTTTCGTCGCCGCCAGACAGAACACTTCGTCGCCGGCGTGGATGACCGTGTCGCCCTCGGGGATGATCGGCGTGTCCTTGCGGAAAATGGCGGCGACGCGGGCGTCGACCTGCGGAATGTGCCGGCGCAGATCCCTGATCGGATGGCCGACCAGCGGTCCGCCCTCGAACGCGCGCACCGCCACCAGACTGACTTGGCCGCGGGCGAACTCCAGCACTTGCAGCGCCTCGGGCACTTCGATCAGCTTGACGATGTAATCGGTGACGATCTGTTCCGGGCAGATGGAGAAATCGACGGCGAAATTCTCCGGCGTGAACAGTTCGGCGAAATCGGAGAAGTCAGTGGAGCGGACGCGGGCGATGCGCGTCGGCAGGTTGAACAAGGCATGCGCCGTTTTGCAGGCGCACAGATTGGTCTGATCGCTCTGGGTCACCGCGATCAGCATGTCAGCATCATCGGCGCCGGCGAGCCGCAGCACCGACGGGCTGGAGGCGTTGCCGACCAGCGTGCGCAGGTCGAAACGCTCCTGCAACAGCGCCAGCCGCGTGGCGTCGGAATCGACGACGATGATGTCGTTGGCTTCCGAAACCAGATTCTCCGCCACCGACGTGCCGACCTGACCGGCGCCGAGGATGATGATTTTCACCGTTCATCCTCTCTTTCATCGCCTTTTTCGTCGCTTTTTTCATCTCCCTTCCGGCCAAGCGGCACGCCGAGCGCCTTCAGCTTGCGGTAAAGGTGCGTGCGTTCCAGGCCGGTCTTTTCCGCCAGCCGCGTCATGTTGCCGTTTTCGAGTTGCAGGTGATGCTCGAAATAAAGACGCTCAAAGGCTTCGCGCGCCTCGCGCAGCGGCAGATCGAGCGGCAGATCGTGCGCGACCACTGCGGGCGGCAACAGCAACAGGCGCGTCACTTCCTCGGCGGTGATTTCCTCCTCCAGCGCGCCGAGCGCCAGCGAGCGCACGGCGCTGCGCAGTTCCGCATAACCGCCGTTCCAGACATGGTTGCGCAAGGCGTTCAGGGCGGCGGTCGACAAGCGCCGCGGCGGCGCTTCGCCGGCTTCGATCAGGTGCGTGAGAATCTGCGCGGCGATCTCCGGCACTTCGTCGCGCAACTCAGCCAAACCCGGCACGCCGAAGCCGACTTCCCCCAGCCGGCCGGCCAGCGCCGCGTCAAAGCCGGCTTGCGCCAATTCGGTCGCGGTGTGGGCACTGGCGACGATCAGGCGCAGATCGAATTTCTCCAGACGGTCCAGCGCGAACGCCAGATTCTTCTGCTGCAAGCGTGTCAGCGTCGCCAGATCGGCGGCGAACAACACGCCGCCCGCCGCCTGTTCCAGCGTTTCCATCGCCAGCGGCTGTCCGTGAGCGGCCAGATCCAGCCAGGTCTTGCCCGGCGCTTGCAGGCTGCGGGCGCACAGTTCGGCCAGACTGCCGGGGCCGGTCTTCAGCAGCAGGGCGCGGCTTCTGCCCGCGATCTGGTCGAGGCGCTTTTTCAGATCGCGCAAGGGCGCGGCGCGAGTAAACGCGGCCAGCGTCAGTTCGGCGCAAGCCGGCGGCATGGCGCCTTTCTGCAGCGCGCGCTTGACGGCGGAGAGCAGCCTTTGCAGGGCGATCGGCTTTTCGAGGAAATCCTGCGCGCCGATGCGCGTGGCCTCTACCGCCGAGTCGATGGTGCCGTGGCCGGACATCATCACCACCGGCATGTTGAGCTGGCCGGCGGCGGACCATTCCTTGAGCAGGGTGATGCCATCGGTATCGGGCATCCAGATGTCGAGCAGCACCAGATCCGGCCGCCCGGCGTTGCGCGCCGCGCGCGCCGCCGCCGCGTGCTCGGCCAGAATCACGTCATGGCCCTCGTCGCGGAGAATCTCCGAGAGCAGTTCGCGGATGCCGGGTTCGTCGTCAACAATCAGTATCTTTGCCATAACTTCACCATCTCTTTGCTTTTTATCATTCGTCATGCCGCCAGCGGCAGCCGTATTTTCACCTGCGCGCCATGTGGCGCGGCGTTGCTGATCTCGATCTGGCCGTGATGCTCGTCCACGATCTTTTTCACGATGGCCAGACCCAGCCCGGTGCCCTTGGCCTTGGTCGTCACGTAAGGCTCGAAGACGCGGGCCAGAATCTCTTTTGGAAAACCGCTGCCGTTGTCATTCACCGAGAAAACCGCGCCGCGCGCCTCGGCGCGGGTGGCGATGACGATCTCCGGCTCGGCCGCCCCCGCCAGGGCGTCTTCGGCGTTGGCGATGAGATTGTGGATGACCTGACGCAACTGGGTGGCGTCGCCGCTCACCGGCAGCAGGTTCCCGGCCAGTTCGACCCGCAGGCGGGCATGCGAGGCTTCGTAAAGCCCGAGCACTTCCTCGACAAGGGCGTTCAGATCGAGCGGGCCGAGCTTGGGCGGCGGCAGACGGGCATAGTCGCGGAAATCATTCACCATATGCTTCATCGCCGCGACCTGATTCACGATGGTTTGCGTCGCGCGTTCGAGCATCTCGCGGTCGGAGCCGCTCAGGGTGTGGGTCAGCTTGTGTTGCAGCCGTTCGGCGGAAAGCTGGATCGGCGTAAGCGGGTTCTTGATCTCGTGCGCCAGACGCCGCGCCACTTCGCCCCAGGCCGCCGAACGCTGCGCGGCGATAAGCTGGGTGATGTCGTCGAACACCACCACCCAGCCGCCGCCGGAGGCCGCCGGCAGGCGCGCGCCGCGCACCAGCAGCGCCTGCGGCGCGCCGGCGCCGGTCTGCATTTCGATTTCGCGCTGCCATTCGCCGGCGCGTTCGGCGTCGCCGGCGACGATGGCGTCGCGCAATTCGCCGTGGCGCTGCCAGGCGGCCAGCGGCGCGCCCTGCGCGTCGGCGAGATCATCATTCAGAATGGCGCGGGCGCCGTCGTTGGCGGCGCGCAGCCGGCTGCCGGCGTCGAAGGCCAGAACGCCGGCGGACAAATTGCCGAGCACGCTTTCCAGGTAAGCGCGGGCGGTTTCCGTTTCGGCGCGGCTGCGCTCGGCCTGCACGCGCGCTTCGCTGAGTTGCTGTGTCATCTGGCTGAAAGAGCGGGTGAGAACGCCCAGCTCGTCGCGCGTCGAGACGGTTTCACGCGGAGAATAATCGCCGGTCGCCACCGCCTCGGTGCCGCGGGCGAGAATCGACAGCGGCGCGGAAAGCCGGCGCGCCAGCAGAAAAGCCAGCGCGATGGCCGCGAACAGCGAGAGCAGCAGCGCCAGCGTCAGCGTCAGCGTGTACATCGTCTTCAGGCTGCCCTTCGCCAGCGACAATTCCTGATAGTCGCGGTAAGCCGCCTGCACGCTCTCGGCGCTGGCAGCGATCGCGCTTGGCACCGCCTGCGTTAACTGGAGCACGCGCGTCTCGCCGGTGAACCGGAACGCCGCCACCGGCACCAGCACCCGCAACGTCAGTCCGCTCTCGGCCTCGCCCTCGACGGCGCTGACGCCGCTGCCCTGACGCGCTTGCCGCAGTTGCGCCGGCGAAGGCAGATCGGGCAACAGGGCGGCGTGTTCGCCGGCGCTGCTGGCGACGACCTGACCGGCGGCGGAAAACAGGGTGACGGATTGCACGCCGGCCTGCTCGCGCAGCCGGTTCAACTGGGTCGACAACATGGTCGGCGCTTCACCCAGATCGAGCGCCATGACAGTCGCTTTCTCGGTCAGATCGGCGAGCAGGTAATCGAGCGCGTTGCGGCCGAGATTGAGGCCGCCTTCGAGCGCCTTGTCCACCCGCAGGTCGAACCAGGATTCGATGCTCTTGACGGCGAATTGCAGGGAGACGGCATACACCAGCGCGCCCGGCACCACCGCCATCAGGGCGAACATCAGCATCAGGCGCAGTTTCAGGCGCGAGCCGAAGACCTCGGCGCGGTGCTCGCGCCAAAGCTGGCGCAGTTGCCACAGCACGAGTCCGAGCAGCAGCGCGGCGATGGCGGCGGTGAAACCGAGCAGGAGCCGGTAATCGTCGGTAAACAGCGCCGTCTTGGCCGAAGCCGACGTCAGCAGGAACAGTAAAACGCCGGCCAGCCCGAGCGCGATGATGAGCAGCCATCTCATTTCGTCACGCTCATTTCGCCACACTCTCCGGCGGCGGCGGCGTGAAGCTCCAGCGCGCCACTTCCGCCGTCACGTTCCAGTCCTTGTTGCCGATGGCGGTAACCTGAAACGGCTTCGGCAACTGGGTGATGTCGAGCTTCATGCGCAGGGCGACATCGTAGGATTCGCCCGGCTTGAGCGCGTCACCGTCGGCCACGCGCCAGCCGCGCAGCCGCGTCAGCACGCCGAACGCCTCCGTCAGGGAAGCGAAGTTCTGATGCAGCGCCCCGCTCGATAGCCGGTATTGCCGCGTCAGCGCGTTGTAGGACAAGCGCCAGGTCTGCTGCCGGCTGGCGATATGCTCGTCTATCCAGTACCAGCGCGCTTTGCTGAGCGTAAATTCGGTGACGAAATACAGCGGCACGCCGCGTGAAACGACTTCTTCCAGCCGGTGGCCGAGATCAATGCTGAACTCGGCATCGAGCAGCCAGGCTTCCTCACCGGCGTTCAACTCGGCGCGCTTGACTTCGATTCCGGCGCCGGCGCTGGCGAGGGAAAACAGCGACAAAACGAAGAACAGCAGCGCCGCGACCCGGCGGCTGGAAAAACCCCGAACGACGCCCCGCGCGCCGGCACAACTAAATCCCGAGCCAAATTCCGGGCCGGATTCAGGAAATACCTCAAGCCTGTTTTTCGAGGAGGGCGTAATAAAAACCGTCATGTTCTTCGTTCGGCAGCAGTTGCAGTTCGGACGCGCCCGCGACCGGCAGCCGCATGCAATCTCCCCTTTGCGCGGCAAACGCCGCGATCTGGCGACCGTTCTCCTCGGGAAACAATGAGCAGGTCGCATACAGCAATTTACCACCGGGCGCGAGCACCCGCCACAATGCATCGAGAATCTCGCCTTGTTTGCGCGCAAAGCGGGCCACATCGCCGTCACGCCGCAGCCATTTGGCATCGGGATGGCGGCGCGCCACGCCGGAGGCGGTGCACGGCACGTCGGCGAGAACGCGGTCGAAAACGCGGCCATCCCGCCAGGCATCGAGGTCGCGGCAATCCGCTATTTTCACTTGCGCCGACAAACCGAGGCGGGACAAATTATCCTCGATGCGCGCGGCGCGCCGGGCGTCGGCGTCCAGCGCCAGCAGATCGACATCGGTCTGTTCCAGCAGGTGCGCCGTCTTGCCGCCCGGCGCGGCGCAAGCGTCCAGCACCCGCATGCCGGGGCGAGCGTCGAGCAGGATCGCCGCCCGCTGCGCGCCGGCGTCCTGCACCGAGGCGAGTCCTTCGGCGAAACCCGGCAGCGCGTCCACCGGCACGGGCCGTTCGAGCCGGATCGCCTCGCCGCCCAGCGACCGCGCTTGTAAACCGGCGGCCTCCAGCCGCGCCAGATAATCGGCGGCCGCAATACGGCGGCGGTTGACCCGCAGCGTCATCGGCGGACGGCCATTGCCGGCGTCGAGAATCGACTGCCAGTCCGCCGGATAAGCGCGGCGCAGGCGGCTGATCCACCAGCGCGGATGCTGCCAGCGGGCCGTTTCGTCTTGCGCGGCGGCGGCTTCCAGTTCGGCGCGGCGGCGCAGAAAGTTGCGCAGAACGCCGTTCGTGAGCGCCTTGTATTTCCCGCCCGCGAGCGCGGACGCCGCTTCGACCGCCTGATCGACGATCGTATGCGCTTCCTCCGGCCGCGCTGCCAGCCGGCTCAGCGCCGTCAGCAGCAGCGCCCGCACTTTGCCGTCGGGCGGCCGCGCCATCAATTGCGCGAGGAAAAAATCATCCCGGCCAAAGCGCCGCAGGGTTGAATACGCCAGATCCTGCACCGCTCCGCGCTGGGCGGCGAACGGCTGCCGCAGATCGGCCAGGACTTCGTTCAGATTGCGGCCCGCCAGCACGCCGGCGACCGCCTGGGCGGCGCCGTGCAGGGCGTGCGCGAGCGAGGTTTCAGCCAGCGGCGGCGTCATTTTGGCCGGTCGCGCGAGGGGATGCGGTACATATGGATGGCAAGGAACAAGCCGAATAGCGCCAGCACTTTCTGCAATTCAGGCCAGGGGACGAAGAAAACGATGGAAACGCCCAGCGTCACGGCCATCATTCCAATGGCGATGAGTTTGACGCGCCAGGGAATGCTGCGGTAGCGCCGCCATTCGAGAATGGTCGGGCCGAAGGTTGGGCTGTTGAGCAGCCAGTTGTAGAAACGCTCCGAAGCGCGGGCATAGCAGCCGGCGGCCAGCAGCATGAAAGGCGTGGTCGGCAGCACGGGCAGGAAAATGCCGGCGATCCCCACCAGCACGAACAGGGTGCCGAGAACGATGAACAACAGGCGCACCGTCGGCGAATCGTGCCGGTTCATTTCGGCGCTGTAATCGATTTTTTCCCGGCGTTTGTCCATCCCGCCCCGTCTCCAGAGAAGGCGTGATTGTACGCGCCGGACAGGCCGGCGGCCCAGTGTCGGAACAGTGCCGAAACAGCGCCGGGAGTTGTCCGCGAGCATTGCTCTTTTTGCAGATTTTCTTTATTCTGCGGACGGTTACGCAAGTTCACGCGAGCTTGCGCAACCACTCCAGACGCTTCACGACGCAGTCAAACCCACAGTTAACCATGTAGCCCAGAGGGTTACGGAAAGGTTTTTAGGAGAAAAAATTGGTGGACACCCGCAAAGCACTGGCCTTTTCCGGCCGCATCGTCATGGTTGGTTTCGGTTCGATCGGTCAAGGCGCCCTGCCTCTCCTGTTGCGCCACATCGACCTGAAACCGGAACAAATCACCATCGTGACCGGCGACGAAAACGGCCGTCAGGTCGCCGCCGAATACGGCGTCGCTTTCCACAACACCCCGCTCACCCCGGCCAATTACCGCGCCCTGCTCGAACCCCGCCTTGGACGCGGCGATTTCCTCATCAACTGTTCTACCGGCGTTTCCAGCATCGCCCTGATCGGCTTCTGTCAGGAGCGCGGCACGCTTTACATTGATACCTGCATCGAGCCATGGGACGGCGGCTATACCGACGCCTCGATCGCCCCGGCATCGCGCACCAACTACGCCCTGCGCGAAACGGCGCTGCCCCTCAAGCGGTCCGGCCTGCCGACCGCCGTCATCACCCACGGCGCCAATCCGGGCATGATCTCGCATCTGGCGAAGGAAGCCCTGCTCAACATCGCCCGCGACACCGGCCATTCCGCCGCCGCCCCCAAGGAACGCGCCGGCTGGGCGCAACTGGCGCGCGATCTGAATATCCGTGTCATCCATGTCGCCGAACGCGACACCCAGGTGGCGGAACCGCGCAAAGCGCCGGGCGAGTTTCTCAACACCTGGTCAGTGGAAGGCTTTATCGGTGAAGGCTGCCAGCCCGCCGAACTCGGCTGGGGCAGCCACGAAAAGCATTTTCCCGCCGATGGCCGCCGCCACGATGCCGGCTCCAAAGCCGCCATCTATCTGATGCGTCCCGGCGCCAGCACCCATGTGCGCACCTGGACGCCGCTGGCCGGCCCGATCCACGGCTTTCTCATCACCCACAACGAGTCGATTTCGCTGGCCGATTATCTTTCCGTCGGCGCCGGCGACAACCCGGCCTACCGGCCAACGGTGCACTACGCCTACCATCCCTGCGACGACGCCGTGCAGTCGGTGTACGAACTGGCCAGCCGCAACTGGACGCCGCAGACGTCTTTCCGCCTGGTCAAGGACGAAATCATCTCCGGCGTGGATGAACTGGGCGTGCTGCTGATGGGGCATGCCAAGGGCGCGTACTGGTACGGCTCGCGCCTCGGCGTCGAGGACGCGCGCCGGCTTGCCCCGCACAACAGCGCCACCAGCCTTCAGGTCACGGCGCCGGTGGTGGCCGGCGTGATCTGGGCGCTGCGGCATCCCGACCGCGGCGTGGTCGAGCCGGAAGAACTGGATCACGACGAAATCATGGATTTCATCCGGCCCTATCTCGGCCAGGTCGCCGGCGCATACAGCGACTGGACGCCCCTGCAAGGCCGGGAGCAGCTTTTCGCGGAAGATCTCGACCGCGACGATCCCTGGCAGTTCAAAAACTTCCGCGTTATTTGAGCGTCTGAACATTGCCGCCGCCGTCTGGCGGCGGCAATTAATTGCGTGAATTCAGCAGGTTGTGCGACAGACTCAAGCGCCGTCGCCGACGAAGGGGTTCGTCTTCCGCTCGCGGCCGAAAGTCGACAAGGGGCCGTGACCGGAAATGAATGTCACGTCGTCGCCGAGCGGCCAGAGCTTTTCCCGGATCGAGCGGATCAGCGTGTCGTAATCGCCGCGCGGAAAATCCGTGCGGCCGATCGAACCCTGAAACAGCACGTCGCCCACCACGGCGATCCGCGCCGAGCGCTCGAAAAAAACGACATGGCCGGGCGTATGGCCGGGCGTGTGAAAGACTTCCAGCCGGACCTCGCCGAAGGTGACGATGTCGCCGTCTTCAAGCCAGCGGTCCGGCTCGAAAGCCTCGGCGTGCGGAAAGCCGAACATCTGGCTTTGCTGCGGCAATTGCGCGATCCAGAAAGACTCCTCGCGCTGCGGCCCTTCAATCGGCGCGCCGAGCCGGCGTTTGAGTTCCGCTGTGCCGCCGGCATGGTCGATGTGGCCGTGCGTGAGCAGGATTTTTTCGACATTCACGCCGCAGCGGGCAATCGCCGCCTCGATGACATCCAGATCGCCGCCCGGATCGACGACCGCGCCATTCATGGTCTGCTCGCACCAGAGCAGCGAGCAGTTCTGCTCGAAGGGCGTGACGGGAATGATCTGGAAACGCATCAGACGTCAATGTTGCGCGCATACAGCGCGTTGCCTTCGATGAAGGCGCGGCGCGGCTCGACGTTGTCGCCCATCAGGGTGGTGAAGATTTCATCGGCGGCGATGGCGTCGTCGATCTGCACCTTGAGCAGGCGCCGCGTTCCCGGATCCATCGTCGTTTCCCAAAGCTGTTCGGGATTCATCTCGCCCAGCCCCTTGTAACGCTGCTTGGAAAGGCCGCGCTCGACTTCCGCCAGCAGCCAGTTCATGGCTTCGGAAAAACTTTTCACCGCCAGCGATTTCTCCCCGCGACGCATGACCGCGCTGTCGCCGATCAGGCTGGACACCAGTTGCCCGGCGTGGCGGATCTGCTGATAGTCGCCGGAGAGAAGAAATTCCTCGTCGATAACGCCGGTTTTGAGATTGCCGTGCAGCATTTTTTCGACGCGCAACTGCCAGCGCTCGGTCTTGCCGTCGAAGCGCGCCCCGATCCTGATCGCCGCCGGCAGTCGGGCAGAGAGGCGTTCCGCCGACGCGCGCGCCGATGCTTCGTCCGTCAGATCGACAACGATATCGTGCGCCAGCAGGGCGTGGAGGACTTCGCTGTCGATGAAGCTGCCGATGCGGACGATCACCGCTTCGGCAAGCAGATACGCACGCGCCAGTTCCGCCAGCGCTTCGCCGCGGATCGGTTCGGCGCTATCGGCGGGCTTCAGCTCGGCTTCGTCGAGCGCGAGCCGCAGAAGATGCTGGTTCAGTTCGTGATCGTCCTTGATGTAGCGCTCGCTCCGGCCGTGCTTGATCTTGTAGAGCGGCGGCTGGGCGATGTAGATGTGGCCGCGCTCGATCAGCTCCGGCATCTGCCGGTAGAAAAAAGTCAGCAGCAAAGTGCGGATGTGCGCGCCGTCGACATCGGCGTCGGTCATGATGATGATACGGTGGTAGCGCAATTTTTCCGGCTTGTAGTCCTCGCCCTTGCCGATGCCGGTGCCGAGCGCCGTGATCAGCGTGGCGATCTCCTGCGAGGAAAGCAGCTTGTCGAAACGCGCTTTCTCGACGTTGAGAATCTTGCCCTTGAGCGGCAGGATGGCCTGGAATTTGCGGTCGCGGCCCTGCTTGGCCGAGCCGCCGGCGGAATCACCCTCGACCAAGTACAGCTCACACATTGCCGGATCTTTTTCCTGACAGTCGGCCAGCTTGCCCGGCAGGCCGACGCCGTCGAGCACGCCCTTGCGCCGTGTCATCTCGCGCGCCTTGCGCGCCGCTTCGCGCGCGCGCGCCGCATCGATGATCTTGCCGGTAATGATTTTGGCATCGGCCGGTTTTTCCAGAAGAAACTCGGCCAGCTTTTGGCCGACGATTTCCTCGACGACCGGGCGCACTTCGGACGACACCAGCTTTTCCTTCGTCTGTGAGGAAAATTTCGGTTCCGGCACCTTGACGGACAGCACGCAGGCGAGGCCCTCGCGCATGTCGTCGCCGGTGGTTTCAACCTTGGCCTTTTTGGCCAGCTCATTGTCCTCGATATATTTGTTGATGACCCGCGTCATCGCGGCGCGCAGACCGGTGAGATGGGTGCCGCCGTCCTTTTGCGGAATGTTGTTGGTAAAACACAGCACCTGTTCCTGATAGGCGTCGTTCCACTGCATGGAGACTTCCACGGTGATGCCTTCTTTCTGGCCGCTAGCGTAAAAGATGTTGCTGTGCAAAACCGTTTTCGAGCGGTTGATGAACTCGACGAACCCTTTTACGCCGCCGGCATAGGCGAAATTGTCTTCCTTGCCGCTGCGCTGGTCGACCAGTCTGATCTTGACGCCGTTGTTGAGGAAAGACAGCTCGCGCAGGCGTTTCGCCAGAATATCGTAGTGATATTCGATGTTGCTGAACGTGGTCACCGCGGCGAGAAAATGCACCTCGGTGCCGCGTTTTTCGGTGTTGCCCACCACTTTCAGCGGTTCGACGGCGATGCCGTCGCGGAATTCGAGAATGTGTTTCTTGCCGTCCCGGCGGATGATCAAGCGCAGCCATTCGGAAAGCGCGTTCACCACTGACACGCCGACGCCGTGCAGACCGCCGGAAACCTTGTAGGAATTCGCGTCGAACTTGCCGCCCGCATGCAGTTCCGTCATGACGATCTCGGCGGCGGAACGCTTCTCTTCATCGTCTTCCTTGATGTCGACGGGAATCCCGCGGCCATTGTCGGAAACGGAAATCGAGTTATCGGTGTGGATGGTGACGACGATGTCGTCGCAATAACCGGCCAGGGCCTCGTCGATGGCGTTGTCCACCACCTCGAAAACCATATGATGCAGCCCGGTGCCATCCGAGGTGTCGCCTATATACATGCCGGGCCGCTTTCTGACGGCTTCCAGCCCCTTCAGTATCTTGATGCTCGATGAATCGTAGTTGCCATTGCCGTTCTGGTTGGCGGCATCGTCCCGGTTGGTGTCATCCATCAAATGCGGTTCCTGATTTGTTCTGACTTGTTTCAAATGCGCATCGGCATGACGACGTACTTGAAGCGGTCGTTGCCGGGCAAGGTGATGAGGGCGCTCGAATTGGCGTCGGCCAACCGGATCTCCACATCTTCATTGGAAACATTGTTGAGGACATCGAGGAGATAAGTGACATTGAAGCCGATGTCCAGCGCTTCCGCGTCGTAAGCGATTTCCAGTTCCTCCTGCGCCTCTTCCTGATCGGCGTTGCTGCTGATGATTTTCAGGCTGCCCGGCGCCAGCACCATCCTGACGCCGCGGAATTTCTCGTTCGTCAGAATTGCGGCGCGATGCAGCGACTGCAAAAAGACGACTCTCGGTATCGTAATCACCTTGTCATGATTCTTGGGAACCACCCGCTCGTAATCCGGGAACTTGCCGTCGATCAGCTTTGAAACCAGCTCGATGTCGCCGAACCTGAATATCGCCTGATTCGGCGAGAGACGGATATCCAGCGCGTCGTCATTATCCGCCAGCAGACGGGACAATTCGATGATCGTTTTGCGCGGCAGGATAACCTCGGCGCGCGGCAAGGATTCGGTCAACGACTCGCTGGCATACGCCAGACGATGCCCATCCGTCGCCACGACGCGAATCTCGTTTTCGGCCACCACCAGCAAAAGACCATTCAAATAATAGCGGATGTCCTGCTGGGCCATCGCGTACTGCACCAAGCCGATAAGGCGCTTGAACTGTTTCTGCGTCAATTGCAGGCGGGCTTGTTCGTTGTCGGCCTGCGCCATGCGCGGATAATCCTCGGCCGGCAAGGTTTGCAAGTTGAACCGGCTCTTGCCGGCGCGCACCTGCATCCGCTTGTCGGTCAATTCCAGGCTCACCTCCGCGTCCTCCGGCAACGAGCGCAGGATGTCCTGCAATTTTCTCGCGCCAACGGTCACGGCGGATTTTTCGGAACCACCGGTTCCGTCCGTATGCGTCTTGATCTGGATCTCGATATCCGTTGCCAGCAGCGTCAACAGATCGCCCTCTTTTTCAATCAGGACGTTCGAGAGAATCGGCAAGGTATGGCGTTTCTCGACAATGCCGCAAACCGATTGTAGCGGCGTCAGGAAATTGTCACGCTGAGTTTTAATTAAAAGCATATATATCTCTTAATAAAGGTTATTAGTACACCGGCCATTTCTGTGGAAAACGACTGAAATTTGATATGGATCAGCATCTTGTGCAGTTGATAAGGGTCTGGACAAGCCCAGGGATAACATTGACGGCGAATGTGGACAAAATTTGTTCATGGGCGTTTTTTCGATGTTATCCAAAAATTATCACCATGTTGTTAGCCCTTTAAAACCTGGGTAAGCACCAGCAGATCGTGATTGATCGCCGTGTCTTTCAGGCGCAGATTCGAGATCGTCCGGCAGGCATGCAGCACGGTGGTGTGATCGCGGCCGCCGAAGGCTTCCCCGATCGCCGGGAGGCTGGCAGGCGTCAATTCCTTGGCGAGCCACATGGCGACCTGGCGCGGTCTGGCCACGATGCGCGTTCGCCTTCTCGAGTGCATGTCGGAAATCTTGATCTTGTAGTACTCGGCCACGGTTTTCTGGATCGATTCGAAGGTGATCTGGCGATTGTGCGCGTTGAGGAGATCCTTGAGGGCTTCCTTGGCAGCTTCGAGATTGATTTCACGGCCATGAAAGCGGGTGAAGGCCAGCACCTTCTTTAGCGCGCCTTCCAGTTCGCGGATATTCGAGCGCAGATGCTTGGCGATCAGGAAAGCGACATCGTCATTGATTTCGATGTGCTCCATTTCAGCCTTCTTTTTCAGGATGGCGACGCGCATTTCCAGTTCAGGCGGCTCGATGGCGACGGTAAGCCCCCAGTCGAAGCGGGAAATCAGGCGGTCTTCCAGCCCCGTGATGTTTTTCGGATAAGTGTCGCAGGTGATGACGATCTGTTTTTTGGCCTCGATCAGCGCGTTGAAGGCGTAGAAAAATTCTTCCTGTGTGCGGTTCTTTCTGTTGAAAAACTGGATGTCGTCAATCAGCAGCAGATCCAGCGAGCGGTAATAGCGCTTGAAAGCGTCGAAGGACTGCTGTTGATATGCCCGCACGACATCGGCATAGTAGTCCTCGGCGTGAACGTAGCGGATGACCTTGTTCGTGTTGTGCCGGTGAACTTCGTTGCCGAGCGCGTGTATCAAGTGCGTTTTGCCGAGGCCGACGCCGCCGTAAATGAAAAGGGGATTGTAGGACGCGCCCGGATTCAACGCCACCTGATAAGCGGCGGCGCGCGCGAGATCGTTGGCGCGGCCGATGACCAGCGTTTCAAAGGTGAATATGGGATTAAGGCGGGTTTTTTCGTATGCGGTTTCCGGGCCGGTGGCAGGCAGGGCGATGACGGCCGCCGCCGCCGGGCTGGAAACCGTGTTCGCGGCGGCGGTAATGCCGTTCGGCGCATCGCGGTGTTCGTTTTCCGGCGTTTCCGGGAGATT
The DNA here is from genome assembly GCA_031277315.1 of Zoogloeaceae bacterium. Lineage (GTDB taxonomy): Bacteria > Pseudomonadota > Gammaproteobacteria > Burkholderiales > Rhodocyclaceae > Desulfobacillus. The sequence continues at coordinate 13,150 of JAITMP010000021.1, read as the reverse complement.
GATGGAAATCTGCACCGGCTGGGGGAAGAACTGCCTGGCCAAATCTTCGAGCCGGCGCAGGTAACGCTCCCGCACCCATTGCAGCACGAACCGGTTGGGCGCGACGAGCCGCAGGTTCTGCTCCGACTCGTCATCCTCAAAGCGCAACGCCTTGATCCAGGTATTGAATTGCTGCGGCGGGAGTTCCTGCTCAAGCTGCTGGAGGCAGGAGGACCAAAAAGCGTTCATTCTCGATGTTTCGTCAGTGCGTTGCGGCGTTAAAAGTATAAATTATTGATTATATTTGTTTATTTTTGGACAGTACATTAAGGGCCGGTTGGGAGCCAATCGGGAACAATCAGGGTTGAGCGGGTTGAAATCGAAAGAAACCGGATTTTAACGCTAACCCGTAACGCCGATCTTTGACGCCAATCCAGATCCCGACATAAATCCGGATGGGCGATTTTAACCCGATTTTGAAAAGTTATCCACAGGCCGGATAAAAAATAGCCTTGACAAATCAGCGGTGAAAAGATGTAATCGCGTGTTCATTTATTTACAAAGCGGCCGTCATGAAACGTACTTATCAACCCTCGGTGATCCGGCGCAAACGCACGCATGGTTTTCTTGTCCGCATGCGTTCGCGGAGCGGCCGGGCAGTCATTCGTGCCCGTCGAGCCAAAGGACGCGCCCGCCTCGGCGCCTGAAGCGGCGGCGGGCGGCGACCGACGCCTCCGCGGCGCATACCGCTTACGCAAAACGGATGAGTTTTCATCCGTTTTTGCTTTTCGCAAAGCTCTTCGCGGGCGGCGTTTCGAGATGCGCTACCGCCCCAATTCCGTTGCCGGCGCCAGAATTGGCGTGGTGATTGCAAAGAAATTCGTCCGTTCCGCCGTGAATCGCAATCGGGTCAAACGTATCGTGCGGGAATCCTTCCGTTTGTCGCGGGAAAGGCTGCCGCATTGCGACATCGTCGTTCGCGTGACCGCCCGCCTGGAGACGTTCGACAAGCGCGCCTTGCGCGCCGAGATGGATGAATTGTTCGTCAGCCTGATCCGATGAACAAGCTGCTGGTTTTTTTGGTGAAGATCTACCGGTTTGCGATCAGTCCGCTATTGGGCAGAAGCTGCCGGTTTCACCCGAGCTGTTCCGAATATGCCATTGAGGCCATCGAAAGACATGGCAGTTGCAAAGGATCCTGGCTTGCCGCCAGGCGCGTGTCCCGCTGTCATCCCTGGAACCCCGGCGGATACGACCCCGTTCCCTGAATTAATAGACGAGCCGATTGATGGATAATCAACGCCTGATCCTGTTGTTTGTTTTCATCTTTTCCATTTTCATGCTGTGGAGCGGCTGGGAGAGACAAAACCAGCCGGTCGCCGGCCAAAGCGGCGCGCAACCGGCTCAACAAGCGGTTCCGGCAATCGCCGAACCGACGCCCACGCCGTCCGCGCTCGCCTCGCCGCCGTCTTCCCCGGCCATACCGGGCGCGCCGTCTCAAGCCGGAACTTCTCCGGCGGCCCCCAAAGCAGTTGTGAAAACAGATGTTTACCTTGCTGAAATCTCCTCCGAGGGCGGGGGTTTGGTGAAGCTTGAACTCACCCGGCACAAAGCCACGGAAAGCGAAAATCAGCCGTTCGTCCTCATGAAGTCTTCCCAGGACGGCATTTATCTGGCCCAGAGCGGCTTGATCGGCGAGGGATTGCCCAGCCACAAGTCCGAATTCAAGCTGCTAGCCGACAGTTATGAAATGAAGCCCGGCACGGACACGCTGGAGGTCAGGCTGGAGGCGCCCGCAGCCAACGGCTTGAAAATCGCCAAGATTTACACGTTTCACCGCAACAGCTATCAGATCGACGTCGGCTATGAAATCAGCAATCAGGGTGAAGCGCCGGTCGCGGCGGCCCATGCTTATTTCCAGTTCGCGCGCGACGGCAAGGTGCCCCAGGCCAGCGTGACGAATATCGCCACTTTCACCGGACCGGCGGTCTATACGGATGAAGGCAAGTTCCAGAAGATTTCCTTTACCGATGTCGATAAGGGGAAAGCGAAGTACGTCAAGAAGGCCAAGGACGGCTGGCTGGCCATGGTGCAGCATTATTTCGTCGCTGGCTGGACGCCGCAGGGCCAGGACGAGCGCGAATTTTTTGTGAACAAGATCGCCGATAACCTGTATACAGCCGGGATCATCCTGCCTGTTGCCGCCATCGCGCCGGGACAGACGGTCAAGGTGTCCGTCCCGCTTTATGCCGGTCCGCAAGAACAGGCCAAGCTGGAAAAGATCGCGCCCGGATTCGATCTGGTGGTGGATTACGGCTGGCTGACGGTCATTGCCGCCCCGATTTATTGGCTGCTGGAGCTGATTCACCGGTTCATCGGCAACTGGGGCTGGTCGATCATTCTGCTGACGGTGCTCATCAAGGGGATGTTCTATCCGCTTTCCGCGGCGAGTTACCGTTCGATGGCGAAAATGAAGCTGGTCACGCCGAAGATGATGAAAATAAAGGAACAATTCTCCTCGGATCGCAACCGCATGAACCAGGAGATGATGGAGCTTTACCGCAAGGAGAAAATCAATCCGCTCGGCGGCTGTCTGCCGATTCTGGTCCAGATACCGGTTTTCATCGCCCTTTACTGGGTGCTGCTGGGCAGCGTCGAAATGCGTCACGCGCCTTGGATCCTGTGGATTGACGATCTGTCCACCAAGGATCCTTATTATGTGCTGCCGATCATCATGGGTGCGTCGATGCTGATCCAGACCCGGCTGAACCCGACGCCGCCGGACCCGATTCAGGCCAAGGTCATGATGGCGATGCCGATCGTGTTCACGTTCATGTTCCTGTGGTTTCCGGCGGGTCTGGTGCTGTACTGGACGACCAACAACATCCTGTCGATCGCCCAGCAATGGCAAATCACGCGCCTGATTCAGGGTGGCAAGCAGAAAGCCGGTTGATCTGATCGCCGCCGTTGCCACCGCTCCCGGGCGGGGCGGCATCGGCATCGTGCGTCTATCCGGAACCGATCTGGCGCCGTTTGCCCAGCGGCTGACCGGGTATTTCCCGCAGCCCCGCGTGGCGGCGCTAACCCGTTTTCTCGATGCGGCGGGCGGCGAAATCGACGCCGGCATCCTGCTTTATTTTCCCGCTCCCCACTCTTACACCGGCGAGGATGTGCTCGAATTGCAGGGGCATGGCGGGCCGGTGGTGATGCAGTTGCTCTTGCATCGCTGTCTGGAACTGGGGGCGCGGCTGGCCGAGCCGGGTGAATTCACCCGCCGCGCTTACCTCAACGGCAAGCTGGATCTGGCGCAGGCCGAAGCCGTGGCCGACCTGATCGAGGCCTCGACCGCCGCCGCCGCCCGCTCCGCCACAAGGTCGCTTTCAGGCGAGTTTTCGCGCACCGTGCATGAACTTGTCGATCGCCTGACGGGTTTGCGCGCGCGGGTGGAGGCGACGCTCGATTTTCCCGAGGAAGAAGCCGATTTTCTGCATCAAGCCGATCCGGCCGGCGCTTTGCGCGGTCTGATTGAAGATGCGCGCCGTCTTTTGCGGGGCGCCCGCCAAGGCAGTGTGTTGCGCAATGGACTGCATGTCGTTCTTGCCGGACAGCCGAATGTCGGCAAGTCCAGCCTGCTCAACCGGCTGGCGGGCGAGGAGCGCGCCATCGTCACGGCCGTGCCCGGCACGACGCGGGATGCGCTGCGGGAAACCATTCAGATCAGCGGCATTCCCCTGCATGTCGTGGATACGGCCGGGCTGCGCGAAACCGGGGACGAGGTGGAACGGCTCGGCGTCGCCCGTAGCTGGAAGGAAATCGGGCAGGCTGACGTGGTGCTGCATCTGGTAGACGCCCGCGTCGGCATGAGCGCGGCGGATCGGTCGATTGCGACCCGCTTTCCTGCCGGCGTCGAACGGCTGGTGCTGTATAACAAGGCTGATTTGGCGGCGCATCCCGGCAGCCGGGAGGAAACTGAAGGACGGATCGGCCTCTGGCTGTCGGCCAAAACTGGAGAAGGCATGGCGGCGCTGGAGGGCGAGTTGTTGCGGATTGCCGGCTGGCAGGCGGGCGCTGAAGATGTTTTTCTGGCGCGGGAGCGGCATTTGCGCGCGCTCGAAAGCGCCTTGACGCATCTTCAAGCCGCTAGGGACCGGCTGGACCGGCTTGAGCTTTGCGCCGAGGAGTTGCGTCTGGCTCAGGAAGCCTTGTCCGGCATCACGGGCGACTTCACCCCGGACGATTTACTGGGAGAGATTTTTTCCCGTTTCTGTATCGGAAAGTGAAGAAATGAAGCCTGACGCGAGATTGTTTCACGTGGAACGGCCTTGATTCCGGGCCGAGGAAATGTGATTCATAAATAGACAAACTTTTCCGTTTGTTGTATCATCGACCACTGTTCATTATATGAATAATAAATAACAAGAAGGTCGCGCCGGCATCGCAATGAAAGAATTTGCGTATATTTGCGTGTTTGCGCATAGCCTGTAAGATTCGATACAAGGCGTTCGTTGAAAGATGACGCCGCATATATTTTTATCCTTAGAGGAGGAGTCAATGAAGGTCAAGTCAATCGTTGTTGCTTTGTTGTCGGCCGGCGCAGTGACGCTTGCCCATGCTGACATTACCGTGGGCGTGTCGGTTTCCGCCACCGGCCCCGCCGCTTCGCTGGGCATTCCCGAACAGAATACGTTTACCCTAATGCCGACCGAGATCGGCGGAGAGAAGGTGAAGTACATCATTCTCGATGATGCTTCGGATACCACCACGGCCGTCAGGAATGCGCGCAAATTTGTCAGCGAGGACAAGGTTGATGCCATCATCGGCTCGACCATCACGCCGAACTCCCTGGCGATGATCGACGTGGCGGCGGAAGCGGAAACGCCGCTGGTTTCCATGGCCGCGTCCGCCCGCATCGTCGAGCCGATGGATCCGAAGCGTCACTGGGTCTTCAAGACGCCGCAGAACGACCTGCAAATGTCCACCGCGATCACCGAGCACATGAGCAATCTCGGCGTGAAAACGGTCGCCTTCATCGGTTTCTCCGATGCGTATGGCGAAGGCTGGTGGAATGAATTCAGCAAGATGGTTGATCTGCGCAAGCTGAAAATGGTGGCGAACGAGCGCTTCAGCCGCACCGATACGTCGGTGACTGGCCAGGTTTTGAAGATCATGTCCGCCAACCCGGACGCCATCCTGATCGCCGGTTCCGGCACGCCGTCGGCGCTGCCGCAGAAAGCCCTCAAGGAAAAAGGCTACAAGGGCAAGATCTATCAGACGCACGGCGCCGCCAACAACGATTTCCTGCGCGTCTGCGGCAAGGACTGTGAGGGTACGTTCATGCCCACCGGCCCGATGCTGGTCGCTTCCCAGTTGCCGGACACGAATCCGATGAAGAAGTCCGCGCTCGATTACGTCACCAAGTATGAGAAGGCGTTTGGCGCCGGCAGCGTGGCCACGTTCGGCGGGCATGCCTGGGATGCCGGCATGTTGCTGGTGAACGCCATTCCGGTCGCGCTCAAGAAGAGCAAGCCCGGCACCAAGGAGTTCCGCGCCGCGCTGCGTGACGCGCTTGAGGGAACCAAGGAGTTGTACGCTTCCCACGGCGTGTTCACCATGACGCCGACCGATCACCTCGGGCTGGATCAGCGCGCGCGCGTGATGGTCAGGGTCGAAGGCGGCAAGTGGGTGTTGGAGAAGTAATGGCGTCAGCCTGCTGACGCCGCTTTTTCGCAGACGGCACAGGCGCGGAAAATGCGCCAGGCATATGAAGCATGGCGAAGCATGGAAGAGGGTGCATGTTGGGAACGGTGAGGCGCAATCGCCGTTCGTGCGGCGCCCTCTTCTTTTTTACCGGTAAAAACGATAATCATGAATCTGGAGATCGCATTACTGCTTGGTCAGGACGGCATCGTCAACGGGGCGATTTACGCATTGCTGGCCTTGGCTTTGGTGCTGGTGTTTGCCGTTACCCGCGTCATTTTCATTCCTCAAGGTGAATTCGTCGCTTACGGCGCGCTGACGCTGGCGACTTTCCAGATGGGAAAAACGCCGAACACCATCTGGCTCTTGCTCGGCGTCGGCATTCTGGTGGCGCTCATTGATACGATCATCGCAGTGCGCGGCGGCAATCTGGGCCGCTTGAAACGCATCGTGCTGTGGAATCTGGTTCTGCCGGCAGTGGTGGTCGGCCTCGTGCTGTTGCTGGAACCGGGCAAGCTGCCGCTGGCGGCGCAAGTGGCGCTGACCTTGGCGATCGTCGTTCCGCTCGGGCCGATGGTGTACCGGCTTGTTTACCAGCCGCTGGCGGAAGCCTCGGTGCTCATACTGCTCATCGTTTCGGTGGCGGTGCATCTGGTTCTGGCTGGTTTGGGGCTGCTTTTCTTCGGCGCTGAAGGCTCGCGCACCACGCCTTTCAGCGAAGCGCAGTTTCAGTTGGGCACGCTGGCAGTTAATGGCCAGACCGTCTTTGTGGTGGGCACCAGCGTTGTCCTCATCATCGCCCTCTATCAATTCTTTGGCCGCACGCTGTATGGCAAGGCGTTGCGGGCAACCGCCATCAACCGCGTCGGCGCGCGCCTGATGGGTATTTCCAACACCATGGCCGGCAAGCTTTCCTTCACGCTGGCGGCGGGCATCGGCGCGCTTTCCGGCATCCTGATTTCGCCGATCACGACCGTGTATTACGACACCGGCTTCATGATCGGCCTGAAGGGATTCGTCGCCGCCATCATTGCCGGTCTGGCGAGCTATCCGCTGGCGGCGGCCGGCGCCGTTCTGGTCGGCTTGCTGGAATCCTTTTCGTCCTTCTGGGCCAGCGCCTTCAAGGAAGTCATCGTGTTCACCCTCATCATTCCGGTTCTGATGTGGCGCTCGCTGACTTCCCACCATGTAGAGGAAGAGGAATGAAGCGCCATCTTCCGCTGCTGGTGTTTCTGGTGGCGCTCGCCGTCAGCCCGGTCATGCTGTCGGAGTTCTATGTCACGCTGCTGAATTACATCGGCCTGTATTCCATCGTCGCGCTCGGCCTCGTTCTTCTGACCGGCGTCGGCGGCCTGACTTCCTTCGGCCAGGCCGCCTTCGTCGGACTCGGCGCTTATGCCACGGGTTATTTGACGACGGCCCATGCCGTGTCGCCCTGGCTGGCTTTGCTGATTGGTCTGGCGTTGACCGCCGTGGTGGCCTTGATACTCGGTTTCATGACGCTGCGCCTGTCCGGCCATTACCTGCCGCTGGGCACTATCGCCTGGGGCATCAGCCTTTACTTCCTGTTCGGCAATCTGGATTTTCTCGGCGGCCACACGGGACTGACCAGCATTCCCGTGCTTGAATTGTTCGGTTACCGGCTGGATACCGGGCGCAGGTTTTATTACATCATCTGGATTGCGCTTCTCGGCGCCATTCTGGCGACGCAAAACCTGCTCAATTCACGCGAAGGGCGCGCCATCCGGGCGCTGAAAGGCGGCGGGCTGATGGCCGAAGCGATGGGCGTCAACACCGCCCGCACCAAGACCGTCATCTTCATCATCGCCGCCCTGTTCGCCTGCGTGTCCGGCTGGCTGTACGCCCACTTGCAGCGTTTCGTCAATCCGACCCCGTTCGGCCTGCACATCGGCATCGAATATCTTTTCATGGCCGTGGTCGGCGGCGCGGCGCACGTCTGGGGCGCGCTGGTCGGCGCCGGCCTGATTACCGTTCTCAAACAATGGCTGCAAGACATCCTGCCGAAAATTTTCGGCCAAAGCGGCAACTTTGAAGTGATCTTCTTCGGCTTGATGCTGATCATCGTTTTGCAGCGCGCGCGGGACGGCATCTGGCCTTGGCTGATCCGCGTGCTGCCGTCGATGGAAACAGGCGAGCGCGTGGTCGCGGAAGCCGAGCCCCTGCCGCGGCGGCAGATGCCGGCCACCGGCGCGGTGGTGCTGGAAGTGAAAAACGCCCGCAAGGTATTCGGCGGTCTGGTCGCCAACAACAACATGAGCCTGACCGTCAAGGCGGGCGAAGTGATGGCCCTGATCGGCCCCAACGGCGCCGGCAAAAGCACCATGTTCAACTGCATTTCCGGCGTCGCCCCGGTGACGTCGGGCGAAATCGACTTTCTCGGTCAACGCATCGAAACGCTCGAATCGCGCGAAATTGTGCGGCGCGGCATGGGCCGCACTTTTCAGCACGTGCGCCTGTTGCCGACCATGAGCGTGCTGGAAAACGTCGCCATCGGCGCTCACCTGCGCGGCAGCAAGGGCGTGCTGTCGGCTTCACTGCATCTGGAGCGGACCGAAGAAGCGCGCCTGCTGGCCGAGGCGAAACGCCAGCTTGAGCGCGTCGGCTTGGGCGGGCATCTGTTCGACGAAGCGGGCAGCCTGCCGCTCGGCCAGCAGCGCCTGATGGAAATCGCCCGGGCGCTGTGCACCGATCCCTGCCTGCTGCTGCTCGACGAGCCGGCGGCGGGCTTGCGTTATCTGGAAAAACAGGCGCTGGCCGAGCTTCTGCGCAAGCTGCGCGGCGAAGGCATGGGCATCCTTTTGGTGGAACACGATATGGATTTCGTCATGGGACTGGCCGATCGCGTCGTGGTGATGGAATTCGGCGAAAAAATTTCCGAAGGGTTGCCCGAGGAAGTGCAAAAAGACCCGGTGGTGCTGGAAGCCTATCTTGGAGGGGTTGAGTGATGACGGCCCCGATTCTCGAAGTCCGCGATCTGTGCGTCTCCTACGGCAAGGTCGAGGCGCTGCACCACGTCAACCTGAAAGTATTCGCCGGCCAGATCGTCACGGTGATCGGCCCCAACGGCGCCGGCAAAACCACCATGCTGTCCGCCATCATGGGTCTGCTGCCATCCAGCGGCGAGATCGAATTCCAGGGCGAAGTTCAGCGCGATATCGAAGTCGAGCACCTTGTCGCCGGAGGCATGACGCTGGTGCCGGAAAAGCGCGAGCTGTTCGGCGAAATGAGCGTCGAGGACAATCTCCTGCTCGGCGCTTTCCAGCGTTATCGCGTCGGTGACCGGGACGAAGGCAAGACCATGGATCAGGTCTTCACCACTTTCCCGCGCCTGCGGGAGCGCCGCAAGCAGCTTTCCGGTACGCTCTCCGGCGGCGAGCGCCAGATGCTGGCGGTGGGGCGGGCGCTGATGGCCAAGCCGAAGCTGCTCATGCTCGACGAACCCAGCCTCGGCCTCGCACCCCTCATCGTGCGCGAGATTTTCCACATCATCGCCGATCTCAGGCAGACCGGCGTCGCCACCCTGCTCGTCGAGCAAAATGCCCGCGCCGCCTTGCAGATCGCCGATTACGGCTATGTCCTGGAAACCGGCAGCGTCGCCCTCGACGGCCAGAGCCGTGCGCTGGCGGACGATCCCCGCGTCGTCGAAACCTATCTTGGCTTGGGCGGAAAGAAACACTAACGCACTGTAAATTAATGATAAAACAGGGGAATGTTTCACGTGAAACATTCCCCTGTTTTTTTGTCCGGCCCTCGCGTATGATGGCTCCCCTTGATGCTCCTCTGTGCGGCAAGCGTTGATCCATGCAGTTCCAGTTTCCCACCCGTTATGATGTCATCATTATTGGCGGCGGCCATGCCGGCGCCGAGGCGGCGCTTGCCGCCGCGCGGGCGGGCTGCCGTGCGTTGCTGCTGACGCATAACATCGACACGCTGGGCGCGATGTCCTGCAATCCTTCCATCGGCGGCATCGGCAAGGGGCATCTGGTCAAGGAAGTCGATGCCCTCGGCGGCGTCATAGCGGCGGCCACGGACGAGGCCGGCATCCAGTTCCGCACCCTGAATTCCAGCAAAGGCCCGGCGGTGCGCGCCACGCGCGCCCAGGTCGACCGCCTGCTGTACAAGGCGGCGATCCGTCAGCGTCTGGAAAATCAGCCCGGATTGACGCTGTTCCAGCAGGCCGTCGAGGATCTGACGGTTTCGGGCGATCGCGTCACCGGCGTTGTCACGCAGCTTGGCGCGCGTTTCGAGGCCGAGGCGGTGGTGCTCACGGCGGGCACTTTCCTGAACGGTCTTGTCCACGTCGGCCTCGAAAATTTCCGCGCCGGCCGGCTCGGCGATCCCTCGGCCACCGGCCTTGCCGCCCGCTTGCGAGAAATGAAACTGCCGGCGGGCCGCTTGAAAACCGGCACGCCGCCGCGCCTCGATGGCCGCACCATTGATTTTTCAGTGACAACCGCGCAGCCGGGCGACGAGCCGCCGCCGGTGTTTTCCTTTCTCGGCAATGCTGCGCAGCATCCGCGCCAACTGCCGTGCTGGATCACGCATACCCGCCCGCGCAGTCACGAGATCATTCGCGGCGGCCTCGACCGCTCGCCGATGTTTACCGGCGTCATCGAGGGCGTCGGCCCGCGCTACTGCCCTTCCATCGAAGACAAGATTCACCGCTTCGCCGACAAGTCGAGCCATCAGATTTTTCTGGAGCCGGAAGGGTTGACGACACACGAGATTTATCCGAACGGGATTTCAACCAGCCTGCCCTTCGACGTGCAACTGGCGTTGGTGCGCTCGATTCCCGGTCTTGAAAATGCCTACATTCTGCGGCCCGGCTATGCCATCGAGTACGATTATTTCGATCCGCGCGGCCTGCATTCCTCGCTGCAGACGAAGGCTATCCGGGGTCTGTTTTTCGCCGGCCAGATCAACGGCACGACCGGCTACGAGGAAGCCGCCGCCCAAGGGCTGCTGGCGGGCGTGAACGCTGCGTTGTTCGTCAAGGGCGCGGCGCCTTGGTGTCCGCGCCGCGACGAAGCCTATCTTGGCGTGCTGGTCGACGACCTCATCACCCGTGGCGTCGCCGAGCCTTACCGGATGTTCACCAGCCGTGCCGAATACCGGCTCAGCCTGCGTGAGGACAACGCCGACCTGCGCCTGACCGAAGCGGGCCGCCGTCTCGGCATCGTCGACGATGCGCGCTGGGATGCATTCAGCCGCAAGCGCGACGCTATCGCGCGGGAGCGGGAGCGCCTGAAAACAACCTGGGTGAATCCGAAAACCGTCGATGCCGCCACGGCGTCCCGCGTTCTCGGCAAGCCGCTGGAACACGAGCACAATCTGGCCGAATTGCTGCGTCGGCCCGGCCTCGGCTATGCCGATTTGATGACCCTGCCGGGCGCCGGCGAGCCGATCGCCGACGCCCAGGCCATCGAGCAGATCGAAATTCAGGCCAAATATCAGGGCTACATCGACCGCCAGAGCGAGGAAATCGAAAAAAGCCGCGAGCAGGAAGACACGCCGCTGCCGGCTGACCTCGACTATCATGCGGTGCGCGGCCTCTCGATCGAGGTGCGGCAAAAACTCGATCAGCATAAACCGGAAACCCTCGGTCAGGCCTCGCGCATTCAGGGCGTCACGCCGGCGGCGATTTCACTGCTGCGGGTGCACCTCAAGCGGCGCGGTTCGCCGCCACGCGAAAGCCGCAAAAGCGCATGAACGCCGCTGAACAACTGTCGCGTGGTTTGGCCGCGCTGAATCTGGATTTGCCTGCCGCCGCGCAGGCAAAGCTGCTGGCTTTCGCCGCGCTGCTGGAGAAATGGAACAAGGTGTACAACCTCACCGCCTTGCGCGGGGAGGAACGGATCGTCAGCCATCACCTGCTGGATTCGCTGGCGGCGCTGCCGCATCTGGGTGCTGCGCGCCGGCTGGCCGACATCGGCAGCGGCGGTGGACTGCCGGGCATTCCGCTCGCCATCGCACGGTCTGGTTTGTCCGGTTTGCCCGGTTTACAAGTGGCGCTGGTGGAAAGCAGCCAGAAAAAATCGGCCTTCCAGCAACAGGCGAAGATTGAACTGGGCCTCGACGGCGTTTCCGTTCATTGCGCGCGCGTTGAAAGCTGGCAGCCGGCGGAAAAATTCGATGCCGTGATTTCACGCGCTTTTTCGGATCTGGCCGAATTCGTCGCATTGTCCGGCCATCTGCTTGCCGAGGGCGGCGCGCTGCTGGCCATGAAAGGCGTGCATCCGCATGAAGAAATCGCCCGGCTGCCGGCGGGCTGGCGCGTGACGGCAGTAACGCCATTGACGGTGCCGGGCGTGACCGGCGCGCGGCATCTGGTGAAAGTTGAAAGAGAGTAATCGCATGTCTTATATTTTCGCGGTCGCCAACCAGAAAGGCGGCGTCGGCAAAACCACCACGACGGTGAACCTCGCTGCGGCGCTGGCCGCTCAGGGCCAGCGCGTGCTGCTGATTGATCTCGATCCGCAGGGCAACGCCACCATGGGCAGCGGCGTCGATAAACGGCTGTTGAAGACGTCGGTCTATCAAGTGCTGCTCGGGCTGGCTTCCCTCGCCGAAGCGCGCCAGTTTTCCGAAACCGGCAAGTACGACATCCTGCCGGCCAACCGCGATCTTGCCGGCGCCGAAGTCGAAATGGTCGACCTCGATTACCGCGAGACGCGCCTCAAACAGGCGCTGGCGCCGCACGGCGCGGATTACGATTTCGTCCTCATCGACTGCCCGCCCTCGCTCAGCATGCTGACCCTGAACGGGCTGTGCGCCGCCAATGGCGTCATCATACCGATGCAATGCGAGTATTACGCGCTGGAGGGCCTGTCCGATCTGGTGAACACCATCAAGAAGGTGTACGCCAATCTCAACCCGGATCTGCGCATCATCGGCCTGCTGCGCGTGATGTTCGACTCGCGCAGCACGCTCTCGAATCAGGTCAGCGCGCAACTCGAACAGCATTTCGGCGACAAGGTTTTCAAAACCGTCGTGCCGCGCAACGTGCGCCTGGCCGAAGCGCCGAGCTACGGCATACCCGGCGTGGTGTTCGACCGCAGCGCCAAGGGCGCGCAAGCGTATCTGGCGTTCGCCGTCGAGATGATCGAGCGCGTTAAGACATTCTGAAATTTCGTTTCAAGGGAGACAGGTAAATGGCAGCCAAACCAAAAGGCCTCGGCCGCGGGCTCGATGCCCTGCTGGCCGGCAACAGCAGCGAGCCGCAGCGTCAGGACAGCTTGCGCGTCGAGCTTCTCCAGCCCGGCAAATATCAGCCGCGCACGCACATGGATCAGGAATCGCTGAATGAACTCGCCGCCTCCATCCGGGCGCAGGGCGTCATGCAGCCGATTCTGGTGCGGCCGGTCGATGGCGGCCGTTACGAGATCATCGCCGGCGAGCGGCGCTGGCGCGCTTCGCAACTGGCCGGCCTGCGCGAAGTGCCGGTGCTGGTGCG
>JAITMP010000046.1 GCA_031277315.1 Zoogloeaceae bacterium | reverse complement strand
GTCGCCGCTGCCGAACTTCCTGGCCCCGAGCCGCTCGCTCATGCCGAACTCGGTAACCATGTTGCGGGCGATCTGAGTGGCCGTCTCGATGTCGTTGGCGGCACCGCTGGTCGGCTCGTGGAAGATCAGCTCCTCGGCGGTGCGGCCGCCGAGCAGCATGGCGAGCTGGTCCTGCATTTCGGCGCGGGTGACGAGGAACTTGTCCTCGGTCGGCAGCGCCTGCGTGTAGCCGAGCGCCCGGCCGCGCGGGATGATCGTCACCTTGTGCACCGGATCAGTCTTCGGCAGCAGCTTCGCCACCAGCACATGGCCCGACTCGTGGTAGGCGGTGTTGCGGCGCTCTTCCTCGGGCATCACCATCGAGCGGCGCTCGGCGCCCATCATGATCTTGTCCTTGGCCCGCTCGAAGTCGTCCATGTCGACCACGCGCTTGTTGCCGCGCGCGGCAAACAGCGCGGCTTCATTGACCAGATTGGCGAGATCGGCGCCGGAGAAACCCGGCGTGCCGCGGGCGATGATGTCGGCCTTGACATCCGGCGCCACCGGCACCTTGCGCATATGCACCATGAGAATCTGCTCGCGGCCGCGAATATCCGGCAGCGGCACCACGACTTGACGGTCGAAGCGGCCCGGACGCAGCAGCGCCGGATCGAGCACGTCGGGCCGGTTGGTGGCGGCGATGACGATGACGCCGGCAGTGCCCTCGAAGCCATCCATCTCGACCAGCAACTGGTTGAGCGTCTGTTCGCGTTCGTCGTTGCCGCCGCCCAAACCGGCGCCGCGCTGACGGCCCACGGCGTCGATCTCGTCGATGAAAATGATGCAGGGCGCGTGCTTCTTGGCTTGCTCAAACATGTCGCGCACACGGGCGGCGCCGACGCCGACGAACATCTCGACGAAATCGGAGCCGGAAATCGAGAAGAACGGCACTTTCGCCTCGCCGGCGATGGCTTTCGCCAGCAGGGTCTTGCCGGTGCCGGGGTTGCCGACCATCAGCACACCGCGCGGAATGCGCCCGCCCAACTTCTGGAACTTGGAGGGATCGCGCAGGAAGTCGACCAGTTCGGATACGTCCTCTTTCGCTTCGTCGCAACCGGCGACATCGGCAAAGGTGACGGTGTTGGTCGCCTCGTCGGTCATGCGGGCGCGCGATTTGCCGAAGGAGAAGGCGCCGCCCTTGCCGCCGCCCTGCATCTGGCGCATGAAGAAAATCCAGACGCCGATCAGCAGCAGCATCGGGAACCAGGAGACGAAGATGCTCATGAGGAAGGATTGCTCCTCGTCGGGCTTCGCCACCACTTTGACATTGTTCTTGAGCAGGTCGGAAACCAGCCAGATATCGGACGGCGCGTAGGAGATGACCTTCTTGCCTTCCATCGTGGTGGCTTCCAGCGTGCGGCCCTGAATCACCACCTTGTCGATGTGGCCCGCCTTGACCTCATCGAGAAATTGGGAATATTCGAGCGTATTTTGCGCCACCTGACGCGCGCTGAACTGGTTGAAAACGGTCATCAGCACAACGCCGATCACCAGCCAGATAGCGAGATTCTTGAAAAGATTGTTGTTCAAGTGATTCCTCTATGGCCCGTCAGGGGCCGGTGACACAAATGACCACAAACGATCACAAACACGATCACAAACGACTTGGGGCGACGCTATCGAGCGTTTCCGGTTCGGCGCGACGATAACGACAATACGATTCTGTGACCCACGCATTCTAAAACCGTTCCTCGCCCGGCGCAAACCGGCTTACCTTTCCGGCTCACCCTTCCGGCGCATGCGGACGGCAACCCAGACCAAGAAGGTAGACCTCGCTGCTGCGGCCGCGCGAGGCTTGCGGTTTGCGCGCCGCGACCTTGTCGAAGGCCGCGGCCATCGTCTTGCGAAAAGCATCGAAGCCCTGCCCCTGAAAACCCTTGACCAGAAAAGCGCCGCCCGGCTTCAGATGTCCAACGGCGAATTCCAGCGCCAGTTCCGCCAGATGCGCCGAGCGGGCCTGATCCGTCACGGCGATGCCGGATATATTGGGGGCCATGTCGGAAAGCACAAGGTCGACCGGGCGGCCATCGAGTCGGCGCGTGAGTTCCGCCAGCACGGCATCATCGCGGAAATCGCCCTTGAGAAATTCGACGCCGGCCACCGGCGCCATATCGAGCAGATCCACCGCCAGCACTCTGCCGTCACCTATCCGTTTCACCGCCACCTGCGACCAGCCGCCAGGCGCCGCGCCGAGATCAACCACCACCATGCCGGGGCGCAGCAGGCGGGCGCCGCTGTTGTCCCACGCGTCGATTTCCATCAGCTTGAACGCGGCGCGAGAGCGCCAGCCTTCCGCTTTCGCCCGCTGGACGTAGCTGTCCGTGACGTGCTCGTGCATCCATGCCTTGCTGGTCTTGTGCTTCTTCACCGCGTAAAATCCGCCAATGATTGCATTGTCCCCATCCGAACGCCGGGCGCTGCGCGCCCGCGCCCACAGCCTGCGCCCGGTCGTCAGCATCAGCCAGAACGGCTTGAGCGAAACGGTTCTCGCCGAAATTGATTGTGGCCTGAAGGCGCACGAACTCATCAAGGTGCGCGCTTACGGCATTGAGCACGCCGCGCGCGAAGCCCTGCTCGACGCCATCTGCGCCCGCCTCGACGCCGCGCCGGTGCAGCACATCGGCAATATCCTGATCGTGTACCGCGCCCGTCCCGACGCGCCGGCCAAGTCCACCAAATCCGCCAATTCCGCCAAGCCCGCCAAGGCGGCAAAGCCAGCCCGCCCGCCGGCTGCGCCGCGCCGGCGTCTGAAAAAATAACGGATCAAAGATAGCGGACGTCGAGGATTTCGTACTCGCGCGCGCCGCCCGGCGCTTTCACCTCGGCGATGTCTCCAGCATATTTGCCAATGAGGGCGCGCGCGATGGGCGAGGAAATGGAAATCTTGTTGTTCTTCAGATCGGCCTCATCCTCGCCGACGATCTGGTACGTCACCTGATCGCCCGAGGCGGCATCTTCGAGATCCACCGTCGCGCCGAACACGCAGCGGCCATCGGCGTCGAGCAGCTTCGGGTCGATGATCTGGGCGTTGCCGAGCTTGCCTTCAATTTCCTGAATGCGCCCCTCGATGAAACTCTGCCGCTCGCGGGCAGCGGCGTATTCGGCGTTTTCCGACAGATCGCCGTGGGCGCGTGCCTCCGCGATGGCGGCGACGACATTCGGGCGGTCGACGCCCTTCAGACGCTGCAATTCCTCCCGCAGCATCTGCGCGCCCGCTTTGGTAATCGGTACTTTGCTCATGCGCCCTCCCCCTCGTTCCCGCGCTTCTATGTTAACCCGGCTTGCAGCGTCTGCAAGGCATAGGTTTCCAGTTCGGTCAGATGGCGTATGCCGGCGCAGGCGGCGCGGGCGCCTTCGATCGTTGTATAGAGCGTGACCCGCTGCGCCAGCGCGCTGGTGCGGATGGAACGGGAATCGGCGACAGCCTGACGCTTCTCTTCAACCGTGTTGATGATGAGCGCGACTTCGTTATTTTTAATCATGTCCACGATGTGCGGCCGACCTTCGGCAACCTTGTTGACGATCTGCACTTTCAGTCCGGCGGCTTCAATGACGGCCCCGACGCCGCGCGTGGCGAGCAAGCTGAAGCCAAGATCGGCCAGATCTCTCGCCACCTCGATCGCCTTCGGACGGTCCTGCTCCTTGACGGAGATGAACGCCTTGCCGGACTTCGGCAGCCGGGTGCCGCTGGCAACCTGCGATTTGACGAAGGCTTCGGCGAAGGTGCGGCCGATGCCCATCACCTCGCCGGTCGATTTCATTTCCGGGCCGAGAATGGTGTCGACGCCGGGAAACTTGACGAAGGGGAACACCGCCTCCTTGACCGAGTAGTAAGGCGGCACGATCTCATGCGTGACGCCCTGTTCCGCCAGCGTGCGGCCCGCCATGCAGCGCGCCGCGACTTTGGCCAGCGGCAAGCCGGTCGCCTTGGAGACGAAAGGCACGGTGCGCGAGGCGCGCGGATTCACCTCCAGCACATACACCGTGCCGTCCTGAATGGCGAACTGGACGTTCATCAGGCCGACGACGTTGAGGCCGCGCGCCATCATTTCGGTCTGGCGGCGCAATTCGTCCTGGATTTCTTTCGACAGCGTGTAAGGCGGCAGCGAACAGGCCGAATCGCCCGAATGCACGCCTGCCTGCTCGATATGCTGCATGATGCCGCCAATGATGACCTGCTTGCCGTCGGAGAGCGCGTCGACGTCCACCTCGGTGGCGTCATTCAGGAAGCGGTCGAGCAGCACCGGCGAGTCGTTGGAAACCTGAATCGCCTCGCGCATGTAGCGTTCGAGGTCTTTTTCCTCATGCACGATTTCCATCGCCCGCCCGCCGAGCACGTAGGACGGGCGCACCACCAGCGGATAGCCCAAGGCGCCGGCTTTTTGCAGCGCCTCGCCCTCGGTGCGCGCAGTGGCATTGGGCGGCTGCTTGAGGCCCAGTTCGTGCAGCAATTTCTGAAAACGCTCGCGGTCTTCCGCGGCGTCGATCATGTCCGGGCTGGTGCCGATGATGGGCACGCCGTTAGCTTCCAGATCGCGGGCGCGCTTGAGCGGCGTCTGCCCGCCGAACTGGACGATCACGCCCGCCGGTTTTTCCACATGGACGATTTCGAGAATGTCTTCCAGCGTCAGCGGCTCGAAGTAGAGACGATCCGAAGTATCGTAATCCGTGGACACGGTTTCCGGATTGCAGTTGACCATGATGGTTTCATAGCCGTCCTCGCGCATCGCCAGCGCCGCATGAACGCAGCAGTAATCGAACTCGATGCCCTGGCCGATGCGGTTCGGGCCGCCGCCGAGCACCATGATTTTCCTGCGTTCGCTCGGGCGCGCCTCGCACTCGTCCTCGTAGGTGGAATACAGATAAGCCGTGGCGGTGGCGAATTCCGCCGCGCAGGTATCGACGCGCTTGAACACCGGACGCACGCCCAGCGCCTGACGGCGCTCGCGCACCGCGCCCTCGTCGATGCCCAGCAGATTGGCGATGCGCCGGTCGGAAAAACCCTTGCGCTTCAGGCCGCGCAATTCCTCCGCCGTAAAACTTTCCAGCTTGCGCGCGGCGATCTCGCCTTCGACATGCACGAGGTCTTCAAGCTGCACCAGAAACCAGGGGTCGATTTTGGTCAGGTTGAACACTTCACCGAGGGTGAAGCCGGCGCGGAAGGCCTGACCGATGTACCAGATGCGCTCCGGCCCCGGGCTGGACAGTTCATGGGCGATGTCCTCGCGCGTGGCCTCCACTTCATCCAGACCGTAAACGCCGACCTCCAGCCCGCGCAGCGCCTTTTGCAGTGATTCCTGGAAAGTGCGGCCCATGGCCATCACTTCGCCCACCGATTTCATCTGCGTGGTCAGACGGTCATTGGCGGCGGGGAATTTCTCGAAGGCGAAGCGCGGCACCTTGGTCACCACGTAATCAATCGCCGGCTCGAAGCTCGCGGGCGTCGCGCCGCCGGTGATGTCGTTCTTCAGTTCGTCGAGCGTGTAACCGACCGCCAGCTTGGCGGCGATCTTGGCGATGGGGA
This sequence comes from Zoogloeaceae bacterium, assembly GCA_031277315.1. Classification (GTDB taxonomy): domain Bacteria; phylum Pseudomonadota; class Gammaproteobacteria; order Burkholderiales; family Rhodocyclaceae; genus Desulfobacillus. The sequence goes on along the minus strand of JAITMP010000046.1, from coordinate 1,241 downwards.
AACCCGTGGCTTTCGATGCCAGCGCCGATGAACGCGACACGCGCGGATTCATCTCGATGACCACCATGCGCCCGTCCTTCGGGTTGATGGCGACCTGCACGTTGGAACCTCCGGTATCGACGCCGATCTCGCGCAGAATGGCGATGCTGGCATCACGGACGATCTGGTATTCCTTGTCGGTCAGCGTTTGCGCGGGCGCGACGGTGATGGAATCGCCGGTATGCACGCCCATCGGGTCGAAGTTCTCGATGGAGCAGACGATGATGCAGTTGTCGCGCTTGTCGCGCACCACTTCCATCTCGATCTCTTTCCAGCCCAGCAGTGATTCCTCGATCAGCAACTCCTTGGTCGGGCTGGCCTCCAGACCGCGCTTGCAGATTTCGGCGAACTCTTCCTGATTGTAGGCAATGCCGCCGCCGCTGCCGCCCATCGTGAACGAGGGCCGGATGATGGCGGGAAAGCCGAGCGCCGCCTGCACCTGCTGCGCCTCTTCCAGACTGTGCGCCATGGCCGAGCGCGCCGACGCGAGACCGATCTTCGTCATCGCCTGCTTGAACTTCTCGCGGTCTTCGGCCTTGTCGATGGCGTCGCGGCTCGCGCCTATCATCTCCACGCCGTATTTTTCCAGCACGCCATGCCGCGCCAGATCCAGCGCGCAGTTGAGCGCCGTCTGGCCGCCCATGGTCGGCAGCAGCGCGTCGGGCCGTTCCTTGGCGATGATGTTCTCCACCGCCTGCCAGGTGACAGGCTCGATGTAGGTCGCGTCGGCCATTCCGGGGTCGGTCATGATGGTCGCCGGATTGCTGTTCACGAGGATGACGCGGTAGCCCTCCTCGCGCAGCGCCTTGCACGCCTGCGCGCCGGAATAATCGAACTCGCACGCCTGCCCGATGACGATGGGGCCGGCGCCGATGATGAGGACACTGTGAATATCGGTGCGCTTGGGCATGTTACGTCTTCTTCTCTTCCATCATCTTGATGAAGCGGTCGAACAGATAGGCGATGTCGCACGGGCCGGGCGAGGCTTCGGGGTGGCCCTGAAACGAAAGCGCGGGGCTGTCGTTCCAGGCCAGCCCCTGCAAGCTGCCGTCGAACAGCGAGGCGTGGGTGACGCGCACGTTGCCGGGCACCGTCGCGGCATCGACCGCGAAGCCGTGGTTCTGACTGGTGATGAGCGCCTGTCCCGATTCCAGATCCTTGACCGGATGATTCGCGCCGTGATGACCGAACTTCATTTTGTA
>JAITMP010000010.1 GCA_031277315.1 Zoogloeaceae bacterium | reverse complement strand
TTGCCCGATAGCACCGTCGTGATCGCCGCCGTCAAGGTCGTCTTGCCATGATCAACGTGCCCTACCGTACCAACGTTCACGTGAGGCTTCGTACGCTCAAATTTGCCCTTGGCCATGTCGTTACCCGTATATAAAAAGTCAAATCAAAAGTGCTGCATGCGCTGGTGCCCATGGCGTGGATTGAACACGCGACCTCTCCCTTACCAAGGGAGTGCTCTACCACTGAGCTACATGGGCAATCAATTCCTGCTGGAGCGGCGAACGGGAATCGAACCCGTGTCATCAGCTTGGAAGGCTGAGGTTCTACCATTGAACTACCGCCGCCCGTCGCCATTCCGTCTCCGGATCCGCCCTGCCGTGCTATTGTCAGGGCGGCCCAGCAACCAAACCCAATCAAACCTGCTGGTGGAGAGGGAAGGATTCGAACCTTCGAAGGCAGAGCCGGCAGATTTACAGTCTGCTCCCTTTGACCGCTCGGGAACCTCTCCAGCGAAACGGTAGATTTTGCTTGTTTTCGTGAGGAAAGTCAAATAGCTGTGGGACTTGGCCGTGTTTTCGCTTGAAACCCCGGCATTCCCGCCGCAAGCGCCCTGAAGCGCGATAAACAGCCCTTTGCTTGCCTGCTTATGCGCTACTTATGCGTTCCCCGTCCGGCGGCGGGCTAAAATCAGAATCTGATGCCGAAAACACTTTCCTTATGAGCCACCCGTATCCGCCTCATCCGCCGTTGCCGGACGCCTTGATCGAAGCCTTGTCGACGCGTTTCGGCGCGCGCTTTTCCGCCAGCCAGGCGGTGCGCGACCAGCATGGCCGCGACGAATCCGTGCATCCGGCGGCAGCGCCGGATGCCGTGGTCTTCGCCGAATCCACGGAAGAAGTCGCCGCCGCCGTCCGCCTGTGCCGCGAGCACCGGATTCCGGTCATCCCGTTCGGCGCCGGCAGTTCGGTCGAAGGCCATTTTCTCGCCATTCACGGCGGCGTCTGCATCGACCTGACGCGCATGAACCGGGTCGTCGCCATTCATGCCGAGGATCTCGACGCCACCGTTCAGCCGGGCGTGACGCGCAAGCAACTGAATGCCGAACTGCACGGAACGGGCCTGTTCTTCCCCATTGATCCGGGCGCCGACGCTTCCCTCGGCGGCATGGCCGCCACCCGCGCTTCGGGCACGAACGCCGTGCGCTACGGCACCATGCGCGAGAACGTGCTCGGCATGACAGTCGTGCTGGCCGATGGCCGCGTCATCCGCGCCGGCGGACGGGCGAAAAAGTCTTCCGCCGGCTACGACCTGACGCGGCTGTTCATCGGCTCGGAAGGCACGCTCGGCATCATCACCGAACTCACTGTCAAGCTGTATCCCGTGCCGGAGGCGATTTCCTGCGCCGTCTGCGCTTTCCCCAGCGTCGACGCCGCCGTCGACACAGTGATCCAGACGATTCAACTCGGCGTGCCGGTGGCGCGCATCGAATTGCTCGACGCGCTCACCATTTCAGCGGTCAACCGTTACAGCAAAACGAATTTGACGGAAGCGCCGACGCTGTTTTTCGAGTTTCACGGTTCGCCCGGCGGGGTCGAGGAACAGGCCGGTCTGGTGCAAACCCTCGCGGCCGATCACGGCGGCATGAATTTCGAGTGGGCCACCCGCCCCGAAGACCGTTCCCGCCTCTGGCAAGCGCGCCATGACGCTTACTTCGCCTGCCTGCAACTCAAGCCCGGTGCGCGCGCCTTTCCCACCGATGTCTGCGTGCCGATCTCGCGTCTGGCGGCCTGCATCCGCGCCACCAACGAAGACATCGCCCGCGTCTCGATTCCCGCCGCCCTGTTCGGCCATGTCGGCGACGGCAATTTCCACTTGGTCGTGCTGATCGATCCAGCCAATCCGCATGAAGTGGCCGAAGCCGAAAAAATCAACCGGGCGGTGGTCGAGCGGGCGCTGGCAATGGAAGGCACGTGCACCGGCGAGCATGGCGTCGGCATCGGCAAGCAGAAATTCCTTGTGGCGGAACACGGCGCGGGCGCCATCGACGTCATGCGCGCGCTGAAACGCGCGCTCGACCCGGACAACCTCCTCAATCCCGGCAAGATTCTGCCCTGATCGCCCCCCCCTATATCGGCTTGCGCTGTCCGGCGCGGCAAAATATTCCCCGCAGGAGTAGCATGACGGGGTCAATTCCATCGGAGAAGCAAGATGTCCGCAGAGAACGCGCATACCGACCCGCTCGAATTCCTCAAAGGTATGTGGGGCGGTTTGGGCTTCGCTGTCCCCGGCATGACGCCGACGCTCGACGTGGGCGAACTCGACAAGCGGATTACCGATCTGAAAACCGTCGAGGGCTGGCTGCGCATGAACCTCAACATGCTGCAAATGACGATTCAGGGGCTTGAAATGCAGCGCACCACGCTCGCCGCCATGCAGGCGGTCAGCCAGTCAGTCGGCGCCGCTGGAGCCGCCAGCGCCGCCGATGCGAACGTCAATCCCTTCGTCAACCCGGCCTTGTGGCCGTGGAACATGATGCAGACCGGCGCATCCGCAACACCCGAGCCAACGAAAGACGCGCCGAAAAAAACCTGACCCGGGCAGGCGACGCGCTCAGCGCGTCCAGCGTCAGCGGAACCGCTCGAAGACGCGGCTGCGGCCAGCGCCATCGAAGCTCACAACATCATAGGGATCTTTCCGGCCCGGCGTTTCCATGCCGGGCGCGCCGGCCGGCATGCCCGGCGCCGACAAGCCCGTCACCGCCGGCTTCTCGTGCAGCAGGCGCTTGATGGTGGCGGGCGGCACATGCCCTTCAATGACGTAATTGCCGACCTTCGCGGTATGGCAGGACGCCAGCCGCTCCGGCACGCCGAAGCGGCGCTTGACGGCCTGCATGTCCGCGGCTTCCACCGTCTTCACGCGAAACCCCGCCGCTTCGAGACGCTCCGCCCACGCCCCGCAGCAGCCGCAATTCGGATCCTTGTACATCAACACTTCCGGCAAGGACTCCGCGACAGCGGCATGCGCCGCCAGCGTCAACACAATGGCAAAAACAAATTGCAGCGATTTCATGCGCATTCCTCCAGTCAATTTCACCCCTTGTTCCACCCTTTATTCCACCGTCACCGATTTCGCCAGATTGCGCGGTTTGTCCACGTCGGTGCCTTTCACCAGCGCGGCGTGATAGGCGAGGAGTTGCAGGGGAACGACGTGCAGCGCCGGCGAGAGCAGGCCGTAGTGTTCGGGCATGCGCAGGATGTGCACGCCTTCGGATTCGGGCATCTCGCTGCCGGCATCGGCGAAAACAAACAGTTCGCCACCGCGGGCGCGCACTTCCTGTAAATTCGATTTGAGTTTTTCCAGCAGGGCGTCGTTGGGCGCCACGGCGATCACCGGCATGCCTTCATCCACCAGCGCCAACGGGCCGTGCTTGAGTTCGCCGGCGGGATAAGCCTCGGCGTGGATGTAGGAAATTTCTTTCAGTTTCAGCGCGCCTTCGAGCGCGATCGGGTAATGCAGGCCGCGCCCGAGAAATAGCGCGTGCTGTTTGTCGGCGAACCGCCGTGCCCAGGCGGCGATGCCCTGCTCCAGTTCCAGCACGCGGCCCACGGCCAGCGGCAGATGGCGCATCGCCGTCAGGTACGCCGCTTCCTCACGCGCGTCGATGCGTTCGTTCACTTTCGCCAGTGTCACCGCCAGCAGGAACAACGCGGAAAGCTGGGTGGTAAAGGCTTTGGTCGAGGCAACGCCGATTTCAGGGCCGGCGCGAGTGAGAAATTTCAGCGCCGCTTCACGCACGATGGCCGACTCCGGCACATTGCACAAAGCCAGCGTGCGCGACTGGCCGAGCACGCGCGCGTGCTTGAGCGCCGCCAGCGTATCCGCCGTTTCGCCCGACTGGGAGATGGCGATCACCAGCGCCTCGGGATTCGGCACCGAATCACGGTAACGATACTCGCTGGCGATCTCCACGCAGCAGGGCAGCCCCGCCAGTTGCTCGATCCAGTAGCGGGCGGTAAGGCCGGCATGGTAGCTGGTGCCGCAGGCCAGAATCAGCACGCTCTTGGCGTCGCGCAGCATGGCGTCAGCGCCGGCGCCGAACAGTTGCGGCGTGACCGATTGCGCCGCGCCGATCATCTCCAGCGTATTGGCGAGCGCCTGCGGCTGCTCGAAAATTTCTTTCTGCATGTAGTGCTGGAAATGGCCCAGCTCAACGGCATCGGCGCTCAGCGCGCTCTCGTGGCTCGGCCGCTCGACCGGCGTGCCGTCAGCACACGCAATGCGCACACCATCGCGGGTAATCTCGGCGATGTCGCCATCCTCAAGATAAATCAGAGTGCGCGTGACTTGCAGCAGCGCCGCCGTATCGGAGGCGGCATAGTGGCCGTCTTCGCCGAGGCCGAGCAGCAAGGGCGCGCCGTGACGGGCGACGATCACGCGCCGCGGCTCTTTTTCCGAGAGTACGGCGATGGCATAAGCGCCGATCAGTTCGGCGCAGGCGGCACGCACGGCGTCGCGCAAATCGGCTTGCGACTCCAGCTTGTGTTCGATCAGATGGGCAATCGCCTCGGTATCGGTTTCCGAGACGAAAACGTAGCCCAACCCCGTCAGGCGCGTTTTGATTTCGGCGTAGTTCTCGATGATGCCGTTGTGCACCACCGCCAAGCCGCCGGAGACGTGCGGATGGGCGTTGCGCTCGGAGGGCACGCCGTGCGTGGCCCAACGTGTATGCGCGATGCCGGCGCTGGCCGACAGCCCTTCGGCGCGCGTCGCCAGTTCGGCGACGCGGCCAACCGCGCGCAAGCGCTGAAGGCCGCCCTTCTTGGCGGCGCTGCCGTCATACACGGCGAGTCCGGCCGAGTCGTAACCACGGTACTCAAGTTTTCTCAAACCCTCGATGAGGATCGGAACGATGTTGCGGTCGGCGACCGCGGCGACGATGCCGCACATGATTATTTCTTCTTGACGGGTCTTTTCCAGCCGGGAACAGTGGTTTGTTTGACGCGGGTGAGCGTCAGCTTGTCCGGCGGCGCATCCTTGGTCAGGGTGGTGCCGGCGCCGAGCGTAGCGCCCCGGCCCACGGTAACCGGCGCCACCAGTTGGGTATCGGAGCCAATGAAAACGTCATCCTCGATGACGGTGCGGTGCTTGCTGGCACCGTCGTAATTGCAGGTGATGGCGCCGGCGCCGACGTTGACGTTCCGGCCGATGGTGGCGTCGCCGAGGTAAGCGAGGTGATTGGCCTTCGAGCCATCGGCAATCCGGCTGTTCTTCACCTCGACAAAATTGCCGATGTGCACGTCGGCGCCCAGCCGGGTGCCGGGACGCAGGCGCGCGTAAGGGCCGATGCGGCTGTTGTCGCCGGCCTCCGCTTCTTCGAGATGGCTGAAAGGCGCGATGCGGCTGCCGGCGCCGATGACGGCGTTCTTCAGCACGCAATGCGCGCCCACTTCAACGCCGTCGCCGAGAACAACATGCCCCTCGAACACGCAATTCACGTCGATCGACACGTCGCGACCGCAATCAAGCTGGCCGCGCACGTCGATGCGCTCCGGGTCGGCCAGCGTGACGCCGCTTTCCATCAGTCGCTGCGCATTGTTGCGCTGGTAAATGCGTTCGAGTTCGGCCAGTTGCGGTTTGCTGTTGACGCCCAGCACTTCCCAGTTCGCCTCGGGCTGCGCCGTCGCCACCGCCATGCTTTCGCCGATGGCGAGGCCGACGATGTCGGTCAGGTAATACTCGCGCTGCGCGTTGTCGTTGCCCAGCGCCGGCAGCCAGCGCCTGAACGCCGCCGTCGGCGCGGCCATGAAGCCGGTGTTGATCTCGCGCACGGCGCGCTCGTCGGCGCTGGCGTCGCGATGCTCGACGATGCGCCGCACGCGGCCATCCGCGTCGCGCAGGATGCGGCCATAGCCGACCGGATCGTCAAACACCGCCGTCAGCACGCCGAGGCCATCGCCGGCGGCGGCAAGCAGGCGCCGCAGCGTGGCGGCGCCGATCAGCGGCACGTCGCCGTAGAGCACCAGCGTGGGCATGCCCTCGTCAAGAAAAGGCAAGGCTTGCGACACGGCATGGCCCGTGCCGAGTTGAGGTTCCTGTCTGACCCAGACAAGGCCGGGCGCATCCAGCGCCTGACGCACCATTTCGCCGCCGTGGCCATAGACGATGCAGATTTTCCCGGCGTCCGCGGCGCTCATTGCGTTCAGCGCGCGCGCCGTCTCCAGCACATGCGCCAGCAGGGGCTGACCGCCAAGGCGGTGCAACACCTTGGGCAGATCGGAACACATGCGCTTGCCTTGTCCGGCGGCGAGAATGACGACGTTCATTGTGAAAAGCCAAAAAATCGCGATGAAATTTTAGCATGCGGCCCCACGTAACCCACGTAACCATGCAACCCACGCAGGCCCATGCCGGTTGCTGTAAGCGGATGCAAGCGCCCGTTTATATCTCGCCGACCGCGAACAGGCGGCGGTGTTCGCGTATAGCGTAGCGGTCGGTCATGCCGGCCACATAGTCGGCGATGGCGCGCGGCTTGTCGGCATGCGCCATCTGCTGATATTGCGGCGGCAACAGGCGCGGATCCTCCATAAGGGCGTCGAACAGGTCGCCGATGATGCGGCGCGCCTTGCTGGTCATGCGCAGCACCTGATAATGCTGGTAGAGATGAAGGCGCAGAAACTGCTTCAGTTCCGTATGCTCGGCGTGCATGGCCTGGCTGAAAGCGGCGAGCGGCCCCGCTTGACGCACATCGTCAATGGTTTCGACGCCGGCCGCCGTCATGTTGCGCCGGGTTTCCTCGATCAAGTCGACCGCCAGCGAATTAATCATGCGACGCACCGTCTCGTGAATCAGGCGACGCCCGCCGATCGACGGATAAGCGCGGCGCGTCTCGGCGGCATGCCGCGCCCAGATACCCGCTTCGTCAAGCTGCTCGACCTGAATCAGGCCCGAGCGCAAGCCGTCGTCCACATCGTGATTGTTGTAGCCGATCTCGTCGGCCAGATTGCATAGCTGCGCTTCAAGCGAAGGCTGCGTGCCTTCGATGAAACGCCGGCCAAGCTCGCCCAGCTCCCGCGCCTTTTTCGGCGCGCAGTGCTTGAGGATGCCTTCGCGCGTCTCGTAAGTCAGGTTGAGGCCGTCAAAGCCGCCGTAACGTTCTTCCAGCAGATCGACGATGCGCAGGCTTTGCAGGTTGTGCTCGAAGCCGCCATGCTCGCGCATGCAGGCGTTCAGCGCATCCTGCCCGGCGTGACCGAAGGGCGTGTGACCCAGATCGTGGGCCAGTGCGATAGCCTCGGCGAGGTCTTCGTTCAGCCGCATGGCGCGCGCCAGCGTGCGGGCAATCTGCGCCACCTCGATGCTGTGCGTCAGCCGCGTGCGGAACAGATCACCTTCGTGATTGACGAAAACCTGGGTCTTGTATTCAAGGCGGCGGAAAGCCGTCGAATGGACAACGCGGTCGCGGTCGCGCTGATATTCGCCGCGCGCAGCCGGCGCCGGCTCGGGATGCCGGCGTCCGCGGGAATTCGCCTCGGAAACAGCGTAAGCCGCAAGGCAGGAAACCGGATCAGACATGACAGCAGGCTTCGATGGCGGCGCGGATCGCGCTCTCCGGCGCATCGTCGCGGATCACGGCCTTGCCGAGCGCTTCCAGCAGCACCAGCCGCAGTTTGCCGGCGGCGACCTTCTTGTCGAGCGCCATCCATTCCAGATAACGGTCGGCGCTCAGCGCCGGCCCCCGCACGGGCAACCCGGCTTGCTCGAACAGCGCCGCGATCCTCGACACGTCGGCTTCGTTCAGCCACCCGAGGCGGCGCGACAATTCCGCCGCCATCACCGTGCCGGCGGCCACCGCCTCGCCATGCAGCCATGCGCCATAACCGAGGCCCGCCTCGATGGCATGGCCGAAGGTGTGGCCCAGATTCAGCAGCGCGCGCACACCGGATTCGGTTTCGTCTTCGGCCACGATCTCCGCCTTGTTGATGCAGGAGCGTTCGATGGCGTGGGACAAGGCCCCGGCATCGCGCCCGCGCAAGCGCGCCATGTTGTCTTCCAGCCAATCCAGAAAAGGCAGATCGCGGATGAGGCCGTACTTGATGACTTCAGCCAGACCGGCGGACAGTTCCCGCTCCGGCAGGGTTTTCAGGGTATCGGTATCGGCCAGCACCAGACGCGGCTGATAGAAAGCTCCGATCATGTTTTTGCCGAGCGGATGATTGATGCCGGTCTTGCCGCCCACCGAGGAATCCACCTGCGCCAACAAGGTGGTCGGCGCCTGAATGAAGGGAATGCCGCGCTGGTAGGTCGCGGCGGCGAAGCCGGCCAGATCGCCGATGACGCCGCCGCCAAGCGCGATGAGCGTAGTGGCGCGCTCGCAGCGGTTCTGCAGCAGCGCGTCGTAAATGCGGTCGAGCGTGCGCCCGTTCTTATGCTGCTCGCCGTCGGGCAGAACGATCTCGGTGACCCGCACGCCGCTCGCCCGCAGCATGTCAGAGAAGCCGGCAAGATACAGCGGCGCCACCGTCTCGTTGCTAACGATGGCGGCCAGCGGCGCCTTCAGGCACGGCAAAACAAGATCGCCCCGTCCGAGCAGGCCGGCGCCGATGTGGATGGGATAACTGCGCGCGCCGAGCGCGACTTTCAGGGTTCGCATCTTTTCTGTATTTCCCGTTCGAGTTGACGCGCCGCCGCTTGCGGGGAACACCTGCCGCCTTCCAGCACGATGTCGGCAATCTCCCGATACAGCGGATCGCGCTGCGCATGCAGCTCGCGCAACTTCGCCAGCGGATCAGCCACCTGCAACAGGGGCCGGTTGCGGTCATGCCGGATGCGCGCATACAGTGCGTCCGGCTGCGCGTGCAAATAGATCACCAAGCCCGTCTCCGCCAGGCAGGCGCGGTTGCGCGGATCAAGCACGGCGCCACCGCCGGTTGCCAATACCAGATCATGCTGCGCGGACAAATCCTGCAAGGTCTGCGCCTCGCGGCGACGGAAACCCGCTTCGCCCTCGATCTCGAAAATGAGCGGAATGCGCGCGCCGGTGCGCGCCTCGATTTCGTGGTCGCAGTCGACGAAACGTTTCTTCAAATACCGGGCCAAATGCCGGCCGATCGTCGTCTTTCCCGCCCCCATCATGCCGACGAAATAGATATTGTCATCACAGGTTTTCACGGCTGGATTCTATCAGGCGCGGTATGCGTCGTAAAAACATTGACCGCAAAAAACAAAGGGCCGGCAGAAGCCGGCCCCGGATGATTTTGCAACGCCGTCAGCGCACGGCCAAGTTCTCGCTGATGATCTTCGGCGTGATGAAAATCAGCAGTTCGGTCTTGTCGTCCTGCTTCTCATGATTCCGGAAAAGGAAGCCAACATAGGGCATATCGCCCAGCACAGGAATGCGTGTCGTCACGTTTTGTTCTTCCTGAATATAGACGCCGCCGATCACCACCGTTCCGCCGTTGTCGACCAGCACCTCCGTATGAACGTGCTTGGTATCGATGGCGATGCCGGCGGGAGTGGAAAGCGCGGGGTTCGGCGTATCCTTGTTTACATCAAGGGTCAGGTTGACCCTGCCATCCGGCGTGATCTGCGGTTTGACCTTCAAGGACAGGTTGGCTTTCCTGAAGGAAACGCTGGTCGCGCCGGAACTGGTCGCTTGCTGGTAGGGAATCTCGACACCCTGCTCGACGAGCGCCTCGACCTGATCCGCCGTAACAACGCGCGGACTGGAAATAATCTTGCCCTTGCCATCCGATTCAAGGGCGCTCAGTTCCAAGTTGAGGAAACGCGTCGCTGCGCTGTTGAACAGGATGAGAGAAAACTGGCCGGGTTGCGCCTGGTTAATGGTGGCCGCCGGCATGTTCACCGCAAGTGAGTTCGTAATGAAATCCGGCGCCGTCGTCGAAGAAACTTGGCCGGTATGATAGCCCGTATCCACCAACCCACCGCCCACTGCATAGCCGAAGTTGTTTCCAACAACTTTTGGGGCCATATCATGGAAGCCCAAACGCACCCCCACGTTCTTCGAGAAGGTATCTTCCGCCTCCACAATCCGCGCCTCGATCATCACCTGACGCGGCGGTACGTCGATCTCGGCAATCAGCTTCCGGAAATCCGCCAGACGGGAAGGGACATCGGTCACAAAGAGCTTGTTGCTGCGCTCATCGGCAACCATTGATCCCCGTTTCGATAGCATGGCTCTGTCTTTGTCCTTGGTCAAACCGTCGAAAATCACCATGGCTTTGTGATAATTCAACTGGAATGTCTCGGTCCGCACCGGTTCCAGTTCATCGATCTGCTGGCGCGATTCAAGTTGCAGCTTTTCCTTGGCCGCTAATTCATCGCGGGGGGCGATCCAGATCACGTTGCCGCTCTTGCGCAGATCCAGACCTTTCGCTTGCAGGATGATGTCGAGCGCCTGATCCCACGGCACATCCTTCAGCCGCAACGTCAGGTTGCCGCTCACGGTGTCGCTGGTGATGATGTTGAAGTCGGTGAAATCGGCGATCACCTGCAGAACGGCGCGCACGTCGATGTTCTGGAAATTCAGTGATAGTTTCTCGCCCTGATAGCCCCTTTGCACCAGCTTGTTCGGGTCTTCAATGACCTGCTTCACTTCGACGACGAACCGCGTGTCGCTCTGATAGGCGTTGTGCTCCCATTGCCCCTTGGGCGTGATGACCATCCGGATCATGTCGCCCTGGGATTGGGTATCGACGGCCGTAACCGGCGTTGCAAAATCCGTCACATCGAGACGCCGCCGCAAGTTGTCCGGCAGGGATGTCTTGAGAAACTCGACGATCAGATTGGCCCCCTGCTGCCGGATGTTGATGCCGACATTGCTGTCCGAAAGGTCGACCAGAATGCGGCCTTCGCCATTGGCACCGCGGCGGAAATTGATGTCACGGATGCTGTTTTGCGCGGCGGCCTGGGTTGCTGTGGCAAAAGGCCCGCTGCTGACCCGCGTCGCCTCGGCGACCGGATCGGTGGCATTACCACTGAGCGTAATAAACAGATCCGCGCCGTCGATCCGCGTCTCCACTCGATACATCTGTCTCAGATTCAGCACGACCCGCGTGCGGTCTCCGACTTCGACCAGATTCAGGCTGTGCAGACCGCCTTCATTGACTGTTTGCGCATTGCGCCCGAGCGCATTTTTGACGCCCAGAAAATCGAAGGCGATCCGCGGCGGATTGGCAACGCTGAAAGTGGCTGGCGCGGCGGCCAGCGGCTGGCTGGTCGTCAATTTCAGCACGATATCGCCGCCTTGCTGGCTGACGCTGAGGGCTTCAATGGCGTTCTGCGCCCAAACCGGCTGGACACACAGCAGACACAGCAGGAGCAACAGCCGTTTGATGGCAATCACTGTCTTCATTTCGTCCCTCCCGGCTGCCCTTGTTCCTGTAATTGCAAAGTGCTCACGCGTTCCATGTAATCCCCCAGCGAATCGGGAACCAGTTCCCTCAGCGTCACTTCGGTTTCGCTGATGTCGGTAATGATGCCGAAATTCTGTCCCAAGTAGTTCCCGACCTTCACCTGATGCAGATTCTTGTCGACCTGGATCAGGGCATGGGCCATCTTGCCCTTGGTCAGCGTCCCCACCATCTTGAGCGACTCGAGCGGATAAGATTCCAGCGGCTCCTTGCGCCGGTCGAAATCAGGCCTGATCCCGCCGCCGCCCGCTTTGCGCTCCGGTTCAATCCGCGCCGAATTGTAGGGATCCAGCAGATCGCCCGCCTCGTACGCCACGGCGGGAAAGCGCTTGATCTCCGGCAAAGGCGGGAGCTTGCTCTTGCGGAAATCCTTGGTCGATTCCTGCATCCATTGCTGTAAATCCTCGTGCTCGTCGCCACTGCAGGCAGTCAAGCCGAAGCAAGCCAGAATGATGGCGGCGCGCCTCATTTTTTCTTCGCTCCTTTTGCCTCCGCAGCCGCCTTGGCCCTGCGTTGCGCCGCCATTTCCTCTTCATCAAGATAGCGGTACGTCATTGCCGTGGCATCCATCGTCAGCTGCCCTGCCGTCCCGGCTCCTTTGGCTGCGGGCGCGATGGCGATATTGGTCAGAAAGACGATGCGCGACAGGCTGGACACATCGGCGGAAAAAGCGCCGAGGTCATGATAAGTGCCGGAGACTTTCAGCGTGATCGGCAGTTCGGCGTAGAAATCCCTGATCACTTCCTTGCCCGGCTTGAACAGGTCGAAATGCAAGCCGCGCCCAAGGCCGGACTGGTTGATGTCGATCAGCAGGGATTCCATTTCTGCCTTGCTCGGCAACTGCCGGAGTATCACGGCAAATGTCTGATCGATTTCAGCCAATTGTTCACGGTAGCCGTCGAGATTGATCGTCTGCTGCTTCTTGTCGAGATACTCGCTTTTGAGTTTGGCTTCTTCCTGCTGCTTGTCGTCCAGATACTGGAGCTGGTCTTTCCAGTCGAACCACCAGCCGCCAAGCAGCAAAGCCGCAAACAACCCCGCCAGCACGGTCAAGCGCGGCAGCAACGGCCATGTGCCGGCATCCTTCCAGTCGAGCGACTTGAAGTCTTCGGCGAACGTCTTGAAGTCGATCTGCGGCATCGCCGGCATCTTGGGCAAGTTGGGCTTTTTCATGCTTTCTTGTCCTGCTTGGGCGGCTGGGCGCCGGCGGCCGGCTTCCCGTCCGATGCCGATGTGGCGTGGGTGATCGTCACGTTCAGATTGAATTCCGAATAACCGCGGCTCCCTTGCGTCACCGCCTTGATTTCAACCAGATCGGGGTTTTCAAGCAAGGGAGACGCTTCAAGATTCCGCATCAGGTTCGCTATCCGCGCGCTCGACTGGGCGGTGCCGTTCAGGCTGATTTTGCTTCCCGTCTGCTTGAGGGATTTCAGATAAACGCCGGGCGGCACCTGCCGCGCCAGTTCATTCAGCAACTGCACGGTTTCGGCGCGGGTTACCTGGAGGTCTTCGATAATAGTCTTGCGCGACAGCAAGGCGCTGGTTTGCGTCTTGAGGCGCTTGATTTCATCGAGATCCTTGTCCAGGGTGGCGATGTTCTTCTTGAGGAAAGCGTTCTTCTTTTCCTGCTGGCTGGTATAGCCGGCAATCGCGGCATGACCCATGACGATAATCAGGATCGCCGCCAGGACAGCCAGGCCCGCCAGCGCGAAAAACTGCTGGCGCAGCGCCTTGCGCCGCTCCTCGCGATAGGGCAGCAGATTGATGCGGATCACTGTTCGAACCTCCGCAACGCAAGCCCGCAGGCAACCACCAGCGACGGCGCATCGACCGACAGGCGCCGCGAGACGCCCAGGGACACGCTCATGCCGGCAAATGGATTGGCGACCGCCGTATCAATCCGGGTGGCGCCTGAAACAACCGCATCAATGCCGGGAATGACGGCGCAGCCTCCGGCCAGCACAATGCGGTCGACCTGGCCGTACTGGGTGGATGTGAAAAAGAGTTGCAGCGCCCGCGACACTTCCTGGGCCAGATTGCTCAAAAAAGGTTTCAGCAAATCATTCTGGAAATTTTCCGGCAGATTACCGGTCCGCTTCGCCGCTTCCGCCTCCTCGCGGCTCATGCCGTAACGGCGCGTAATATCCTGCGTCAGCCGGTTGCCGCCGAACGCCTGCTCGCGCGTATAAACAGGCTGGCCGTTGCGCAGCATCATGACGCTGGTGACGTTCGCGCCGATGTCAATGAAAGCGACCGTCTGATTCTTGCCGCCGCCCGGCAGCCGGCTCTCAAGCAATTCCAGCGTGGCCTGGGCGGCATTCGTCTCGATATCCATGATCAGGGGCCGCAAACCGGCGGCCTCCGCCACAGCGACCCGGTCCTCGACTTTTTCCTTGCGCGAAGCGGCGATCAGCACTTCGATTTCGTCCGGATTGGCGGGCGCCGGCCCGATGATCTGGAAATCCAGATTAACCTCGTCCAGCGCGAAGGGAATCGACCGGTTGGCCTCGGACTCGACTTGAACTTCCAGTTCCCGTTCGGACAATTCCCCCGGCAGGATGATCTTCTTCGTGATGACGGCAGCCGCCGGCAGCGCCATGGCCACATATTTGGCCGAGGAGCCCATGAGCTTTCTGGCCCGCTTGACTGCGTCCGCGACGGCGTCGAGGTTGGCGATATTGCCTTCCACCACGGCATCGTGCGGCAATGCCTCGATCGCATAGCCCTCGACGCGGTAGCCGCCTTTCGATGTTTCCGACAACTCGACCATCTTGACCGACAAGGAACTGATGTCGAGTCCAAGCAGCGGCCTGTTTTTCGGATTGAATATCGAGAGATCCATTTGGAAGAAAAATCCTTTAACTTTTCATTAGTTATGCGAGTTACGCATAATTTACATTAAATTTTAGTAACAACCTTGCTTTTTGTGAAGTTTTTTTATCCCCTGCGGTTTTTGCGCAACATGGCCTCATACCATTCAAAAAATATAACCGCATGATAGAAAAAAAGAAAGCCAATGAAATTGGAATCCAAACAGGGGTAAAAACCGCGCCATGCGCAACCATCGGCGCGCGCGGCATATAGGCATATAATTTCCCGCTCCTGTTATCGTATCGAGTCCATCCTTGTCGAGCCTTTCCTTGCTTACCCGATTCCGCTGGATCACCTATCCGTTTCTCGTTCTGGCCGGCCTTGCCCTGATCGGCCTGGCCCTGCTCGTCATCGTCGTCACGCTGGCCTATCCGCAACTGCCCTCGCTTGAGGTGTTGACCGACTACCAGCCGAAAATCCCGCTGCGCGTCTACACCGCCGACGGCTACCTGATCGGCGAATTCGGCGAAGAACGGCGGGCGCTGGTGCGCATTCAGGATGTGCCGGACGTCATGAAGCAGGCCATTCTGGCGGCGGAAGACGAGCGTTTCTATCAGCACTCCGGCGTGGACACCATCGGCGTGCTGCGCGCCGTCTACGCGAACTTCACCAGCGGCGGCAAGCAGCAGGGCGCCAGCACGATCACCATGCAGGTGGCACGAAATTTCTTTCTGTCGAGCGAAAAAAAGTTCTCGCGCAAGGTATATGAGGCGCTGCTCGCTTTCAAGATCGAACGCAATCTCTCGAAGAACGACATCCTCCAGCTCTACATCAACCAGATCTATCTGGGCCAGCGCGCTTACGGCTTCGCCGCCGCCGCGCAGTCCTATTACGGCAAGCCCCTGCAAGACATTGATCTGGCCGAGGCGGCCATGCTGGCCGGCCTGCCGAAAGCGCCCTCCCACTTCAATCCGGTCGTCAATCCGAAGCGTGCCAAGCTGCGCCAGCTTTATGTCCTGCGGCGCATGCGGGAACTGCATTTCATCGACGACGCGCAATTCGCCCAGGCGCAGAAAGAGGATCTGCGCATCAAGCGCGACATCAACGAATTCGCCGTCAAGGCCGATTACGTCGCCGAAATGGCGCGCCAGATGGTGTATGAGCGCTTTCAGGGCGAGACGTACACGCGGGGCTTGCGCGTCGTCACGACGATCCTCAAGGCCGATCAGGAGGCGGCGTATGCCAGCCTGCGGCGCGGCGTGCTCGATTATGACAAACGGCACGGCTACCGCGGCGCCAGCGGCTATGCCGACATCGGCGCGCCGGAGGCGACCGTCTCCGACGAAACGCTGGAAGAAGCATTGCAGGAGGAGCCGGATTCCGACGACCTCCGCGCGGCGGTGATTCTGGCGGCGGACACGAAACAGGTCCGCGCCTACCGGCGCGGCGGCGAAACCGTGCAGATTTCCGGCGAGGGACTCAAGTTCGCCCAGCGCATGCTCGACGAGAAAGCGCCCGCCAACAAGCGCCTGCGGCGCGGCGCGCTCATCTACATCCAGCAAGACAGCAAGGGCCAATGGCAGATCGCGCAGTTGCCGGAAGTCGAAGCCGCCTTCGTCGCCGCCAACCCTGTCGATGGCGCCATCCACGCCCTCGTCGGCGGTTTCGATTTCAACCGCAACAAGTTCAATCACGTCACGCAGGCTTGGCGTCAGCCGGGTTCGAGCTTCAAGCCCTTCATCTACTCCGCCTCGCTGGAGAAGGGTTTCACGCCGGCCAGCATCATTGAAGATGAACCGCTGATCGTCTCCGCCGCCGAAACCGGCAGTCAGGAATGGGCGCCGAAAAATTACGACGGCAAATTCGACGGCCCGATGTCCCTGCGCGCGGGGCTGGCGAAATCGAAGAACCTGATTTCGATCCGCCTCCTGCAGTCGATCGGCCCGCAATACGCCCAGGACTACATCACCCGCTTCGGCTTCGACCCCGACAAGCATCCGCCCTACCTGACCATGGCGCTCGGCTCCGGCTCGGTCACGCCTTGGCAGCAACTCTCCGGCTACATGGTGTTCGCCAACGGCGGCTACCGCATCCGGCCTTACATCGTGCAGCAGGTGCTCGACGACGCCGGCAATATTCTGGCCGAAGTCCAGCCCGCCGAAGCCGGCGACGAAAGCCTGCGCGTCATCGACCCGCGCAACGCTTATCTGATGGACAGCATGATGCACGACGTCGTCCGCCGCGGCACGGCGACGCGCGCGCTCCAGCTCAAGCGCGGCGATCTGGCCGGCAAGACCGGCACCACCAACGATTTCGTCGACGCCTGGTTCTGCGGCTATCAGCCGACGCTTGTCGGCGTGGCCTGGATCGGCTTCGATCAGCCGAAAAAACTCGGCAATGGTGAAACCGGCGGCGTGGCCGCGCTGCCGATCTGGATCAGTTACATGGAAAAGGCGCTGAAGGGCGTGCCCGAAACCTTCATGCCGAAGCCGGACGGCCTGGTGTCGATCATGACGCCGGCAAACGGCGGCGCGCCAGGTTCGGAACTCATCTACAAGGAAAACCTGCCTCCGCCGCCGCCGGAGAGCGGCGGGCCGGAAGACGCGCCGCCGCTTTTCTATACCCCGCCGCTGGGCACTTCAGGCTAGGAACCGTTGCGTTAAGCCGACAAGGGCACGCGCTCGCCGGCCTGTTCCGACGCCAGCCGTTCGAGCGCAGCGAAAAGCTCCGCCCCGTCGCGGGTGCCGATCCAGCGATCGCCGTCGTAACGAAAATGAAAGCCGCCCGAACGCGCCGCGACCCAGATCTCGCGCGCGGCGGCATGCCGGTTGATGACGATCTTGCTGCCGTCGGCGAATTCCAGTTCGAGCACGCCGCCCGCTTGCAGTTCATAATCAATATCCGCGCCGACGGCTTCCAGCGCCTGCTCTATTTTTGTCAGGACGCCGCCAGCCAGCGCCTCAAACTCGCTTTCTTCCATCACGGCCTTTCTGCTAACATCAATAACAAGATTTTTGCGGACATCATATGCTTCCCGTGCGTCTTTCCAGCCTTTTCCTCGCCTGCCTGCTGCTGGGCGCTTGCGGCACCCGGACCGCGCTGACCCTGCCGCCCCGCCCGGCGCCTGCCGGCGCCGCGCAACCGGCGCAGCCATCGCCGCCATCGCCACCATTGCAGCCGCCCGCTGATGATAACAAAGCCAGCAGCGGCAGCGTGCGATGAATCCTTTCGCTTACCGTAACGGCATTCTCCATGCCGAAGACGCGCCGTTGCCGCACATCGCGGTGGCGCACGGCACGCCCTGCTACGTCTATTCCCGCGCCGCGTTGACAGCGGCCTGGCAAGAATATCAGGATGCGCTGGCCAGCCAGGGCGTCGGCGAGCGCTCGCTGGTCTGCTATTCGGTCAAGGCCAATTCCAGTCTGGCCATCCTCAACCTGTTCGCCCGCCTCGGCGCGGGCTTCGACATCGTTTCCGGCGGCGAACTCGCCCGCGTACTCGCCGCTGGCGGTGAAGCCGGCAAGGTCATTTTCTCCGGCGTCGGCAAAACCCGCGCGGAAATGGAACAGGCGCTGGCCGCCGGCATCCGCTGCTTCAATCTCGAATCGGCAGCGGAAATGCGCAAGCTTGATGAAGTCGCTCGCGCTCATGGCGCGCAAGCGCCGATCGCGTTCCGCGTCAATCCCGATGTCGATCCGAAAACCCATCCCTATATCTCGACCGGCCTCAAGACCGCCAAGTTCGGCGTACCCATCGAAGAAGCGCGTGACCTGTATCGCCGCGCCGCCGATCTGCGCGGCCTGAACGTCATCGGCATTGATTGCCATATCGGTTCCCA
Organism: Zoogloeaceae bacterium; assembly: GCA_031277315.1. Lineage (GTDB taxonomy): Bacteria > Pseudomonadota > Gammaproteobacteria > Burkholderiales > Rhodocyclaceae > Desulfobacillus. The sequence continues at coordinate 11,852 of JAITMP010000010.1, read as the reverse complement.
ATTGCTCGATCCCGCGCCGGCGGCGGAAGCGGCAGCGCGCATGATCGCCCTTGCCGACCAGCTCGCCGCCGATGGCATCGTCATCAAATCGCTGGATGTCGGCGGCGGCAAAGGCATCCGTTACCGCGATGAAAAAACGCCTGGCGTGGCTGACTACCTCGCGCCCATGCTCAAGGCGCTCGCGGGGCGCAAGGAGCAATTGCTGTTCGAGCCGGGCCGCTCTCTGGTCGGCAACGCCGGCCTGCTCCTGACCCAGGTGGAAATACTCAAGCATGGCGCGGACAAGAACTTCGCCGTGGTCGATGCGGCCATGAACGACCTGATGCGCCCCGCGCTCTATGGCGCATGGCACGATATCCTGACAGTCCGGCAAACAAATGAGCAAACGAATGGCGCAATGCGGGAATACGATGTCGTCGGCCCGATCTGCGAATCGGGCGACTTTCTCGGCAAGGAAAGAAAACTGGCGCTGGCCGAAGGCGATCTGCTCGCCGTGATGTCGGCGGGCGCCTACGGCATGTCCCAGAGTTCCAACTACAACACGCGACCGCGCGCCGCCGAAGTGATGGTCGATGGCGACGCCATGCATCTCATCCGCCGCCGTGAGTCCATCGCGGATTTGTTCGCCGGCGAATCGCTGCTGCCCTGATTCATCCCGCCGCGATCAGTTCCGGGCCGGATCGGTGACGAAGCCGATGCGCACCAGCCCGGCGCGGGCGGCCTTGCTCATCACCTGCGCCACGCGCTCGTAGGGAACCAGACGGTCGGCGCGGATATGCAGTTCAGGTTGCGGCGCCTGCATCGCAACGGCGGAAAAATTCGATTCCAGTTCGTCCAGCGTGACCGGCGCGCCGTTCCAGAGCAGGCTGCCGTCCTCGCGGATGCCAAGCTGGACATGCTCGGGCCGCGTCAGGTTGGGGCTGCTCGACGCTTTCGGCAGATCAATTTTCACGGCATGCGTCAGCAGCGGCGTGGTGACGATAAAAATCACCAGCAGCACCAGCATCACGTCCACCAGCGGCACGACGTTGATTTCCGCCATCGGCCCCGGCTGGCGGCGTTCGTTGAAACCGCCGATGCTCATTCCGCTTTCTCCTTCAGCGCGGCGGTGGCGGCGCCGCGCCGGGCGCCGACGGCAAGCAGCACGTAAAGATCGTGGGCGAAGGCGTCCAGCTTCGCCAGCCAGACGCGGTTGCGCCGGTTGAACGCGTTGTAGGCGAGCACCGCCGGAATCGCCACCGCCAATCCGAGCGCGGTCATGATGAGCGCCTCGCCGACCGGGCCGGCCACCTTGTCCAGCGTGCCTTGCCCACTCATGCCGACTTGCACCAGTGCGTGGTAGATGCCCCACACCGTGCCGAACAACCCGACATACGGCGCCGCCGAACCGGCGGAAGCCATCAGCGTCAGGCCATGCTCGACGCGCGCCGCTTCCTGATCGATGCCGTTGCGCAGCGCGCGGGTGAGAAATTCACTGGCGCCGCCAGCGGCGGCCAGGCCGCGCGGCCCCGGCTGACCGCCCGCATCCGTCTCCAGCGCCTGACGGGCCAGCCCGGCAAAAGCATCCGCGCCATCGGGCTGCCGCCGCAGCAAGGCACGCGCTTCGTCCAGCGAAGCGGCGTTCCAGAACGCATGCAGGAACCGCGCCGCGCGCCGTCCGGCAAGCAGGTTGGCGATCCCCTTGGTGAGAATCAGATACCAGCTTGCCACCGAAAGCGCGAGCAGCAGCAGGAGCACGCCACGCCCAACCGCGTCGGACTGGGAAAGAAAGTGCGCGAAGCCGAGACTGCTTTCCATATCAACGTCCTTCAAGCATGAATCTGAATGGCTGCGAGGCGACCGCGGAAGCCGGCTGGCCGTCGCGCCGCGCCGGATTGCAGCGCCAGGTTTTCACCGCCGCCCGCGCCGCCTCGTCAAGACGGGGAAAGCCGCTCGATGCCGCCACATCGACCGCACCGACCTTGCCTTCCGCGTCGAGTTCGACGCGCAGCACCACCTTTCCCTCCTCGCCCAGACGGCGCGACAGCGGCGGATACGCCGGCGGACGGCGCTCAGGGCAGGATGCCGCCAGTTCCACCTCCAGCGCGACCGGGCCGATTCGTTTTGACGGCGGCGCTTCATCGAGCGGCGGCGCGGGCGTGGAAGACAGCGGCGGCTCTGGTAACTCTGGCAACTCTGGCGCCGCTGTCGGTTCAGCCGATTCGGCTAACAAAAGCGGCGCGGGCGTTTCCGCCGGACGCGGCTTTTCCGGTCGTGGCTTTTCCGCTCGCGCCGGCGGCGGCGCGGCTTGCGGCGGCGGTTCCGTGACGGTGTCGACGAACAAAGTCACGACCTCGTCCTGCACGACCTGAACGCGGTAATGCCACAGGCCGTAGAGCGCCGCCACGTGCAAGGCGACCACGGCCATCAGTCCGGCAAGCCGCTCAGGGCTGATGCCGCGCCAGCGCAAGGCGTGTCGCCTCGTTGTCACGCGCGTCCCTTCAGGAACAGAATTGCGGGATGAAAACGGCGCCCGTCGGCGCCGTCGTCTTCACCACAGCAGGCAGCAGTTCAGTGGTGGTGCTTGTCCTCATGCCCCGGCATCGCCGGCGCGGTCAGGTCGCGCACCTCGGCCTTGATCTCGAGCGTGCGCACTTGCTTGTCCTGACCTTCGATCTTCAGTGTAAGCGGTACCACGTCGCCCTTCTTCAATTGCTGCTTGAGGCCCATCATCATGATGTGGTTGCCGCCCGGCGCGAACAAAACGGCTTTGCCGGCAGGCAGCTCGACCCGCTCGATCTGGCGCATCTTCATCACGCCGTCTTCCATCTTCATGGTGTGAACCTCAACCACCTCCGCCGCCGGGCTGGCAGCGGACAGCAGGGCCGCGTTGTCGGTGCTGGTGATCTCCATGAAAGCGCCGGTAGCTTTCTGCGCCGGCGTCGTGCCGCGCACCCAGGAATCCTTCACGCTCACTTCCGCCAGGGCGGCGGCGCCGAACAGCATGAGAGAGAGTGCCAACAGGGTCTTGCGCATGGTGTTCACCTCGAATGAATTGAATCGACGACGTCATTCTACGCCGGCCACTCTGCCGGCGCTGCGGCAAATTGCCGCATGGCGCGGGATCGCCATCGGCTAGAATCTCCGCGCATGACCACGACGACGACCGCTCAAACCGGGGAAGGCAGCGACGCCCTGCGGCGCCTGATCCTGATGCGCTGGCTCGCCGCGGCCGGAGAGCTGGCGCTCATCGCCGCCGCGCAGCCGCTCTTCGGCATCGCGCTGCCGCTGACGCCGATGCTGGCCATCGTCGCGCTCCTCGCCGGCTTCAATCTCGTCACCCGACGGCGGCTCACGCGCGGCGGCCCGGTGACGGATGGCGAACTGTTCGCCCAGCTTGGCGTGGACATGACGGCGCTGACGCTGCTGCTGTTCTTCAGCGGCGGCGCCGCCAACCCCCTCGTTTCGCTTTATCTGCCGAGCATCGCCATCGCCGCCGTGGTGCTGCCGGGCCGTTTCGCCTGGGGCAGCGTCGCCCTGAGCGTCGCCGCCTATTCGCTGCTGGTCTTCTTCAATGTGCCGTTGCCGGTCGCCGACGCCGAACGCGCCACGCGCCTGCATCTGGCCGGCATGTGGCTGACTTTCGTCGCCTCCGCCGCCCTCATCGCCTGGTTCACCGCCCGCATGGCGGCCGCCATCCGCAGCCGTGACCGCCAACTCGCCGCCGCGCGCGAAGCGGCGCTGCGCAATGAGCGCGTCGTCGCGCTGGGCGGCCTTGCCGCCGGCGCCGCGCACGAACTGGGCACGCCGCTGGCGACGATGGCCGTCCTCGTTGATGAACTGTCGGAAACCGCCGGCCTCAACCCGGAGGCGCGGGAAGACCTGAATTTGCTGCATGAGCAAGTCGCGCACTGCAAGCGCATCATCACGGGCCTCGCCGCGCGCGCCGGACAGACGCGCGCCGAAGGCGGCGGCGCGATCAGCCTCGATAGCTGGCTCGAACAGGTGATCGACCGCTGGCGTCAACTGCGGCCGCGCGCGCGGGCAACAGTCCGTCTCCACGGCGCGACGCCGGCGCCGCAGATCGTGAGCGAAGCCTCGCTCGGACAAGCCCTGCTGAATCTCTTCAACAACGCCGCCGATGCCGACGCTGGCGGCGGCGAAATCGAAATCGAGGCGACGTGGGACGCGGCGCGGCTGCGGCTGGAAGTGCGCGATCGCGGGCCGGGCTTCGACGAAAAAGTGCTGCTCGCTGCCGGACGCGCTTTCGTCACGACGCGGGAGGAAGGCACCGGCATCGGTCTTTTTCTCGCCCATGCCGCCGTGGAACGGCTCGGCGGCCGCATCGCGCTCATCAACCGCGAAGGCGGCGGCGCCATCACCCGCGTCGAACTGCCGCTGGAAAAAATAGACCGCGTAAGTAACACGTGACAGGTGACGCATGATCGACCAACCGCCCATGCTCGTTATCGACGACGATCCCGTCTTCAACCGGGTGCTCACGCGCGTGTTGAAACGGCGCGGCTTTGAAGTCGCCAGCGCGCACAGCGTGCAGGAAGCCCTCGCCCTGATTCCGGCGACGCGCGCGGCGCGCGCCGTGCTCGACCTGAACATCGCCGGCGCCTCCGGCCTGACGCTGATCGCGCCGCTGCTCGCCGCCAACCCGGCCTGCCGCATCGTCGTCCTCACCGGCTACGCCAGCATCGCCACCGCCATCGAAGCGATCAAGCTCGGCGCCACCCACTACCTCGCCAAGCCGACCGACGTCAACGCCATCCTCGCCGCCTTCAAGGCCGACGCGCCGCACGCCGACGCGCCGCCGCCCAGCGCGCCGCTCTCGGTGGAACGCCTCGAATGGGAACACATTCAGGGCGTGCTCAGGGCGCATGACGGCAACATTTCCTCCACCGCCCGCGCCCTCAAGATGCACCGCCGCACCCTGCAACGCAAGCTGATGAAAAAGCCGATCAAGGATTAATGCGCACCGCCGGACGGCGGCGGCCGGCGGTCGGCGGACAACGGGAACAACGCAAGCGCGGCGTCAGAGAACGTAGCGGGCGAGATCCTCGCTCTGGGCCAGGTCTTTCAGGCGCATGTCGACATAGGCGGCGTCGATGGTCAGTGCCGCGCTGCCGTGGCTGCCGGCATCGAAGGCGACCTGTTCGAGCAGTTTTTCCATCACGGTGTAGAGCCGGCGCGCGCCGATGTTTTCGGTCTTCTCGTTCACGGCGAAGGCGATCTCGGCCAGCCGGTGGATGCCCCCGGTCTGAAAGTCGAGCGTCACGTCTTCGGTGGCGAGCAGCGCCTGATACTGCCGCGTGAGACAGGCGTCGGTGCCGACGAGAATCTGCTCGAAATCGCCGACCGAGAGCGAATCGAGTTCGACGCGGATGGGAAAGCGCCCCTGCAATTCGGGAATCAGGTCGGAAGGTTTCGACAGATGAAAAGCGCCGCTGCCGACGAAAAGAATGTGATCGGTCTTCACCATGCCGTATTTGGTGGCGACGGTGGTGCCTTCAACCAGCGGCAGCAGGTCGCGCTGCACGCCCTGCCGCGAAACATCGGCGCCGTGCGTTTCCGAGCGGGATGCGATCTTGTCGATCTCGTCGAGAAAAACGATGCCGTTCTGTTCCACCGCCCGCACAGCGGCAAGCTTGATCTCGTCGTCGTTCACCAGCAGCGCCGCTTCTTCGTCGGCGATGGCCTTGAGCGCCTCCTTGATCGTCATCCGGCGCGTCTTGCGGCGATCCGTGCCGAGGTTCTGGAACATGCCCTGAATCTGCGATGTCAGTTCTTCCATGCCGGGCGGGGCGAGGATTTCCATCTGCGCCGAGGGCGCCGCCACTTCGATTTCGATTTCACGCGCATCCAGTTCACCCTCGCGCAATTTCTTGCGGAACTTCTGCCGCGTGGCGGTTTCTTCCGTCGTTTCACTGCTGCTGCCGCCACGCGCCGGCGGCAGCAGCGCGTCGAGCACGCGGTCTTCAGCGGCATCCATGGCGCGGTCGCGCACGGCGCGCATGGCCGTCTCCCGGCCGTCCTTGATGGCGATCTCGACCAGATCGCGGATGATGGTGTCGACGTCGCGGCCAACATAGCCGACCTCGGTGAACTTGGTCGCCTCGATCTTGATGAAAGGCGCGTTGGCGAGCCGCGCCAGACGGCGCGCAATTTCCGTCTTGCCGACCCCGGTGGGGCCGATCATGAGAATGTTTTTCGGCGTGATTTCAGAGCGCAGCGGCTCGGCCACTTGGGCGCGGCGCCAGCGGTTGCGCAGGGCGATGGCGACGGCCCGCTTGGCGCGGGCCTGGCCGACGATATGCTTGTCGAGTTCGTGGACGATTTCTTGCGGGGTCATTTGGGTCATGACGGTTCACAGCTTTCGATTGCCGGCGATTTCACTCCAGCGTTTCAATGACATGGTTCTGATTGGTGTAAATGCACAGATCGCCGGCGATGGCGAGCGCGCGCTTGACGATCTCCTCCGGCGCCAGCGCGGTGTTCTCCAGCAGCGCGCGCGCCGCCGCCTGGGCATACGGGCCGCCGCTGCCGATGGCGACCAGCCCCCATTCGGGTTCCAGCACGTCGCCGTTGCCGGTGATGATGAGCGAACTGTGCCGGTCAACGACAGCCAGCATCGCCTCCAGCCGGCGCAGGATGCGGTCGGTGCGCCAGTCCTTGGCCAACTCGACGGCGCTGCGCAGCAGATGGCCCTGATGTTTTTCCAGCTTGGCCTCGAAGCGTTCGAAAAGCGTGAACGCGTCGGCGGTGCCGCCGGCAAAACCAGCCAGCACTTTTTCATGATAAAGGCGGCGCACTTTGCGCGCGCTGGCCTTGACGACGATGTTGCCGAGCGTCACCTGCCCGTCGCCGCCGAGCGCGACGCTGTCGCCGCGGCGCGCGGAAAGAATGGTGGTGCCGTGATATTGCTCCATGTGATTGCCGGTAAAAGGACGCGATAAAAAGGGGGACAGATTACCTGATTCTCGCCAGCAAGGCATCGAAGCCGGGGTACTGCTTCGGCGTGAAGGTCACTTTGCGCGAGGCGTCGCCCCATGGCTGCCCGGCAGCGACGCGGGAAAGAAACAGTTCGGCGTCGGTCACCCATGCCGCGCCCACCGCCGAAACGCCGGCAGCGAAAAGGGGATCGGGCGGGCAGCCCGCCGAAGGGCCGACGATGGCGACGGCTTCCGCTGCGCGCCAGACGGCGCTGACGGCCTCGAAGGTGTCGTTCAGCAGCAGCGTGCTGGTCGACATGATCTTGTTGCAGCCGGCCAGACGCCGGGGATCGAGCGTGACGCTCAGGCCCGGCTCCTCGCGCACCAGTTCGGCTTTCAATTCCAGCACGGTGACCAGAATGCCGAGCGCGCGCGCCTGCCCGATGAGCGGCGTGAAGTGGCCGATCATGCCGAGGCGGTCGCCCGCTTGCAGTGCGAGCGAGCCGAAGGAATCAACGGAACCGTCCGGCGCGTAGCCGGCGCGGTCGTAGAGGCGGCGCGTCAGCGCGTTGATCGCCGCCAGCCCGAGCACGCGCGCGCCATCGCTGTCGTCCTTGCCGCCCTCGGCGTAACCGTGCACGAGATCTGCGGCGAGGCCGCCCGCCGTCATGCCGCGAGCATGCAGCGCCGCCAGCGTGCCGCCGAGCAGGGTGAACGCCAGACCGACGCTGCCGCAGTCGAGCTGCACGGCGCAGAACTCGCCCGCCTTGCCCGCCGGGTCGGACGGATCAGACAAGTTGGCGAGGGGCGGCAGCACGATGCGCCGCACACGCGCCGGGCCGAGCGCGGCGTCGATGCGTTGCGCCGCGTCGGCGAGCCAGCGGCGAATCGGCGGCGCGCTCATTTCTTTTTCGCCCGCGGATGGGCGGCATCGTAGATTTTCGCCAGATGCTGGAAGTCGAGGTGGGTATAAATCTGCGTCGTGCCGATGCTGGAATGACCCAGCATTTCCTGCACGGCGCGCAGATCGCCGGAAGACTGGAGCACGTGCGAAGCGAAGGAGTGACGCAGCATGTGTGGATGCACGGAAACGCCGAGGCCGGCTTTTTTCGCCCAGCGCTGAAGCCGGATCTGGATCATGCGCATCGACAAGCGCGCGCCGCGTTGACTGACGAACAGCGCCGGGCAATCGGCGGCGGCGATGCCGTCGCGCCGCGCCAGCCATTCCGCCAGCGCCGCGCGCGCCTTGGCGCCGACCGGCACCGTGCGCGTTTTGGCGCGCTTGCCAATCACCGTCACCTCGCCCGCCGCCAGATCGGATGCCGCGCCGATGTCGAGACTCGCCAGTTCGGCGAGGCGCAGGCCGGAGGAATAGCACAACTCGAACATCGCCCTGTCGCGCAACTCCAGCGCATCGCCGGCCTTCGTTTCCAGCAAGGCGTGCGCCTGATCGGGCGAAAGCGCCGCCGGCAGCGCCTTCTTCCCTTTCGGCGCGCGCACGGTCAGACAGGGATTGCGTTCCAGCCCGCGATGCCGCGCCAGCCAGTTGAAAAAACTGCGCCAGGCCGAAAGCGCGCGCGCCAGCGAGCGCCCGGACAGCCCGCGCGCGTGCAGTTGCGCGATGAAGCGGCGGATGTCCTGACGTTCAAGCGCGTCGAGCGCGGCAGTGCCGGCCAGTTCAAGCAAGGCGGCGACATCGCGGCGGTAGTTTTCCAGCGTCAGCGGACTGGCGCGGCGCTGGTGGGCGAGCGCGTCGAGCCAGGCGGCGGCGGTAGCCTGCGCTGCCTCACCCGCCAGGCCGGACACCGTTACTCCAGCGTCCGCAGCAAGGCGGCGCTGGTCAGCGCGCCGATGTGGCCGAGGAACAAGGTGCCCATTTCGGAATAGAAACGCTGCGCGTCCTCGGAACCGAACGCGAGCAGGCCGACCGTTTCCGCTTCGCGCCGCAAGGCGATCAGCGCCATCGAGCGCACGCGCTCGCCCGCTTCGCCGAACCAGGCGGCGGCCTCGAAACCGGCATTGGCGCCGCAGAAGGGCTGGCGCATCTCGGCGGCAAAGCGGCGCGTCGGCTCGCTCACCTCGGCGAACGCTTCGGCAAATATTTCCTCGCCGTTCGGCGCCGGCAGATTCCACAGGCGGAAGGCGACGTGCGGAACGGCGAAATCCTCCGTCAGATGCGTCAGCAGCGCGCGCCGCGCGGCGGCGAAATCGCGCGCGCCGGCGAGCGCCGTGGCGAGACGGTGCACCTTCTCGCCGATGACGTCGTTCTCCTCGCCGAAGCGGATCAGTTCGGCCAGCTTGGATTCGAGCTGGCTCACTTTCTCGCGCAGGGTGAGAATTTGCCGCTCGGTGATGGAGATGGCGCCTTCGCCGTGCGGATGCGGAATGTGAAGCCGCGCCAGAAGATCGGCGTGCGCGTCGAAAAAATTCGGGTGGTCTTGCAGATAGCGGGTAATGTCTTCGGCTTCCATTCCGGTTTTCTCCCTGTCAATCGGAGGCGCTGCACATGAGGCGCATGGGGGAACGCATATGGGAGCGCATATTAGCTCAATACGGCCGCTTCTCGCCCTGCGGCCGCGTCTTGAAGCGCCGGTGCACCCAGTAATACTGCTCGGGCATCTTGAGAATTTCCGCCTCGATAAAGGCATTCATGCGCCGCGTGTCGGCCTCGATGGATTCGCCCGGATACTCCGGCCAGGGCGGGCCGATTTCGATGACATAGCCATCGTCATTAAGGTGGGAAATCACCGGAATCACCTTCGCGCCGGCCATGCGCGACAAGCGTGACAGGCCGGTGATGGTCGCCGCCGGATAGCCGAAGAAGGGCACGAAAATGGTATCGCGCTCGCCGAAATCCATGTCCGGCAGGTAAAAGAAGGGCATGCCCGCCTTCATCGCCTTCAAGCCCTTGCGCGTGCTTTCCTGCCGCGACAGCATCAGCGATTTGCCGAAGCGGGCGCGGCCCCGGTACAGCGCGGCATTGAACAGCAGATTTTTCTGGTTAGCGTAGATGCCGGACATGTCGTATTCCATGCTCAGGCGCGTCCAGGCCATATCCAGCGCGACGAAGTGCGGCACCAGCAGAATCACCGGTTGCTTGCCGCACAGGGCGTCCAGATGCTCGCAGCCTGTAACCGCCGCCAGCCGCCGGATGCGCGCTTCGGAAGCCCACCAGAGCAGGCCGCGTTCGAGAAAGCTGCGTCCGAACGCCTGAAAATGCCGCTTGGCCAGTGCCTCCCGCTGCGCTTCCGGCATTTCAGGAAAGCACAGGCGCAGATTGGTCAGCGCGATATGGCGGCGCGTTCGGCCAAAGCGATAAAGCAGGCGGCCCAGGCCGCGTCCGAGCGGCGCAAGAAGGGCCAGCGGCAGCCAGTGCAGCAGCCACATGAGAGCGAGAACAAGGCGGGTCATGGCGAGATCATGGCGGGAGGGGTCATGGCGAAACTGGCGGTTCAGGCGCGCCCGAGGGGCGCTTGTAGCGGTTGTAGCCCCACAGATATTGCTCGGGACAAAGGCGGATCAGGGCTTCGATTTCACGGTTGATGATGGCGGCGCGCTCGTTCAGGCCGCCAACGAGCGGCTGCGACAACGGAATAAAGCGCACATGATAACCGGCGCCGTAGGCCAGCCGCTCGGCATAGGTGAGCAGCACTGCCGCACCGCCTTCGGCCAGCCGCGCCGCCAGCGTCATGGTATATGCGGGCTTGCCGAAGAACGGCACCCAAACGCCCTCGCCCTTGCCGGGCACCTGATCGGGCAACATGCCGCTCGCTTCGCCCTGCCGGAGCGCCTTCATTAAACGGCGCACGCCGGACAAATCCGCCGGCGCGAGTTTCAGATTGGCCGCGCGGCCCGCCTCCATCAGCGGCGCCAGCCAGTCTTGCCGGGGCCGCCGCCAGAGCACAGTAATCGGCTGCGTCGCGCCCTGCGCGTCGGGGCGCGCGGCCAGATATTGCGCGGTGATTTCAAAGCAGCCCAGATGCGGCGTCAGATACAAAATGCCCTTGCCCGCCGCCCGCGCCGCTTCCACATGCTCCCAGCCGCTGGCCCGCGCCACCAGCGCGAGGATTTCCTCCTTGGGCCGCAGCCAGATCTTCGGCAATTCCGCCAGCCCCTTGCCCGCCTCGGCGATGGCCGCGTTGCGTGCGCGCGGCAAGCCGGCCAGCGCCAGATTCTCGCGCATGCGGCGGCGATACGTCGGCGAAGCCAGCCAGGTCAGCCAGCCCAGCGCCGCGCCCAGGTTGTGCAAGGCGTGCAGCGGCAGGCGCGAGAGGAGACGGAACAGAAAAAACATGGCGCAACGGGTTTGACGGCTTGAGCAAAAACAGTACAATTATGCCGGTTCCGCCGAGTTAAAGCGCTTCTTCTTTTGAGCGCCAACGACAACTTGCAGGGCGGCTTATAAATTCTGCTAAAGCGTCGCCGCTCCCTCCCCTGAGCCGGTCACGCCGGATCAATGGGGAACACAATCAAGGAGCGCGTTATGTCCAATCACTATCTTTTCACCTCGGAGTCGGTTTCCGAAGGCCATCCCGACAAGGTTGCCGACCAGATTTCCGACGCCATTCTCGATGCCATTCTCGCGCAGGACCCCGCTTCGCGCGTGGCTGCCGAGACGCTGACCAACACCGGCCTCGTGGTGCTGGCGGGCGAAATCACGACCAACGCCAATGTCGATTACATTCAGGTCGCGCGCGAAACCATCAAGCGCATCGGCTACGACAACACCGACTACGGCATCGACTACAAGGGCTGTGCGGTGCTGGTCGCCTACGACAAGCAATCGCCCGACATCGCGCAGGGCGTCAACAAGGCGTACGACAACAATCTCGATCAGGGCGCGGGCGATCAGGGCCTGATGTTCGGCTACGCCTGCGATGAAACGCCCTCGCTCATGCCGCTGCCGATTTATCTCGCGCATCGCCTCGTCGAGCG
>JAITMP010000050.1 GCA_031277315.1 Zoogloeaceae bacterium | reverse complement strand
CGCCTGCCGCAAGGCGTATTCGCGCCCTACACCGACATCCCCGCCAACCTGCTGTTCTTCGAACGCGGCGGGCCAACGGCGGATATCTGGTATTACGAAATTCCTTTGCCGGAAAGTCGCAAGAAATATTCCAAAACCATGCCCATGCAGTTCGAGGAATTCGCCACTTGTCTCGCATGGTGGAATGACCGGAAGGAAACGCCACACTCGTGGAAAATCAGCGCGGAAGATGTGATCGCCAAAAGCTACAACCTGGACGTGAAAAACCCAAACGCCAAGCAGGAACTGGAACACATCGCCCCAATGGAATTGGTGGCGCGGATGCGGCAGCATGAGAATGAAGTGATGCGGCTGTTGGGGGAGATTGAGGCGCTGGTTGGGAAGGTGACGAAGTGAGCAAGTGGCCGATGGTTGCGCTTGGCGATGTCTTGGAACAAGACACCAACTACATCCATGAATTGGAGCCACGGCTGTATCCGAAACTCTCGGTCAAACTCTACGGTCGCGGAGTTGTATTGGATCAGCCAGCACATGGCGCGGATGTACGAATGAACAAGCACCAACTCGCTCAGAGTGGGCAAGTCATCCTATCCGAGATTTGGGCAAAGAAAGGTGCAATCGGTATTGTTCCCACAGATGGAGAGGGCGCTCTTTGTACCTCACATTTCTTCCTGTTCAACATCAAATCGGACAAAGTGCACCCGAAATATATTGAGTGGTTACTGTGTGGCAACTATTTCGAGCCACAGCTTGGAACGGAAGCACGCGGCACGACAGGCTATGCCGCTGTCCGTCCAAAACAGTTTCTAGCAGCGACAATCCCGCTCCCGCCACTTTCCGAACAACACGCCATCGTCGCCAAACTGGACGAACTCAGCGACAAAACCCGCCAGCTAAACACCCACCTCGATGCCATCGAAGCCGACGCCGACCGCCTGCTCTCCCTACGCTTCCGCGACGCCATCACTAACGCACCCTACCGCCTAATGAGCGAAGTCGCACCACTGGTGCGCCGAGAACAAAGCATCGCATTCGACGGCAGCTACCCAGAGTTGGGCGTTCGATCTTTCGGCAAAGGCACTTTCCACAAGCCGCCACTATCCGGTGCAGAAGTTGGCACCAAGCGCCTATACCGCATTGAACCTGGCGACCTGATTTTCTCCAACGTCTTTGCATGGGAAGGCGCAATCACCATCGCACAGCCGGAAGACACGGGACGCTACGGCTCACACCGCTTTATGACTTGCGTGGTCAATAACCAACGACTTGAAACCTCATTCCTGCTGTACTACCTACTCAGCCCCGAAGGCATGGAAAAAATCCGCGAAGCCTCTCCCGGTGGCGCAGGCCGTAACCGTACACTCGGGGTGGAAAAACTGGCTAAGATTGAGGTTCCAGTTCCGAGTTTAGAGGTACAACGTGATTTCGTTACACTGCAAGCTACTGTCGCCACGCTCAAGGCCAAGCATTCCGCTATCCATGAAGCTAACGCCGCACTGCTGCCCGCGATATTAGGACGGATATTTTCGTAATAGATTTGGATGACACGCAATGACGACAATCTGGAAGAATATAGAAAAACCAACACTCGCGACGGTTATTACAGCCGCACAGGTGGCGAATGGCCCCGTCATTCCGCCTCAGCAGAGGTTGTTGACTTACTCACCAGATGATTGGGAAGGTTTCGTTGAAGAATGGGCTTACTATTGTCTCGCGACGAAATATAAACACGTTCAACGTTTCTCGGGTGCTGGCGATATGGGAGTCGACGTTGCCGGGTTCGCTGACGACAACCGCTTGCAGGGTGTATGGGAAAACTTCCAGTGCAAGCATTACGACCATGCCATCAGACCCAGTGATGTTTGGGCTGAATTCGGTAAGGTCATCTGGTACTCGTACAACGGCGAATACACAGTTCCCCGGCGCTACTACTTTGTTTCGCCGCGAGGTACTGGCACTTCGCTCAGTCGCTTATTTTCAAATACCACAAAGTTGCGCGAGGAATTGATTGCGAACTGGGATAAGCATGTAAAAAATGCGATCACCAACACCCAAGAAGTGCCACTCAACTTGGAACTCAAAACTTATGTGGATGCCTTTGATTTTTCTATTTTTGATGCCAAAACTGCGCTTCAGCTTGTTGACGATCACCGCAATACACCAGTCCATACAGCGCGCTTTGGTGGCGGACTCCCCACGCGGCCAGCATCCGAAAAACCTCCCAAAGGGGTCGCTGCCACCGAGAGCCGCTATGTAACACAGTTGCTCGGCGCATATGGCGAGCACACGGGGACGACAGTGACTGATCCTGCGGCCTTGTCCGTACCGAAACTCAAGGATCACTTCCACCGGCAGCGCGAAGCGTTTTATGAAGCAGAATCGTTGCGCGTCTTCGCGCGGGATAGCGTACCGCCCGGCACTTTCGAATCCTTGTTGAACGACATCTACGATGGCGTTATCGACACGCACGATGCGAGTCATACCGATGGCTATGAAAAAGTCTGTGCCGTCACCAAGGCAGCCCGAGACATGCAGATCACGGCAAATGCCCTCATCACATGCACGAACCCCAAGGATCGAGACGGCATCTGCCATCAACTCGTGAATGAGGAACGCCTTCGGTGGACACGATCATGAGCCAAGAACGCAAACCGATTACGTTCAATGGCCTATTGGAGGCTGGTATTCGTGCAGTCTCGATTTTGGGTGCTGCCTATCCGCAAACCTATGACCTGCAGCGGCTAGTCGCGCTTGATTACCTTCTGGTTCATACCGGCGATATTAACGGCCCAGATAATCTGCACCCTCCGACACCGATGCATTCGGCAGAATTACTTGTGCGCCGCAAGTTGATCGAGCAATCTTTGCTCCTGATGATGACCCGTGACCTTGTGGCGCGAAAAGTCACAACCGAAGGAATCGAGTACGGTGCAGGCGAAAACGCCGAGACATTCTTATCGTCGGTATCCTCAAACTATCTGCTGGCTCTGAAAGAGCGCGCCACATGGCTTACTGGAGCCGTCGGCAATCTCACAGATGAACAATTCAAAGGCATGATGCGCCGTTTCTTCGATAAATGGGTCGAGGAGTTCCAGCATGTTGAACAGAGCTTAGGAGGGGAGGCATGACAGCAGAAATCGTTGGCTTCCGCCTGCGCTTTTTGGGTTTTTTCGGCCCACAGAAACCACCTGCGACCGTCACCTTTGGCTCTGGTCTGAACGTCATTTACGGCGCATCAAACACAGGAAAGTCATTCATTGTCGAAGCCATTGATTTCATGCTTGGCGGTCAACCGCCCTTGCGTGACATTCCGGAGCGCGTCGGCTATGACATTGTTCTCATGGGAATTGAGACGCTTAATGGGAAATTCTTCACGGTTTGGCGCAGCATGGACGGGGGCGGCTTTCGGCTTTATGAAGGCTTGCATGAGATGCCTCCTGCGGTTGATATTCCATCCAAGCAGCTCAGCGCAGATCATAGCGATAAAAACGACTTGAATCTTTCCTCTTTCTTGTTGGACCTGTGTGGTCTCGGCGGTAAGCGCGTCCGAAAAAATGCTCGAAATGAAACTAACAGCCTGAGTTTCCGAAATATTGCACGTCTGATGATCGTCAATGAAACGGAGATCACGCAACAAAGATCCCCACTAATGGATGGCAATCCCATTGCTAATACACCGAACTTGGCGACGTTCAAACTACTTCTCACCGGAACTGACGATTCTGCATTAGTCGCCAGTAATAAGAACGAGTCAGAGACGTTGTCGCGAGAGGCTCAGTTGCATCTTCTTAATCAACTTCTTGGCGACTATCGCGAGCGGCTCAAGGAACTGACCAAGAGTCCAAAGGAGTTGGAGGAACAACTAGAGAAAATCGACAACTCACTTCGCCAGCAGGCAGCCCAAGTCAACACAACCGAGACCGAGTTTCAGGAGGCTGCCGGAAAGCGTCGTGAACTGCGTAAGAGATTGGAGGAAAGTCGTGAGCGACGTGCAGAAGTCGATTCGATGCTTGAGCGGTTCAGCCTGCTTGATCAGCACTACGTGTCGGATATTGAAAGGTTACGTGCCATTGAAGAAGGTGGCACATTGTTTAGCGTACTGGGTACGGAACATTGCCCCTTCTGCGGTGCGGCACCTGCCCATCACCGTGCTGATACCGAATGCCATGGAGATACGGATGCCGTCGTGCAGGCAGCACGAACGGAGATCGCCAAGATTGAAATTTTGCGTACAGAACTTGCGGCAACCGTCCACAGCCTTGAGCGCGAAGGCGTAAACTTTGATCGCAGGATGCCTGCTATCGTTCGTGAGCTGGAGTCTATCTCCGGCGCGGTCGAAGAATTGATCGCGCCCAAGCTATCGACCCTTCGCAAGTCTTATTCCGATTTTGCCGATAAGCGAGCTGAAGTGCGTGAGGCATTGGCGATGTATGCCACCGTACAAGACATGGAGCGCCGTCGTGCTGATCTTGAGAAGGACTCCGAGGACGAAAAAGCAGGCTCCCTCGCAAATGCAGACATCCCAACTACCGTAACCTACAATTTTTCCAAAGCTGTTGAGGGCATTCTAAAAGGATGGCATTTCCCAGAGGATGGGGACGTGTATTTCGATTCCAAGACTCGTGATCTTGTCATTGCCGGAAAGTCCCGTAGCGCTTTTGGAAAGGGTCTGCGAGCCATCACACATGCGGCGTTCTCTCTTGGGCTGCTGGCTTTCTGCCGTGCGCGTCAGACACCACACCCCGGATTTGTCGTTCTCGATTCTCCCCTGCTTGCATACCGAGAGCCAGATGGAACAGAAGACGACTTGACCGGCACTGACCTTCAGGAGCAGTTCTATACCTACCTTGAGGCGTTGCCTGCTGATACACAAGTCATCGTAGTTGAAAACACCGATCCGCCTGATGCAATCATGAAACGCAAACAGTCAATCATGTTCAGCAAGAACCCACACCAGGGTCGGTACGGTTTGTTCCCATATACGGTAGATTCTGCGCTCTCTAGCTCACCTAGCCATGATTGAGGAGAGAGTAACGGCAGTCTGCATCACATCGCTTCATCCCAAACCTTCCCTATCTCCTCCCGGAGCGTCCCCGGAATCCGCTCATCCCGCCGTGCTTCTTGCATGGCCTCACGCATCCCGCCCCTGATGCGCTGCAAGACCTCACGCGGATTACTGACCTCACAAACCTTGCTGCCAAAAGTCAGTAATTCATCTTCCGTGGGATAAGTCCGCGTCTGGTGTTTGCCTGAGAATAGCTTCAACGCCATCGTCCTGTCTTCCAGGGTCGGTCCGCCGCTGTAGCGGGCATAGCGGTAGATCGCGGTGGTGACGACATCAAACATGGGCGCGAGCCAGGCATCGTCGGCGGAGCGGTAAAGGATGCCGTAGTTCTTCAAGTGACCATCGCCGTTGCGCACGAGGATGGTAAAGGCGACTTGCTCGAAGAAGCGATGCAGATTGATACGGGGCAGTTGCAGTTGTTTGATCAGCTCGGCGATGCGCTGATAGCTGCCCTGATATTTTCGGTCGGCCAGCACGTCGCGCACACGCAGACCGGCGAGCGCGGCAATGTCTTCAAAGCCCAGACGTTCGATGTGGCCATCGGCGGTTGGCGATAGATCGAAGCGATCCAGTATCAGCATTTGTCCATCGTGGGAGAGATCAAACTTCGGCGTGGCGATGCCCGCCAGGTGCGCAGCTTTGAGACACAGGTATTCATTGGCCGCGAGCCCCGGATACGACGGACTCGCGGCTTTGACGATCAGTGATGGAATGGGAATAGTGGGGCGGTCGGGCACCATGATCTTGGGCTGCATGCCCGCGATACCCGCGCCGGTGCTGAGATAGGCGCGCACCAGTTCATCGAAAACCTCCGGCGTGTAGGCGGTGTTGAGCAAGGTTTCTTTGGTGAGCAGCGGCGCGGGCGGAGCAGGCGGGACATCCGGCAAACGAAAGCCGAGCCGTCCGATGCCGTTCTTGCCGATCAGCGCCAGCAGGTGCATGGGGCTCAGCGGTTGCTTGGGAAACGCGGCGCGCAGCCGCATGAACAAATCACCTTCGGGAAGGTTCTGATCCATGACGGGAAACAGATCGCCGTCTTGCCAAGTCAGTTGCGCGCTGGCGGGCATCAGCAGCGCGACGCGAGGCTGTTCGGCCTGCGGGGCCAGATAGCGGAATTCGTAAGTCGAGCGTTTGATCAATTGTCCCGCGTTGGACTCATGCCCGATGGAGACTTGCAGCAGAGGAATTTTTTCGGGGAGCATGAGGCTCAGTCGTCTTCATCTTGCGCGAAGCGCGCGGCGACTTCCTGCATCGTGGGCAGGCCGTCCTTGCTGATTTGCAGCGTCAGCCCCAGCGCGCCCAGCACGGCCAGCAGCGATGACACCGTTACGTCTTCACCGGATTCGAGGCGATAGATGACTTCGCGCACCTTGCCGGCGCGCTGGGCGAGCTTGGTTTTTGAAAGGCCGGCGGCTTTTCTCTGAGCTTTCAGAACCGAGCCAAGTTCGCTGAGGAGATTTATTTTGTCAGTCATTACTTGCATTATTGATATAAATATTAAATTTTGCAAGTTATAACGTGCAAAATTTACAGAGAATGCGGTAAATGCCAAAAGACTTACCGTCCTATATGTTAATTGCTTATTTCCAGAATGGATGCTGTAATTTTGCTGCAACCAGCACATCAGAGGACAAGGCGGCGGTTCTGCTCCATCTACTTGAACACCCTGCGCACATTGCACGAATGACAGCATCTTGGCTGATAAACCAAGTATGCTTCGCCGTTTGGCTATCAAGTGAAAAGGCAAGCATGGCAGCAAAAGTAGTGGCAAAGAAAAGTCGGCTTCACGGCACGGGCTTGTTCGCCGCGCGCGATTTGGCGGCGGGTGAACGGCTGATTGAATACAGGGGCATCCGCTACGGCAAGGATGAATACCCCGACATGGGCGAAGACGCCACGACCAAGTTTCTGGGCTTGTCGGACGGCACCGGCATAGACGGAACTGGCTGGGCGGCGCTCGCCAATCACAGTTGCGATCCCAACTGCGAGCTGGTGGAAGAAGAAGGGCACGCGCCGCCGCGCGCCTGGCTTTACACGCTGAAAAAAATCAAGAAGAACGAGGAACTGGTCTGGGACTACCGGCTGGACGTCACCTCATCTGCCGAAGCCTTCTCCGATTGGGCCTGCTTTTGCGGCTCCCCCCAATGCCGTGGCACGATGGCCAATCCCGAACAACTCCGCCTTCCCCCCAAAAAAGTAGTCCGCAACAAAAGCCGGGGTTAAATCGCGTCTCGCCGCTCGGCTTATTCCTGATCGTCGGGCAGCGGATGCGTTTGTTCGGGCACGCGGTATTCTTCCGCGGCCCAGGCGCCCAGATCGATGTTGCGGCAGCGTTCGGAGCAGAAGGGGCGGAAGGCACTCTCGGCTGACCACGGTACCGGCTTGCCGCAGGCGGGGCAGTTGACGATGCGCGGCTTGGCTGGGGAAGGCGATTCGGGCATCAGGGTTCCGGTTTCCGGGGCGACCAACGATAACGAGTCAAGTGTACAAAAGAAAAGCCAGCCCGCGGGCTGGCTTTTCATGCGGAAGCTGCCGTTTTACTTGAGCGAGAGAATCCAGGCGACCAGCTTCTGGATGTCGGCGTCGGAGACAGCCGCGTTCGGCGGCATCGGCACCGGGCCCCACACGCCCGAACCACCCTTCTTCACCTTGGCCTCCAGCGTAGCAGCAGCAGCAGCATTGCCGGCGTACTTCTTGGCAACGTCTTTGTACGCGGGGCCGACAACTTTCTTGTCGATGGCATGGCAGGTCGTGCAGTTCTTGGCTTTCGCGAGGGCCTCGTCAGCGGAAGCTTGACCGACGATCAGCAAACCAGCGCCAGCGAGCAGCAGGGTCTTCAGCAGTTTCATGTACGTTCCTCTTTGGGGTAGTTGAAAAGCGTCGATACTCTAAATCAATTCAGGGAACTTGCAAACCGGCTCCCGACAAGAGTATGAATCAATCGACTCAAGACATTTAACGCGGTGGCAGCGGAAAACGTTGACCCATCGGCAACTCTTTCATTTCAATCTGAAAATTCGTCCGCTGCGGCAAGAAAACCATGATTATTGGCAAGGTCACCGCCGCGCAAGCCCATGTGTCGGGCAGGGCCAAAAAGCGCCCGTTTCATCGCCGCGCAAGCTGGCCGATGTCGCGCGCCGCGCCGGTATCGGCGGAAGTGGTCATGGCGGCGTAGGCTTTGAGCGCGGCGGAGACGGCGCGCTGGCGCTTGGCCGGTTTCCATGCGCCAGCGCCTCTGGCTTCCATCGCCTCGCGCCGCGCCGCCAGAACCGGCTCCGTCACAGCGAGATGAATGCGCCGGTTGGGAATGTCGATCTCGATGACATCGCCTTCTTCGATCAGGCCAATCGCGCCGCCCGCAGCCGCCTCCGGCGAGGCGTGGCCGATGGACAGGCCCGAGGTGCCGCCGGAAAAGCGGCCATCGGTGAGCAAGGCGCAGTGCTTGCCCAAGCCTTTCGACTTGATGTACGAGGTCGGATAGAGCATTTCCTGCATGCCGGGGCCGCCTTTCGGCCCTTCGTAGCGTACGACAACGACATCACCGGCAACGATCTGTCCGCCGAGAATTCTTTCCACGGCTTCTTCCTGCGATTCGCAAACGCGGGCGCGGCCCGTGAATGTCAAAATGGATTCGTCGACACCCGCCGTTTTCACAATGCAGCCTTTTTCAGCGATGTTGCCGAACAGCACGGCGAGGCCGCCGTCTTGCGAGTAGGCATGGGCCTTGTCGCGGATGCACCCGTTGGCGCGGTCAAGGTCGAGCTTCGGAAAGCGCCGCGACTGCGAGAAGGCGGTCTGCGTCGGCACGCCGCCGGGCGCGGCGCGATAGAAGGCATGCACGGCCTCGCTCCGGTTGCGCAGCACGTCGCAGCATTCGAGCGCCTCGCCCAGCGTCGGGTAGAGCACGGTCGGGCAATCGCGGTTGATGAGGCCGGCGCGATCCAGTTCGCCGAGAATGCCCATCACGCCACCGGCGCGATGCACATCCTCCATGTGATATTTCTGTGTCGCCGGCGCGACCTTGGCGAGGCAGGGCACGCGGCGCGACATGCGGTCGATGTCGGCCATGGTGAAATTCACCTGCGCCTCCTGCGCCGCAGCCAGTAGATGCAGCACGGTGTTGGTCGAGCCGCCCATGGCGATGTCGAGGGCGATGGCGTTTTCAAAAGCGGCGAAACCGGCGATGGCGCGCGGCAGCACGGCAGCGTCGCCCTGTTCGTAATAACGCTTCGCCAGCGCGACGATCAGGCGGCCCGCCTTGACGAACAGCTTCTCACGGTCGACGTGCGTGGCAAGCAAGGAGCCGTTGCCGGGCAGCGCCAGACCCAGCGCCTCGGTCAGGCAATTCATCGAATTGGCGGTGAACATGCCCGAGCAGGACCCGCAGGTCGGGCAGGCCGAACGCTCCATGTCCGCCACTGCCGCGTCGGAGTTTTTGTCATCCGCCGCTTCAATCATGGCGTCGATCAGATCGACCATGCGGTATTCGCCATGCCACTTCACCTTGCCCGCTTCCATCGGCCCGCCGGAGACGAATACCGCCGGAATATTCAGGCGCAGCGCCGCCATCAGCATGCCCGGCGTGATCTTGTCGCAGTTGGAAATGCAGATCATGGCATCGGCGGTGTGGGCGTTGACCATGTACTCGACCGAATCGGCGATCAACTCGCGCGAGGGCAGCGAATACAACATGCCGCCGTGGCCCATGGCGATGCCGTCATCAACGGCGATGGTGTTGAACTCCTTGGCGATACCGCCTGCCGCCTCGATCTGCCGCGCGACAAGCTGACCCATGTCCTTCAAATGCACATGGCCGGGCACGAACTGGGTGAAGGAATTCACCACGGCGATGATGGGCTTGCCGAAATCGCTTTCCTTGATGCCGGTGGCGCGCCACAGGGCGCGCGCGCCGGCCATGTTGCGGCCATGGGTGGATGTGCGGGAACGGTACTCGGGCATGATCGACTCCACAAAACTGGATGGCAAAGTAGCAGGCCGCTGACGGCCCTAAGCTAGAATTCGGATTTTAGCCCATCGCCATCGCCATGCTGATCTATCCCCGCATCGACCCCGTGGCTTTTTCGCTCGGCCCGCTGTCGGTGCGCTGGTACGGGCTGATGTATCTGGCCGGTTTCATCGCCTTCATCGTGTTGGGGCGGCGGCGCATCGCGCGACGGCCCGATCTGCCCTGGACGGCGAAAAGTCTCGACGACCTGCTGTTCTACGGCGTGCTGGGTGTGGTGATCGGCGGGCGGCTCGGCCAGGTGCTGTTCTACGAACCGGGCTACTACCTCGCCCATCCGCTGGAGATTTTCGCCATCTGGAAAGGCGGCATGAGTTTTCACGGCGGCTTTCTCGGCGTGCTGGCGGCGCTGATCTTGTATGCGCGCCAGCGCAAGCTGGCCTGGCTGGCGGTGACGGATTTCATCGCGCCGCTGGTGCCGCCGGGCCTGGGGCTGGGCCGCATCGGCAATTTCATCAACGGCGAATTGTGGGGCCGCGCCGCCGATCCGGCCCTGCCTTGGGCGATGGTGTTTCCGCACGTCGACACGCTGGCGCGCCACCCTTCACAGTTGTATCAAGCCTTTCTCGAAGGCGTGGCGCTGTTCGGCGTGCTGTGGTTTTACTCGGCCAAGCCGCGCGCGACGGGCGCGGTGTCCGGCGTGTTCCTCCTCGGCTACGGTATTGCGCGTTTCATCGCTGAATTTTTCCGCGAGCCGGACGCCGGCATCTTCGGCTTCTCCTACGCCGTCAGCATGGGACAATGGCTGAGCTTGCCGATGATCGCCGCCGGCGCGGCGCTCATGATGTGGTCGCGGCGTCAGCGGTAGCGGTTGATGGCGTCGCGCGTCGCCAGCGCCGCCTGCCGCGCGGCGGCGGCGTAGTCCTCGCCCTGACCGGCGTAAAGGATGGCGCGAGAGGAATTGATCATCAAACCGGCGCCGGCCGCCGTCTTGCCGGCATGGACGGTTGCCTCGATGTCGCCGCCCTGCGCGCCGATGCCCGGCACCAGCAGCGGCATGTCGCCGACGCGGCGGCGCACCTCGGCGAGTTCCGCCGGAAAGGTGGCGCCGACCACCAGCGCGCATTGGCCGGTAGTATTCCATTTCGCCGCCACCAGTTCAGCGACATGCTGATACAGCTTGCGCCCGCCGGTTTCGAGAAATTGCAAATCGGAACCGCCGGCGTTCGAGGTGCGGCAGAGGATGATGAGGCCGCGCTCCGGCCAGGCGAGATAGGGCGCGACCGAATCGAGGCCCATGTAGGGATTCACCGTCAGCGCGTCGGCGTCATAGCGCTCGAAGGCTTCGCGCGCGTATTGCTCGGCGGTGGCGCCGATGTCGCCGCGCTTGGCGTCGAGAATGACGGGAATGCCCGCATGCCGCTGATGAATGTGCCGGATCAAGGCTTCAAGCTGATCTTCCGCCCGGTTGGCGGCGAAGTAAGCGATCTGCGGCTTGAAAGCGCAGACGAGATCGGCGGTGGCGTCGACAATCGACTTGCAAAATTCAAAAATGGCGTCGGCGCGATGGGTCAGGGCGGCGGGGAATTTCGCCGGGTCGGGGTCGAGGCCGACGCAGAGCAGGGAATCGTTGCGCGCCCAAGCCGTCTGGAGAGTGGTTTTGAAATCCATGTCAGCATTGTAATCCGCCCGGCTGCCCTTCGCGCCGAGTCACAGTAAAATCGGGCTTTCCGGCGCGGCATGAACGAAAAAACATGAGCGAAAAACCTTTCAGGATTCTCGGTATTCAGCAGATCGCCATCGGCGGCCCTTCCAAGGCGCGGCTGAAAGATTTGTGGGTGGACAAGCTCGGTCTGTCAGTCACCGGCCATTTCGTCAGCGAGCGGGAAAATGTCGACGAAGACATCTGCGCGCTGGGCAGCGGCCCCTTCAAGGTGGAGGTCGACCTGATGCAGCCGCTCGATCCGGACAAGAAACCGGCGGTGCACGCCACGCCGCTGAATCATGTCGGCCTGTGGGTGGACGATCTGCCGCAAGCCATGCAATGGCTGACGGCGCAGGGCGTGCGGTTCGCGCCGGGCGGCATCCGCAAGGGCGCCGCTGGCTATGACATCTGCTTTATTCATCCAAAGGCCAGCGACGATCTGCCGATTGCCGGCGAGGGCGTGCTGATCGAACTGGTGCAAGCGCCGCCGGACGTTATCGCGGCATTTTCAAAACTCGCCTGAAAAAGAGAGAGGGGAGCATGAGGAGGAGAACATTTCTGGCGCTGCTGGCGGGCGCCGCGATAACGGGCGGAGTCAGCGGCTGTTCGACCACGGCGAACAGCGCCGCATCCAGCCGCGGCACCGGCGTCAGATTCAGCTACGCCGCGCCGTTCGAGAAAGTGTGGGCGGCGCTGCCGGAAATCCTGCGGGAACTCGGCATGAAAATCACGCGCGAAGACATGGCTGAAGGATACGTGGTGGCTGATCCGGCCGGCAGCACCTTCGGCACCGGCGTGAGCGCCCTCATCTATGTCGAGCCGATCGGCACGCGCGGCAACAGCCGGGTCGAAGTGGTTTCCAAGGGCACGCTCGGCATCAATTTCACCGACATCACCGACGAGGCGAAGTCGATCCACGGTCAACTCGCCCAGCGTTTCAAGCGTCTTTAAGCGTTGGCGATGCGGTCGAGCGCGTCTTCGAGCCGCTGCACGCTGCGCTCGATGTGCCGCAGTTTGTCGAGGCCGAACAGCCCGATGCGGAAGGTGCGGAAATCCGCCGGCTCGTCGCACATCAACGGCACGCCGGCGGCGGTCTGCAAACCCTGCGCGATGAATTTCTTGCCGGAGTGGATGTCCGCATCGTCGGTGTAGCTGACCACCACGCCGGGCGCCGCAAAGCCTTCAGCGGCAACGCTCTTGAAACCCCTGCCGGCGAGCAGCGCGCGCACTCTGGCGCCGAGTTCCGCCTGCGCGGCGCGCGTCTGCGCGAAGCCCCAGTCGCGCGTCTCCCGCATCGCCTCGACCGCCGCCGCGAGGGCGTTGGTCGGCGGCGTGGCGTGATAAGCGTGGCCGCCTTTCTCATAGGTTTCCATGATTTGCAGCCACTTGCGCAGATCGGCGGCGAAACTGCTGCTGGTTGTCGTTTCGATTCGTTCCCGCGCCCGCGCGCCGAGCATGACGAAAGCGCCGCAGGGCGGCGCGCTCCAGCTTTTCTGCGGCGCGCTGAGCAGAATGTCGATGCCGAGACTGGCCATGTCCACCCACATCGCGCCGGAGGCGATGCAGTCGAGCACGAACAGGCCATCGACGGCATGCACTGCTTCGGCCACCGCTTTCAGGTATGCGTCCGGCAAAATGATCCCGGATGCCGTCTCAACATGCGGCACGAATACCAGCGCCGGTTTTTGTTCGCGGATCGCCGCCGTCACTTCACCAATCGGCGGCGGCGCGAAAGCCGCCTGCCTGCCGGTTTCCGCCGGCCGCGCTTTC
Source organism: Zoogloeaceae bacterium (assembly GCA_031277315.1). Lineage (GTDB taxonomy): Bacteria > Pseudomonadota > Gammaproteobacteria > Burkholderiales > Rhodocyclaceae > Desulfobacillus. The sequence goes on along the minus strand of JAITMP010000050.1, from coordinate 3,046 downwards.
AGCACGACGGTTTCGGCAGGAATGTTTCCCATCTCGAAAATCTGGCTCCAGCGATAACTGAACCAGCCGTTGCGGATCACCAGACACTTCTTGCCGGCGGCGAACTGCCGCGCCACCGCCTCCATGCCGAACGTGCCGCTGCCGGGCACGATGATGGCGGAATGCGCTTGATAGGCCTCCTTGAGGATGGCGGAGATGTCGCACATCACGGCCTGAAATGCGGACGACATGTGGTTGAGGGCGCGGTCGGTGTAGACGACCGAATATTCGAGCAATCCGCCGGAGGCGGCGGCAGGGGAAACACTGGACACGGCAAAGACTCCTGAAATGATTTCTGAAATTCCGACCGGCGATGAGCTTAACATGCCGCCGTCGCGCTCGCGGCAGATGGCATCAAGCAAAGCGCGCGATGGGCTGATCGACGACCAGACTGTCGCCCTTCTTCGCCAGCACTTCGGCGATGACGCAATCCTGATCGGCCTTGAGAATATTCTCCATTTTCATGGCCTCGATTGCCGCCAGCTTTTCGCCGGCCTTGATCTCCTGCCCCGGCTGAAGGGCGAGATCGGTCAGCAATCCGGGCATCGGCGAGAGCAAGAACTTGGAAAGATCCGGCTTCGGCTTCTCCGGCATCAAGGCCAGCAACTCGGCGGCGCGGCTCGTCACCACCATCATGTCGGCACGCGCGCCCGAATGCATGACGCGGTAGCGAAGACCAAGACGCTCCACTTGCAGGCAGACCGGCTCGCCGTTCCATGTGCCGCGAAAAACCGGCTCGCCCAAGCGCCAGTTGGAACACAACTCGCGGCTCTGCCCGCCATAGACGACGGTGTAGCCGCCGCCGATCGGCGTCAGAATGAGCGGGAACACACCCGCGCCGCCATCCATCAGCACCGTCCATTCATTGCCGACCTTGCGCTCGTGGCCGTGCAACTGGCCGCTGATGCGCACGGAGCGGTCGATGTAGCGACGCCGCGCGAACGCCGCCACCGCCGCCAGCAGCAGCGCATCCTCGCGCGCCAGACCGGCGGCGGAAAAGCCTTGCGGGAATTCCTCAGCGATGAAGCCGGTGTTGAACTGGCCCGACTGGAAGCACGGATGCCGCATCAGCGCGGACTGGAAAGCGATGTTCGAGGCAACGCCGCCAATGACAAAGGCGTTGAGCGCGGCGCGCATCCTGGCGATGGCCTCATCGCGCGTGGCGCCGTGGGTAATCAGCTTGGCGATCATCGAGTCGTAGTGCATCGAAATCTCGCCGCCTTCGTACACGCCGGTGTCGACGCGCACGCTGCCGCTCTCCGTCGGCGGGATGTAGCGCACCAGCCGCCCGGTTGACGGCAGAAAACTGCGGAACGGATCTTCGGCATTGATGCGGCACTCGATGGCCCAGCCGTTCAAGCGGATTTCCTTCTGCGCGAAGGGCAGCTTTTCGCCAGCGGCGACGCGGATCATCTGCTCGACCAGATCCAGCCCGGTAATCATCTCGGTAACCGGATGCTCGACCTGCAAGCGCGTGTTCATTTCGAGAAAGTAAAACGACTTGTCCTTGCCGACGACGAACTCCACCGTGCCCGCCGACTGGTACTTGACGGCTTTCGCCAGCGCCACCGCCTGCTCGCCCATCGCCGCGCGCGTTTTCTCGTCGAGGAAAGGGCTGGGCGCTTCCTCGATCACTTTCTGATGGCGGCGCTGGATCGAGCACTCGCGCTCCCACAGGTAAACGCAATTCCCGTGCGCGTCGCCCAACACCTGAATCTCGATGTGGCGCGGCTCCTCGATGAATTTCTCGATGAAAACGCGGTCGTCGCCAAAACTGTTGCGCGCCTCGTTGCGGCAGGAAGTGAAGCTCTCGAAGGCTTCCTTGTCGTCATAGGCCACGCGCAAGCCCTTGCCGCCGCCGCCGGCGCTGGCCTTGATCATCACCGGGTAGCCGATGTCCTTGGCGATCTTGACCGCGTGCTCGGCGCTGTCGATGGCTTCGTTCCAGCCCGGAATGGTGTTGACCTTCGCCGCCAGCGCCAGCTTCTTGGACGCGATCTTGTCGCCCATCGCCGCAATCGAATGCGCCTTGGGGCCGATAAAAACAATGCCTGCTTCTTCAACCTTGCGGGCGAACGCCTCGTTCTCGGAAAGAAAACCGTAGCCGGGATGCACCGCCTGAGCGCCCGTCTGCTTGCAGGCGGCGATGATCTTGTCGGCCAGCAAATACGACTCGCGCGAAGGCGGCGGCCCCAGCCGCACCGCCTCGTCGGCCAGTTGCACGTGGCGCGCTTCCTTGTCGGCGTCGGAATAAACGGCCACCGTCTGGATGCCCATTCTTTTGGCGGTGGCGATGACGCGACAGGCAATTTCGCCGCGATTGGCGATCAGGATTTTTTTGAACATGTTTTATTCCTTTTCGGCGCTTATAGCGGAATATTGCCGTGCTTGCGCCACGGGTTGTCGAGCTTCTTGTCACGCAGCATCACAAGCGCGCGGCAGATGCGTTTGCGTGTTTCATGCGGCATGATGACGTCGTCGATGAAACCGCGATGGCCAGCGATGAACGGGTTGGCGAACTTCGCCTTGTATTCCTGCTCGCGTTCGGCGATTTTCTGCGGGTCGTTTTTTTCTTCGCGGAAGATGATTTCCACCGCGCCTTTCGGCCCCATCACGGCAATTTCGGCGCTCGGCCAGGCAAAGTTCACGTCGCCACGCAAATGCTTCGACGACATCACATCGTAAGCGCCACCGTAGGCCTTGCGCGTGATGACCGTCACTTTCGGCACGGTGCATTCGGCGTAGGCATAGAGCAGCTTGGCGCCGTGCTTGATGATGCCTCCGTACTCCTGGCTGGTGCCGGGCATGAAGCCGGGCACGTCGACGAAGGTCACGACCGGAATGTTGAAGGCATCGCAGAAGCGCACGAAGCGCGCCGCCTTGATCGATGACTTGATGTCGAGGCAGCCCGCGAGCACCAGCGGCTGGTTGGCGACGATGCCCACCGTCTGCCCTTGCAGGCGGCCGAAGCCGATCACGATGTTCTTCGCGTAATCGGGTTGCAGTT
>JAITMP010000006.1 GCA_031277315.1 Zoogloeaceae bacterium | reverse complement strand
GTCATGCAGCCGATTCTGGTGCGGCCGGTCGATGGCGGCCGTTACGAGATCATCGCCGGCGAGCGGCGCTGGCGCGCTTCGCAACTGGCCGGCCTGCGCGAAGTGCCGGTGCTGGTGCGTGAAATTCCCGACGACGCGGCGCTCGCCATGTCGCTCATCGAAAACATCCAGCGCGAAAACCTCAATCCGCTTGAAGAAGCGATGGGCATTCAGCGCCTCATTGATGAATTCGGCATGACGCACCAGCAAGCCGCCGATTCCGTTGGCCGCTCGCGCCCCGCCGCCAGCAATCTTCTGCGTCTGCTGCATCTGGCCAAGCCGGTGCAGGATCTTTTGATGTCGGGCCAGATCGACATGGGCCACGCGCGCGCCCTGCTGCCGCTCGCCAAGGCCGGTCAGGTGCAGCTCGCGCACCGCATCGCCAGCAAGGGCTGCTCGGTGCGCGAGGCCGAACGCCTCGTCCAGCACGAACTCAATCCGCCCAGACAGAAAGCCGAGCCGAAAAAGGAAGACCGCGATGTGGCGCTGCTGGAAGAAGAACTCGCCGACACGCTCGGCGCGCAGGTGAAAATCAAGATGAGCGCCGCCGGCGCCGGCCAGATCGGCATCCGCTTCTCCAGCCTCGACCAGCTTGACGGATTGCTTGAAAGACTGCGCTGAGGATCAGCGCGCTTGTCTCAAAATCGAAGACGCAGGATTTTTGCGTCGCCGTTCCCGCGCAAGCGGGAATTCATGATCAGGATTTGTAGCCGCGATGCAGGGCGACGACGCCCGCCGCCATGTTGAAGTAGTCGACCTTGCCGCAGCCGGCGTGCTCCATCAGACCCTTCAGCATTTCCTGATCGGGGTGCATGCGGATTGACTCGGCCAGATATTGATAGCTGCCGGGATCGTTGACCACCTTGCTGCCCAGCCAGGGCAGCACCTTGAAAGAATAAAAATCGTAGATCGGCGCCAGCGGCTGCCAGACTCTGGAGAATTCGAGAACCAGCAAACGCCCGCCCGGACGCAGCACGCGCGTCATCTCGGCCAGTGCCTGTTCTTTATGCGTCATGTTGCGCAGACCGAAAGCGCAACTCACGCAATCGAAGTAGCCGTCGGGGAACGGCAGCTTTTCACCGTCGCACTGCACCGCCGGCATCATGCGGCCATGATCGAGCATGCGGTCGCGGCCGCGCGTGAGCATGGCGTTGTTGATGTCGGTAAGCCAGACCTGCCCGCCGGCGCCGACGCGCTTGGCGAAAGCGAGTGAGAGATCGGCCGTGCCGCCGGCGACATCCAGCACGCGGTCGCCTTCGCGCACGCCGGCAACCTCGATGGCGAACGCCTTCCACAAGCGATGCAGGCCGAGCGACATGAGATCGTTCATCAAGTCGTACTTGTCGACGACCGAATCGAAAACGTCGGCGACGCGCTGCGCCTTCTCGTCTTCGGCGACTTCCTTGTAACCGAAATGCGTGGTCTTGTCGCTCATCAGTGATGTCCGCACGCGCCGCCGCCGCAACCGCCCTGCGGCGGCGCTTCGGGATAATCAGCCGGATCGCGGCTGGCGCCGGCTTCCGCCATGCGGTCAAGATATTCCTGCCACAGGCGGTCGCGCTCGGCGCCCAGCCAATACAGATAATCCCAGGAATACAAGCCGCTGTCATGGCCGTCGGAAAAGATCGGCCGCACGGCATAAGCGCCGACCGGCTCGATCCGCGCGATCTCGATATCGCGCTTGCCGGTTTGCAGGGTTTCCTGTCCGGGGCCGTGGCCGCGCACTTCCGCCGAAGGGCTGTAGACGCGCAGCAATTCGTAACTCAGCTCGAAACGGCGGCCATCGGAAAAAGCGATGTCCATCAGGCGCGATTTCTGATGCAGCTTGATTTCTGTCGGGATTGGAACGTCTTTATCGAGGCCGCCCATGCCGGTCTCCAAACATGATTCGGAATCGCCATCATACCGCAGAAGACCCGCCCGAATGACTGCGCTGACGGCAGGGCTAAAAGCAACAGGGTATTTGAATCTATTTCAAAATTGCTGATGCAAATTCAATTCGTCATTCCCGCACCAGCGGGAATCCATGAACCGCTTGGACGCCTTGGCCCGCATCACGTTATCCAGCCAGGGCAGCGCGATTCCCAGCACCTCGCGGTACAGAAACAACAAGGCCGATAAAGCCTGATTCTGCGTCGAAGCCGACACCCGCCCATTTACCGCCAGATCGGAAAGAAACGCCTCCACTTCCGGCGCCCCCATCTCGCGTGGATGCCGCTTGCCATGAAACAAAATAAAGCGCCGCACCCAAAAGACATATTGATCTTCCGTGCGAATGCTGTAATGTTTCACCCGGATGCGCGCCCGAAGCTGATCCAGCAGCTTTGGCTCTTTAGCGATTTTGGGGGTGTTTTGAGGCTCTACGTTCACTAGAGAGAATAGACTAATAATTGAACATATTGAATTTTATTTTGAACAACGTATTATTTAGTGTGTTAAGCGGCTCGGATACGGGAGAGGTACTTCATGCGCATGTTGACCAGCTGGGAGAGCCTTCAGCCACTTGTTGGAAGGAGTTCAGAAAGCGCTGATCTTGACTTCAAGGAGACGCTTGACCCGACGAAGGATAGGAATAGGATCGAATTCGCAAAGGATGTGGCAGCTTTAGCCAACACCTTGGGTGGTCACGTTCTTATTGGCGTTTCAACCGACACGAAACGTACCCTTTGCACAGGTTTTCACGGTATTGATCGGACACTTGCTGCGGACATCATAGAAACCTTCGAAAAGCAGGTCAAAGAGCGGTGCCTCCCAAGTCCAGTATTCAATGTACGATCATTTGATGTGCGTAACTCGCCAGATGTGCATAACCCGCCAAAGGTTGTTGTTGTGGTCGCCGTCGAATCAAGTGCGCGCGCTCCTATCGGTGTCCACTTACGCCAAGACAAAGCTGGCCCACTAGTCGATAAGGGCTGGGCTTTCCCATTTCGCGTCGGGTCACTGACCGAGTACCTTCACCCGGACCAATTCGGAGTCTACGAATCCATGACTGCACGCCGTGCCGCTGCCATCCTGACCTCCATTCCGGAGAACGAGCGCCAACATCTCACTCTGCGTTGGGTTGTACATGCGGAGAGATCAGGCTCTGGGTTCGGAGATGGCCAGCACGCTCGCCTCGATTTCCTAGAGGTCGAGTTTCGATCTATCGATCTGTTGGGCAACGCGGCGTCGTTCTGCAAACCCAGTGCGAGTGAGTCTATCGATATTCCGCTTGATCAGATTCAAACAGTGTGGAAAACTGCGAAAGGTTGGGCGGCTTCCATCAGTGGCAGCCTTCAAGAAAGTGAAGGTGAGTTGCAGTATTGGCCGCCCGTTTAGCTCGCCCGGGGAAATTCGACGTTGTGCCAGCCGCCTAACCCACACTTGCAGCGGACGGCTGAACGGCATCGTTAATTGGGCACGGGACTTCTCCCCCAAAGCTAATCGAATATTCCCTGGCGCAGGTCCAACCCTTTGCTCATCAACGACTGCCTTCACGCGGCAGATTTCTGATTCTGGCGTTTCTGCTGTTATTGCTGGCTTGTCCTCAAACAGGCATTTTGAACGCCTCCCCCGTTGCAGCATTGCCCAGCACAAGCGCATGTTTTTGGCGGCGATAGCAATGACCGCTCGCCGATACCCTCTGCGATGAACGAGTGAGTTGATGAGAGACTGCACTTCCTATCGTGGCACTTCGCACCGTATCCCGCAAATGCGCGGAACACTCGGGACGGGGAAGCCCCTTTCATTCGTTAGGCTTAAAGAATTAGCACAATGATTGTCATAGATCACAACCCTGATAATTGGATACTTCTCTGCGATGGAGGTACATACTTCATGGAGGTAACATCAGGAATTAGCTATCAGCCAATATCTGTAGTCGTTATGCTTGATGATAATCAAGCTGCAAAAGTTGTGTCTGGAGACAGGTCGCTACGTCATGAAGTTGCTGTAGATATCGCAGACAATTGGCTTATATATGCCGATCCAGATGCAATGTACGAGGAAGCCGTTAGGGTTGCTATACGCGAATGGGAGGCGTCCGGGCGGCCTAATCTTTCGTCCGGGCGGACTCGCTGATGCGAGCCGCTCAACTCATACGGTTAGGCTTAAGAAAGCAAGCGTTATCCATAATCGGTTAGATTTGAGAGCTCTAAGCAGGTTATAAATATGGACACATTCGACGTTGAGTTTCTTGAGGCAAACAACCCTGTTACTGGCGCGCTTACAGATTACGTAAAATTCCTTCTCAACGGAGTAGATTTTCTAGATATATCGCATAACTACGAACTTCCATTTATGATCGCCGAAGGTCGGCCACAGCCGATTGATAAGCAGAGGTTCTGGCGTTATCGCTGGGGTGCAGCCGATTCTCTACTCGGAAAGGATCAATATGATGGTTCTGAAGAAGGAGAAGAACAAGGAAAATCCTTAATTCTCGGTTGCAAATGTGGGTTTGATGACGATTGGCCGCTCTATGCTAGAATCATAATTTCTAAACATACTGTAACTTGGAAGGACTTCGAGAACCCTTTTCGCGCCCAAGGGTCCCGAATGGGCGTATGGTCATATGAAGCTTTGGGGCCGTTTGTATTTGATAAGAAGTCGTATATGAAAGCAGTCGACAAATTCTATTTGCCTTATAGGATTACCTAACTCTTTGTTTGAGTAGACCCGGGGCCGCTCAACTCATACCCGTTAGGCTATCCAAACAACTTCCAGTCGGAGAAATTTACATGAATGCAATCACCGCAATTCATCCTTATAAAACTGAAGGTCTGTGGGTTTTTGATGATCCGAGTGTTGAACTCCGACAGGAACCATTTATATCTGGCGCAGACATCATCATTGATCGCATGGTTGCACAAATTCCAAATGCAGAAAAAGGCTTCACACTCTTATTTTCTTCGGAGCCATTTCCTGGCTACCAACATGAGTTTGAGTGGCAACGCCCTGATCTTAGCGGCAATTGGTACTACAGTGCGGCACTTGAGGCAGAAGGGTGGCTTTGCCCAGCACTATTAAAGTATTTTTCGGTCCCACCCAAAAAGCTCTATGTTCAAGCTAAAGCAAAGGCCTAACATTGCCCATAAGGAGCTTCCCGTCCTCTGTGTGCATGACATTCTCGCCTTGAGCTTTTGGCGCTGTGCTATTTCTGGTACTGCGCGTTGCCCTGCTGCCTTGCTGTGATTTTCGTGGCGTTTATCAAGCCATGCCAGACTGCATTTCCATGAACGGTCTTGCTGAATTGTTGCTCCGATCCAGACCAAGGTAAAACCGCCCCCGTGCGCTGGACTTAAGAGACGCGTCGTCTTGCTACCCGCGTCAAGGTCACCTTTTCAGCTCTCAGGCTGGATCACATCAATTTTTGCATCATCTGATGCTATAATTGATCCAACTTTAAAGGAGGGCTTTCCATGCGTACCACGGTTACTTTGGATGATGATTTGCTTGCAAAGGCGCGCGATTTTTCCGGCATACAAGAAACATCCGCACTGCTTCAGAGCGCATTAAAAAGGATGGTGGAGTCGGAGGCTTCCAGACGTTTGGCCCGGTTTGGCGGGTCTTCTCCAAAGCTGAAGTCGATTCCGCGCAGACGTTCAGAGGTCGTCGGTGATTCTCGCTGACACATCCATTTGGGTGGATTTTCTGGGTAAGCGTGGCGATCCGCTACTTGAGCAGTTGCTTGAAAATGAACAGGTTGTCATGCACCCGTTTATCATCAGCGAGCTGGCATTAGGCAACCTCTCCAAACGAGAAATACTTCTACGCAGTCTGGCGGAGCTTCCCCAAACCAGGATGGCGACAATTGATGAGGCTATGCATTTGCTTCATCAAGCCAGGCTGTACGGAATGGGCATTGGTTTTGTCGATCTTCATCTGCTTGCCGCCACGCTTTTATCAGAAGATGTCAGTCTATGGACTAGAGACAAGCGGCTACGCGAGGCGTGCTTGCGAGCGAAGGCCCCGCTATTTTCTACGCACTAGCCGTTCATATACATACCGCCTGACCCTTCATTCGAGCGGACCCGCTGACTAGTGTTCAGCTTGATAGCGCAATCTTTGAAACATCTTATGGGCAGAGGCGCCTCGACATTTTTCTGCCGAATACTCGTCAAGCAGTTGAGTCTGAATATCTCCAGGTAGTCGCATCAAGCAGAACAAGGAGGCAAATTGACAAAGATCATTACCTTCTGAAAGTGGGAATCCTTTCTGAAGTGTCCAGCAGGCGAAGCTGGTATTCTTTGTGGATCGCGCGTTTGGTTGAATGTGTATTCGATCTCGCCGAGCAGCCTGACCTTGTGTTCAACCCGGACAGTTTCGCCACCGGTTAACTTGGGCGTTGGGCATTAGTAACCATCATTCACACTCAAAAGGAGCAGCACCATGACAGATACTTGGCTGAACACATTGATAACAGAAACTCCGCAGGAAGGATTTGAGCTTGCAATTACCCTGAGCCGTCGCGGTGTAAAGTACACACAGCCGGATATGGATGTTCTCAAGAAATTACGCCCTGAGTACGCAAACTCCGCTGACTCACTCACCGCAGCATCTCAGGTTATTGCCATCAATTTCCAAACAGTCGCTGCAGCAAATAACTACTGGCGCAAATGATCACAGTGCTTAACATTGCGCTCAACCCGGACTGCCGCTACGCGGCAGCCGGTTAGCTTGGGTGTTAGGCTTAAGAGGCCAGGCATCTCTTAATTTCAATCAGGCCATAAACCCATCCTCCCTCGGTGTAGATGCCGATTTTCCCGAGAAATCCGATGAAATGGCTACTATTTTTTATTTTGACGAGTATCTTGCTGGGCGCTTGTACAGATAACGCCAGTGTGACCCAGCAATCAGCTTTGGAGCGAACACCTGATGGTGTTCACGTCCATGCGCAATCCTCGCTTGTCGAAATCGCCGAAGACCAGGAGCAGGCGCTTGATGGCGTTCGTGACCAGGCTCAGAGGATCGTGTGGGCTGCGAAAGATAATGGTGATGACATTAATTGGCATTCTGCCGTTGAATACTGCGCCGGATTGGGCACCGGTTGGCGGCTGCCAACAGTAAGTCAGCTGATGGTATTGTTCACCAAACATGAGCCTGTCAAATCAAAGATCAACCTGACGGGTCAATGGTATTGGAGTCTCGACGAGTTTGAGAGCGTACACAGGGAAGAAGGTGACCCGTTCACGGGGAGCGCCATGGTCGAAGAGGATCACAGGGCGTTGTGTGTACATCGGGAGCCCAATCCCAAGGCGCTTGAGCATTCGGGTTTGGAGCGCATATTTGACGGCGTTTACGATCACACACTGAATGTCATATGGGACACGTCTGATAATGACAAGAGTATTGATTGGAATGCCGCGATTGAATTCTGCCGTATGCTGGGAGAAGGCCGGACGCTGCCAACAGTTGCTCAGTTACAGGCATTAAGCGCGAGACACGAAGCCGCCGAGGAGTTGATCGAATTGACGGGGGATTGGTATTGGAGTTCTGAGAAAAATGCTTCGCGTGCTGCCTGGTCTGCCTGGGCTGTGTGGCTGGAAAGTGGTGAGCCAGCCTCGAACTTTCTCGACACCGACTACCGTGGCCGAGCGTTGTGTGTGCGGCGGCCGTGAGGGTTGAGATTCTCATGTGTGCTGTCCGGCGCAAGCGCCGTCCATCCCTGCATTCGAGTCGACACCGCTTGCGGCGCGGCGCGGCTACGCCCACTCGTGCGACGCGCCAGCCCTACGGGTTGTCACGCTCGCCTCGGGGGTGTCGCTCAATTCCGCTCCGTTAGGTTTAAGAACAGTATGACTTCCAACCTCATATATCAGCGCATCCGAAATAGAGTCATTGAGGAACTGGAGTCAATAGTCCAAGCTGAAAATATGTGTCCTAGCTACGGAGTGAATGAACTAGTCAACTCTTGGGAAGATTGGGTTCCAATTCCTATGCCTAAAAACTATTTTTCGCTACCAGTATTTACTGCACAAGAAAATGAACTTTTATATCAGGTAGGAACCGCGTTTAATGAATTTTGCAAAGTCACCCCAAAAGTTATAGAGGATGATGCCGCCGCAATTCTTCTCCCTCAGTGGCTGAGTGTTGTATCAGCAGCGAGATCGGCATTATCTGTTATGCGAATCAGGGGCAAGATGTCCGAAGAACATGAACTATTCCTATGAATCATGGTTTCAGCCTAACCTTTCGTTCGAGCGGACTTGCTGATGCGAGCCGCTCAACTCATACCCGTTAGGAGCCAAGAATAATGACCGACTTATGGGATGATCCGAATCTCACCCTTTCAAAAATTGTTTTGAATTGGCTGCTTAAAAAAGATAAGCAGATACTTACCTGCGGCTTCAACCGTTCCCTTATTGAAGCTATGGAACATGAGGTGGATAAAGAAGAGCTAACACATCTGCTGAAGGGAAATAGAATCATCCCTGACGCGTATCGTATAGATCGAGAACATCGGACGGTATTTTTATTTGAGGTAGAAGATACTAATACAATCTCACCAGATAAGCTTAAAAAATTAAGCGAGATATGGTATCGCTTGGATTGCCTTGGCTGGGAGATGCGAGTCTTCTTGATCGACCGCTACATGCATTACTGGAGCATATTACCTCTGTCCAAGGTGTGGCATTCTTTGGAATCCGAAAATGCTTCAAAGCGCAACCCAAAAGACGAAGGAGTAGGGTCGGATGTCGATTGGGAAGATGTGTATCAGAACCTCAAACGATCTCACATACTGGGGCATGATGGATGGACTTAACTCCTAACCATGTGCTCAACCCGGACGCGCCTTCGGCGCACCGGTTAATTTAGGTGTTAGCCCTGTTCCCATGATTTCCGAGGACATTAGAACCGAAATCCTCCGACGCCTTGGCAATGTCGAGACGGAGCACTCCGTGCACATCCTCTTCGCCACCGAGTCCGGCAGCAGGGCGTGGGGCTTCGCTTCGCCTAACAGCGACTACGATGTCCGCTTCATTTATATGCGTGAACCGGGGTGGTACCAAGCAGTTGACTTGGAGGAGCGCCGCGATGTAATCGAATACCCGATCGTTGACGACATTGACCTAAACGGCTGGGATGTCCGAAAGGCATTGCGGTTGTTTTGGAAATCCAATCCGACGTTTGTGGAATGGATCCAGTCACCTCTCACCTACGTTGACCAAAGTTTGTTCCGGAAAACCGCTCTTGCCCTGTTGCCAGAAATTTACTCACCGGAGAAAGGAATTTATCACTACCGAAGCATGGCCAAAACCAACTATCGAGGCTATCTGAAAGAACCGGTAGTGCCTCTGAAAAAGTACTTCTACATACTTCGGCCCTTGCTCGCGGCTCGGTGGATAGCAAGCAGAGGTTGTGCCGCTCCGATTGAGTTCGAGAAGCTCCTGACGCTCCTCCATAAGGAGCCAGTGGTTCTCGCCGAGGTTCACAAGCTTCTGAAGCAGAAGAGAGGCACACTCGAGCTTGGGTTGGCTCCAGCGGTTCCGTCTCTCAACGCCTTTATCGAAGCAGAGCTTGAGGGTGGCACCGTGGACATTCCCCAGAAATCTCGCGCTCCTATGGTCGTAGATCGTCTCAACGAACTGTTTCATCGCGTTCTTGAGGAATGTAGAGCTAACAATTCATTCAACCCGGACGCGCCTACGGTGCGCCGGTTAACTTAGGCGTTAGGTTGTTTTAAGGGAATAATTTATGGCCACTAAAGAAGATTTGCAGGATTGGGTAAGCGCAGCACTGTTAGCGCTGGGCGGTAGTGCTCGTCTGGTCGAAATTGCAAAACATATATGGGCTCATCATGAGGTAGAGCTACGACACTCAGGCAATTTGTTCTTTACGTGGCAATATGACATGCGCTGGGCTGCGAATCAGCTTCGCCGAAAAAGGGTGATGAAGGCAGCTGACATCTCTCCTATTGGAGTTTGGGAGCTAGCTACTTGAGGCAAAACCTGACTTGTTGCTCAACCTAGCGCGGCAAGAAAAGCCGCGCGCAGGGCGGCGGGGTCGGCGGGAGGGCGTGGCGGGGCTTGGCGCATGGTTTCACCCCAGATCGGGTTGGGGAAGTGGCGATCATTGCGCCAGCGCGGGATGATGTGCCAGTGCAGATGCGGCACGAGGTTGCCGAAGCTGGCGAGGTTGATCTTGTCCGGGCGGACGGTGGCGCGCAGCGCCGCTTCGGCGGCCAATACCACCGTCATCATGTGACGGCGTTTGGCGGCGTCGAGATCGGTCATTTCCTTTACGTGGCGTTTCCAGATGACGCGGCAGAAGCCGGGGTAATCGGCGTCGGCGACCCACACCAATCGGCACAGGGCGTCTTGCCAGAGCGGCGCTTGATCCGGTTCACCGCACAGCGGACAGGATTTCATCGCCGCGTTTCAGTCGACCGTCGGCGCTGCCCAGAGCGGCGCGCCGTCGACGAACAGCGTCAGCGTGCCGGGCGTCAGGGTCGTCCAGGTTTCGTTGTCGGTGAGCGGCAACGTGGCGATCAGCGCGACGCGGTCATCGGGCGAGGTGATTTCGCTGAAGTCCACCGACATATCCTGATCCTTCAGATGGGCGACGGTGAACGGCGCCTGGCGCACGATGTAGCTGAGCTTTGTCGCGCAGTGGGCGAACAGGCTCTCGCCGTTGGAGAGCAGGTAATTGAATTCACCGTGCGCGGCGACGCCGGCGGTCAGTTCGCGCAGGGCGGCGCAGAGCGCCTCGCGCGCGGGCGGCGTGGCGAAGCGGGCGCGCAGGTTTTGCAGCAGCCAGCAGAAAGCGCGCTCGCTGTCGGTGCGGCCGACGGGCAGAAAGTTGCCGTCGAGCGGCGGATCGAAATCTTTCAGGTTGCCGTTGTGGGCGAAGATCCAGTAACGCCCCCACAACTCGCGCGTGAAGGGATGGGTGTTCTCCAGCGCGATCTCGCCCTGCGTCGCCTTGCGGATGTGGGCGATGACGTTGGTCGAGTGGATCGGATAGCGGCGCACCAGATCGGCGACCGGCGATTCGATGGTCGCCCTGGCGTCGATGAACGAGCGGCAGCCCGCGCCCTCGAAGAAGGCGATGCCCCAGCCGTCGCGGTGTACGTCGGTCAGCCCGCCGCGCGTGCGAAAGCCCTCGAAGGAAAAGCAGATGTCGGTCGGCGTGTTGCAGTTCATGCCGAGCAGTTGGCACATGATGAATCAATTCCTCCCGGCCAGCGCCAGACGGATGCCGAGGCCGATGAAAAGCGCGCCGGTGGCGCGGTCGAGCCAGCGGCTTATCGCCGGACGACCGCGCAGCCAGCCGCCGAGCGCGCCGGCATACCAGCCGATGGCGCCGAAGATGAACACCGTTTGCGCGGCGAAGAGCAGGCCGAGCAGCGCCGTCTGCGCTGTCGCGCTGCCGCGGGCAGGGTCGACAAACTGCGGCAGGAAGGCGAGAAAGAACAGCGCCACTTTGGGATTGATGGCATTGGCGATGAAGCCGCGTTTGAGATAGGGGCGCATCGGGTCGTTGGCGCGCCCGTCGCCGGCTTGCGCCGAGAGCGTTGCGCCGGGGCTGCGCAGCGCGCCGATGCCGAGCCAGACGAGATACGCCGCGCCGGCCAGCTTGAGCAGGGTAAACGCGGTTTCCGAGGCGGCGACGAGCGCGGTGACGCCGAGCGTCGCCCACAGCGTGTGCGTGAAGCAGCCCAAGGCGCAGCCAAGGCCGAAGCCGATGCCGGCGCGCCGCCCGCGCGACAGGCCGAGACTCAACACCGAGAGATTGTCCGGGCCGGGCGTGAGCGTGATGAGAACGGCGGCGGCGAGGAAGCCGGCGATCTGGGCGAAGGACATGTCGATCACAGCAACACCCGTTCGATGCCGCCGGCATTGACGCGGGCGATGTAGTTTTGCATCCAGTCCGCGCCGAGCAGATACCGCGCCAGTTCGACGACGATGTAATCGGCGTCGGTGCCGGCATCGTCGTCATAACGGCGCAGGCCCTGCAAACAGGACGGGCAGGATGTGAGGAGTTTCACCGGACCGTCGCCGGGCAGGCGGCGCATGCCGCGCTCGATTTCTTCCTGTTTGCGAAAGCGCACCTGGGTGGCGATGTCGGGCCGCGCCACCGCCAGCGTGCCGGCTTCGCCGCAGCAGCGGTCGTTTAGATCGACCCGGCTGCCGAGCAGTTGCGCCGCGACTTTGGCGCCGTTGTAAATTTTCATCGGATCATGGCAGGGTGAGTGATAGAGATAGCGCGCGCCTTTCATGCCGTCGATTTTAATGCCCTTCTCCAGCAAATATTCGTGAATGTCGAGCAGCCGGCAGCCGGGGAAGATTTGCCCGAATTCGTATTTCTGCAACTGATCCATGCAGGTGCCGCAGGAAGCGATCACCGTTTTGATGTCGAGATAATTGAGCGTGTTGGCGACGCGATGGAACAGCACGCGGTTGTCGGTGGTGATTTTCTGCCCCTGATCGGCATCGCCGCCGGCGGTCTGCGGATAGCCGCAGCACAGATACCCCGGCGGCAGCACGGTCTGCGCGCCCAATTCAAACAGCATCGCCTGCGTGGCGAGGCCGACTTGCGAGAACAGCCGTTCCGAGCCGCAGCCGGGGAAGTAGAAAACGGCGTCGGAATCCTCGGTGACTTTTCGCGGGTCGCGGATCACCGGCACGATGGCGGCGTCTTCAATGCCGAGCAGGGCGCGGCTGGTGCGCTTCGGCAAACCATCCGGCATGGGCCGGTTGATGAGGTGGATGATCTGGGTGCGCAGCGCCGGCTGGCCCAGCGTGGCCGCTGGATGTTGGGCGCTGCGCTTGGCGAGGCCGGACCATTTCGCCAGCCGGTAGCCGAGGCGCTGCGCCCGGTAGCCCCAGCGGATCATGACCGTGCGCATCAGTTTCAGCGTGGCCGGATCCTTGAGGGTGAGAAACGCCATCGCCGCCGCCTTGGCCGGGACGAATTTCTTGCGGCCCTGCTGGCGCAGGAAGTTGCGCATGGCGCTGGAGACATCGCCGTAGTCGATGTCGACCGGGCAGGGCTTCACGCAGCGGTGGCAGATGGTGCAGTGATCGGCGATGTCGTTGAATTCGTCGAAGTGCGCCAGCGAAACGCCGCGTCGCGTCTGCTCCTCGTAAAGAAAGGCTTCGACCAGCAGCCCGGTGCCGAGAATCTTGTTGCGCGGCGAGTAGAGCAGGTTCGCGCGCGGCACGTGGGTCGAGCAGACCGGCTTGCACTTGCCGCAGCGCAGGCAGTCCTTGACCATGTTCGAGATGCGGCCGATCTCGGATTGTTCGAGGATCAGCGACTCGACGCCGAGCAGGCTGAAGCTGGGCGTGTAGGCGTTTTCCAGATTGGCGCCGGGCAGCAGCTTGCCGCGATTGAAGCGGCCCTCGGGATCGACGCGGCGCTTGTAGTCGACGAAAGGAGCCAGTTCATCGGGCTGAAGATAATCGAGCTTGGTGATGCCGATGCCATGCTCGCCGGAGATGACGCCGCCGAGGCCGCGGGCCAGCGCCATGATGCGGTCCACGGCGGCGTTGGCTTCTTGCAGCATTTCGTAATGGTCGGAGTTGACCGGCAGATTGGTGTGCACATTGCCGTCGCCGGCGTGCATGTGCAAGGCGATGAAGACGCGCCCGCGCAGAATTTCGCGGTGGATGCTCTCGATGCGTTCCAGCACCGGCCCGAACACCACGCCGGCGAAAATGTCCTCGATGCGCGGCCTCAACTCGCGTTTCCAGGAGACGCGCACCGAGCCGTCCTGCAGGCGGTGGAACAGCGTTGGCTGGAGCGCCGAATTGGTGAGGAGATCGGCCGTGATGCCGCGCGCGGCGAATTCGCTTTCCGCCCGCGCCAGCGGCATGTCCAGATTGTCGAGCAGCCATTGCCAGCGTTCGCGCACCGTCTCGATCAGCGCCAGCGCCGCTTGGCGGCGGTCGCCGATCAATTCTCCGGCTTCGAGATTCGCGTCGAAGGCGTGCAGCGGCAGTTCGCCGCGCAGAAATTCAGTCAGCGCCGCGCACAGGCGCAGCTTGTTGCGGATCGACAACTCGATGTTGATGCGCTCGATGCCGTCGCAATAATCGCCCATGCGCGGCAGCGGAATCACCACGTCCTCGTTGATCTTGAAGGCGTTGGTGTGGCGGGCGATGGCGGCGGTGCGGGCGCGGTCGAGCCAGAACGTCTTGCACGCTTCTGCGCTGGTGGCGATGAAGCCTTCGCCGCCGCGGGCGTTGGCGATCTTCACCACCCGCGCGGCGGCTTGCATGACGGCGGCTTCATCCTCGCCGACGATGTCGCCGAGCAGCACCATCTTGGGCCGCCCCTGACGCTTGGCTTTTGAAGCGTAGCCGACCGCCCGCACATAGCGCTCGTCCAGATGCTCCAGCCCGGCCAGCATGGCGCCGCCGGGACACTGCGCCAGATAATCCTTGATCTCGACGATGGCCGGCACCGCTTCGCGCACCTGACCGTAAAACTCCAGACAGACCGTGCGCGTCACCGGCGGCATGCGGTGCAGGATGAAGCGCGCCGAGGTGATGATGCCGTCGCAGCCTTCCTTCTGCACGCCCGGCAGACCGGCGAGAAACTTGTCGGTGACATCCTTGCCGAGGCCGGTTTTGCGGAAGCGGCTGCCGGGTACGGTCAGCGTTTCTTCCGCCAGCAGTTGACCGCTGTCGGCGTCGATGCGCCGCAGGCGGAACGTCGCCAGCGCCTGATCGTGAATCTTGCCCAGATTGTGTTCGAGGCGCTCGACTTCCAGCCAATGGCCGTCCGCGTCGACCATTTTCCAGGCGGCGAGATTGTCCAGCGCGGTGCCCCACAGCACGGCCTTCTTGCCGCCGGCGTTCATGGCAATGTTGCCGCCGATGCAGGACGCATCAGCCGAAGTCGGGTCGACGGCGAATACCAGATCGGCGTCCTCGGCGGCTTCCATCACGCGGCGCGTCACCACGCCGGCGCCGCAGTGGAGCGTGGCGCAAGGCCGCGCCGCGCCGGGCAGCGTCAATTCTTCCACCGCGCCGAGGCGGTCCAGCTTCTCGGTGTTGATGACCGCCGAGCGCGCATCCAGCGGCACTGCGCCGCCGGTGTAGCCGGTGCCGCCGCCGCGCGGAATGATCGAAAGACCGAGCGCGATGCAGTCTTTCACCAGACCGGGAATTTCCTCCTCCGCGTCCGGGCAGAGCACGACGAATGGATATTCGACGCGCCAGTCGGTGGCGTCGGTGACGTGCGAGACGCGGGAGAGGCCATCGAAGCGGACATTGTCGCGCCGGGTGTGTTTTGACAACGCGCGCAGCGCCTTGCCGCGCAGCGTGGCGGTGGCATCGAAAGCGGCGGCGAAGCGATCAACCGCCGCATGGGCCGATGTCAGCAGCCCGGCCACAGCCTCGTTGCCCTGACGCCGTTTCTCGATTTCCGTCAGCCGATGGCGCAGCGCGCCGATCAGGGCGTCGCGCCGTTCGCGGTTGGCGAGCAGATCGTCTTCGAGATAGGGATTGCGCTGCACCACCCAGATATCCCCCAGCACCTCGTAGAGCATGCGCGCCGAACGGCCTGTCACGCGCTCCATGCGCAGCCGATCCAGCGTCTGCCAAGCCTCGGCCCCGAGCAGGCGGATCACGATCTCGCGGTCGGAAAACGAAGTGTAGTTATAAGGAATTTCGCGCAGGCGGGCGGTCATGCGGGCGGAAAGAATGGCAGACAGCAAAACGCGAATTTTATCCTACCGGAGCAACGGGCAGAGGGGCGATTTTCCATCTGTGATCCGGTTTGGCTCGCCAAGCGGCTGGCCAAGCGGCTGGCTGCCGTTTTCGGATCATGCTAGATTCCAAATACAATTCAAGGTAGCGCCCGCTGGCGCGGGGCTGAAGCCACAGAAAACCGCACGTGCCCGGAGAAAGAATCGACATGCGCACCGTAGGTCACCGCAAGGAGCGTCCCATCACCTTTTCGGCATCTTCCGCCTTGTTGGCCGAGGGCGCGCGTTTCAATGACGATATTCACCGTCTGCCGACCGGCAATACGACCCGCATTCCCAAAGGACTTTATCGGTTCAAATCCTTTGCAGAAGCCAATCAGCATCAGCAGGATTGTCTGGTCGCGGGCATGGTCCAGATTGCCCTGGAGCGCAGATGATGGACGAATACAGCCGGCCAGCAACCGTTGAGGATCTCAAGACGCTGATTGCGTCTCTGAATGAACGGGGCGCCGAATACCTGCTGATCGGCGGCTATGCCCTGTTCGCGCATGGCTACCATCGCGCGACCACGGACATAGATGTCCTGGTGCCGGCGAGCCGGGAAGCTGGAATAAAAATTCGGTCTGCCTTGATGGTGCTGCCGGATCAGGCGGCCAAGGGTATTGATCCGGCGTGGTTTGAAGAAAGCGAAAATATCCGTGTCGCCGACGCATTCGTCGTCGACATCATGGTCAATACCTGCGGCGAAACATATGAAACATTGAAGCAATACGCGGAAACGGTCGACCTTGACGGCGTGCCCGTGCGCACAATCAATCTGGAAGGCTTGCTGCGCACGAAGCAGACCATGCGGGAGAAAGATGTTTCCGACAGAATCATTCTTGAGCAAGCCTTGGCAACGCTCGAAAAGCGCGCCGGCAAGTAAGCGCCGCCCGGCTTTTCTTACTTGATTCTCACCCAGGTTTGCGTGCGCCAGAACGGGCCGAAGTAGCCGCGCACTTCCAGCTTGCCGCCGCCGTCCACAGGCGTGAGGCTGGCGCGGTATTCCTTGCCGTTTTCGGGATCGAGAATTTTGCCGCCTTCCCAGATTTCCTCGCCGTCGGCCTTGCGCACGCCGCGAATGATTTCCAGTCCGATCACGGGCTGGTTCTTGCGCTCGTCGGCGCAGCGGTCACATAACTTTTTGGGATCGGCGCCGGGGCGCAGCAGTTGTTCGATGCGCCCGGTCAGCGTCCCGTTGTTTTCGTTGATGACGATTTGCGCCTTGGGCTGTCGGGTTTCATCGTCGATGCTGTGCCAGGTGCCGACAGGCGTCATCTGCGCCTGCGCGGTCAACGTGAAGGCCGGCAAAAATACAACTGCCAGCGTTTGCCGGACGGCTCGTTTCGATAACTGATCGTTCATGATCAGGTCTTCGTGGAAGCGGGGGCGGCGGTGAGTTCGCGCGGCTCGTGCCCGGCGCGCGCGTCCTGGCGGGCGGCCTTGCGGCGCAGGTACCAGTAGTGGGCGCGGTCGAGGTAGAGGTAGATGACGGGCGTGGTGAACAGCGTGAGGATTTGCGACAGGATCAGGCCGCCGACCATGGCGTAGCCGAGCGGGCGGCGCAGTTCGGAACCCGCGCCGTGGCCGAGCATCAGCGGCAGGCCGGCGAGCAGGGCGCACATGGTGGTCATCATGATCGGGCGGAAGCGCAGCAGGCAGGCTTCGAAAATGGCGTCGCGCGGCGACATGCCCTTGTCGCGCTCGGCGTGCAGGGCGAAGTCGACCATCATGATGCCGTTCTTCTTGACGATGCCGATCAGCAGGATGATGCCGATCAGCGCGATCACGGTCAGCTCGTAGCCGAACAGCATCAGGATCAGCAGCGCGCCGACGCCGGCCGAGGGCAGCGTGGACAGGATGGTCAGCGGATGGATGTAGCTTTCATAGAGCAGGCCGAGCACGATGTAGACCGACACCAGCGCCGCCAGGATCAGATATGGCTGCGTGCGCAGCGAATCGCTGAAGGCTTGCGCGGCGCCTTGGAAAGCGCCGGTGACGGTGGCAGGCATGTTCATTTCAGCTTGCACTTTGTGGATGGCGTCGACGGCCTGCCCGAGCGCGACGCCGGCGGCGAGGTTGAAAGAGAGCGTGACGCTGGGGAATTGGCCCTGATGGTTGACCGCCAGATAGCCGGTATGGGTGGTGTCGACCGTCACGAAGGTCGACAGCGGAATCTGCTCGCCGTTGAGCGGCGAGGTGATGTAGAGCTTGTTGAACAGTTGCGGGTCACGTTGCAGTTCGGGCGTGATTTCGAGAATCACGTTGTAACTGTTGAGCTGGGTGAAGAATTGCGCCACCTGGCGCTGGCCGATGGCGTTGTAGATGGTGGCGTCGACCAGCGCCGGCGAGATGCCGTAGCTGGCGGCGCGCTCGCGGTCGATGGTGACGTTGGCGGTGGGCGCGGCGTTTTGCTGGTCGGAGGTGACGTCGGTGAGCAGCGGAATCTGGCGCATGCGCTCCAGCAGTCTGGGCGCCCAGACGTTGAGTTCCTCCAGATCGACGCCGACCAGCGTGTATTGATATTGCGTGCGCGACATCCGCGCGGTGGTGCGCACATCCTGCATGGCCTGCATGAACAGCTTGATGCCGCCGACCTGTTCCAGTTGCGGGCGCAGGCGGTCGATGATCTGGCTGGCGCTGTGGACGCGGCCCTCATCGAGCGGCCTGAGCGCCATGAAGAAGTTGCCGGAGTTGAAAGTGGACGCGCCGGCCTGGAAGCTGAAGGCGCGCACGTCCGGGTCTTTGCGCACGATGTCGGCCAGTTGCTGCATGCGCGCGCGCATGGCCTGCGAAGAGGTGTCTTGCCCCGCCGCGGCAGAGCCGAAGATGAAACCGACGTCCTGCTGCGGAAAAAATCCCTTGGGAATGATGACGTACAAAGCCACCGTCGCCGCCACCGTGACCAGAAACACCATCAATGTCACGAACGGATGGCGCAACACCACGATCAGGCCGCGCCGGTAGCCTTCCTGCATGACATCAAAGCCGCGCTCGAACAGATTGAACAGCTTGCCGTGTTTTTCCGCGCCGCCGCCTTGATGCCCCTTGAGGAACTTGGCGCAGAGCATGGGTGTGAGCGTGAGCGTGAGCACCACCGAGACGGCGACGGCCAGCGTCACCGTGACCGCGAATTCACGGAACAGCCGGCCCACGAGGCCGCTCATCAGCAGCAGCGGAATGAACACCGCTATCAGCGAGGCTGAAATCGAAACGATGGTGAAGCCGATTTCGCGCGCGCCCTGTAGCGCCGCCTCCATCGGTTTCATGCCGTCCTCGACGTGGCGGTAGATGTTTTCCAGCATGACGATGGCGTCGTCCACGACAAAGCCGACCGAGATGGTCAGCGCCATCAGCGACAGGTTGTCGAGGCTGTAGTCGAGCAGGTACATCACCGCCGCCGTGCCCAGGATCGCCAGCGGAATGGTGATGCTGGGAATCAGCGTGGCCGCGACGCGGCGCAGGAAAACGAAAATCACCGCCACCACCAGACAGATCGAGAGAATCAGCGTGAGCTCCACTTCCTTCACCGAGGCGCGGATGGTCTGCGTGCGATCCATCGACACCGATACCGACATGCTCGGCGGCACCGCCTCCAGCAGCCGGGGCAGCGCGGCCTTGACGCGATCCACAGTCTCGATCACGTTGGCGCCGGGCATCTTGTAAATCGCCAGCATCACCGTGCGCCCGTCGATGATGGTGCTGTCCGGCAGCGCCGCGCCGCCGTTGCTGGCCCAGGCGGCGATCTTGACGTTTTCCGGCCCGTCCACGGCGACGCCGACGTCGCGCACGCGGATCGGCGCGCCGTTGCGCCAGGCCAGCACGGCGTCATTCCACGGCCCGGCGTTCAGCAACTGGTCGTTGGTGTAAATGTTGAACGCCTGATGCTCACCGTCGATGGTGCCGGTGGGCGCGCTGACGGTGGTGTTGGCGATCACGGCGCGGATGTCTTCCAGCGACAGGCCAAGCGCCTTGATCTTGGCCGGATCGACCTGAATGCGCACGGCCGGTTTCTGCTGGCCGAAGATGTTCACCAGGCCGACGCCTTCGAGACGCGAGATCTGCTGCGCGATCACGTTGTCGGCGAAGTCGCTGACCTGGGTCAGCGGCAGCACTTTCGACTGCGCGACCAGAATCAGGATCGGCGAATCGGCCGGGTTGGTCTTGCGAAAGCTCGGCGGGCTGGGCAGGTTTTTGGGCAACTGGCCGGAAGCGGCGTTGATGGCGGTCTGCACGTCGAGCGCGGCGCCGTCGATGTCACGATCCAGCTCGAATTCCAGCGTGATTTGCGCCAGCCCGAGCGAGCTGGTGGACGTCATCTGCGCCAAACCCGGAATCAGCGAAAACTGGCGCTCCAGCGGCTGCGCCACGGTGGAAGCCATGGTTTCCGGGCTGGCGCCGGGCAGGCGGCCCGTGACCTGCACGGTCGGAAAATCCACCTGCGGTAGCGGCGCCACCGGCAGCAGCGGCCAGGCCGCCAGTCCGACCAGCAATATCGCCAGCGCCAGCAGCGTGGTGCCGATGGGACGCTTGATGAAGCCGGCGGAAATATTCATGGCGCGGCCTTCTTGCCGCTATTGTCGCTATTACCGTTATCGCTGCTATTACTGCCATTGCTGCTGTCACCGCTGTTGCTGTTTTCGCCGCCGGACATTTCCACGATGGCAACACCGGGCGTCAGTTTGTATTGCCCGTCGACCACTACGCGCTGGCCTGCCGACAAGCCTTGCGTGATGATTACGACATCGCCCTGACGGTCGCTTTCGTCGACCTGAATCGACTGAATCTGCGCCTTGCCCTCGGCGTCGATGACATAGGCGTATAACCCGTTCTGCCCGCGCTGCACCGCCGCCGAGGATATTGTCAGCGCCTGCTCGCGCTGGCCCAGCACCACCCGCGCGTCGACCGACTGGCCCGGCCACAACTTGTGCTCCGGGTTGGGGAAATGGCCCTTCAGCGCGATGGTGCCGGTGGACGTGTCGATCTGATTGTTCAGCAGCACCAGATGGCCGCTGGCCAGCGTCTCGCGCGTGCCGCGATCAAGCGCCTCCACGGTGAGCGGTGCGGCGCTGGCGTGCAGCGCCGCGTTGACGGCCTGAAAGGCGCTTTCCGGCAGCGTGAATTGCACCGCGATCGGATCAATCTGGTTGATGACCAACAGCCCGTTCGGATCTGTCGCGTGCACGATATTGCCCGGATCGACCAGCCGCGCCCCGACCCGCCCCGTGATCGGCGCGGTGATGGTGGTATAGCTGAGATTCACGCGCGCGAGCTGGATTTGCGCGTCATCGTTTTGCAGCGCCGCCTGCAACTGGCCCACCAGCGCGCGCTGGGTGTCCAGCGTCTGGCGCGTGGTGGCGTCTTCCTTGATGAGTTCTTCATAGCGCGCCAGATCGGCGCGCGCGTTGACCAGCGCGGCGGCGTCCTTGGCCTTTTGCGCCAGACTTTGATCGAGTTGCGCCTGATAGCTGCGCGGATCAATGCGCGCCAGCACCTGACCGGCCTTCACGTCCTGCCCTTCCTTGAAGCTGACGCTGTCGAGCTGGCCGTCCACGCGCGGCCTCACTGTTACCGACATCACCGGCAGCACCGTGCCGACGCCGGTGCGCGCCACGGGCACCGGCATTTCCCGCACCAGCGCCGTGCGCACCGCCACCGGCGGCGGCGGCGCTTTGGGCTGCGCCGATGAACCGAAGAGCCAGCGCGCGAGCAGAATGATTGCCGCCGCTGCCACGACAAGCGCGGCAATGCGCATCATCCGGCGCGGCTGGCGGGGTGGAACGGAAGCAGGCGGGGTTTGTTGCGCGTCGTCCATCGCGTCACTCACGGAAAGAAGAACGGGAAGAAGATGAATCGGAAATCGCGGTTTCGTCCGCGTCGGGCAAGCGCAGCGCATCCCAGCCGCCGCCCAGCGCCTTGATGAGCGCTACGCTGGCCGCGAACTGGCGGCCTTGCAGTTGCAGCGTGGCGCGGTCCGCCGTCAGCGCAAGCGATTGCGCGGTAATGACAGAAGTATAAGGCACGGTGCCGGCGCGGTATTGCGCCAGTAAAACTTGCAGCGATTCATGCGCCGCGCGCGCCGCCTCGTCCTGCGCCGCCTGTTCCTGCTCCAGCTCTCCCAGCGCGGCCAGGTTGTCCTCGACTTCCTGAAAGGCGCTCAGCACGGTCTGGCGGTAAGCGGCGGCGGCGGCATCGAAGCCCGCCCGCGCCGCCGTCACCTGCGCCTCGCGCGCGCCGCCGTCGAATAGCAGGCCGGCCAGCGCCGCGCCGAGCGCCCAGACGCGGCCCGGCGCGGAGAACCAGGGGCCGAAACCAAGCCCCTGATAACCGCCGCCGGCGCTCAAGGTGAGATTGGGAAAATACGCCGCCTGCGCCACGCCGATGCCGGCGTTGGCCGCCGCCACACGGCGTTCGGCGGCGGCGATGTCGGGCCGGCGCTCCAGTAATTGCGAGGGCAGTCCCGTCGGCGTCGCCGGCAGCGTCACCACCAGCGGCGCCGGGGCGAGCGAGAATGCCGCCGGCGCTTGACCGAGCAGCACTGCCAGCGCGTGTTCCGTCTGACGGCGGGCGAGATCGAGATCAATCGCCTGCGCTTGCGCTGCCGCCAGCGTGTTGCGCGCCAATGCCACGTCGCTGCGCGTGACGACGCCGACGCGGTACTGCGCCTGCGTCAGCGCCAGCGATTTTTGATAGCCCTCGATGGTGCGCGCGTACAAATCCTTTTGCAGATCGAGCAGCCGCAATTGCAGGTAGTTGTTGACGACTTCCGCCTGCACCGCCAGCCGCGCTGCGGCCAGATCAGCGGCGCTGGCCTGCGCGCTCTCGCTTGCCGCCTCGACCCGGCGGCGCACGCCGCCCCACAGATCGGGTTCCCATGCCGCTTGCAATGACCAGGCGTGTGTATTGTTTACCGACGAGGCGCCGTTGGCGATGCTGCGCTCGCGGTTGATCGAGGCGCCCAAACCGACGGTCGGATAAAACGCCGCTTGCGCTCCCTGCACCAGCGCCTTGGCCTGACGGTATTGCGCTTCGGCTTGTTGCAGGCTCTGGTTGGCGGCATTCGCCTGCGCCACCAGCGCATTGAGATCGGCATCGCTAAACGCCTTCCACCAATCCTCATCGGCGGCGGCCTGGGCGGGGGCGGCGGGCGTCCACAACCCGCTTTCCTTGAAGGCGGGCGCGTCGACGCCGGGCGGCAGCGCGGGCCGCTGATAATCCGGCCCCACGGCGCAGCCCGCCATGACGGTGGCGAGCAAAACCGTCGGCGCGAGCGCCGCCGGACGGCGGCGGATAAGACCATGCGCCGGGCGCATGAAACCCGGAAATGAATCCGGAAACCTGAAAATACGCACTGTTTCTGTTGAAGCCTTGGCAAGGCCGCGCTACGAGAATCTGGACGGTAGCATATTTTGGGGGAAAGCTGCACCTGCGCCGGTCATGCCGGGCAGTTCAAGGCCGCCGCGTTGTCTCTCATTGTCAAAATACATGGCTTGCCCGCCAGCGCCGCGGCCTGTTAGGCTTGTCCATGGCTATCGATTACCTTACCCGCATCCTCAACGCCCAGGTTTATGACGTGGCGATTGAGACGCCGCTGGAACCGGCGCCGAATTTGTCCGCGCGACTGAACAACACCCTGCTGCTGAAGCGCGAGGACATGCAGGAAGTGTTCTCCTTCAAGCTGCGCGGCGCTTACAACAAGATGGCGCATCTGGCGCCGGCGGCGCTCAAGCGCGGCGTGATCGCCGCCTCGGCCGGCAATCATGCTCAAGGCGTGGCGCTGGCGGCGCGGCGGCTCGGCTGCAAGGCGGCCATCGTGATGCCGGTGACGACGCCGCAGATCAAGATCGACGCCGTCGCCGCGCGCGGGGCCGAGGTGGTGCTGGCGGGCGATTCCTACGACGAAGCCTATCGCCATGCGCTGGAAATGGAAAAGAAACGCCGCCTGACGTTTGTCCATCCTTACGACGACCCGGAGGTGATCGCCGGTCAGGGCACCATCGGCATGGAAATTCTGCGCCAGCATCCGAAACCGATTCACGCCATTTTCGTCGCCATCGGCGGCGGCGGCCTGATCGCCGGCATCGGTGCGTATGTCAAACGGCTGCGGCCGGAGATCAAGGTGATCGGCGTCGAGCCGGTCGAGGCCGACGCCATGGCGCGTTCGCTCGCCGCCGGCCATCGTGTGCGGCTGGCGCAGGTCGGCCTTTTCGCCGACGGCGTGGCGGTGAAGCAGGTCGGCGAGGAAACATTCCGCGTCTGCAAGGAAGTGGTCGATGAAGTGGTGCGTGTCGATACCGACGCCATCTGCGCCGCCATCAAGGATGTTTTCGAGGACACGCGCTCGATCCTGGAACCGGCGGGCGCGCTCGCCATCGCCGGCGCCAAGGCTTGGGCGGCGAAACATGCGCCGCGCGGCGCGACGCTGGTGGCGGTGGCTTCCGGCGCGAATACCAACTTCGACCGCCTGCGTTTCGTCGCCGAGCGCGCCGAGGTGGGCGAGCACCGCGAGGCGGTGCTGGCGGTGACGATTCCCGAAACGCCGGGCAGCTTCAGGAAATTCTGCCGTCTGCTCGGGGCGCGCAACATCACCGAGTTCAATTACCGTTATGCCGATCCGCGCCAGGCGCATGTCTTCGTCGGCGTGCAGGTCGGCAGCCGCGCTGAATCGCTGAAGCTGGTGGAAACCCTGCGCCGCCACGGCCTCGCCACGCTCGATCTGACCGAAGACGAGATGGCCAAGCTGCACGTGCGCCACATGGTCGGCGGCCATGCGCCGGTGGCGCACGAACTGATTTATCGCTTCGAGTTTCCAGAGCGACCGGGCGCGCTGATGAATTTTCTCGACAGCATGAGCGCGGGCTGGAACATCTCGCTGTTTCACTACCGCAACCACGGCGCGGATTCGGGCCGCGTGCTGGCCGGGATGCAGGTGCCGCCGGGCGAAAAGCCGGCGTTCCGCGCCTTCCTCAAGCGCCTCGGCTACGTCTGGTGGGACGAGTCGGCCAACCCGGCTTACCGCATGTTCCTCGGCTGAAAATTTCTCAAACCATTTGGCGTGACTTCGAACGCGCCTGCTTCCGTGACGATGAAATCCATCGGCAGATCGTGGGCCTGCGGCCGGATGCTGGCGACGCGCGCCAGCTCGAAGCCGACGCCGACGGCGCGCGGGCGCGGGAACGGCGCGGCCAGACTGCGGTCAAAATAACCGCCGCCGTAGCCGAGGCGGTAACCGGCTTCGTCGAACGCGTTGAGCGGCATCAGGATCAGATCCGGCCACAGCGCCGCGCCTTGCGCCGGAACGGGGATGCCGTAGCGGTCTTCGATCATGTCGCTGCGCGGCGTCCATTCGCGGAATGCCAACGGCAAGTTGTCGCCGGTGACGACCGGCAGACAGGCGCGCATGCCGCCATCCAGTCCGTCATTCAGGCGCGCCGCGACCAGATCGCGGGCGTCGAATTCGCCGCGAAAGGGCCAGCAGAAAGCCAGCGCCGCCGGACGCAGCGCGTCAACCAGTTCGCCCAGATGCCGTTCTATCCTGCGCGACAGTTGCGCATGCAGCGCCGCCGGCAGCGCCTCCCGCGCCGCGATGAGGCGTTTGCGCAATGCGGCGCGGACGGCGCGCGGCGCGGACGGATCGGCGAAGTCGGTCATGCCCGGTATGCTATTGTGGAGTTGAACGTTAACGACAGGTGAGCAAGTTGAAGCAAGGGCTACTATATAGAATCCATCGGCTGCTGTGCGCGCTGGCATGCGGGGTGTTATGTGCGCCGGCGCTGGCGGCGCTGCCGCCGCCGACCGGCAATGCCGATGCCGCCGTGCTCGCCGCCAGAGAGGCGGCGCAGCGCGGCGACCGCGCTCAGCTTGCCAAGCAGCTGCAAATCCTGCGCGGCAACGTGCTCGAACCCTACGCCGAATACTGGCTGCTCAGCCTGCGGCTGGCGGAAGCCGGCAACGATGAAGCGCGCGATTTTCTCTCCCGTCACGCGGGCAGCTATCTCGCCGACAAGCTGCGCGGCGAATGGCTGAAGGCGCTCGGCAAGCGCGGCGAGTGGGATGTCTTCGCGCGGGAATACGCGCCGCTGGTCCAGACCGATCAGGAACTGGTCTGCTACGAACTGCAAAACCGCCTGCGTCTGGCCGACACCGGCGCGCTCGCCGAAGCGCGGCCGTTGTGGTTCGAGGCGGTTGAACTGCCCGCCTCCTGCCTGCCCCTGATGGAACAGTTGATCGCCGGCCAGCGCCTGAGTGTCGATGACATCTGGGAACGCCTGCGCCGTCTGCTGGAAATCAAAAAACTCGACGCCGCCAAGTTGACAGCGGCATACCTGCCGGCGGCGCAGGCGCCCGCCGCGAAAACGCTTGACGCTATCGCTGACAAGCCGATGCACTACCTCGCCTTGCTGCCGGCGGATTTCGCCGCCAGCCGCCAAGGCCGCGAGATGGCGCTGTTTGCCATCCAGCGTGTTGCCCGCGTCGATCCGCTGCAAGCGGCCCGGCAGTGGGAGGGCATGCAAGCGCAGTTTTCCGCCGCCGACCGCGGCTACATTTACGGCCAGCTTGGCTGGCAGGCTGCGCTGCGGCATATGCCGGAAGCATTGAATTGGTACGCCAGTGCGGTCGACGCGCCGCTCGGCAACGAGCAACTCGCCTGGAAAGCGCGCGCCGGATTGCGGGCGCTGAACTGGAGCGCGGTGCGCGCGGCCATCGAACGCATGCCGCAGGCGATGCAGGCGCAGCCGGACTGGATCTACTGGCTTGGCCGCGCGCAAGAGGCGCTCGGGCAACGCGAAGAAGCGCGCGCCCTGTACGCGCGCATCGCCGGCCAGCCGAACTTCTACGGCAACCTCGCCGACGACGAACTGGGCCGCCCGATTCTGCCGCCGTCGCGCGCGCTGGCGCCCTCGGCGGTGGAAGTCGACGCCATCGCCGCCCTGCCGGGCATTCGCCGCGCCCTCGCGCTGTTCCGCATCGACCTGCGCATCGAAGCCGTCCGCGAATGGATCTGGTCCCTGCGCGGCATGGACGACGCGAAGCTGCTGGCGGCGGCGGAATTTGCGCGCCAGCAGGAAATCTTCGACCGCGCCATCAACACCGCCGACCGCACGCTGGCCCTGCACGACTACTCGCTGCGCTATCTCGCCCCCTTCCGCGAACACGTCGAGCCGAAAGCGCGCGCGCTGCAACTCGATCAAGGCTGGGTGTACGGCCTCATGCGGCAGGAGAGCCGCTTCGTCACCAATGCCAAATCGGTGGCCGGCGCGAAAGGGCTGATGCAGTTGATGCCGAAGACCGCCCGATGGGTGGCGAAAAAAATCGGCCTCAAGGATTATCACCCCGGCCAGACCGTGGACACCGACACCAACGTCACCATCGGCACGCATTACCTGAAGATGGTGCTCGACGAACTTGACAGCCATCCGGTGCTCGCCTCCACCGCCTACAACGCCGGCCCCGGCCGCGCGCGCCGGTGGCGCGACAGCACGCGGCCGCTGGAAGGCGCTATCTACGCTGAGACAATCCCCTTCAGCGAAACGCGCGATTACGTCAAGAAAGTGATGAGCAACACGGTGTACTACGCCGCCCTCTTCGACGGCCAGCCGCAATCCCTCAAACGCCGCCTCGGCTTCATCCCGCCTCAAAACGGCAACGCGCCGAAAATCGCTGATTTGCCGTGATTCGGTTCAAAACATCTCAGGATCAAACGCGCGGTCGCCGTTGGGGTCGGGCTGGCCGGTGGCTTTCAGGCTGCGGAAATCGTGGAGTTTCGGGTCGGCCAGATGGGAGGGGGCGACGTTGCCGAGGGCGGCGAAGATTTTTTCCACTCGACCGGGAAAGCGTTTGTCCCAATCGCGCAGCAGGGCCTTGGTTTCCTTGCGCTTCAATTGTTCCTGCGCGCCGCACAGATCGCAGGGGATGATCGGGAAGCGGCGCAGCATGGCCCAGGTTTCGAGATCGCGCTCGCGGCAGTAGGCGAGCGGGCGGATGACGATGTGACGACCGTCGTCGGAAACCAGCTTGGGCGGCATGGCTTTCAGCTTGCCGCCGTAGAACAGGTTGAGGAACAGCGTTTCGAGGATGTCGTCGCGGTGGTGGCCGAGCGCGATTTTGGTGGCGCCCAATTCGCCGGCGACGCGGTAGAGCACGCCCCGGCGCAGCCGCGAGCAGAGCGAGCAGGTGGTTTTGCCCTCGGGGATGACGCGCTTCACCACTGAGTACGTGTCCTGCTCCTCGATGTGGAAAGGGATGCTCAGCCCTTGCAGGTATTCGGGCAGCACATGAGCCGGAAAGCCCGGCTGTTTCTGGTCGAGGTTGACGGCCACGAGTTCAAAACGCACCGGCGCGATTTCGCGCATCTGCAACAGGATGTCGAGCAGCGCGTGGCTGTCCTTGCCGCCGGACAGGCAGACCATGACGCGGTCGCCTTCTTCGATCATGTTGAAATCGGCGATGGCCTGACCGACGTTGCGGCGCAGACGCTTGGCGAGCTTGTTGGCCTCGAAGCGTTCCTTCTCGCCGAGGCCGGGCGCGAAGAGATCTTTCAGATAGGCGGATGTCATTGCGTCACCAGGGCTTGAGGCCGACGCGCTCAATGCCGACGGATTCGCAATCGGGATACACGTCGGGCTTGCCGGTGCGCACCCGCGCCGCCTGAATGTGAGGGTGCGCCATGAGCCGCGCCAGAATCGTGTCGCACAAGGTTTCCTGCAGCGCGTGATGGGTCTGGCCAGCGATCTGGCGGATCAGTTCCCGCACGAAATCGTAATCCAGCGTGCGCGTGATATCGTCGCTGTCGGCGGGCGCATGCGCGAGCGGGACGCACAGATCGACATCGAACCACATGCGCTGCGGCGCCTGGCGCTCGAAATCATGCACGCCGACGCGCACCGGCAATTCATATCGGCGCAGGCTCAACAGGCGGCAATCGGTCGCCAGCCGCGCATCGAGCGCGCCGAAGGCAAGCAGCGCGGCGCTCATGCGCCTTTCCCGGAGACGCTGAACATGACATCCCGATCCAGCGCGACGAGATGCTGTCCATTGTCCACTTGCAGCGTGCAGCCGGTCATGCTGCCGTTTTCGGCCACGAACACGGCGGCGCGGGCAACGTCGGCGGGAACGATGCGCCGCCGCAGAAGATTGACCTGGCTGGCCTGCACGAAATTCTCCTGTGTTTGCGGCCCGCTCGGGTAGATCAATCCGGGCGACAAGCCGCAGACGCGCACCAGCGGCGCGAGCGCCTGGGCCTGCAAGGCGACGCCGCGTTCGAGCGCCAGCTTGCTGACGGTGTAGGAAAAATAATCCGCATTCAGGTTGTGCACTTTCTGATCCAGCACATGAATCACGCAATGCGCGCCGGCGGCGGCGGGTCGCTCCCGCAATTGCCTTGCCAGATGATTGCCGAGCAGAAGCGGCGTGACGGTATTGGTTTGCAAGTGCGCGAGCAGATGTTCGGCGCTGGCCGTCAACGCATCGTCGGCTTCAAAGACCGAAGCGTTGTTGACGACGCATTTCGGCAAGGCGCCGGTTTCCTTCAGGCAGGCATCGAACAAGACTTCAGCGGCGTCGGCAGACGCCAAATCCTGACGGATCAGAACACATTTTTTGCCGAGGGCGAGCACGGCGGCCTGCGTTTCGAGCGCCTGCGCGCCGGATTGCCAGTAATGACACAGCACATGCCAACCGGATTGCGCGAAAGCCAGACACAATTCCCGGCCAAGCCGCCTAGCGCCGCCTGTCACCAGAACCCAGGGCGTCTCGCTCACGCGCTTTCCCGCGCTGAAAGAAATGACCGCGGCCCTTCGCGCAATCCATGCGAAGGTTGTGGCGGAGATGCCTGGCTGAATTTGTTCATGCGTGGGCGGCTTGAATACGGTTTTGGAATTGCGGATTTTAACGGAATCGGGCACAGTCGGCCCCGCCATGCCGATGCCCGCGCCCGATGCCGATGCCGCCGCCGCCAGCGCCTTGCTGGCCGGACGCATCGCGGATGAAATCCGCCAAGCCGGCGGCTGGATTCCTTTCTCGCGCTACATGGCGCTGGCGCTCTACACGCCCGGCCTCGGTTACTACGGCGGCGGCGCGCGCAAATTCGGCGCCGCCGGTGATTTCGTCACCGCGCCTGAACTCTCGCCCCTTTTCGCCGAGGCGCTGGCGGCCCAGATCGCGCCGCTCATGGCGGCCAGCGCGCCGCGCCTGCTCGAAGCCGGCGCCGGCAGTGGCATCCTCGCGTTTGATTTGCTGCACGCGTTCGAACGGCGCGGGGCGTTGCCCGAGCGTTACGAAATTCTCGAACTCTCCGGCGAATTGCGCGCGCGGCAGCAAGCAACCCTTGCCCGCGCCGCGCCGCATCTGGCAGCGCGCGTCGTTTGGCTCGACGCGCTGCCGGAAAATTTCAGCGGCGTTGTGCTCGCCAACGAATTGCTTGACGCGCTGCCGGTGGATCTCGCCGTCTGGCGCGAGGACGGCATTCATGAACGCGGCGTGACCTTGGCTGAAAACGGCTTTGCCTGGGCGGAGCGGCCCGCAACGGGCGGCTTGCTGGCTGCGGCGCAGGCGCTGTCTTTCGTCTCGCCGCCCTATGTCTCGGAAATCGGCCTCGCCGCCCGCGCCTGGGTTGCCGAGTGGGGCCGCATTTTGCGCCGGGGCGCGCTGCTGCTGATCGACTACGGCTTTCCGCAGCGGGAGTATTACCATCCGCAGCGCGGCGAAGGCACGCTGATGTGCCATTACCGCCATCACGCCCACGGCGATCCGTTCTGGCTGCCGGGGCTGAACGATCTCACCGCCCACGTCGACTTCACCGCCATCGCCGAGGCCGGCTACGAAGCCGGTCTGGACGTGCTCGGTTACGCCAGTCAGGGCGCGTTTCTTCTCAATTGCGGTTTGGCGCAACTGCTCGAAGCGCGCCGGGCCGATGCGGCTGCTGATGTTGCTTACGCTACTCTCGCCGCCGGCGCGCAGAAACTTATCAGTCCGGCCGAGATGGGCGAACTGTTCAAGGTGTTGTTATTGGGAAAGGGAATCGAAGAACCTTTGCCCGGATTCGCGCAGGGCGACCGCAGCCATGCGCTGTGACGAAAAGACCATGAACAGGCTCTGATAGAATCGAAGCATCCCATGCAGACTGCCACCATTCCTCTTCGCGGCCCGCTGTTGCGCGGCGCGCGCCGGCCACGGGTTGCCCTCGTTGGCCGCCGCCGCACCGGCAAGGGCAGCATCTTTCAGGCCGCCGCCAGCCCTTCCGTTCAGCATGAGCGTCTCGCCGGCGTCGGCGCCGCGTACAAGGAATGTCTGGTCGATGTCGGGCTTGACCAGATTTCGCTGGTCGATCTGCCCGGCATCGAAACCCTGCACCACCTGCGCGAGCATGACCGCGTCGTATTGATGTATCTGCTCTGGGGCGACCGCTGGCCGGCCATCGCCCGCCACGAATCGGAGCAGCCCGCCGCCGCGTTTTCCGCGCCCGACGTGCTGATTCAGGTGGTGGACGCGACCATGCTCGAACGCGATCTCGAACTGACGCTGGAACTTTCGCTGCTGGGCCGGCCCATGGTCATCGCGCTCAACCGCATGGACGAAGCCAGCGCCAAGGGCATTTTCATCAACACGCAAACGCTCTCGAAAAAACTCGGCATACCGGTGATCCCCACCGTCGCGCACATGGGCAAGGGCATCCATGCGCTGTTCGCCGCCGCCGTGCAAGCGGCGCGCGAGCGTTTGTGTCCGCTGCCGCAGCCGGTCAACCCTCACCTCATCGACAGCCTGCGCGAATTGAGCGCGACGATTTCCCGCCCCGAAGTGACCGAGGCGTTTCAGGTTCCCCATCCGCTGCTGCTTTATCAACTGGCCGAGAACGACGACTATTTTCTGAATGAATTGACTTGCCATTTCCCCGCGCTGCTGCCGGCGGTGACCAGCGCGCGCGCGGCGGCGGAACGCGGCTTGCCGCGCAGCCTGTCGGAGGAAATCCACGCCGATCGCCATCACCGCGCCGCGCTGCTCTTCGAGAGCGTCAGCAGCCCCATCGGGCTGGAGGAAAAAGGCTGGCAGCGCTGGCTGGACGAATTGTTTTTGCATCCGCGCTGGGGGTTGATCGGCACGCTCGCCGTGTTCGCGCTGGTGTTGTTCTTCACCTTTGAAGTCAGCACTTTTCTTGACGCGATGACGTCGGCGAAGCTGGTTGCGTGGAGCGATCAGTGGCAGCCCGTTTCGGCTGTCGGCATCGTCGCCAAGGCGGTGGCGGACGGCCTGATCGGACTCATCGGCATCGTTGTGCCTTACATGATTCCGCTCGTGCTGCTGCTGGTGGCGCTGGAAGAATCCGGCATCATGCATCGCGTCGCCTTCGTCGTCGATCGCGGCTTTCACCACATCGGCCTGCATGGCGGCATCGCCGTGCCTTTTCTCGTCGGCCTCGGCTGCAACGTGCCGGCCATCTCGGCGGCGGCAGCCATCACCTCGGGGCGCGACCGCGTCATCGCCACCTGGCTGATCGCCTTCGTGCCCTGCTCCGCCCGCTCGGCCATCATCCTCGCCCTGGGCGGCAAATACCTCGGCGGCTTCGGCGTGTTCGGCATCTTCGCGCTCACCCTGCTGCTCATCGCCGCGCTGGGCAAGCTGCTGTCCACCCGTTTCGCGAAAGCCACCGCCCACGGCATGATTCAGGAAATTCCGCCCTACGCGCTGCCGGTCTGGTCAAGCATGCTGCGCAAAACCGGGGAACGCACCCGCGATATCGTCACCATCGTCACGCCGCTCCTGATCATCGGCAGCATCATCCTCGCCCTGCTCCACTACTGGGGCGCCGACGCCTTCATCAACGTCGCGCTGACGCCGGTGACTGGCTGGTGGCTCGGTCTGCCCATCGTGCTTGGCGTGCCCATCCTGTTCGGCGTGCTGCGCAAGGAGCTTTCGCTGCTGATGATTTATCAGGCGCTCGGCACGCAGGACATCGTGCCCCTGCTCGACTGGGTGCAGATTGCCACCTTCCTCATTTTCATCACCTTCTACGTGCCCTGCGTATCCACCTTCGCCGTCATGCTCAGGGCCGTGGGCCGCAGGGACGCCCTGCTCTCCGTCGCCTTGTCAGTCGGCATCGCGCTGCTGGCGGCGGGCTTCGTGCGCGGCGCGCTCGGCGCGATCAACGCGCTCTGACGATCATCT
The DNA here is from genome assembly GCA_031277315.1 of Zoogloeaceae bacterium. Classification (GTDB taxonomy): domain Bacteria; phylum Pseudomonadota; class Gammaproteobacteria; order Burkholderiales; family Rhodocyclaceae; genus Desulfobacillus. The sequence goes on along the minus strand of JAITMP010000006.1, from coordinate 3,456 downwards.
TTCCCGCTGGATAGAGTCAAAACTGCAGGGCCAAAACTGCAGGTTCAAAGCCGCAGTTAATTATCATATTCGCGGGTTTGGCGGCGCTGCTCGACATTAATATTATTTTAATGTTTTACGAGGAAACTGCATGGAGTGACAACGTGTCGCTGTTGTCATAATGCAGCTCACCACAGCACCAAAGCACCAAAGGAGACTCACATGCGCGCCATTATGAAACGCCAACTCCCCCTTGCAACCCTGTGCCTCGCGCTCGCCGCCGCGCCGGCGTTGGCGGGCAAGGACTGCGACGTGCCCGTGCAGCGTTGGCAGTCGCGCGACGCGGTGCTGCAATATGCGGCGCGTCAGGGCTGGCAGGTGCAGCGTCTCAAGATTGACGACGGTTGCTATGAAATTCGCGGGCGCGACGCCCAAGGCCGCGCTTTCAAGGCCAAGCTCGATCCCGAAACCTTGAATGTGCTGAAGATGAAGCAACGCGACGATCAAGAGCGCAGCCCCCATGACAAGCGTGGCAAGGCAACGCCCGCGCCGGATGTGGCCCCGGCTTCCAGCGCCGCAACGAAATAAACGCAAACCGAATATCACTGCATTAAGGAGAAAATCACCATGTTCAAATTCAAACCCCTGGTCGCCGCCACTGCCGCTGCCTGCGCGCTGGCGCTGCCCACGCTCGCGCACAGCCGCCCGGTGACACTGGCGGCCACGCTCAACAACTACAGCGGCAACGGCGCGTATCTGGCGGTCTATCTCACCAACGCCAAAGGCGAATACGTCAGCACGCTCTGGGTCGCCGGCGGCAAAGCCAAGTATTACAAGCATCTGGCCGACTGGAACCGGCTGTCGGCCAATGACGCCAAGCGTCTCAACGGCGTGACCGGCGCCAGCGTTGGCGCGGGCCGCACGCTCAATGTCACCGCCGATCTGGCCGACGCGCTCATCGACGCGGGTTATGAAATCCGCATCGACGCGGCGGTCGAAAAAATGCGCGACAGCCCGTCCGAAGTCCGCGTACCGCTGACCAAGGCCGGCGCCGGCAAGGCGCAGCCCGGCAAGCAATACATTCAGTCGCTCACTTACCAGATTCAGTAAGCGGAAACGGCGGAATATGACCTGGCGTCTGTTGCATCGCTGGCTCGGCCTCGTGGCGGGCGCCGTGGCGCTGCTGCTCGGCATCACGGGAGCGATCCTCGCCCTCGACCCGGTAAGCAGCGCATGGCAGGCGGTTCCGGCGGCGAATGATCTGCCGGTCGCAACGCTTGCGCAGCGGGTTGCGGCCAACGTACCCGGCATGGAAGAAATTCGCCGCCTGCCCGAAGGCGACATCGTGGCCTGGTCCTTCGACGGCAATCAGGCGCGCGCGTCGCGCATTGATCCGGCGGATGGTCATGTGCTGGGCGCTTATGAAGACTCGGCGCTGTTTCGCTGGGTCAAGAATCTGCATCGCTCTTTTCTGCTCGACGATCCGGGCCGCATCGCGGCGGCGGTTGTCGCGCTCACGATGCTGCTGTTGTCGATATCGGGGCTGACGCTCACAGCGCGGCGGCTCGGCGGTTGGCGGCAACTCACGGCGCGGGTGCGTGGCTCACTGTTGCAACGCATCCACGTGGTCACGGGGCGCGTCGTGGTCGCAGTGCTGCTGCTGTCTTCGATCACGGCCTTGTACATGAGCGCGGTGACGTTCAGTTTGATTCCCGCCGATGCCGACACCGAGCCGGATGTGATTTCCGTTGATTCCACACAACCCGATTTGCGGGCGGAACAATTGCCGTTGCTGCGCTCGCTGCAAACAGGCGACCTGCGCAGACTGAGCTTTCCGTCACCCGATGATCCCGAAGATGTCTGGCAAGTCGAAACCGATCAAGGCGCAGGCTGGGTTGATCGCCGCTCGGGCCAGACGCTGGCTTGGGAACCCATCGCTATGCCACAGCGCGTGAACGATCTGGTCACGCTGTTGCACACCGGCGAAGGCGCCTGGTTTTGGGCGGTGCCGCTCGGTCTTGCGGGCGCATGCATTCCCCTGTTCTGGGTCACCGGCTTGTTGATGTGGTGGCAGACGCGCCGTCAGACGCCGCGCATTGCCGACAACGCCGCCTTGTCCCAGGCCGATATGCTGATCTTCGTCGCCAGCGAAAGCGGCGTGACCTGGGGTTTTGCGCAAGCCTTGCATCAGGCACTCACGCGCAACGGGCATCGCGTGTACGCGGGCGGTCTGGAAAAATTCCAGACCGTCGCGGCGGCGCGGCAGATTTTCATACTGGCCGCCACCTATGGCGACGGTCAGGCTCCGGCGCATGCGACCAAAGCGCTTGAACGCATCAAGAATCAGCCGATCAGCGCGACGCCGGTGACGGTGCTCGGCTTTGGCGACCGGCAATTCGGTACTTTTTGCGGCTATGCCGAGGCGCTCGATCAAGCCTTGCGTGAGCGGGGATGGCCGCAACTGCTGCCGCTGGAAAAAATCCATCAACAATCGCCGCAGGAGTTCGCGCGTTGGGGCGCGGCGCTGGCGCAAGCACTCAACGAATCCCTGACGCTCAACTACGTGCCGCGACTTCCTCCAACGACTGTGCTGACGCTGATTTCGCGCCAGCAATTTCCGGGCGCGGCGGGCGAACCTTCGGTCATCCTGCGCTTTCAATCGACGGGGCTGTCGCGTTTCGAGGCAGGCGATTTGATCGGCATTATTCCGCCGGAAAGCCCTGTGCCGCGCTACTACTCGCTCGCTTGCGGCTGGCGCGACGGCTTTGTCGAAATCTGTGTGCGCAAATTTCCCAATGGATTATGTTCGACCTGGCTGCACACCTTGCAAGCGGGCGACACGGTGTCAGCTTTCGTCCGGCCCAATCCGGAATTTGCGCTGGGCGGAACACGCAAACCCGCCGTGCTCATCGGCGCGGGTACCGGCGTCGCGCCGCTCGCGGGCTTCATCCGCCGCAATACGCGGCACGCGCCCATGCACTTGTTCTATGGCATACGCGACCCCGCCAAGGATTACTACTTCGGCCGGGAAATCGAGGAATGGCTCGGGGATCACCGCCTGAGCAGCCTCAAAACCGCTTTTTCGCGCGTGCCCGATGGCGGCGGCTATGTGCAGGATGCGCTGCAGCGCGACGCGACCCATGTGCGGGAGTTGTTGTCCGGCGGCGCCATCGTCCGCGTCTGCGGCAGCCGCGCCATGTCGCAAGGCGTGACCCGGGTGCTCGATGAAATTCTGGCGCCGCTGCGCCTGAGCGTGGCGCGGCTCAAGGCCGACGGACGCTATGCCGAAGACATCTTCTGACACATCGAAATTGACGCGAACCACGCTGCATGGCCCCACGATGGCCACGCGCTGGTCGGCCAGTTTCGACGCCGATTCGTCGCTCGACAGGCACGCGCTGCAAATAGCATTGGCGGCGGCAGCCGATCAGGTCGATCAGCAAATGTCGCCGTGGAAATCCGACAGCGATCTCTCGC
>JAITMP010000047.1 GCA_031277315.1 Zoogloeaceae bacterium | reverse complement strand
GGCAGCTTTGAGCTGGCCGGGGGGATTGAGTCGCAGGCAACGAAGGGAACTTCTTTCTTCCTCTCCGGCCTCTACCGGACAGCCTTCAACGGCAATCGGCACGACTACGGCGTCAAGGCAGGCGTAAGGTGGGATTGGTGAGGAGGTAAAAGCGGGCAGAGAAATCTCCCGAAACAACGGCGGGGCCGGACGGCCCCGTTTTTTTGTATCGTCATTTCCTGTCATTTCTGCTTTGTTGAAGGCGGCGGGAGGGGGGCTATAATCGGCGCAGGTTGATGCGTCAGGAGGAGAGGGGTCATGAATCGCTCCATCATCACGGGGCAGCGGCTGGTGGCGGTGTTTCTGTTCGGCTGCGTGCTGCTGAACTATCCGTTGTTCTCGCTCTTCAACAGGCCGGGTGAATTGTTCGGCATTCCGTTGCTTTATCTTTATTTGTTCGGCATCTGGGCGCTGTTGATCGGCTTGATGGCGTTCGCCATCGAGCGGCGCAAGGATTAGGGCGGAGCGCGGGGCATGCTGCAAGGCTGGGTGATCGCCAGCGTCTCCTTCGCTTATCTGGGGATGCTGTTCGCCATCGCTTACTTCGGCGACAAGCGCGCCGACGCCGGGCGTTCGGTGATCGCCAATCCAACCATCTACGCCTTGTCGCTGGCGGTGTATTGCACGACGTGGACGTTCTACGGCAGCGTTGGCCGCGCCGCGTCGACCGGCATCGGCTTTCTGCCGACGTATCTCGGCCCGACGCTGATGGCCGGCTTGTGGTGGTTCGTGATGCTGAAAATGATCCGCATCAGCAAGGCGAACCGCATTACGTCGATCGCCGATTTCGTGTCCTCGCGCTACGGCAAGAGCCAGGTGCTGGGCGGTCTTGTGACGGTGATCGCCGTGGTCGGCGTGATTCCCTACATTTCCCTCCAGTTGAAGGCGGTGTCGAACAGTTTCACCATTCTGTTGTACTACCCGCAGATCGTCATGCCGGCAAAAGCCGGCGCGCAGCCGCTGTTGCAGGACACCACGCTTTACATCGCCATGATTCTGGCGGCGTTCACCATTCTTTTCGGCACCCGCCATCTTGACGCGACGGAGCGGCACGAGGGTATGGTGGCGGCGATTGCGTTCGAGTCGGTGGTGAAGCTGCTTTCCTTTCTTGCCGTCGGCATTTTCGTCACCTTCGGCATTTACAACGGGTTCGGCGACATCTTCAACCGCGCCGAACTGATGCCGCAGATGCGGGCGCTGATGACGGTCGAAGACACCGGCGCCAGTTACGGCAACTGGCTGGCGATGACGTTTCTCGCCATGCTTTCCATCATGTTTCTGCCGCGCCAGTTTCAGATCACCGTGGTGGAAAACGTGAACGACCGCCATCTGGCGCGGGCGATCTGGCTGTTTCCACTCTACCTGTTTCTCATCAACATCTTCGTGCTGCCGATCGCGCTCGGCGGCATGCTGCATTTTCCGAACGGCGACGTGGACGCCGATACCTTCGTGCTGACCTTGCCGATGGTCGAGCGCCACGAGGCGCTGGCGCTGTTCGTTTTCATCGGCGGCTTGTCCGCCGCCACCGGCATGGTCATTGTCGAAACCATCGCCTTGTCGACGATGGTCTGCAACGAGCTTGTGATGCCGGTACTGCTGCGCTGGAAGGCGCTGCGCCTGCACGAGAAGAAAGACATCTCCGGGCTGCTGCTCTCGATCCGCCGCTCGGCCATCGCCCTCATTCTGCTGCTCGGCTACATCTATTTCCGCGCCGCCGGCGAAGCCTACGCGCTGGTCAGCATCGGCCTGATTTCGTTCGCCGCCGTGGCGCAGTTCGCGCCGGCGATCTTCGGCGGCATTTACTGGAAAGGCGGCACGCGAGAGGGCGCCATTATCGGACTCGCCGCCGGCTTCGCGGTGTGGATCTACACGCTGCTGCTGCCGTCTTTCGCCAAGTCGGGCTGGCTCTCGCTCGATTTCATTCAGTCCGGGCCGTTCGGCGTCGCCCTGCTCAGGCCGCAGCAATTGTTCGGGCTGGGCGGCCTCGATGAAATTTCGCACAGCCTGTTCTGGAGCATGCTGGTGAATATCGGCTGTTACCTCATCATTTCCCTGCGCCGGCGGCCCGACGTGGTGGAGACCGGGCAGGGCACGTTGTTCGTCGACGCTTTCCGGCGCGCCGACAGCAGCGGCGGCTCGCGTTTCTGGCGCGGCAGCGCCCAGGTGGAAGACCTGCTGCCGCTGATCGGCCGCTTTCTCGGCCCGGAGCGGGCGCGCGAGGCGTTTCTCGCTCACGCCCGCCAGCGCGGCTTGGCGTCCATCGACGAATTGCAGGCGAACGCCGATCTGGTGCACTTCGCTGAAACCTTGCTGGCGGGCGCCATCGGCGGCGCGTCCGCCCGCGTCATGGTGGCCTCGGTGGTGAAGGAAGAGCCGCTCGGCCCCGACGAGGTGATGAACATTCTCGACGAAGCCTCGCAGGTGCGCGCCTACTCGCGCCAACTGGAACAGAAGTCGCGTGAACTGGAAGAAGCCACCGCCGATTTGCGCGCGGCCAACGAGCAGATGAAAGAGTTTGACCGCATGAAGGATGATTTCATCTCCACGGTGACGCATGAACTGCGCACGCCGCTGGCCTCGATCCGCGCCCTTTCCGAGATTCTGCTCGACGATCCCGAGATCAAGGTGGACGACCGCCAGCAGTTCGCCGCCATCATCGTCAAGGAATCCGAGCGCCTGACCCGGCTCATCAATCAGGTGCTGGACATGGCGAAGATCGAATCCGGCAACGCCGAATGGCATACCGCTGAAGTCGATCTGCATGAGGTGATCGAGGAATCGCTGGCGGCCACGGCGTCGCTGTTCGCCGACCGGCGCATCCGGCTCGACCGGCGGCTCGCGCAAGCCGTGCCCCAGGTGCGGGTGGATCGGGACCGGCTGATTCAGGTGATGCTGAACCTGCTCTCGAACGCGGTGAAATTCTGCGAGGAAGATCGCGGCTGCGTGACGGTGCGCCTGTCCTCCGGCATTGACACCGTTCGCGTCGATGTCGAGGACAACGGGCCGGGCATCGCCGAGGCGGATCAGCGCACGATCTTCGAGAAATTCCGCCAGGTCGGCGACACGCTGACCGCCAAGCCGCAAGGCACCGGCCTCGGTTTGCCGATCAGCCGGCAGATCATCGAGCATTTCGGTGGCCGGCTGTGGGTGGAGAGCGAGCCTGGGCGCGGCGCCAGTTTTTCGTTTATCCTGCCCTTGAGCGGGGAAGGCATCAACCCAGAGGAGAGGACGGAACAATGAGCAAGCGGATACTGATCGTCGACGACGAACCGAACATCGTGATTTCTCTCGAATTCCTCATGAAGCGGGAAGGCTTCGAAGTGACGGTCGCCGCCGACGGCGAAGCGGCGCTGCGTCTGGTCGAGGAAAACCGGCCCGATCTGGTGCTGCTCGACATCATGCTGCCGAAGAAAAACGGCTTCGAGGTGTGTCAGGCGATCCGCGCCAATCCCGACTGGCAATCGGTGCGGGTCATCATGCTGACGGCGAAAGGGCGCGACACCGAAGTCGCCAAGGGCACGGCGCTGGGCGCCGACGTCTACATGACGAAGCCGTTCTCAACCAAGGATCTGATCGCGCAAGTGAGGCAGCTTCTCGGCCAATCCTGAGTTTTCCGCCCGCTTCCATGACAACCCGGTCGAGCCGGATCAAGCTGGCGCTTGTTCTCGGCGGCATCTATCTCGCGCTGGCGCTGCTGTTCGGCGCGCTGGCGGCGGCGCTGTGGGCCGACATGCAGGGACCGGAGCGCGAAGCGATTCTGGCCATCTTCGAACCGCGCCTCGCGCTCGCGGTTTTCATCATTCTGGCGTCCTGGTTCGTGCTCGGCCTCGCCGTGTATGCCGCTTACCGCGCCTATGTCGTGGTGCCGCTGTCGCTGCGCGAACAGGCGCTGGTGATCGTCAACGCGAATCCCGGTCTGCGGCTGCCGGAAACCGGCGCTTCGGAAATACGCACGCTGGCGAAAGTCATCAACGCGCTGGCCGAGCAGCGCGAATCGCTCCAGCGCGATGTCGAAGCGCGCATCCGCGCCGCCAAGGCGTCGGTGGAGGAAGAAAAAAACCGGCTCGCGGCCCTGATGTCGGAACTGACGCAGAGCGTGATCGTCTGCAATCTCGATGGCCGCATCCTGCTCTACAACAATCGCGCCCGCCTGCAATTCAAGGCGCTGGCGGAGGGCGATCCGGCGGCGGCGCTGATCGGCCTCGGGCGCTCGATCTTCGCCGTGCTGGAACGCAACCTGATCGCGCACGCGCTGGAAAATATCCGGCAGCGTCTGGCGCGCGGCAGTCAGCAGCCGTCGGCGAACTTCGTCACCACCAGCCGCGCCGGACAATTGATCCGCGTGCAGATGACGCCGGTGCTGGCCGCCGGCGGAGAAAACAAGGCGGGGAGCGCGGAGGGCGGGACGAACAGCGCAGAGCGCGCAGGGTGTGATGAGCGCGCAGAGCGTGGTGAGCGTGTCATGGCCGGCTACGTTCTTATGCTCGACAACATCACGCGCGCTTTCGAGCAGGAGAGCCGGCGCGACGCCTTGCTGCAATCGCTCACGGAGGGTAGCCGCGCCTCGCTCGGCAACATCCGCGCCGCTGTCGACAATCTGCTCGATTATCCCGACATGGAGACGGCGCAGCGCGACCGCTTCGCCGGCATCATCCGCGACGAAGTGGCGGCGATGGGGCAGCGGCTCGACCGCACCGGAAACGAATTTTCCGACGCCCTCAAGGCGCGCTGGCCGCTGGAGAACATGCTCGGCGAGGATTTTGTCGAAGCGGCGCGCCGGCGCATCGAGAACAAGCTCGGGCTGCCGACCAAGCTCGACGAGGTGGCCGAGGGCATCTGGATCAGGGTCGACAGTTTTTCGCTGCTGCAAGGCGTGACGTATCTGGCCGCCCGCCTGCGCGACGAGTATGACATCCGCGAATTGCGTTTCCGCCTGCTGCCGGACGGCCGTCTGGCGCGCCTCGATCTGGTTTGCTCGGGCGCCGTGGTCGGCAGCCAGACGCTGCTGGCGTGGGAAATTGATCCGATGAATGTCGCCGGCGAGAACAGCCCGCTCACCCTGCGCGAGGTGATCGAGCGGCACGGCGGCGAAATCTGGTTCGAGCGCGAGAAAGCGTCCCACCGCGCTTTCATCCGCATTCTGCTGCCCGCCGCCTTGCCGCAGGAGAACGCCGCCGAGACGGCGGCGTCAGCGTCACGCGAGCGCAGCCGCCCCGAATACTACGACTTCGATCTCTTCGGCCAGAGCGAGGAGAGCCGCGCCCTCGACGACCGTCTGCTGAGTGAACTGACTTACACCGTTTTCGATACCGAGACGACCGGGCTGAACCCCGTCGGCGGCGACGAGATCATCCAGATCGGCGCCACCCGCATCGTCAATGGCCGTTTGCTCCGCAGCGAATTCATCGACCAGCTTGTCGATCCGCGCCGCCCGCTGCCGCCGGAGGGCATCCCGATTCACGGCATAACGGAAGAAATGGTGGCCGGCCAGCCGGTCATCGAACAAGTGTTGCCGGCTTTTCATGCCTTCTGCGAAGACACCGTGCTGGTGGCGCACAACGCCGCGTTCGACATGCGTTTTCTGCAATTGAAGGAGGAGGCGACCGGCATCCGCTTCCGTCAGCCGGTGCTCGACACGCTGCTGCTCTCGGCGGTGATTCACCCGAATCAGGCATCGCACAAGCTGGAGGCGATCTGCGCCCGGCTCGGCGTCGATGTCGTCGGCCGCCATACCGCGCTGGGCGACGCCATCGTCACCGGCGAAGTCTTCCTGCGCATGATTCCGCTGCTCGCCGAAATGGGCATCCGCACGCTGGGCGAGGCGCGCGAGGCGGCGCAGCGCACGTACTACGCCAGAGTCAAATATTGAACTGAAATTGCACGCAACCCATCATGGATGATTCTCTCTCGCAACGATCCGCCCGCAACGATTTTCAGGCGATGTACAGCCCGCTTGAGAGCCTGATCCGGCGTCAGCCGATTACGGTGTCGCTGGAAGCCAGCGTGCGCCAGGCGATCGGCGTGATGGACGAGAAACGGATCGGCGCCATCATCATCGCCACGCACGACGGCAAGCTGCCGCTGGGCATTTTCACCCTGCGCGACTTGCTGCACCGGGTTTCGCTGCCGGGCGCTTCGCTCGACATCCCGGTTGCCGCTGTCATGACGGCGGGGCTGATTACCGTCAAGCCGCAAACCACCGCCTATCAGGCCGCCCTCATCATGGGCCGCCGCGGCCTGCGCCACCTGCTGGTTGTCGATGAAGCCGGCGACTTGCTCGGCATCGTTTCCCAGAACGATCTTTTCGCCTTGCAGCGCACCGGCCTGAACGAAGTCACCCATGACATCCGCGAAGCGAAAAACCTCACCGCCCTGCAAAACTGCGCGCGCGATATCCGCCGCATGGCCGCCACCCTGCTCGGGCAGGGCGTCGCCGCCGAGCAGTTGACCCATCTCATCTCCACGCTCGGCGATCTGCTCACGCTGCGCGTCATCGAGCTGACCCACGACGAGTTTGAACTGCCGCAGATCAAGTGGTGCTGGGTGGCGCTCGGCTCCGAAGGCCGCTACGAGCAGACGCTTTTCTCCGATCAGGATAACGGCATTATTTTTCAGGCTGCCGATCCCGATGCCGCGCGGCAGCAACTGCTGCCTTTCGCCGAATCGGTCAACCGCAAACTCGATGCCTGCGGGTTCCCGCTCTGCAAGGGCGGCATCATGGCCGGCAACCCGGCCTGGTGCCTGTCGCTCGACGAGTGGCGGCGCAAATTCGCCGCGTGGATCCAGACGCCGGAACCGGCGGCGCTGCTGAACGCCTCGATCTTCTTCGACTTCCGCCCGCTCTACGGCGACGAAGAACTCTCCGACGATCTGCGCGGCTGGCTGCTCGACGCCACCGGCAAAGCCTCCCTGTTCCTGCGCCTGATGGCGGAGAACGCGCTGCAATGCACGCCGCCGCTCGGCCTCATCCGCGATTTCACGTATGACGGCAACAAGGCGTTTCCGCATACCCTCGACCTGAAGATGCATGGCGCGCGGCCTTTCGTCGATGCCGCCCGCATTTTCTCTCTGGCGCACGGCGTCGCCACGACCGGCACGGCGCAGCGGCTGCGCGGCGTGGCCGACGCCGCCGGCCTCGGCGCCGGCGTCGAGGCCATCATCGACGGCTTCTACTTCATCCAGCAATTGCGCATGCGCCATCAGCACGGGCTGCGCGGCGGCGATGCCGGCGGCGCCAACCGCGTCGATCCCGACACGCTGAATGAACTTGACCGCCACATTCTCAAGGCGGCTTTCAAGCAGGCGCGCAAGCTGCAAGACAAGCTGCGGCTCGATTACCGGATTTGAAAACATGACGGCAAGCAATGTGACAGCCAGCGTGGTGGCGGCGGATCTCGATGAAGCCGCCGACATCGTGGCGGCGGAAAGGCCGGCCGCCGACTGGCGCGGATTTGAAACGCGCGGCGCCAGCCAGGCCCATTTCGCCATGCTGCACGCCCTGCTGTCGGGGCGTTATTTCGACGAGGCGCAGAGCGAACTCGGCCTGTTGCACGCCGAATCGGTGGATGGCCCCTGGCTGTTGCGCTTCCCGGCGTATTCAGTGCAACGGCTGGCGGCGCTCGACGAAGCGGGGCTGGAAGCCGTGGCCGAGGAACTCGCCGCCACGGAGGATTTCGAGGCCGGGCAATGGCGCGCTGCGGACGCGCTGAAACTCGTTCAACAGATGGCCGAACTCGCCGACGCGGCGGCGGCGCAGGGCAAGGCCATTTTTCTATGGATCGTCAATGATGAATGATGCAATGCAACAGATCGTCTACGGCGACGATGGCCGGCCGGAATCCATGCGTCTGGCCGGGGGCGAGCGGCCCCGGCCCGGCGCGGGAGAAATCCTGATCGAAGTGCATTGCGCCGGGGTGAACCGGCCCGACGTGTTGCAGCGTTCGGGCCAGTATCCGCCGCCGCCCGGCGCATCAAAAATCCTCGGTCTGGAAGTCGCCGGCACGGTGGCGGCGCTCGGCGCGGGCGTGACGGAATGGGCGCTTGGCGACCGTGTCACGGCGCTGACGCCGGGCGGCGGCTATGCCGAATACTGCGTCGCGCCGGCGGCGCACGCCTTGCCGGTTCCCGCCGGCCTCGATCTGGCGCAGGCGGCGGCGCTGCCGGAAACCTGGTTTACCGTCTGGGCCAATCTGGTCGATCTCGGCCATCTGAAGCGCGGCGAACGCTTGCTGGCGCACGGCGGATCGAGCGGCATCGGCCTGACCGCCATCCAGCTTGCCCGCCACCTCGGCGTCGAATGCTTCGTCACCGTCGGCAGCGAGGAAAAGGCGCGTTTCTGCCGCGACTTCGGCGCCGCGCACGCCATCAATTACCGAGAGGCGGATTTCGCCGCGCAGGTGAAAGCCGCCACGGGCGGGGAGGGCGTCGATGTCGTCCTCGACATGGTCGGCGCGCCGTATTGGCAGAAAAACCTTTCCGTGCTGCGGCGCGATGGCCGCCTGGTGCTGATCGCCTTCCTCCAGGGCAGCCGGGGCGAACTCGACCTGATGCCGGTGATGCTCAAACGCCTCACCGTCACCGGCTCGACCATGCGCCCGCGCAGCGTGGCCGAGAAGGCCGCCATCCGCCAAGCCCTGCTGGAACGGATCTGGCCGGAGATCGCCGCCGGCCGTCTGCGCCCCCACATTCACGCCGTTTTTCCGCTCGCCGAAGCGGGCGAAGCCCACCGTCTGATGGAAAGCGGCGCCCATATCGGCAAGATCGTCCTCAGGGTTAGACCATGAACAGGCGCCAAGCCGGATTGGGGGCCAGTTGCGGGGCCGCATCATTCGGCATCCCGATTCCATTATTTTTGCAAAAAAGGCTTGATTTATTGCCGGGTTGCGGGTTCAATGCCGGCATTCGCTCGGACTCAAGCTACAGAATGATGCGGTATGCAACTGCCATTTCAGTCCTGGGTATTCGAACGAAGGAAGCGGGCGATCGCCCTTCATACCATCTTTAGGATAGGAAATATGGCAACAGGTACAGTCAAGTGGTTCAACGACGCCAAAGGCTTTGGCTTCATTACTCCGGATAACGGGGGTGAAGATCTTTTCGCGCACTTCTCCGCGATCCAATCCAGCGGCTTCAGGTCTCTCAAGGAAGGCCAGAAGGTCTCCTACGACGAGGCCACCGGGCCGAAAGGCAAGCAGGCGGCTAACATCAAGCCCCTGTAAGTCGTTCCGGCACGAAAAAAAGCCCCGGCACTGCCGGGGCTTTTTTTTGCCCTCTTTCAATGCGCTTCGGCGAACACGCAAGCGGTTCTAGGCCGGCACGACCGGAATCTTGCCGATTCGGGCTTGCCATTCGCGCGGGCCGGTCTGGTGCACCGAGACGCCCTTGGCGTCGACCGCCACCGTGACGGGCATGTCTTTTACCTCGAATTCGTAGATGGCTTCCATGCCGAGTTCGGGGAAGGCGAGCACGCGGGCGGCGCGGATGGCTTTCGAGACGAGATAGGCCGCGCCGCCGACGGCGGAGAGGTAAACCGCGCGGTTGTCGCGGATGGCTTCAATGGCGGCCGGGCCGCGTTCGGCCTTGCCGACCATGCCGAGCAGCCCGGTTTGTTCGAGCATCTGGCGGGTGAATTTGTCCATGCGGGTGGCGGTGGTCGGGCCGGCGGGGCCGACCACTTCGTCGCGCACGGGGTCGACCGGGCCGACGTAGTAGATGAAGCGGTTGGTGAAATCGACCGGCAGTTTTTCGCCTTTCGTCAGCATGTCCGTTATGCGCTTGTGGGCGGCGTCGCGGCCGGTGAGCAGCTTGCCGTTGAGGAGGAGCACGTCGCCGGGCTGCCAAGCCGCCACTTCCGCGCGCGTCACGGTGTCGAGGTTGACCCGCTTGCCCTTGCTGGCGTCATAAGTCAGTTGCGGCCAGTCGGACAGGTCGGGCGGATCGAGCCGGGCCGGGCCGGCGCCGTCGAGATGGAAATGCGCGTGGCGCGTGGCGGCGCAGTTGGGAATCATCGCCACCGGCAGCGAGGCGGCATGCGTCGGGTAGTCGAGAATTTTCACGTCGAGCACGGTCGTCAGGCCGCCGAGGCCCTGCGCGCCGATGCCAAGCGCATTGACCTTGTCGTAGAGTTCGAGACGCAGTTCCTCGATGCGATTGAGTTTTTCGCCTTTCCGGTTGCGGGCGATCAGTTCGTGGATGTCGACCGGCGCCATCAGCGATTCTTTCGCCATCAGCATGGCTTTTTCGGGCGTGCCGCCGATGCCCAGCCCGAGGATGCCAGGCGGACACCAGCCGGCGCCCATCGTCGGCACGGTTTTCAGCACCCAGTCGACGATGGAGTCGGAGGGGTTGAGGGCATAAAACTTCGATTTGTTTTCCGAGCCGCCGCCTTTCGCGGCGCAGATGACATCAAGGCCGCCGCCCGGCACGATTTCGGCATGCACCACGGCGGGCGTGTTGTCCCTGGAGTTGACGCGCGCGCCGGCCGGGTCGAGCAGGACGGAGGCGCGCAGCTTGTTGTCGGGATAGCCGTAGGCGCGGCGCACGCCCTCGTCGACCATCTGTTGCAGGTTCAGCGTGGCGTCCCAGCGCAGATCCATGCCGATCTTGAGGAATACCACGGCGATGCCGGTGTCCTGGCAGATGGGGCGGTGGCCTTCCGCGCTCATGCGGGAATTGATGAGAATCTGGGCGATGGCGTCCCGCGCGGCGGGGCTTTGCTCGCGCTCGTAGGCGGCGGCCAGCGCCCGGATGTAGTCGGCCGGGTGGTAATAGCTGATGTACTGGAAAGCGTCGGCGATGCTCTGGATGAAGTCTTCCTGACGGATGGTTGCCATGTGAAGCCCTTTCGATGTTTCTGCAATGTCGCGCTAATGCCGCGCACTGCCGGAAATCGAAATTTTAGCACCCATGCCGCGCCATGACGGCGGGGGCAGGGCGCAGGGAATAAAGGCCGGGAACAAGGACGGATAACAAGGGCAGATAACAGGGGCGGATAACAGGGGCGAGGGCGGGCTTGCGTTTGTAAGCTGCGCGTAAGTTTTGTCTATGGATTCCGTCTTCGCTAGAATGGAGGCGTCCATCCGGAAGAACCGGCCCGGAAACAACGGCTGCAACGGTTTCGGCTGTAGAACGGTTTCTTTTGTGAAGCGGGGCGAATCGAGCCGGCGGCGGCACTGCCACCAAGCGCAAGCGGCGCGGGCGGCGCCGGTGTCATGTTTCAGTATCAGAGAATGGAGGAGAGATCAGATGTCGTCTACGATTGAATCAGTCTTGCACGAAACCCGTGTCTTCCCGCCTGCGCCCGAATTCGTGGCCCAGGCCAATGTGAGCGGGATGGACGCCTACCGCGCGCTGTATGCCAAAAGCGAACAGGATTATCAGGGGTTCTGGGGTCAGCTTGCCCGCGACACCCTGGTCTGGCAGAAACCGTTCACCAAGGTTCTGGACGAGTCGAACGCGCCTTTCTACAAGTGGTTCGAGGACGGCGAGCTGAACGTCTCCTACAACTGCCTCGACCGCCATCTCGGCACCATCCCGAACAAGACCGCCATCATTTTCGAGGCGGATGACGGCAAGGTAACCACGGTCACTTATCAGGCGTTGTATCACCGCGTCTGCCGTTTCGCCAACGGGCTGAAGAAACTGGGCGTCCAGAAGGGCGACCGCGTGCTCGTCTATTTGCCGATGTCGATTGAAGCGGTGGTGGCGATGCAAGCCTGCGCCCGCATTGGCGCCATTCATTCGGTCGTCTTCGGCGGCTTCTCGGCCAAGAGCGTGCAGGAGCGCATCGGCGACGCCAAGGCCAAGCTGGCCATCACGGCGGACGGCCAGTTTCGCGGCGGCAAGGAAATTCCGCTCAAGCCAGCGGTCGATGAGGCGCTCGGCATGGGCGGCTGCGAGTCGATCGAGAAAGTGATCGTCTACAAGCGCACCGGCGGCAACGTTGTCTGGAACGCCGACCGCGACATGTGGTGGCACGATCTGGAGCAGGGGCTGCCCGAGGAATGTCCGCCTACCCCGGTCAGCGCCGAACATCCCCTGTTCATCCTCTACACCTCCGGCTCGACCGGCAAGCCGAAAGGCGTGCAGCATTCCAGCGGCGGCTATCTGCTCGGCGCGATGATGAGCATGAAGTGGGTGTTCGACATCAAGCCGAATGATGTTTTCTGGTGCACCGCCGACATCGGCTGGGTCACCGGCCACACTTACGTCACCTACGGCCCGCTGGCGATCGGCGCCACCGAAGTCATCTTCGAGGGCGTGCCGACCTATCCCGACGCCGGCCGCTTCTGGCGCATGATTCAGGATCACAAAGTCAGCGTGTTCTACACCGCGCCGACGGCGATCCGGTCCCTCATCAAGAGCGGCGCCGACCTGCCGAAGAACTACGACCTGTCCAGCCTGCGCATCCTCGGCACGGTCGGCGAGCCGATCAACCCGGAAGCCTGGATGTGGTACTACAACATCGTCGGCCAGGGCCGCTGCCCGATCGTCGACACCTGGTGGCAGACTGAAACCGGCGGCCACATGATTTCCCCGCTGCCGGGCGCAACGCCGCTCAAGCCCGGCTCCTGCACGCTGCCGCTGCCCGGCATCATGGCCGCCATCGTCGACGAGACAGGCGCCGATGTCGAACTCGGCAAGGGCGGCTTCCTCGTCATCAAGAAGCCCTGGCCGTCGATGATCCGCACCATCTGGGGCGATCCCGACCGCTTCAGGAAGTCCTACTACCCGGACGATTTCGGCGGCAAATACTATCTGGCCGGCGACGGCGCCAACCGCGATCTGGACGGCTATTTCTGGATCATGGGCCGCATCGACGACGTGCTCAACGTCTCCGGCCATCGCCTCGGCACGATGGAAATCGAATCGGCGCTGGTGGCGCACCCGATGGTGGCCGAAGCCGCCGTGGTCGGCCGTCCCGACGATATGACCGGGGAAGCGGTGTGCGCCTTCGTCGTGCTCAAGCAGGCATGCCCGACCGGCGCTGAAGCGAAAAAAATCGCCGACGAACTGCGCAGCTACGTCGCCAAGGAAATCGGCCCTATCGCCAAGCCGAAAGACATCCGCTTCGGCGACAACCTGCCGAAAACCCGCTCCGGCAAAATCATGCGCCGCCTGCTGCGCTCGATCGCCAAGGGCGAGGAAATCACCCAGGACGTCACCACGCTGGAAAACCCCGCCATCCTGGAACAACTCGGCAACCCGGCGGCCTGATTCCGCGCGGCGGTTTCACCGTTTCAACAAAGGGCGCTCCGGCGCCCTTGTTTTTTTGACGAAGCGAAGCCCAACGCTTGGAGATTGAAGGGGAAGGAGACAAACGCCTCGTCATTTCGCGCGCAGGCTTGGCCTCGTCATTCCCGCTTGCGCGGGAATGACGGCAGGGCCGTCTTGCGGCGACACTGTCATTCTGCGCGGAGCGAAGCGCAGTCGCAGAATCCGCCGCCGCATGGATTCCGCGACTGCGCGCGGAATGACATGATTGGGGTTCGCTGCGTTCAGCTAAAAGCTGGGATTTCATCCTGGCCTACCGGGCTGAAACCAATGATTGAAATAAATTTGAAGCTGACCCACTGGCTCAGGAATTCGCCTCTGGCCCGGTTCGGCGTGTATTCCGGCCTGATGCTGAGCGGTAGCGGACAGGGCATTCAGGGGTGAGTGCTGCACCTTGGGAAGTTGTTGGCCATGTACCAGGTTACGAATTCAGGCTGGCTGTAGGCTTCTGCAGACTCAAGCGCATTGCGGTTGTTTGATCTCCTTCTGGCGCACGCATCAGCGCCGGATTCAACAAACAGCTTGGCGATGTCGGTATGTCTCTTGCGCAGGGCTTCAATCAGCGGTGTAAACCCGAATACCGATGGCTTATCCATATCCGCACCATTTTTAACAAGCTCTTTAGCCATTTCGTAACGTCCATAATAAGCGGCAAAATCCAACGGCGTAAAAGGATCCTCGTCACAAGGAAAATTAACATCCGCCCCATGTGAAATCAGCATCCGGACAATATTGATGTTGTCATATTTTACGGCAAAATGCAGTGCCGTACACCCACTGGCAAATAGGGCATTTATATTCTTCACTTTCCCGCTGGCCAATATCCGCTCAACATCCTGTTCCCGGCTCTCGTAAGCCGCCATGAACAAAGCTCTATCGGGATCCCTGTCCTCGATAATCGCCGAATCACACGCCGGTAAAAACAAGGAAGCAACAAGCAGGCACAAGATTTTTTTGAAATTGCGCGTCATGATCGGTTTCCCTTATAGCGGTTTTATTGGCACATGGGATTATCGAAGCATCCGTTTTTCTTATTGCAGTCTTCCCTCTGCCCGTCGCAATCGGCTGAGTGAAGATCAATCTTGGTCTGTCTTGTTGGGTAGTCCTGACTGTTTCTTATATTCATATGTGGTCAACCCTTCGCAGCCAAGATAGAGAATAAGAAGAGACAAGCATCCCCCGGTAAACAAAACAAGTGCACGTAACAGGCGCAACATTAGCTAACCCCACATCCAGTTACACTCTCTACCGGGTAGAGGAATCTGCCATTAATATTTCTTCTCGGTACAGGAATCTGATCTGTATATTTTTTGGCACATCCTGCTTGGCATGCCCCTTCTCCCGTGTTACCGATCCTCTCGTGTATGCCACAGCCGCAGCACGTAGATGATCGAACCCTGAATTTCGTAGCGAACCTCGTACCCCCCGATCAGAATTCGCCGTACCTCGCGTGGCTCGAACTGGAAAAGTTGCTCGCCGATGCGCGGGTTGGTCAGCAAAATGACCGGAGCCTTGGTCAGCGCTTGTACCATCCGCGCGGCGGCGGGCTTGTTCACCGGAGCCAGAAGTTCATACAGGCGCGTCAAATCGGAAAGCGCCTTGTTAGCCCACCGTAGCTCCATCAACGCGGCGCCGGCATCGGCTGGTCGGTGTCAAGACTCTCCGCCCACGCTTGCACGGCCCGGTGATCAATGACGTGGCCGCTATCCACGTCAGCCAGCGCCTCTTGGGTTAATCGGTCGCGCTCCTCTTCTTGGGCAATCCAGGCGGAAAGCGCCTGCTTCATGATCCAGCCGCGCGAGCGTTCAAGCCTTGAAGCTATCTGATCGACCTTGTCGGCCAGCGGTAGCGGTACATGCGTGGTCAGCACTTTGGTTGCTGCTTGTGTCATGTCGTATTTCCTTCATTGGCCATTCGTCGCGGGTGGACGAAGGATGCTCATTGGCCTTGGTTCTTTCAGGACAGTTTGATGTTTTATCAATCATAGTGATTAATGTTGAATCAATCAATCGAAAATAGGGAGTGATGCCACTCCTGCGCACGTTTTACGAAGTAGCGCTGCCTTGCTCATGCCAGAGTTTGCGAATTCGTATTACATTTTAGAGGTACAATTCTGCTAAAACCCCAT
>JAITMP010000031.1 GCA_031277315.1 Zoogloeaceae bacterium | reverse complement strand
AGTGCGCACCGCGCGTGCGAAAGTAGGTCATCGTCAGACTAACTCACACAAAAAGGCCCCCAGACATCCCTCCATATGTCCGGGGGCCTTCGCATTTGAAAAACCAACATCCAAAAATTCAGGAAAATCTTATTTGCTTGAGCGGGCGATTACCAGACCGAGCAGGATTCCGACGGCGGAAGCCGATGCGGTGACGTACAGCGCCGCCGACCAGTGGCCTGTCGCGGTGACGACAGCGGCGATCAGCGGAATGCCGGCGAATTGACCGAGATTGGAGCCTTGCAGATAGAGGCCCTGCAAGGTGCCGATCTGTTGCGGCGTCGAGGCGAGCACCAGAGGAGATGAGAGCACTGCGGTCGGAATCGTGCCGCCGACGCCGATGAGCAGCAGGCAGCACAGGTAGCGCAACAGATCCGGCATGCCTTCCGAAAAAATGCCGAAGCCGGCCAGTCCCATGATGAACGAAGCGCCCGCGATCAGGCGGCCGCGATTGACATGGCGATGCAGCAAGGCGCCGCCAGCCAGATTGCCCGGCACGTTGGAGGCGATGACGAACGCGGAGAGCAGCGCGATAAGGCCCGGCGTCATGGCCCGCTGCTCCTGCAAAAAGGTCGGCAGCCAGATCACCACGGCGAAGAACTGCGTCGCGTAGGCAGTGAAGGCCAGCGCCAGCAGCCAGGGCGCGGGCTGATGCAGCGCGCCGCGAACATCGGCCATGCCGGCATGCCGTCTTGACACGGCGGCGCTGTATTCATTCCGCTGTATGACCAGGGCGGTGATCATGATCGCCAGCAGCCCCAGCACCAGCCACCACAATGCGCGCCAGCCGCCTTGCGCGATCATCATGGGCGCCAGCAGGGTGGCGAGGCTTGCGCCGGCCGGCACGTACGTGCTCCAGATGCCGAGCGTGATGCGCCGCTGGGAGGTGGCGCTGGCCGCCGTCACCAGCGCGGCGCCGGAAACCGAAACCGAGATAAAGCCGACCCCTTCGACGAGGCGCGAGACAAGAATCAGTTCCGCCGACGTGCCGGCCAGTCCGAGCAGCCCTCCGCCGATGCTGGCCGCAAGGCCGAAGAGACAGAAGCGCATCGCGCCGATGCGATCCGCCACGACGCCGATCAGCATGCCGAATATCATCGCCAGCGTGCTGAATGCCGCCGCCAGCCAGCCCGCTTCGGTCAGCGAGAGGTGGAATTCGGAGCGCAAAACCGGCAGCGCGATCGGCAGCTTGCCGACGTTCATGGCGGCCACGATGCCGCACAGGGTGGCGGTGAGGACAGCGGGCCATGCGGTGCGCGCCCGCTCTGAGGTTGGCATTATGAGCGGACGAAAGAAGCGCCGAACGGACAGCAAACGCGCTCCCCGGTTGCGGCGGAAGGCGGCAGGAGCGTGGCGGATTGGACGGCGGATTTCATGGGTGCCGATTATAGAGCGCGAGTTATCGAGTGCGAAAGGGGAATGCGACATCCGGCTGTCGGCCGTCGATGATGGCGGCGATGGTTTGGCCGGAGCCGCAGGCCAGCGTCCAGCCGAGCGTGCCGTGGCCGGTGTTGTAAAACAGATTCGGCAGCCGGCTGCGGCCGATGATCGGCACGTTGCCGGGCGTGGCGGGCCGCAGCCCGGCCCAGTATGCGGCGTCGCCGGCAGGTTCGAGGCGCGGAAACAGTTGCCGCGCGCGGCGCAGAATCGCCGCGCAGCGGTCTGGGTCGATGGCGGTGTCGAAGCCGGTCAGCTCGGCGGTGCCGGCGACGCGCAACCGGTCGCCGAGGCGCGAGCAGACGATCCGCCGCGACTCGTCGGTGATGCTGACGCAAGGCGCCGCCGCGCCGTCAGCCAGCGGCAGCGTGACCGAGTAGCCCTTGACAGGGTAGATCGGCAGCCGGTCACCGAGCGGACGCGCCAGCGCCGCGCTGTAGCTGCCCAAAGCCAGCAGAAAAGCATCGCCGCCGATTTGCGCCGCCGATCCATCTTCTTCCTGAATGGTGACAGCGGCGATGCGCCCTTCCGCCGCCGCGAGCGATGTGATGCGCGTATTGAAACGGAATTCCACGCCGGCTTCGTGGCAGCGTTCGGCCAGTGCTTGCGTGAAGGCCAGCGCGTCGCCTGTTTCGTCGTCGGGCGCGTACAGGCCACCTCGCAACGTCTCGTTGCCCGTCAGGGCGGGTTCGATTTCCAGACAGGCATGCGCGTCGCGCACTTCGGCGCGCATGCCCAGTTCGCGCAGGAGAGCAGCGCGGGTTTCCGCCTGGGCGAATTCACGCGGGCTGAAAAAAAGATGCAGAATGCCTTTGCGCAGCCGGGCGTATTCGATGCCGGTTTCCGCCAGCAGCGCGTGCAGGCAATCGCGGCTGTGCAGGGCCAGCCGGGCGATGGCGAGAGTGTTGCGCCGCGCGCGGGCGGGCAGGCATTCGCGCAGGAAGCGCAAGCCCCATGACCATTGCGCCCAGTCTGGGCGCGGGCGGAACAGCAGCGGCGCATCCGCGCGGCCAAGCCAGCGCACAATCTGCGCCGGCGCGCCGGGGTTGGCCCACGGTTCGGGGTGGCTGGCGGAAATCTGGCCGCCGTTGGCGTAGCTGGTTTCCAGCCCGGCAGCGGGCTGCCGGTCGACCACCGTGACGGCGTAACCGGCCTGACGCAGATACCAAGCGCTGGTGACGCCGGCCAGACCGGCGCCGAGGACAATGACATGCATGAAGGGAACCCGGGTGCGGACGATATTCTAGCGCAGGGATGCGGATCGTCCCCGAAACCCGGATAATCGTGACCTTTCAAATTTTGTTCATCGGAAACAGGAGTGCCGTCGATGCGCCGCATCACCCTCATGCAATACCTCATCGAGCAGGAACGCCAGACAGGCTGGATCAACGCCGATCTGCGCCTGCTCATCGAAACCGTCTCGCGCGCCTGCAAGGCAATCTCCATCGCCATCGGCAAGGGCGAACTGGCGGGCATTCTCGGCAGCGCCGGCAGCGAGAACGTACAAGGCGAAGCGCAGAAAAAACTCGACGTCATCTCAAACGAGATCCTGCTCGAAGCCAACGAATGGGGTGGCCATCTGGCCGCCATGGCGTCCGAGGAGATGGATTATCCGCACCAGATTCCGCACCGCTTTCCGCGTGGCGAATATCTGCTGCTGTTCGATCCGCTCGACGGCTCCAGCAACATCGACATCAACATGGCGGTCGGCACCATTTTTTCGGTGCTGCGCTGCCCGGAAGGAGTGAGCGAACCCGACGAGCGCGCCTTTCTGCAACCGGGCACGGCGCAGGTGTGCGCCGGTTATGCCGTGTACGGCCCGTCCACGCTGCTGGTGCTGACGCTGGGCCACGGCGTCGCCTGCTTCACCCTCGACCGCGAAACCGGCAGTTTCATCCTGACGCAGAATGAAATGCGGATTCCCGCAGACACGGAGGAATTCGCCATCAATGCTTCCAACATGCGCTTCTGGGAGCCGCCGGTGCAACGCTATGTCGATGAGTTGCTGGCCGGCCGGAGCGGCCCGCGCGGGCGCGATTTCAACATGCGCTGGGTGGCGGCGATGGTGGCCGACGTGCACCGCATCCTGATACGCGGCGGCATCTTCATGTATCCGCGCGACGCCAGGGATTCGTCCAAGGCCGGCAAGCTGCGGCTGATGTACGAAGCGAATCCGATGGCGTTTATCGTCGAGCAGGCGGGCGGCATCGCCACCAACGGCCATGCGCGCATCCTCGACATCCAGCCGACCGGCCTGCACCAGCGCGTCGCCGTGATTCTCGGCTCGAAGAACGAGGTCGAGCGCGTCACCGGCTACCATGCCGCCTGAATTATTAGCCGGGCCGCCCGCCGGGCAGGCGTTCGCCACCCTCGCCGGCGGCTGCTTCTGGTGTCTGGAAGCGGTGTTCAATGAACTCGAAGGCGTCACCGGCGTCGTCTCCGGTTATACCGGCGGACACGTCGCCGATCCCGATTACCGGCAAGTCTGCTCGGGCGAAACAGGCCACGCCGAGGCGGTGCGGCTGAGCTTTGATCCGGCCCGCATCGGCTACCGCGAAATTCTCGACGTGTTCTTTGCCATTCACGACCCGACCACCTTGAACCGTCAAGGCAACGATGCCGGCACGCAATACCGTTCGGCAATTTATGTTCACTCGCCACAGCAGCGGGCCGAGGCGCAAGCCTTGCTGGATGCGTTCGCCGCCGCCAATACCTTCGGCGCGCCGGTCGTCACCGAACTGGCGCCGGCGGGGCCGTTCTATCCCGCCGAGGCTTGCCACCAAAATTATTTCCGCGACAATGCCCGGCAACCCTATTGCCAGTTTGTCGTCGCGCCCAAGCTGGCAAAATTCCGCAAGCTGTTCGCCGCGCAGCGCAAGCCGGATTAATTTTTCATCGAAAGGATCGTCAACATGAGCCAAACCACCTCCCCCAGCGGACTGATTTACGAAGAACTGACCATCGGCAACGGCGAAGCGGCGGCGCCCGGCCAGACCGTCTCGGTGCATTACACCGGCTGGCTGACCGACGGCACGAAATTTGATTCGAGCAAGGACCGCGACGAGCCGTTCGATTTCCCGCTCGGCGCCGGCTATGTCATTCGCGGCTGGGATGAAGGCGTGCAAGGCATGCGTCCCGGCGGGGTGCGCAAGCTGACGATACCGCCCGAACTGGGCTACGGCGCCCGTGGCGCGGGCGGCGTCATTCCGCCGCATGCGACGCTGGTTTTTGAAGTCGAACTGATCGACATTCTTTGAGCGGGACATTCCGCATGCGCCGCCGCAGACCGGCAAGCGCGGGGGCGGAATGCGGGGAATAAAAATGCACCGATGCGGCGCGGTCGCGTAAAATGCGCCACGCGTCCGGCGCGGCGAGTTCGCGGCGGGAAGGCAAAACCAATATCAGGGGTTCCTCATGTTTGGTAACTTCATGCCGAAGGAAGGCCGCTTCTTCGAGTATTTCGTCGAACTGGCCGAGCACATCCTGCAGGCCAGCCGCGAACTGGCGGAATTGATGGCCTGCTTCGATGATGTCGAGCGGCGCGCTTACAACATCGAATCCATCGAGAAAAACGGCGACAAGATCACCCACGCCGCGATCGAACTGCTGCACAAGGTGTTCATCACGCCGCTCGACCGCGAAGCGATCCACCAGCTTGTCACGAACATGGACGACATTCTCGACATGATCGAGGATTCGGCGCAGTCGATTTTCCTCTACGACATTCGCGCCGTGACGCCGGAAGCGAAGAAGCTGGCCGACATCTGCGTGGCTTGCGCGGAGAAGGTGCGGGACGCCGTGAGCCTGCTCTCGAACATGGACAACGCCCGCGCCATCATGAATGTCACGGAAGAAATCGACCGCCTCGAATCCGAGGCCGATCACGTCATGCGCTCGGCGATGGCGAAGCTGTTCCGCGACGAGCCGGACGTGCGCCAGGTCATCAAGCTGCGCACGGTCTATGAGACGCTGGAGGGGATCACCGACCGCTGCGAGGATGTCGCCAATCTCATCGAAGGCATCGTGCTGGAAAACTCCTGAGCCGCCGGAAAACCACGGTTCGACAGACTCCCATGAGCTTCCAGGTTTTCGTTCTGCTGATCGTTCTGGCGCTGGCGTTCGACTTCATGAACGGGTTTCATGACGCGGCGAACTCCATCGCCACGGTCGTCTCGACCGGCGTGCTGAAGCCCCACCACGCCGTCGCCTTTGCCGCCTTCTTCAACTTTCTCGCCCTCCTGATTTTCCACCTCAAGGTGGCGGCGACCATCGGCAAGGGCATCGTCGACCCTGGGGTCGTCGACCACTACATCATTTTCGGCGCCCTGATGGGGGCGCTGTTCTGGAACATCATCACCTGGTACTACGGCATTCCCTCCAGCTCGTCGCATGCCCTGATCGGCGGGCTGATCGGCGCCGTCGTCGCCAAGGTCGGCACAGGCGGGCTGATCGGCGCCGGCATCGGCAAGACGCTGCTTTTCATCGTCGTCTCGCCGGCGCTCGGTTTTCTTCTCGGCGGACTGCTGATGCTGCTGGTTTCCTGGCTGCTGTTCCGCACGCCGCCTTCGCGCGTCGACCGCTGGTTCCGGCGTCTGCAATTGCTCTCGGCCGGCTACTACAGTCTCGGCCACGGCGCCAACGACGCGCAGAAAACGATCGGCATCATCTGGCTGCT
Organism: Zoogloeaceae bacterium; assembly: GCA_031277315.1. GTDB lineage: Bacteria > Pseudomonadota > Gammaproteobacteria > Burkholderiales > Rhodocyclaceae > Desulfobacillus. The sequence continues at coordinate 13,734 of JAITMP010000031.1, read as the reverse complement.
GATGATCTCCAGCGGCCATCTGCCGGCGGATGCGCCCCGCCCGCCGGACTGGGTAATCTTGTCCTGCTATGTGGCGATGGGGCTGGGCACGCTGTTCGGCGGCTGGCGCATCGTCAAGACCATGGGACAACGCCTGACCAAGCTCAAACCGGTCGGCGGCTTTTGCGCCGAAACGGGCGGCGCGATCACGCTCACCATCGCCTCGCTGGCCGGCATTCCGGTTTCAACGACGCACACCATCACCGGCGCCATCGTCGGCGTCGGCTCCTCGCACAAACTCTCTGCCGTGCGCTGGGGGCTGGCCGGCAACATCGTCTGGGCCTGGATCCTGACGATTCCCTGCTCCGCTTTCATGGCCGCCATCGCCTGGGTTATTGGTCAGGAATATCTCTGAGCGCCGCGTTTCCGGATACATGGAAACGGCATCTCGACAACATCTCTTTTGCCGCTCGCCGGGAACATGGCAACGCGGCGCGCGCGCTCACCGGATGATGAGAGATGCAACACCAGAGAAAAGATTTTTCATTTCCCTCTGAAAAATGATTGACAAATCTTTTTTGCGTGCGCATGCTTCGCCCCATCTTGCTGTATGTAGCAAGGGGACTCGCGATGTTTCAGTGTAATCACTCATTCAGGAGGTGAAGATGGCCACAGCTAAGAAAGCGAAGAAACCCGCAGCGAAGAAACCGGCAGCCAAGAAACCGGCGGCCAAGAAAGCTGCGCCGAAGAAAGCCGCCGCCAAGAAGCCGGCGGTCAAGAAAGCCGCCGCGAAAAAGCCGGCAGCCAAAAAAGCCGCCAAGAAGGCTGCGCCGAAAAAAGCCGCCAAGAAGCCGGCCGTCAAGCGCAAACCCAATCCTGCTTTCATGAAGCCGATGACCCCGAGCGCCGTTCTGGCGGCCGTGGTCGGCGCGGCTGCGCAGCCGCGTACCGAAGTCACCAAGCGGATCTGGGATTACATCAAGAAGAACAAACTGCAGGACGCCGTCAACAAGCGCATGATCAATGCGGACGACAAGCTCAAGGCCGTCTTCGGCGGCAAGGGGCAAGTCTCGATGTTCGAGATGACCAAGCTCGTCAACAAGCACCTGAAGTAAGCGCAGTCACTTTCCACCGACGCCCTTTCTCCAGCTGGAGAAAGGGCGTTTTGTTTTGTGTTTTCAGCCGCTGAAAGCCGGGTAATCGAGGTAACCGCTGTGGCCGCCGGCGTAGAAAGTCTTGTTGTCCCAGGCGGCGATATCCACGCCCCGGCGCAGGCGCGAAACCAGATCGGGGTTGGAAATGAACGGCTTGCCGATGGCGATCAGGTCGCCGCTGCCGGCGGCCAGCGCCGCCTCGGCCTTGGCGCCGTCGAAGCCGCCGCAGAGCATGAGCGCATTGGTGAATTTGGCGCGGATCAGGCGCAGCAGCGCGTTGGTCGGATCGTGAATCCAGCTTGTCGACTGGTCGTAGAGGTGGAGATAAACCAGTCTGAGCTTCTGCAATTCTTCCGCCAGATAGCCGTAGGTTGCCATCGGTTCTGGATCGGGCTGCATGTCGCTGGCCTGACCGAGCGGCGAGAGACGGATGCCGGTGCGCCCGGCGCCGATGGCGGCGGTGACCGCGCGCGCGACATCGAGATGCAGGCGGCAGCGGTTTTCCAGCGTGCCGCCGTATTCGTCGCGGCGGTCGTTGAGGTAGGACGAGAGAAACTGATCCAGCAGATAGCCATTGGCGCCGTGAATCTCGACGCCGTCGAAGCCGGCGTCGATGGCGTTTTTCGCCGCTTGCGCGAATTCATCGACGACGCCTTTCACTTCCGCCGTCGACAAGGCGCGCGGCGCTTCGCACGGGACAAAAGCCGCCTGGCCGGTGGCGCGGTCAAGCGCCATTGTCATGCCGTTGGCGGCGATGATGGCGCTCGGCCCCACCGGCGGCGCGCCATCCTTGCGCAGACTGCCGTGGCTGATGCGCCCGCAGTGCCAAAGCTGGGCGAAAATGCGCCCGCCCTGCCGATGCACTCCATCCGTCACCGCCCGCCAGCCGGCGATCTGCTCGGCGTTGTAGAGGCCCGGCGTGAAGGCGTAGCCGCGCGCTTGCAGCGAGACGGGCGCGCCCTCGGAAATAATCAGCCCGGCGTCGGCGCGCAGGCCGTAATACTCGACCATCATCGGCGTCGGCGCGCAGGCCGGGTTGACGGCGCGGCAGCGCGTCATCGGCGCCATGGCGATGCGGTTGGGCAGCGTCAGCGCGCCCAGGGCATAAGATGAAAACAGCGTGTCGGTGCGCATGATGTTCCTTTCGGTGAATGTCTTTTCGTGGCGGATTGAAGAACAAGGTCAGGGGATGGATCAGGGAATTCTCGTGCCGTCCTCGAACAGCTCGCCCGGATTGAAATGCTTGTACGCCTCCGCCGGGTAGAAAGCGCGGAAATCCGCCATCACTTTCTCGAACGGGAAATCCGACCAGCAGCCGTGGTCGCGCACGTATTCCATGTGGCGGCGCTGCTTCATGTCGTATTCCTGAAAGATGGCGTCGCCGCGACCGTCGAACTCGGTCGGATGAACGTGGAATTTCTCGCACATCTGGATGTTGAAAGCCGGCGCCGCTTTCACCCATTGGCCGTCGAGGTACAGCACCGCGTAGCCGTGGTGCATGAATAGTGTCTTGCCGCCCATCATCGCCTTCAGCTTTTCCGTTGTCAGGTGGTTTTCCACGTCGGACAAGCCGATCGCCGCCTGAATGCCGGCGGCGCGCGCGGCGGCGGTGAGCAGAATCGCTTTCGGCAGGCAGTACGCCGCCTTCACTTTCAGCACATTGCTGGCGACGTAAGGCTCGGGGTCGAGGCTCATGGTGAACGGGTCGTAGCGCCAGCCGTCGCGCACACGGTAAAACAGCTTGATGGCTTTTTCGATGTCGGTTGTTGCGCCGGCGACGGTTTCGGCGGCGAAGCGGCGGATTGATTCCGCGCCGGAATCAATGAAACGGGCGCTGGCGAGATAGGCAGGGCCAGGCTCAGGCCGGGCGCCGGGAGGCGTGTGGATCATGTTGAAAGGCCGTTCGTGAAAAGACGCCATTATGCCGCCCGCCGCCGGGATCGCAAACCGGCAAGACCGGCTTCGGCAGCGCGGCTATCATCGCGCCATGCGCGGCGCGGCGTCGCGCAGAATCAGCGCGGGCGAGGCGAAGGGCGCCAGTTGTTCGAGGAAATCGAGCAGTTCCAGCGCCGGCGAATTGCTGAAAAATTTCGCTTTCGGCGTTTCCATCCAGATGCGGTCGGCGTAGAGCCAGATTTCGTAAGGCGTGTCGCCGACGCCGTTGCCGTCGCGGTCGAAGCCTTGATAGTCGCTCCAGACATTGCCTTGCCAGAGGTTCGCCTCGCCGACGCCGGCGGCGCTGACCGCCACCTGGGTCAGATTATTCTCGAAGCGGTTGGCCTCGATGCGGTGGCCGCCCTGCTCGCCGTAGAAATACATGCCGACGACGTTATGGGCGAAACGGTTGCCGCGCACCGTCAGCGCCGCCTCGGCGTTCAGCGGCGCGTTGGCGGAGAGGCCGACCGCGCAATGCAAAATGTCGTTGCGCTCGATCACGGCGTTGCCGCTGTCCTTGAACGTGAGGCCGGCGCCGCCGCCGTCGCGGGCGTGGGCGACGGCATTTCCGCGCACGACGAGCGCCGGCGAATACAGTACGGCGATGCCGGTGTCGGTGTCGGAAAGCCGGTTGTTCTCGACCCGCGCGCGCGGCGAGAAGATGAACTGCATGCCGTAACGCCCGTCCGTCAGCGTGTTGCCGAGAATGAGATTGTCCGGTGAGTTGGCGAAAGTCAGATCGCGCACGGTGCGGAAGACGTTGCCTTCAATGCGGTTATGGCGGCTGTTCCACAAACGCAGGCCGTCGCCGCGCGCGCCGCGCGGGGCGGGGCGGCCTTCGACGCGGTTGCGCAGGATGCGATTGCGGTTGCCCTGCCGGACGTGGATGCCGAACAGCGCGTCGTCAATCACATTGTCTTCGACCAGATTGTCGTCGCCCTCGATCAGCAGCCCGGCGTCGATGCTGTCGTGGCTGTCGCCGGAACCGGCGAGGCGCAGGCCGCGCACCACGGCGCCGTTTGCCGCCAGCCGCAGCACCGTGCCCTTGCCGTTGCCGATCAGCGCCACCTTGCCGCCGCCGTCGAGCGTCAGCGGTTTGTCGATCACCGCCGGCCCGGCATAACTTCCCGCCGCCGGCCGCAACACGCCGCCCGCCGGCGTGGCGTCGATGAGCGGCTGGAGCGGCAGCGCGGCCCGCGCCGCCGCAAAGGAATACAGCAGAAGAAAGAAAATCAGTCCGCGCAACACGGCAACATTGTTACCGCTCCCCGCCGCATTGCCTTGCCATGCGTCAAACCGACGAGGCGTTGGCGAGGCCGGATGAAGAAGAAAAGATTGTCATTCCTGTTTCTCCCGCGTCAGCATTTGTGCAGCCTGTCGTGTTAAATAATTCGTATTTTTATAACATGACAGGCCGCTCATGTTATTAAATTGGCGAGTCTGATACCCCTGTTTTTCCGAAAAACGAGCGCGGCGTCCTGCCACTAATTACTCCGCTCACGCAGAAAATCCTTGAGGATACGGCCGGTGTGGGTGTTGGCGCGGGCGACTTTTTCCGGCGCGCCCTGGGCGGTGACGCGGCCGCCGGCGCCGCCGCCTTCGGGGCCGAGATCGACGATCCAGTCGGCCTCGGCCATCACGTCGAGGTTGTGCTCGATCACCACCACGGTGTTGCCGCCGTCGACCAGACGATGCAGGACGCGGATCAGCTTTTCCACGTCGGCCATGTGCAGACCGACGGTCGGCTCGTCGAGCACGTAGAGCGTGTGGGCGCGTTGCGCGCCGCGCCGTGGCGCGGCGTCGGTGCGCACTTTCGCCAGCTCCGTCACCAGCTTGATGCGCTGCGCTTCGCCGCCGGAGAGCGTCGGGCTTTGCTGGCCGAGCGCGAGGTAGCCGAGGCCGACATCCTGCAACAGGCGCAGGGCATGGTGGATGGCGGGATGGGCGGCGAAGAAATCGACGGCTTCGTCGACGCTCATCATCAGCACTTCGCCGATGTGTTTGCCCTTCCAGCGCGCCATCAGCGTTTCGGCGTTGAAGCGCGCGCCCTTGCAGGCGTCGCAGGGCACTTTCACGTCGGGCAGGAAGCTCATCTCGATTTTCTGCACGCCCTGACCCTCGCAGGCTTCGCAGCGTCCGCCGGCGGTGTTGAAGGAAAAGCGCGAGGCCGTGTAGCCGCGAATGCGCGCTTCCGCCGTGTCGGCGAAGAGCCGGCGCACCGCGTCCCAGAAGCCGACGTAAGTGGCCGGGCAGGAGCGCGGCGTCTTGCCGATCGGCGTCTGGTCGACTTCCAGCACACGGGCCACCTGCTCCCAGCCCGCGAGCGCGCGGCAGCCGATCAGGGGCGCGGCCCGTGTGGCCGTTTTGCGTTGGCGTTCGCCCGAGAGCAGGCGTTGCAGGTTTTCGCGCAGCACGTCGCGCGCCAGCGTCGATTTGCCCGAACCGGAAACGCCGGTGACGACGACCAGACGGCCAAGCGGCAGGCGCAGATTGATGTGCTTCAGGTTGTGCAGATGTGCGTCGAGAATTTCCAGCGCCGCGCCGCCGGGGCCGGTTTTCCTGCGCGCCGAAAGCGGATGCCGCAGCGGATGCGCCAGACAGCGGCCGGTGACGGAATCCGGCTGGCGCATCAACTCCTCTGCCGTGCCTTCGGCGACGACATGACCGCCGCGTTGACCGGCGCCGGGGCCGAGGTCGAGCACATGATCGGCGCGGCGGATGGTGTCTTCGTCGTGCTCGACCACCACCAGCGTGTTGCCCTTGGCTTCCAGCTTCGCCAGCGTGTCGAGCAGGATGCGGTTGTCGCGCGGATGCAGACCGATGGTCGGCTCGTCGAGGATGTAGCAAACGCCTTGCAGATTGGAACCGAGCTGGGCGGCGAGGCGGATGCGCTGCGCTTCGCCGCCGGAGAGCGTCGGCGCGGCGCGGTCGAGCGCCAGATAGCCGAGGCCCACTTCGCGCAGAAAGGCGAGACGCGAGCGCAGTTCGGCCAGAATGTCGCGCGCGATGGCCTCTTCGCGGCCGGCCAGCTTGAGTTGCGTGAAAAAGCGTTCGAGGCTGTCAACCGGCAGGGCCGAGAGATCGGCGATGGATCGGTCGTGAAAACGCACCGCCAGCGCGACCGGATTCAGACGGCGGCCGTCGCAGGCCGGGCAGACGCCGGCTTCGCCCTCGAACCACTCGTTCCACCAGATTTCCTCGCCGCTCTGTTCGGCGTCGAAACCGGCGATGGCCAGCCCGGTGCCGTAGCAGTGTTCGCACCAGCCGTGCTTGGAGTTGTAGGAAAACAGGCGCGGATCGGGTTCGGCGAAACTGCGGCCGCAGGACGGGCAGGCGCGTTTGGTCGAGAAACGCTGCCGTTCCAGTTGGGCCTCGTTCTTGCCCTGCCGGATGGCGCGCGCCAGTTCGTCGAGCGGGCCGATCACCTGCACCATGCCTTTGCCGAATTCGAGCGCGCGGGCGAGCGCGGCGCGCAGCGCCGGCTCGTTGTCTGCGGCAACGACGAGATCGGCCACCGGCAGTTCGATGTCATGCTCACGAAAGCGGTCCAGGCGCGGCCAGCGCGCCGTCGGCAGAAACGCGCCGTCGACGCGCAGATGGCTGAAGCCCTTGCCGGCCGCCCACTTGGCGAGATCGGTGTAGACGCCCTTGCGCGCCGTTACCAGCGGCGCCATGAGGCCGATGTGCCGGCCGCGCCAGTCGCGCAGGATGCGCGCGGCGATGGCTTCCTCGCTCTGCGGCTCGATCGGCGCCGCGCAATCCGGGCAGTGCTGGATGCCGAGCTTAACGTAGAGCAGGCGCAGAAAATGCTGCACTTCAGTCAGTGTGCCGACCGTGCTTTTGCGCCCGCCGCGACTGGTGCGCTGTTCGATGGCGACGGTGGGCGGAATGCCGAAAATGGCATCGACATCCGGCCGCGCCGCAGTCTGCACGAACTGGCGCGCGTAAGCGTTGAGCGATTCGAGATAGCGCCGCTGTCCCTCGGCGAACAGAATGTCGAAGGCCAGCGTCGACTTGCCCGAGCCGGAAACGCCGGTGACGACGGTGAAGCGGTTGCGCGGAATGGCGACATCGACGCCCTTCAGGTTGTGCTCGCGGGCGTTGTGGATGCGGATCGTTTCCGCGTCGGCCGCATTTTTTTCCGCCGCGCCGGGGAGGGAGCGCGCCGCGGACGCCGTTCCGCCAGCGGCAAGCGGCGTGAACGCCTGCTCGTATTCCCGCAGCGCCTGTCCCGTGCGCGAGGCGGCGCAGGCCATCACCGTCGCCGCGCCGCCGGCGCAGACCAGCTCGCCGCCGCCTTCGCCACCTTCCGGGCCGAGATCGACGATCCAGTCGGCGGCGCGGATCACGTCGAGATTGTGTTCGATCACCACCAGCGAATGGCCGGCGGCGACAAGACGGCGGAAAGCGCGCAGCAATTTGGCGATGTCCTCGAAATGCAGACCCGTCGTCGGCTCGTCGAACAGGAACAAGGTCGGCTTGCCGGCGCTGTCGCTGCCGGCGAGATGGCCGGCGAGTTTCAGGCGCTGCGCCTCGCCACCGGAGAGCGTCGGCACCGGCTGGCCGAGGCGCAGGTAATCGAGGCCGACATCGGCCAGCGGCGTCAGGCGCGTCAGCACGTCGGCGTGGCCGGCGAAAAAAACCGTTGCCTCGGCGACAGTCATGTCGAGCACGTCGGCGATCGACTTGCCGTTCACCGTCGCTTCCAGCACCTCGGCGCGGAAGCGTTTGCCGTCGCAGTCGGGGCAGCGCAGGTAAACGTCGGAGAGGAATTGCATCTCGACGCGCTCGAAGCCGTTGCCGCCGCAGGCCGGGCAGCGGCCATTGCCGGAGTTGAAACTGAACGTGCCCGGCGTGTAGCCGCGCGCTTTCGCCAGGTCGCTTCTGGCGAAAAGGGCGCGAATCGGATCGAAAGCGCCGACATAGCTGGCCGGGTTGGAGCGCGTGGTTTTGCCGATCGGCGCCTGATCCACCAGCGCCACATCGACGACATGCCCGGCGCCGCGCAGGGCGCGATGCCTGCCCGGCGCTTCAGTCGGCTTGCCCTGATGCTTGCGCAGGGCGGCGTAGAGCACATCCTGCACCAGCGTCGACTTGCCCGAGCCGGAGACGCCGGTCACGCACACCAGACGGTTCAGCGGCAGGGCGACGTCAATGTTTTTCAGATTGTGTTCGGCGGCGCCAAGAATTTCCAGCCAAGGGCCGTCCGCTGCGGGCGGCTGCGGCGCGAGGCCGGCGTCGGCGCGCCGTCCACCGAAAAGATACGCCGCCGTCAGCGTGCGCTGGCCGCGCATGGCTTCCGGCGCGCCGAAGAACACCACTTCGCCGCCGCGCTCGCCGGGGCCGGGGCCCATGTCGAGCAGACGGTCGGCCTCGCGCATGATCTGCGGATCGTGCTCGACCACCACCAGCGAGTTGCCGGCGTCGCGCAGGCGGTGCATGACGGCGATGACGCGGCCCATGTCGCGCGGATGCAGGCCGATGGAGGGTTCATCCAGCACGAACAGGGTGTTGACGAGCGAGGTGCCGAGGGCGGTGGTGAGATTGATGCGCTGCACTTCGCCGCCGGAGAGCGTGCGCGACTGGCGGTCGAGCGTGAGATAGCCGAGGCCGACAGCGCATAGATAATCGAGCCGGGCGCGGATCTCGCCGAGCAGCAGATCGGCGGCCTCGTCGAGCGGCGCGGGCAGCGCGAGGCGGCTGAAAAAATCGCGGCTGCGCGTGATCGGCAGCAGCATCAGATCGTGGATGGAAAATTTTTCCGCGCCCAGTTTCCACAGCAGCGATTCGGGTTTCAGGCGCGCGCCGCCGCAGGCCGGGCAGGGTTTGTAGGCGCGGTAGCGCGAGAGCAGCACACGGATATGCATCTTGTACGCCTTGGTTTCCAGCCAGGCGAAGAAATGCTTGACGCCGTACCAGTAGCGCGGCCAGGAACGCTTCAGGCTGACGTATTCCGGGTCGCCTTCCAGCACCCAGCGCCGGTGTTCCGGCGGCAGGTCGCGCCAGGGAATGTCGGTCGCCACGCCGTGTCTTTTGGCGAAGCGCATCAGATCGTCCTGACACTCGCGGTAAGACGCGGTCTGCCAGGGCTTCACCGCGCCGCCGGCGAGCGTCTTCGTTTCGTCCGGCACCACCAGCCCGTAGTCGACGCCGATGATGCGGCCAAAGCCGCGACAGGTTTCGCAGGCGCCGAGCGGCGAGTTGAAGGAAAAGCTGCTCGGCGTCGGCTCGGCATAGTGGATGTCGCAATCGGCACAATGCAGATCGGTGGAAAATTTCCAGACTGCGCCGGCTTCCTTGGCTACTTCTCCTTTGGCCGCCTCCCCATCCGCTTCAACATGCACATGCGCCCGCCCCTGACCGACGCGCAGCGCCGCTTCCAGCGCCTCGATGACGCGAGCGCGTTCCGCGCCGGAGAGGCGGAAGCGGTCTTGCGTCATTTCGAGTCTGTCGCCCTGGCGGGCGTGGATGCGCGTGTAGCCCTGCGCCGCGAGCAGGCGCAGCACCTCCTCCTCGTTGAAGTTGCGCGGAATCGTCACCGGGAAAGTGACGGTCAGGCGCGGATCGGCGTCCGCGCCGCGCGCCGCGCAACGGCTGAGCAGTTCGGCGTAAATGCGCTCCGGCGTGTCGCGCCGCACCGGCTGTCCGCAGCCCCGGCAGTAGAGCCGCGCCGCGCGGGCATACAGCAGCTTGAGGTGATCGTTGAGTTCCGTCATGGTGCCGACGGTGGAGCGCGAAGTGCGCACCGGATTCGTCTGGTCGATGGCGATCGCCGGCGGAATGCCGTGAATGGCGTCGACCTGCGGCTTGTCCATGCGGTCGAGAAATTGTCGCGCATAGGGCGAAAAAGTCTCGACGTAGCGGCGCTGGCCCTCGGCGTAAAGCGTATCGAAGACGAGTGAACTCTTGCCCGAGCCGGAGACGCCGGTGACCACCACCAGCTCGCCGGCGGGAATGTCGAGACTGAGATTTTTCAGATTGTTCTGACGCGCGCCACGAATGGCGATGACGGGCTGTTTCTTGTCAGGCATGGAGGCGGGCGCCGGATCGCGGCAAACAAAATGCGGCAAACAAAAACCCGCTTGCGCGGGCGGGAACGAAACGTGAGCTTACTCGATTCCGGCGGGAAACCCCATCGCTGCGGGCAGAAATGCGGGCGGAAAGAAACCGGCCCCGCGCGTTGCCGTGCTGCGGGGCCGGGTTTATCGGGCGGCGCGACGGGCCGGTTTCACTGAGACAGCGAAAAAGCCCTGTTGAACAACGGCTCGTAATCAGCTTCCGTGGTAAACGGGCGCGGCGCCGTCAGCAAACCTTCCTCCAGCCAAGCGATGTGTTCCAGTTCCTCGCTGGCCAGTTCACGCGCCAGACGCTTCACGGCCGGATCGTCGCTGACGGCGGCGGCTTGCTCGTAGAGCGCCTGCGCCCGCTTTTCCGCGCCGAGCGCGATCTTCAGCGCGTCGTGCGGCGTCATCAGGTGGAAGATGAAACAGCGGTCGACCTGCTCCGCCGGCGCATTGTCCAGCCAACTGAATTCCCAGGAGCGCAAGGCCGGCAGCGGCAAGCCGGCGGCGCGGCGCTCAAGCTCCTCAAGATGCTGCCGCTCGAAACGCGCCAGCCGGCGGAACAGTTCGGCGGTCGCCTGCTCGCCGTGCTCTTCCAGATATTCCGCGAACTCCGCGCTACGCGCGGTCGCCTCGCGCTCAATGGCGAGGGCATTGGCATAACACTCCGCGAGTGTGCCGATGGGGGTGGCATGCGCCATGATGAGTCTCCTTTCTCTGCTTCTGAGAAATCAGCGTACGCCGTTTCCATGGTGGAATAAAGACGCGGTGCACCATATAAAAGACGCAGTGCACCATAGGTGCAATCATGCCGGTCGCGTTGGCGGCCATGACTGCGCGCCCTGATTCTTCCGCCCCGTTTTCACAGGCGGGATGGTATTTTGTATGGCGCCATACTATAATGCGGCGATGATCAATTTCGAGCAAAAATACGCCGCGCTTTTGGCGCAAGCCGACGCGAAGACGCCCGCCGCCGTCGCTGGAATGCGCTTGTGCTTCGAGGCGCTTGCATTGGCCGCGGCGATTGATCGTGACTGCGCCGACCGGCTCGCGGCGCACGGGCTGTCCGAAGGCAGGTTCGTTCTGCTGTTTCTGCTGGCGGAGGCAAAAGGCGGTCTTTCTCCGCACGAACTCGCCGAGCGGGCGGGCGTGACGCGCGGAACGATCACCGGCCTGCTCGATGGCCTGGAGCGCGCGGCGCTGGCGCGCCGCTTCTCCCACGATGTCGATCGCCGCAAGCTGACGGTGCAATTGACGCCGAAGGGCCGCGCGCTGGCGCGCAAACTCGTCGCCGAGCACAGTCAATGGATCGGCGCCGTGTTCTCCGGTTTCACGCAGAGCGAACGCGCGCTGCTCAGCCGCTTGTTGACAAAAGCGTATCTGCAAACCGACACCGGCGCCCGCGCCGGCAAACCATGACCGGGGTCTGACGCATGCCTTTCCCGGCGCAAGAACGCAAGGCGCTGCTCGGTGTGAAGGGCGTTGGCCCGGCGGTCGTGGCCCGTCTTGAACAGATGGGGTTTGAATCACTGGCGCATCTGGGCAAAGCCAATACGCTGGACATCGTTGCCAAAGCCTCGGCCATCACCGGCTCCACCTGCTGGAAAAACAGTCCGCAAGCGCGCGCCGCCATCCAGTCCGCCATCGCATTGGCCCAGTCGCGCCACGCATGAAATCCCGCACAACGCAGTCAACCCGGCTTGCTTGCCATCTCCATGCCACCGTCGTATGCCCTCCCCCCCCTGCCCCGATCAAGTTGGAGGCAAGCTCTCTCCCGCAAGCGGGCAAGGGGAGCGTCAGCAACGTAGGCTGGGATGAAACGAAGTGGAATCCCAGCTTCAGCATGCTGGGTTTCGCTGCGCTCAACCCAGCTTCGCTAACCGCAAGCCGAGAACCTTCGTCATTCCCGCGCAAGCGGGAATCCATGCAGCGGTGGATTCCCGCTTGCGCGGAAATGACGACGATTTGCTCGCAGCGCATAGGTTGGCGCTGAGCGAAGCGAAGCCCAACCTATGGATAGATGTCATTCCGCGCGTAGTCGCGGAATCCCTACGGCGGTGGATTCTGCGACTCCGCTTCGCTTCGCGCAGAATGACAGTCTTGATGCCCTCTCCCTCAATCCCCCCGATCAAGTCGGAGGCAGAGCCTGCCCTCGACCCGATCGGGGGCTCTCTCCCGCAAAGCGGGAGAGGGGAGAGATTTTCTCCTTCCCCTTCAAGGGGAAGGCCGGGATGGGGATGGGTTGCAGGATTCATTGAACCCCATCCCCACCCAACCCTCCCCTTGAAGGGGAGGGCTTCACAAACCCGGCCTGCTCGCTGATTACAGGGGGACATCGGGCTTAGTGCCCTGACCCGCTCAGGGTTTTGAGCAAAAATAGCCGCCGCCTGTCCACGTCACATACTTTTTATTCGAGCTGCTTGGGGGCACGTTTCTCTGGCATATCGCCATTTTGACTGAGCCCTTGAACATGTTGATCGCAAAATCAATCATGGTGCGCTTGTTGGCTGTTGCGGTGTGCGAGCAACCGGCCTCGCAAACACCTTGATCGCGCCAAGTTATATTCAGGTCGATACCGCAGGAATTCGTGACCCAATGGGAGCTTGGGTCTTCATCGAACTTGAGGCACTGTCGATAATTCTTGGCGTTGGGGTCTATTTCAAATTTCGCCGTCTTCACCTTGCGGTCGCCGTCCTTGGCCGATGAGCCATTACCCTTGCTTGACGAAGACCCCGCGCCCGCCGCCGCTTGTCGTTCTGGCTGCGCCGTCGTCCCTTGCGCTCTTTGCGGCCGCTGCGGACTGCCATCCCTTGCTTGGCGGCCTCCGCCAGACGCAGTGTTCGATGGCGGAGCGGAGGCTGAAGCGGGAGGCGCCCAGTCGAGAGAAAAAACATTGGTCGGAGAGTTTAAAAACTCGTCCAAGCTTGCTCTGTTACTTGATATCCTGCACTCAGATCTAATCTCACCGGGATAAGCCTGCTCGAACGCCAGACCAATTTTATTTTGTTCTTTCATTTGCTGAGGACTTAACTCGAAAACACGTGTAGCTTGGAATGCGCGATTTTTTTGAAAATAACAAAAACCATACCCGGCAGCGGCAAACGCCCCCTGCGACACCAAGCTGACGCACAAGGCCAGCATAGCGAGCCAAATCTTTTTCATCTCTGTCTCCTTTGAGGCTGGCCCATGCAGCGGCCAGATAATTTTCAGTATTGTTTTTTCAGGCGCGGCGCAACGGCGCATCAAATCAGGGTCGGCATGGGATTCTCCTTTTCACATCGGGTTGGACAAGACGCGAAGTCAATGCGCGCCGATCGCGCAGGTTTATTGGTTTATTGGAATTGCCGCCCCGGCGCTGCTTTTGTATCTGTTCAAGCCGGAGACGGGCGGACGATTCAAGGATAAGCCTTCCAGACGGCGAAGTTCAAGCCCTCCTGCTCACCTCGATCAAGCCGGGGGTAGGCGCTCGCCCGCTTGCGGGAGAGGGGAGAGATTTTCTCCTTCCCCTTCAAGGGGAAGGCCGGGATGGGGATGGGTTGCGGGATTCATTGAACCCCATCCCCACCCAAACCCTCCCCTTGAAGGGGAGGGCTTCACAAACCCCG
>JAITMP010000028.1 GCA_031277315.1 Zoogloeaceae bacterium | reverse complement strand
TCGTCGTAGGTGTCGATGACGGCATCGGGCGTCAGCGCCGGCGGCGGCGAGACGGCGATGAAATCATCGCCCGCCTCGACAACGGCGCCGAGCTTGCGCAGTTCCGCCGTCATGGCGGCGATGCGGTCGGTTTCCTTGACCCGCCAACTGCCAATATTGCGCAGCCGCGTCGCGCCGTCCGCGAACAGCGCCGCCACGGCCAGCGTCATGGCGGCGTCGGGAATCGGGTTGGCGTCGAGGTCGATTGCCTTCAGGCGGCCCTTCGGGTGACCCTTCAGTCCACCCTCCGCCGGCGCGCGCGCCTCAATCCAGTTCGGCCCCATTTCTATCCGCGCGCCCATCGCCGCCAGCGCCTCGGCAAAGCGCACGTCGCCCTGAATGCTCTCCCGCCCGACGCCCTCGACGCGCACCGGCCCGCCGGCGATGGCGCCGGCGGCGAGAAAATACGACGCGGCGGACGCATCGCCTTCGACAAACACCGCGCCCGGACTGCGGTAGCGCGCGCCGGGCGGGATGTGGAAGGCGCGCCAGCCGTCGCGCTCGACGGTCACGCCAAACCGCGCCATCAGATTCAGGGTGATGTCGACGTAGGGTTTGGAAATCAGTTCGCCCGCCACTTCGACCGTCGCGCCGGCGCCGGTCAACGGCAGCGCCATCAGCAGCGCGGTCAAAAACTGGCTCGACGCCTCGCCGCGCACCGTCACCCGGCCGCCAGCGCGGATCGGCGCGGGATGAATGTCCAGCGGCGGAAACCCTTCCTTGCCCGCATAGCGGATGTCGGCGCCGATCCGGCGCAGGGCGTCGACCAGATCGCCGATCGGCCGCTCGTGCATGCGCGGCACGCCGGCAAGGCGATAGCGTCCGCCGCTGAGCGCCAGCGCCGCCGTCAGTGGACGGAAAGCCGTGCCGGCGTTGCCGAGAAACAGTTCAGCCTGCTTGACCGGCACAACGCCGCCAACGCCGCTGACGACGATATCCCCGTCCGCCGCCTGCCGCCAGCCGACGCCGAGCGCCCGCAGCGCGTCGAGCATGCGCTCAACGTCATCGGAACGCAGCAGATCGCGGATCACCGTCTCGCCCTCGGCCAGGGCGGCGAGCAGCAAAAAACGGTTGGACAGGCTTTTCGAGCCGGGCAGGCGCACCGTGCCCGAAGCCCATGCCGCCGGCGCGAGATCCAGATACTCCATCAGGAGAGCTTGCCCTCGGCCCAGGCGCGGCGCACGGTGCGCGCCTCGTCGAACACCGCTTCCAGCGCGGCGGCGTCGCCGCCTTCCAGCGCCCGGCGCAGTTCCTCCAGTTGGCCTTGATACTGCGCCAGTTCGCCGAGCAAGGCGTCCTTGTTGGCGATGCAAATGTCGCGCCACATTTCGGGATGGCTGGCGGCGATGCGCGTGAAGTCACGGAAGCCGCTGGCGGCGAAGCGGAAAAATTCCTCGCGGTTCTCGCGCCGGGCAAGATCATGCACCAGCGCAAACGACAGCAGATGCGGCAGATGGCTGACGGCGGCGAACACCTGATCGTGACGCGCCGGGGCCATCTCATGCACCACGGCGCCGCAGGCCGCCCAGGCGGCGCGCACGCGGGCAATGGCGTCGGCGTCGTTCTCCGGCAGCGGCGTCAGCACCACTTTGCGGTCGGCATAGAGATCGGCTTTGGCCGCCGCCGCGCCGCTGTTCTCCGCCCCGGCGATCGGATGGGCCGGCACGAAACGCGCACAATGTGCGGGCAGAAAACGGCGCACGGCGGCGACGACATCGCTCTTGGTGCTGCCGCCGTCGGTGATCGCGGTATGCGGGCCGAGGAACGGGGCCATCGCCTGCATCAGCGCCGGCATCTGGCCGACCGGCGTGGCGAGCAGCGCCAGATCGGCGTCCCGCAAGGTAACGGCATCGCACGCGCCGATGCGGTCGATCAGTCCCAGCCGCAGCGCCTCGTCAAGCGTGGCGCGGCTGCGGCCGATGCCGACCACCTCACTGACAACGCCGGCCTGCTTCAGCGCCAGCGCGAAGGAGCCGCCGATCAGGCCGACGCCGAAAACGACGAGCTTGCCGAGCCGGAAGCCCACGCGCGTCTAGCGGGCGCCTTCCAGCGCCTTTTCCAGAGCGGCGAGGAAACGCGCGTTTTCGGCTTCCAGCCCGATGGTGACGCGCAGATGTTCGGGCAGCCCGTAACCGCCGATCGGTCGCACGATGATGCCCTGTTTGAGCAGCGCCTGATTCACCTTCACCGCGTCGCCCGCCTTGAAGGTGAGGAAGTTGCCGCGCGAGGGAATGTAGTCGAGGCCGAGCCGCTTCAGGCCGGCGATGATCTGCTCCATGCCGCGCTGATTGTTGTCATAGCTGGCGGCGATGAAGGCGTGGTCGTCGATGGCGGCGATGGCGCCGGCCAGCGCGAGATTATTCACGTTGAAGGGCTGGCGCACGCGGTGTATCAGGTCGGCGATCTCCGCCGTGGTGACGGCGTAGCCGACGCGCAGACCGGCCAGTCCGTGGATTTTCGAGAACGTGCGCGTGACGATCAGGTTCGGGAACGTCTTCACCCAGGCCAGCGTATCGACGCGATCCGCCGGCGGCAGGTATTCGTTGTAAGCCTCGTCGAGCACCACCACGACGTCTTTCGGCACCGAAGCCAGAAAAGCCTGTATCTCGGCGCCCGGCAGGAAATTACCGGTCGGGTTGTTCGGATTGGCGATCCAGACGATGCGCGTATCGGGGCGGATGGCGGCGCGCATGGCGGCCAGATCGTGGCCGTAGGCTTTCGCCGGCACGGCGATGCACTCGCCGCCGGCGGACAAGGTCGCCAGCGGATAAACGGCGAACGCATGGCGCGAAAACACGGAGGAGCGCCCCGGCGCGAGAAACACGCGGGCGGCCAGATCGAGCACGTCGTTGGAACCGTTGCCGAGCACGATCTGCTCCATGCCGACGCCGCACTGCTGCGCCAGCACGGCGGTCAGGTCGAACTGGTCGGGGTAGCGTTCCAGCCCGTCGATGGCCGCCTGCACCGCGGCGCGCGCGCGCGGACTCATGCCGAGCGGGTTTTCGTTGGAAGCCAGCTTGACGATCTGCTCGACCGGGATGCCCATCTCGCGGGCAAGCTGGGTGATCGGCTTGCCCGGCTGATAAGGCGAAATGGAGCGGATATAGGATGGCGCGAATTCGGCAATGCTCATGCGTGATTCCTCCTTTGTTTTGCCAACGCTATCGGGTTAACAACTTCAGGCGGCGCTCGGGTAAGAGCCGAGCACCTTGACGAAAGCGGCGCGGTCGCGCAACTCGGCGAAGGCCCGCGTCACTTGCGCCTCGCTCTGATGGCCGTCGACATCGATATAGAAAACATATTCCCACAGACCGGCGCGGGCGGGCCGGGACTCGAATTTGCTCATCGACACACCGTGGCGGGCGAGCGGTTCCAGCAGCGCATGCACGGCGCCGGCCTTGTGCTGCGCCGAGCAAACGAGGGATGTCTTGTCGCGGCCGGACGGCCCGGCGTCGTGCATGCCGAGGACGAGAAAGCGCGTCGTGTTGTTCGGATCGTCCTCGATGTCGCGCGCCAGCACGTTCAGCCCGTAGCGGCCGGCCGCCGCCTCGCCGGCGATGGCGCACGACTCGATATCCTCGCCGGCCATGCGCGCCGCCTCGGCGTTGCTCGCCACCGGCACGCGCGGCAACGCCGGCAGATTGCGGTTCAGCCACTCGTGGCATTGCGCCAGCGACTGGCTGTGCGAATACAGGCGCTTGACATCGGTCAGCCGCTCCGCCTTGGAGAGCACATGCTGATGAATGCGCAGCTTCACCTCGCCGCAGATGCTGATCGGCATTTGCAGCAGCAGATCGAGCGTGCGGCCAACGGCGCCTTCGATGGAGTTTTCCACCGGCACGACGCCGTAATCGACATGGCCAGCTTCGACGGCGCGGAACACTTCGTCGATGGTCGCCAACGCCATGAAATCCGGCGCCGAACCGAAATGCTTTTTCGCCGCGCTTTCGGTGAACGTGCCTTCCGGGCCGAAATAGGCGATGCGCAACGGCTGCTCCAGCGCCAGACAGGCCGACATGATCTCGCGGAAAACGCGGCAGACCGCGCTCTCGCCGAGCGGCCCCGGATTGAGCGCGGCGATGCGCCGCAGCACCTGGGCTTCGCGCTCGGGCCGGTACACGACCCCGCCGCCTTTTACGCGCCCGATCTCGCGCGCGATTTCGGCGCGGCGCGACAGACGCCGCAACACCTCCTCGTCGAGGCGGTCGATCTCCGCCCGCAGGCGTTGCAGTTCATCGCTCACCGCGCCGCCCCCACCTCGTCACGCGGGCAAGTAGCGCACCGCCAGCACCCCTTCGATGCCGGCAATCGAATCAATCGCCGTCTGCGGCACGGCGCTGTCCACATCGACCAGGGTGTAAGCAATGTCGCCGCGCGACTTGTTCACCATGTTGCTGATGTTGAGGCTCGCCTTCGCCATAGCGGTCGAGATCTGGCCGACCATGTTCGGCACGTTGGCGTTGACGATGGCAACGCGAAAACCGGATTCGCGCGGCAGCGCGGTATTGGGGAAATTCACCGCGTTGAGAACGTTGCCATGTTCAAGATAATCGCGCACCTGATCGGCCACCATCGCGGCGCAGTTGTCTTCCGCCTCGCGCGTCGACGCCCCCAGATGCGGCAGGGCAATCACGCGCGGATGCGCATTCACGCGCGGACTCGGAAAATCGCAGACGTAGCAGCCGAGCTTCTTCGCCTCCAGCGCCGCCAGCACGGCGGCCTCGTCCGTCACGCCTTCGCGGGAAAAATTGAGCAGCACGGCGCCGGACCTGACGTGTTCCAGCGCCTTGGCGTTCACCATTTTCCTGGTCGCCTCCACCAGCGGCACGTGCAGGCTGACGAAATCGGCGTTCTTCAGCACTTCCGCCACGCTGTTCGCTTTTTTCACCTGCGAGGGCAGGCTCCAGGCGGCGTCGACGGTGATTTCCGGGTCGTAGCCCATGACATCCATGCCGAGCTTGATGGCGGCATCCGCCACCAGACAGCCGATCTTGCCCAGACCGATGACGCCGAGCGTATGGCCGGACAATTCATAGCCGGCGAAATTCTTTTTGCCGTCCTCGACCTTCTTTTCCATCTCGGCGTCGTTCGGGTCGAGGGCGCCGACAAAGCGCATGGCGCCCGACAGATTGCGCGCCGCCAGCAGCATGCCGGCGATCACGAGTTCCTTCACGGCGTTGGCATTGGCTCCCGGCGCGTTGAACACCGGCACGCCGCGCTGGCTCATGGCCTGCACCGGAATGTTGTTGGTGCCGGCGCCGGCGCGGCCAATGGCCTTGACGGAAGCCGGGATGTCCATCTTGTGCATGTCGGCGGAGCGCACCAGAATCGCGTCCGGCGCGGCGATTTCCTTGCCGACGGCATACCGCTCCGGCGGCAGGCGCTGCAAGCCGGCTTTGGAAATCTGGTTGAGAACCAGTATCTCGAAACGCTCAGCCATGTTGCGCCTCGAACTCTTTCATGTAGTTAACCAGGGCGCGGATGCCGTCGATCGGCATCGCGTTGTAGATCGAGGCGCGCATGCCGCCGACGGAACGGTGGCCCTTCAACTGGATCATGCCGCGCGCCTTGGCGCCCTTGAGAAATTCCTCGTCCAGTTCAGCCTTCTTGAGCGTGAACGGCACGTTCATCAGCGAGCGGTCCGCCTTCGCCACCGGGCTGACGAAAAACCGGCTCTGATCGAGGAAGGCGTAGAGCAGCGCCGCCTTCTCGCGGTTGTGCTTTTCCATCGCCGCCAGACCGCCCTGCTGCTTGATCCACTGGAACACCAGACCGGCGATGTAGATGCCGTAGGTCGGCGGCGTGTTGTACATCGACTCGTTGTCGGCATGCGTTTTGTAGTCGAGCATCACCGGCGTCTTCGGCGCAACCTGGCCGATCAGGTCTTCGCGCACGATGACGATGGTCAGCCCGGCCGGGCCGATGTTTTTCTGCGCGCCGGCGTAGATGAGTCCGTAGCGGCTGACATCGACCGGCTTCGAGAGGATGTTCGACGACATGTCGCACACCAGCGGCACGTCGCCGATCTGCGGCACCCAATGGAACTCGACGCCGCCGATGGTTTCGTTGGCGGTGTAGTGAACGTAAGCGGCGTCTTTCGACAATTTCCAGCCGCTTTGCGCCGGCGCGTAGGTGAAGCTCTTGTCCTCGCTCGACGCGACGATATTCACCTGGCAATACTGTTTGGCTTCCTTGATCGCCTTCTTCGCCCACTCTCCGGTGTGCACGTAGTCGGCGCTCGCCTTGCCGCGCAGCAGGTTGAGCGGAATCATCGCGAACTGCAAGCTGGCGCCGCCCTGCAGGAACAGCACCTTGTAGTTGGCGGGAATCGCCATCAGCTCGCGCAAGTCGGCCTCGGCCTGGGCGGCGATGCTCATGAATTCCTTGCCGCGGTGGCTCATTTCCATCACCGACTGGCCGCTGCCGCGCCAGTCGAGCATTTCTTCCGCCGCTTGCTTGAGAACGGCTTCCGGCAAGGTGGCCGGGCCAGCGCTGAAATTGAATACACGTGCCATTTTTGTCACTCCTCCTCAGTTTCAACAATCTTCTCGATGCCGGCCAGCTTGGCGCCGTCATCCAAATTGATCAGGGTGACGCCCTGCGTCGAGCGGCCCATCTCGCGGATATCGCTCACCAGGGTGCGGATCAGCACCCCGCCGTTGGAAATCAACATCAGTTCATCGGTATCGCTGACCAGCACGGCGCCGATCAGCCTGCCGTTGCGATCAGAAGTCTGGATGGCGATCATACCCTTCACGCCACGGCCGTGGCGGGTGTATTCGCTGATCGCGGTGCGCTTGCCGAAGCCGTTTTCGGTGGCCGTCAGCACGCTCTGTTCTTCGCCCTTCGCCGCCAGCATCGAGATCACGCTCTGGCCCGGCTCCAGCATCATGCCGCGCACGCCGCGCGCCTCGCGGCCCATCGGCCGCACATCCGCCTCGGCGAAGCGCGCCGCCTTGCCGGCGTCCGAGAACAGCATCACGTCATAACCGCCGTCCGTGATGGCGACGCCGATCAGGTAATCGCCCTCGTCCAGATCAACGGCGATGATGCCGGCCTTGCGCGGATTGGCAAACGCCGACAGCGGCGTCTTCTTCACCGTGCCGCCGGCCGTCGACATGAAAACATAATGCCCCTCGTCGAACTCCTTCACCGGCAGCACGGCGGTGATCTTTTCATCCTCGGCGAGCGGGAACAGATTCACAATCGGCTTGCCGCGGCTGGTCGAGGAGCCTTCCGGCACCTCGTACACTTTCAGCCAATACACGCGGCCCCGGTTCGAGAAGCACAAAATGTAATCGTGGGTGTTGGCGACGAACAGACGGTCGACGAAATCGTCCTCCTTCATGGCTGCCGCCTGACGGCCACGTCCGCCGCGACGCTGGGCGCGGTAATCGGCCAGCGCCTGACGCTTGAAATAACCGCCGTGGGAAAGCGTGACGACGACATCCGCCGGCGTAATCAGGTCTTCAAGGCAGAGATCCTCGGCATTCACCACCACTTCCGAGCGGCGCGCGTCGCCGAACTGCTCGCGGATGGCGCGCAATTCATCGCCGATGATGGCGGCGATGCGGGCCGGGCTGGCCAGAATGTCGAGCAGATCGGCGATGACCGCCATCACTTCGCGGTATTCGCCGACGATCTTGTCCTGCTCCAGATTCGTCAGGCGCTGCAACTGCATTTCCAGAATCCGCTGCGCCTGAACATCCGACAGCTTGTAGCCCTGCGCCAGCAGCCCGAACTCCGGCGCCAACCCTTCCGGGCGCGCCGCCCGCGCATCGGCGCGCGCCAGCATTTCCTCGACCAGCGCCGAGCGCCAGACGCGGGCCATCAACTCGCGCTTGGCCTCCGGCGGCGTCGGCGCCGCCTTGATGAGGGCGATGATCGCGTCGACGTTCGACAGCGCCACCGCCAAACCTTCCAGAATATGACCGCGCTCGCGCGCCTTGCGCAACTCGAACACCGTGCGCCGCGTCACCACTTCGCGGCGATGCGCGAGGAAGGCTTCCAGCATTTCCTTCAGATTCAGCAGGCGCGGCCGGCCATCGACAAGCGCCACCATGTTCACGCCGAAGGTGTCCTGCAACTGCGTCATCTTGTAGAGGTTGTTGAGCACCACTTCCGGCACTTCGCCGCGCTTGAGCTCGATCACCACGCGCATGCCGGATTTGTCCGACTCGTCCTGGATGTGGGAAATGCCCTCCAGCTTCTTTTCGTTCACCAGTTCGGCGATGCGTTCGAGCAGGGACTTCTTGTTGACCTGATAAGGCAGCTCATCGACGATGATGGCCTGGCGGTTGCCCTTTTCCAGATCCTCGAAATGGGTACGCGCCCGCATCACCACCCGGCCGCGCCCGGTGAGATAGCCCTCGCGCACGCCGGCGGTGCCGTGGATGATGCCGGCGGTGGGGAAATCCGGCGCCGGGATGATGCCGATCAGTTCCTCGATGCCCAGCGCCGGGTTGTCGAGCAGGGCGAGACAGCCATCCACCACCTCGTTCAGATTGTGCGGCGGGATGTTCGTCGCCATGCCGACGGCGATGCCGGAACTGCCGTTGATGAGCAGGTTGGGAATTTTCGCCGGCAGGATCAGCGGTTCGCGCTCGGAGCCGTCGTAGTTCGGCCCGAAATCGACCGTCTCCTTGTCGATGTCGGCCAGCAGTTCGTGGCCGATGCGCGCCATGCGGATTTCCGTATAGCGCATGGCGGCGGCGTTATCGCCATCGACCGAGCCGAAGTTCCCCTGGCCGTCAATCAGCATGTAGCGCAGGCTGAAATTCTGCGCCATGCGGACGATGGTGTCATACACCGCCGTGTCGCCGTGCGGATGGTATTTACCGATCACGTCACCGACGATGCGGGCCGATTTCTTGTAAGCCTTGTTCCAGTCGTTGGACAGTTCGTGCATGGCGAAGAGCACGCGCCGGTGCACCGGCTTCAGCCCGTCCCGCACGTCCGGCAGCGCCCGCCCCTTGATGACGCTCATGGCGTAATCGAGATAGGAATGGCGCATTTCCTCTTCGAGGCTGACCGGCAGGGTTTCTTTGGCGAATTGAGTGGTCATCGGACGGGAAGCCGCAGGCGGGATTCATGAGGATACATGTACGCACGTATCCGCCCGCCGGAAAAAGGGGCAAGTTTACCATGCCGGCCCTATCCAAAGCTCCAAAACCGCCGCCGGACGGCGCGGGCAATCGCCTCATACCCTCCCCCATACCCTCCCCATGCCCCTCCATGCCTTCTGGAAACGCCCGGCCCGCTGATAGAATCAGGCTCCAATATTCCCGAACTGAAACCCCGGCTTCGCCGAAACGGCTTTTCCGCGCATGTCAAAACCGGTCGACCTGCTGATCGCGCCACGCTGGCTGATTCCCATCGAGCCTCGCGGCGCCGTGCTGGAAGCGCATGCCGTCGCCGTCTCCGGCGGAGATATCGTGGATGTCCTGCCCGAACAGGAGGCGCTGCGCCGCTACGCGCCGGCGCAGCACATCCGCCTGCCCCGGCACGTCCTCATTCCCGGACTGGTGAATCTGCACACGCATGCCGCCATGGCGCTCCTGCGCGGCATCGCCGACGATCTGCCGCTGATGGAATGGCTGGAAAAGCATGTCTGGCCGGCTGAAGCCAAGCATGTTTCCGCCGCCTTCGCGCGCGACGGCGCCCTGCTCGCCTGCGCCGAGATGCTGCGCGGCGGCATCACCTGCTTCAATGACATGTATTTCTTTCCCGAGGCGGCGGCGGAGGCGGCGCGCAGCCTCGGCATGCGCGCCGCGCTGGGACTTCTCGCCATCGAATTCCCGACCGCTTACGCCACCGACATCGACGACTACATCAGCAAGGGGCTGGCCGCGCGCGACCGGCTGCGCGGCGATCCGCTGCTGAGCTTCTGCCTCGCGCCGCACGCGCCTTACACGGTCGGCGATGCGGCTTTCGCCCGCATTGTCACGCTGGCGGCGCAACTCGACCTGCCGGTCCACACCCACATTCATGAAACCGGCGAGGAAGTCGAAACCAGTCTCCAGCGGCACGGCATGCGCCCGCTGCGGCGGCTCGAACGCCTGGGCGTGCTGGGGCCGGGGCTGATCGCCGTGCATGCCGTCCATCTCGACGCGGACGATATCCATCTCCTGAAAAAATACGATTGCAGCGTCGCCCATTGCCCGACCTCGAACATGAAACTGGCGAGCGGGATCGCGCCGGTCGCCGCGCTGCTTGAGGAAGGCATCCGGGTCGGGCTGGGAACCGACGGCGCCGCCAGCAACAACCGCCTCGACCTGTTTCAGGAAATGCGCCATGCCGCCCTGCTGGGAAAGGTCGCCAGCGACAATGCCGCCGCGCTCGATGCGCATACGGTTCTGCGTATGGCGACCCTGAACGGCGCGGCGGCGCTCGGCCTCGATCGCCGGATCGGCTCGATCGAGGCCGGAAAGGCGGCCGATTTATGCGCCGTCCGCCTCGACGCCCCCGAAACCCGCCCCTGCTTTGACCCCGCCTCCCACCTGATCTACGCCGCCGGCCGGGAGCATGTCAGCCATGTCTGGGTCAATGGCCGGCTCCAGGTCGATAACGGGGTGTTGCAGGGATGCGACACCGTAAAATTGCTTGACACGATTGACTTGTGGCAAAATAAGCTCCTAATGCACGTTTCGGATAAACGTTTCGGATAGAATGGATCGATAATTACGGACTCATCAGCAGACAGTACAGTAGACCAATCCCGATCCTGACTTTCCTAATCTTTTGACTTTTCTTTTGACTTTTCGGACCACAACGCGAGAGGACACTCCATGAAAAAGCAACTCCTGAAAGTAACACTGCTGGCCGCCATCGGCATGAGCGCCTCCGCTGCGCTCGCCCAAGCGCCGAATAACGACGGCTACATATTCGACACGCGCGGCGTAGTCGCCAGAAGCGGATTCGGTCTGTGCTGGAAGACCGTTCGCTGGACGCCGGCAATGGCGATTCCCGAGTGCGACCCGGATCTGACGGCGAAGGCCCCCGCGCCGGCCCCGGCTCCCGCCGCCCCCGCGCCGGCCCCGACGCCGACGCCGGCGGCGCAGAAAGTCACGCTGGCGGCGGACGCGCTGTTCGACTTCGACAAAGCCGTGCTGCGCCCCGAAGGCAAGGCCAAGCTGGATGATGTCTCCAGCAAGCTCGGCCAGATCAAGCTGGAAGTGATCATCGCCGTCGGCCACACCGACCGCCTCGGCTCTGACAACTATAACCAGAAGTTGTCCGAGAAGCGCGCCGAAGCCGTCAAGTCGTACCTGGTCGACAAGGGCGTCGAGCCGAGTCGCATCTACACTGAAGGCAAAGGCGAGCGCGAGCCCGTCACCGGCGATCAGTGCGGCAAGAGCGAGAAGCGGAGCAAGCAGCTCGTCGAGTGCCTGCAACCGGATCGCCGCGTGCAGATCGAAATCATCGGCACCACCAAGTAATCGGTGTTCCGTTGCAAAAAGCCCTGCGCAAGCAGGGCTTTTTTTATTCAGGCACAAAAATCATGAGTGAATCCGTTCATTCCAACGCCGATCAGGCTGAAGTCGACAAGTTCAGCGAGTTGGCTCACCACTGGTGGGATCCGGAATCGGAATTCAAACCCCTGCACGACATCAATCCGCTGCGCGTGGACTGGATCGAGCGCAGCGCCGGCCTCGCCGGGAAGAAAGTGCTGGATGTCGGCTGCGGCGGCGGCATTCTGTCCGAGTCGATGGCAGCGCGCGGCGCGCAAGTCAGCGGCATCGACCTCTCGGAAAAGGCGCTCGCGGTGGCGAAACTGCATCTGCTGGAAAGCGGACAGCAAGTCGACTACCGCAAGATGTCGGCTGAAGCGCTCGCCGCCGAAACGCCGGATGCCTACGACATCGTCACCTGTCTGGAAATGCTCGAACACGTGCCCGACCCCGCCAGCGCCGTGCGCGCCTGCGCCAAACTGGTCCGTCCGGGCGGCATGGTTTTTTTCTCCACCCTCAACCGCAATCTCAAATCCCGCCTTTTCGCCGTCGTCGGCGCTGAATACGTGCTCAAGCTGCTCCCGCGCGGCACGCACGATCATGCCAAATTCATCCGCCCGGCCGAACTGGCGCGTTATGCACGGGAAGCCGGCCTGACGGTGGAAGAAATCATCGGCATGACCTACAACCCGCTCAGCAAGACCTATGCCCTCGGCCCGGACACCGGCGTCAACTACCTGATGCGCGCGCGGCGCGATGATTGACGCCGTCCTCTTCGACTTCGACGGCACGCTGGCCGACACGGCGGCCGACCTCGGCGCCGCGCTGAATCGTCTGCTGACCGAGTCGGGACGCGCGCCGCTGCCGTTGCAGGCCATCCGCCCCCATGTTTCCCAAGGCGTGCGCGGCCTGCTCGGAATCGGCTTCGGCATGACCCCGGAGGACGCCTCCTACGCCGCTTTCCGCCAGCGTTTTCTCGCCAGCTATGACGAATCGCTGTGCGCCGCCACCGCATTGTTTGACGGCGTCGCCGGCGTGCTGGAATGGCTGGAGGCCAAACGCATCATCTGGGGCGTCGTCACCAACAAACACAGCCGCTACACCCTGCCGATCATGGCCTCGCTCGGCCTGACGCAACGCGCCGCCTGCATCGTCAGCGGCGACTCCTCGCCGCGCCCCAAACCGGCGCCCGATCCGCTCTGGCTGGCCAGCGCCCTCATCAACGTCGATCCGGCGCGCTGCCTCTACATCGGCGACGACCTGCGCGACATCCAGTCCGCCCGCGCCGCCGGCATGGGCGCGATCGCCGCCGCCTGGGGCTATCTGGGAGAGGAAACGCCGCTGGAAAAATGGGGCGCCGACGCCATCATCCAGGCGCCGGCTGACCTTGTCGGGCTGCTCGCCGGCGCATGATAGAATCAAGCCGTGCAAGGCATTCCGGTTGCTTGTTCTCCGCATGCCTTTCACGCAGCAATGCGTATCACATCGATTCCGGGGGCGACCTGGCTTCGACGTGGGTCGCGAAGCAGCGCAGTGCATGCCGAGGACCAGTCACCTCGCAAATCCATCTGGAAAACCACAAACGCCAACGACGAGCGTTTCGCTCTCGCCGCCTAAACCCGGCGAGCGCTGCACCGGACGGCTCACGGGCCGGGTCGGGCAACCGACAGCAGCGTCATTGACGTGAGATAAGGGTGTGCCGCGCCGCGAGGCCCACCACGAAAACCCAGCGGATCGCCCTGCGTCAGCCCGCCGGTTGGCGGATGCCGGGTCAAATCAAACAGCCAGGCTAAGCATGTAGGACTGCCTGTAGAGGGCTTGCGGACGCGGGTTCGATTCCCGCCGCCTCCACCATATTTTCGTTGTTATTGAGGCAGCGCCGGGGCAAAAATGCCCCGGCTCCACGCCCGATTACCCAATTCGGTTTGCGTATGCGAGCATCAGTCACGCCACTCATGAATTAGGCTAATCACACAACCAACATCAACGGTATCGTCATGAAAAAAATCCTTCTCATCCTGCTTGTTTGTGCTGCTCTCTTTACAAAATCGTTCGTCTATGCTGCTGATAGGATTCCCGTTCAGTTTGCCGTTCTTAATGAGGACGAATCATCACTTTCACAAATTGTTGGGCTGTGCGATGGCACGCGCCTAGATTCCCAATTTAATTGTTTCATATCACGAGTCACACTCTCTATGGGAGGTGTAAACCGTAAAGTGCTTGGTGGTGGCCCCAAGCAGTGTTTTCTCCAAACCACATCAGATGGAGTACCACTGCACTTTACAAAGGCCAGCGCTCAAACTTGGACTGCCGCTTCTAAACCATCAATTCTTTGCGGTCTAGTAGAAAGCTATACGCTTGAAGATAGGGGTGGTAGTCTTTGGAGGTTGACTATAACTTCCAAGGGCACTGATTTTTCAATGCCTATGTGCAAAGCCGATACATTCAAAGAAAAACAAACTGAATATATCTCATCTCTCGGATCATTGGACTGCGAAGGTGTAAAACTCGGCCCAAATCCGGGTTTTTGAGGCGTCGAGCCTAATATACGCTTCAACCTGGACGGCTTCGCCGCCGGTTAAGCTGAGGCAATAAGCGCCGCGATGCACACCCGGAATCTGTCCGACTGGACGCACGACCACGTTTTCGATACCGGCAACGCCGTTGCCGAGCGCGGCACGCGGGTGGTGATGGGAATCACCGCGACGATGATGGTGGTCGAGATTGCGGCGGGCTGGTGGTTCAACTCGATGGCGCTGCTGGCCGACGGCTGGCATATGAGTTCCCACGCGGTGGCGATCGGCCTGTCCGCGCTGGCTTACGCCGCCGCGCGGCGTTTCGCCAAAGACCCGCGCTTCGCCTTCGGCACCTGGAAGATCGAGATTCTGGGCGGTTTTGCCAGCGCCATTTTCCTGCTCGGCGTGGCGGCGATGATGGCGGCAAGCTCGGTGGCGCGGATCATCTCGCCGCAAGCCATCCAATATCAGGAAGCGATTGTGATTGCCATCCTCGGGCTGGCGGTAAATGTCGTTTGCGCCCTCATCCTCGGCAAGGCGCACCATCACAGCCACGATCACGGTCACGACCACCAGGATCACCATCACGATCATCATCACGACCTGAACCTGAAATCGGCCTATCTGCACGTCATCGCCGATGCCGCCACGTCAGTGCTGGCCATCATTGCCCTGTTCGGCGGCTGGCTCCGTGGCTGGTCATGGCTCGACCCGCTGATGGGCATCGTCGGCGCTGTCCTGATCACGATCTGGGCCAAGGGCCTGATCGCCGAAACGGGCAAGATCCTGCTCGACCGGGAAATGGATCATCCGGTGGTCGACGAGATTCGGGACGCGGTGGAAACCGGCGCGGGCGACACCCGCATCGCCGATCTGCATGTCTGGCGCGTGGGCAAGCAAAGCTATGCCTGTGCCATAACGCTCGTGACGCATGACGCGACGCTCACGCCCAACGGCGTGCGCGAGCGGCTGTCCGCGCACGAGGAGATCGTCCACTCGACCATCGAGATTCACCGCTGCCCCGCCGATGATTCGGCAACATGCCGTCCGGCATGAGCGCATGCTTCCCGTGAATCACCCCGCCCGCCAAACACGCCTGGCAAAACGCGCCTAGCATTTTATTTTCCATCGGAGTATCTTTATGCTTTGTAATTTGGCAAGGAGGCCAAGATGCGTTCGATTTTCACACCCTGCTTGCTTGTGGCGGCGTCCCTGATGTTTCTGCCGGCCGCTGGCGCGCAGGAAGCCGGCGGCGCACCCGCCACGGATAATGCGGCGGCTGGGCAGCCCGCGCCGTCCAGGGAAGAACTCGCCGAAGCCAAGCGGCTGGCGCGGGCGGAGCAGGCGCGGGAACAGGAAAAAGAGCGTCTCGAACGCGAGCGCGAATGCGTCATCAAGCCGGTGATGACCAACGCCGAGATCGCTCACTGCAAAAAAGTCTGGCGCTGACCGGCCCGGCGCGGTCATGAAAAAGCCGCCCGAGGGCGGCTTTTCTGTGTTCGGCTGCGCGTTGGCCGTTCAAGTCTTGTCAGGCTTCTTCTCATCAATACGCTTATCCCGGAGCGCATATGTACTGGTTCCTTCTGCTTGTTCTCCTGATTCTTCTTCTTTTCGTTCTCCGCCCAAGCCTTAAACGCCGGATAAACCTAAACGCGCAACCGGGAGCAGCAGACCCCCTGCGGGAGGCCGAGGTCTACCTTGCGTACGGGAGAACTGAACAGGCCATTTCATTATTGGAAGAAGCCCTGCGGGAACATCCGCAGCGAACCGATATCGCGGAAAAACTGCGCAGTTTGAAAAGCAGATAAGGCGCAGCTTGGCAGCGCACCTGACAACGAAGACCAGCAGCAGGCGAGCAACGCAACTGGCTGCCATCGGACAAGATTGTTAGCCTGGACCACGATTTCGGAATGCAGTTACTTGGTATTCCTCCAAGTCGTCAGAATCTGACGGCAGATAGAATTCAACATTAATATCGAGACTCGGAAAATCCAAATTTAATTTGGCTCGCCACATTTCCTGTATACGCTTGCCAAGCCATTGAAGCTGGGCGTGGGTTGGTCGGTTATCAGTGGTAAACAGGCTCGAAAGATGAATATGGTTCATAACCGCTTCGACTGCCGATTTAATTTCGTTATCTGACTTGTTTTTGTCACTTTGTACTAAGAACCCAGTAAGTGCGCTCTGCGAAAAGCCCTCGCCTAAGAGAAGCCCATCGTGGAGAACAAAGTTTGGCCAGAAAAGCCAAAGGTAGCCAATAGCATGCTCAAAGCAACGCACTGAATCCAGTCTCCTGGCGTAAATAGGTGATGGTTGTGGGTTTCCCAATCTTGAATTTCAGGGATGAGGCTATAGTAATCCATGATGAGGCCTGCCCTCAGAATCAACCGGTGTCCCCTTTAGGGCACATCCAAGTTGAATGAATTGTCAGGGTTTGCGGAGGGCGCGAAACAGCCACCACAAAAAGGCAACGCCAAGCGTTAGCTGAACAACGGCAGATACGACGACACCATGTAAAACAGCCTTATCTACCGCCGCGCGAGCAAGGCTACCATTTGGGGGAAAGAAGACAGATGTTGCGGCAGGCAGTGTCAAGGACTGCAAACCAGTCATTGCAAGAGCGGCAGCGATAATGAATAGAAAGGGCCGAGAGATTCTGCGCCAACAAAGCGCGCCCGCAGCTAGCGCGAGAATTAGCGGGAGCATTATCAGGGCGGCGAGCAATGGTTCAGGCATATAAAAAACCCTAACGCCCAAGCAAGCCGCCGCCGAAGCCGTCCGCCTTGATCCTTAACCCTTGACGCGGTTCCGGTATTCGCCGGTGCGGGTGTCGATTTCGATCTTGTCGCCGGTTTCGCAGAACAGCGGCACCGGGACTTCAAAGCCGGTGGCGATTCTGGCCGGCTTGAGCACCTTGCCCGAGGTGTCGCCGCGCACCGCCGGCTCGGTATATGTGATCTCGCGCACCACGCTGGTCGGCAATTCGACTGAAATCGCCTTGCCGTTGTAGAACACCACTTCGCACGCCATGCCGTCTTCAAGGTAGTTGAGGGCGTCTTCCATGTTTTCCTTTTCCACTTCGTACTGGTGGTATTCGGCATCCATGAAAACGTACATGGGATCGGCGAGGTAGGAGTACGTCACCTCTTTGCGCTCAAGGGTCACGACCTCGAATTTGTCGTCGGCCTTGAAGACGTTTTCGCTCGGGGCGTCGGTGAGCAGATTCTTGAGCTTCATTTTCACCACGGCGGCGTTGCGGCCGGATTTGTTGTACTCGGCCTTCTGCACCACCATCGGATCCTTGCCGATCATGATGACGTTCCCTGCGCGGAGTTCCTGTGCCAGTTTCATGGGTGTACCTGCGGAAAAATGTGAGTCCGCCGTTTGCGCGGACAGGATAAAAACCGGGCGGGAATTATAGCTTACCGGAGCAGAATTTCACCAGCCTGGCGGCCAGATCGCCACCGCCGTTTCCATTCCCGTTTTCATCCCCATTTCCGTCGCCATTTCCGTCGCCATTGGCCCGCAGGCTGGCGGCCCACGTCAGGGCATGCCGCGCCAGAACGCCGTTCTGCGCCCGGAAGGCGGGCCAGGCTTCTCCCGCCCCGGCGGCGCGGCTCCAGGCCTCCCAGAGCGCCCTTACCGCCCCGGCTGCCGCCGTCGGCAGGTCTTTGCAATAACGCTCAAGAAACGCCGCCAGCTTGCGCAAATGGGCATCCTCGGCCTGTGGATAAGGCTGCCAAACCAGCGGACGCGCCGCCCATTGGGCGCGGACGAAGGAGTCCTCGCCGCGCACGAAATTGCAGTCGCACGCCGACAGCAAGCAGTCGTACCGCTCCTGATCGAGGAAGGGGAGAACCCTGACTTCCAGATTGCCGCGCCGCAATCCGCCGCCCGCCGCCGGCGCGGACTGCCCGAAAAAGGCGGCGATAGCGTCTCCGGCAATGCCTTCCGGCGCCAGACAGGTGATCGGAGCCGCTTCTTCGCGCCAGCAGTCGAACAGCATCTCGGCCCGGCTGCCCGGATAGCAGAAAAGGGAAAGCCGCGTTTCCGTGCCGTCCGGCGGCGCCAGACCGAGGCTCCGCCAGAACGCCGCCCGCGCTTGCGTGTCAGACTGGAAAGCCTGACGCCGCCGGAACAGATCCCGCTCCAGCAGCACGCCGCCGGTGTTGGCGTCGAAGCCGGGGAAAAAGAAATATTTGGTCAACGGCAGGCGCGGATCGGGAGACGCCAGGCCGTGACATTCTCCGACCCATGCTTCCGCGCTCAGATATTCCAGATTGATCCAGCACGGCTTCGCTGGACGTTCGGCCATCGCCCGCATATAACTTTCCGGCAATGCACAAGCGAACGCCTCCACCACCACGTCCGCCGGCGCCGCTGGCGGAAACGGTTCCGTCCAGCGGACGATCTCGATACCCAGACAGGATTGCGTCATGCGCTCCGGCGCGACATCCGGCCAGATGCGCTTGAACGCCGCCAGATCATCCACCCACAGCCGCACCCGCGCGCCGTGTTCCGCCGCCAACTGCCGGGCCAGACGCCCGCACACGCCGATGTCGCCGTAGTTGTCCACGACCCGGCAGAAAATATCCCATGATGTTTGCATTGATCGCATGGGGCGCTATCCGGCGCGGGATTCGAGTTCCTCCCAGCGCTGCATGGCGGCGGCGATTTCGGCCTCCAGCGCGCCGAGCCGTTCGCGCAGCGCGCGCGCTGTTTCCGGCGCGCCGCGATACAGCGCCGGATCAGCCAGCCGCGCATTGAGGCCGGCCTGTTCGGATTCCAGCGCGGCGATGCGGTCGGGCAGCGCCTCCAGTTCACGCGATTCCTTGAACGACAATTTGTCCTTCGGGCGCGGCGCGCGTTTTTTAACGGCGGCTTCGCGCTTCTCCGGCGGCGGCCCGGCAGCCGGGCGGGCGCGGGACGCTTGTGTCTCGCGCAGCCAATCTTCATAACCGCCGACGGTTTCGCGCCATTCGCCCGCGCCTTCGGCGGCGATCACCTGCGTGACGATGGCATCGAGAAAACTGCGGTCGTGGCTGACGAGAAAAACAGTGCCGTCATAATCCTGCAAGAGGGTTTCGAGCAATTCCAGCGTTTCAATGTCGAGGTCGTTGGTTGGCTCATCAAGCACGATGACATTCGCCGGACGGCTGAACAGCCGCGCCAGCAGCAGGCGGTTGCGCTCGCCGCCGGAGAGCGATTTGACCGGGGAGCGCGCCCGCGCCGGAGGAAAAAGAAAATCCTCCAGATAGCCGATGACGTGTTTCCGTTCGCCGCCGATCTGCACATAATCGGAACCGGGGCTGATGACATCGGCAAGCGTGGCTTCCTCGTCGAGCGCGACGCGGAACTGGTCGAAGTAGGCCGCCGTCAAACGGGCGCCGAGGCGCACGCTGCCGGCGTCCGGCTTGATCTCGCCGAGAATGAGCCGGATCAGCGTGGTCTTGCCGGCGCCGTTCGGGCCGATGATGCCGACGCGGTCGCCGCGCTGGATGCGGCAGGAAAAATCGCGCACGATGGCGCGTCCGCCGTAATCCTTGCTGACGTGCGTCAGTTCCGCCACCAGCTTGCCGGAGGCTTCGCCGCGCGCAAGCTGAAAGCCGACGCCGCCCAGCCGTTCGCGCCGCTGCGCCCGCTCACGGCGCAACTGTTCCAGCCGCCGCACGCGGCCCTCGTTGCGCGTGCGGCGCGCTTCGATGCCTTTGCGGATCCACACCTCCTCCTGCGCCAGCAGCTTGTCGAAGCGGGCGGTCTGCTGCGCTTCCGCCGCCAGCATGCCGGCCTTGCGCGTCTGGTAATCGGCAAAGCGGCCAGGAAAGCTCGTCAGCTTGCCGCGATCCAGTTCGACGATGCGCGTGGCGACGGCATCGAGAAAACGCCGATCGTGCGTAATCACCACCACCGCGCCGCCAAAGCCGGCGATGAGCTGCTCCAGCCAGAGAATGCCATCGAGATCGAGATGGTTGGTCGGCTCATCGAGCAGCAGCAGTTCCGGTTCGCCGGCCAGCGCGCGCGCCAGCGCCACGCGCTTGACGCCGCCGCCGGACAACTCGCCCATGCGCGCTTCGCCCGGCAGATTCAGTTGCGTGAGCGCCTGTTCGACGCGCGTGTTGAGCCGCCAGCCGTCGCCCGCGTCGAGCGCGCTTTGCAGCGCATGCAGACGCGCCAGCGCCGCCTCGCCGTGATCGTGCGCGAGACGCCGGGCGGCGTCGTGGTAATCGACGAGCAGGCGGCTGACCGCGCCGACGCCGGCGGCAACCGCATCGAACACGGTCTGCTCCGGCGGGAAATCCGGCTCCTGCGGCACATAGGCGAGGCGCAGGCTGTCGCGGCGCCACACCGTGCCATCGTCGAGCGCCGCCTCGCCTGCCAGCGCGCGCAGCAAGCTCGATTTGCCGCTGCCGTTGCGGCCGATGAGCGCGATACGCTCGCCTTCGTCGACCTGAAAATCGGCCCGGTCGAGCAAGGCGAGATGGCCGAAGGCAAGACAGCCCTTGTCGAGCGTCAGCAGCGGCATGACGCGGCGGAAAACACAGCGGAAAAGTCGGAGGAAACGAACATCATGGCGGGCCGATTATAGCGGGGGGCGCACGCCGCAACCTGCTAAAATACGCGCCCGATTCCACCTATTGGTTCTTCCCCTCTCCTCGTAGTTCAATGGATAGAACGGCCGCCTCCTAAGCGGCAAATACAGGTTCGATTCCTGTCGAGGGGACCAGTTTTCCCGCCTGAAATTCACCCCAAGTTGTAGCAGGTTTGTAGCAGTACGGCGCTATTTCCGCCGCGGCGTCATTTTCTGTTCGACGGCGAACACCGCCGCTTCGACGCGCGAAGTCAGATTGAGCTTGGACAGGATGTGGCGCACGTGCAGCTTAACGGTGTCATGCGAAATTTCCAGCGCCCTGGCGATGGCTTTGTTCGAGCGACCTTGCGCCAGATGTTCGAGGATTTCGCGTTCGCGCGCGGTAAGCTGGGCGAGCAGATTTTCGCGCGCGTCGCTCTTGCCGCCGCCTTGCAGCAAATTCACCAGCTTCAAGGTCATGGTCGGCGCCACCACGGTTTCACCGCGCACGGCGCGCTGGATGGCGTCGACGACGTCATCCGGCTCCATATCCTTCAGCAGATAGCCGCGCACACCGGCGCGCATGGCGTTGGCGAGATCGTCCTCGGCATCGCTGACAGTCAGAATCAGCGTCGGCTTGCTCCAGCCTTCCGCTTGCAGTTCGCGCAGCAAGGCCAGTCCGCCGTGCGGCGGCATGTTGAGATCGAGCACCAGCACGTCGGGCTGCGCCTCCGCCAACAAGCGCGCAGCGTCAGCGGGCGCGCCAGTGGCGGCGACAACGTGAATCGCGGCGCAGCCGTCGAGCAGTTCCGCCAGCCCCTTGCGGAACAGGGTGTGGTCGTCGACCAGCATGACCTTGATGGCGTCGTTGTTCACGGGCATTCCTTTCCGCTCCGTCATGCCGGCGCCGCGCCGCTTGCTTCGCCAATGCGTTCATCCGCGTGGATCGGCATCAGCAGGCGCAGCCGCGCGCCGCTCGGCGGTCGGTTGGCAAGTTCGATGGTGCCGCCGAGACGCTGCGCGCGTTCGCTCATGATGCTGATGCCGAAGTGGTGGCGCAGGTCGGGCTGCGCGCCCATGACGAACACGCCGCGGCCATCGTCCTCGACGGTAAACACATACTGCCCGTCCGTCGCTTCGAGCGTCAGCCAGGCATGGCCGGCGCCGGCATGGCGGGCGACGTTGGAGAGCGCCTCTTGCAGGATGTGGAAAACCTGCACTTCCTGATCGACGCCGAGATTCAGATCGGGGATGCGGTTCTCGAATGTGAGCCGCACGCCGGTGCGGTCGAAATACGTTGCCGCCAATTCCTTGAGCGCGTGTTCGAGGCCGAGCGGGTCCATGCGGTTGCGGAATTGGGTGAGCAGTTCGCGCAGGCTGGCATAGGCTTCGTCGAGCGCCTGCTGGATGTCGACGGAATACTTCAGCGCCTTCTGCGTTTTGTCGCCCTGCTGTTCGCTCCCCTGCACCAGCAGGGCTTCGTGCAGCAGTTCGATGCGCATTTTCATGTACGCCATCGTCTGCGCCAGCGAGTCGTGCACTTCATTCGCCATCATCTGCCGCTCGTTCATCAGCGTCATGCGCAGGTTCTCGCGCATCAAGCGGGTGTTCTCGACCGCCATCGCGAGATGCTCGCCGATCGAGCAGAGCAGCAGGGACACTTCCTCCGGGATCGGCTGCTCTCCGGTCATGTAAAGGTTATAGACGCCGAGCGGACGTCCATTGTGCTCGAACGGAATCGCCACCATCGAGCGGCATTCGCGGAAGAAAGACTGGCCGGTGCGCGCGGCGCAAACGCTGAAATCGCGCGTCTGCTTGATCTCGTCAGCGCGCAGCGCGGCGCCGCAGACGCCGCAATCAACGCCGACCAGCCGTTCGTTCTCGACCAGCGCCGGCGGCAAACCGAGCGAGGTCGCCAGTTTCAGATAACGGCCATCGCCCGTCAGCACGCGCACGGCGCCAGCGGAAGCGCCGGAGAGCCGCACCATCATGACGAGAAAACGGTTGAGCAGCGCCTCCAGGTCGTAATCGGAAGCAAGCGTGGCGGTGACTTCAGACAGCACGCGCAGCACCTGGATGCGGCCGGATTCCTTGCCGCTGTCCTTGCGCGCCTTATTATCGTCAGCCTGCCGCAGCGTGGGGCTGCATTGCTTCATGCCTTCTCTCCACCGACCCGTCCGCTTCACGCGGATGCGTCCGTGGATTGTACTTGAATAAGCAATTCCTGAAATACTGATTGGATGTGCGGCCTTACTGGCGTTACCGGCACACGACTATTGAGCATCCGAGGCCGGAGCATCAGTCGTGGGATGGCTTGGTTCTGCCTGCGGATGATCCGTGGTGGGATACGCACATGCCGCAAAACGGCTGGGGCTGCAAGTGCCGGGTGGATTCGCTCTCGCGCCTGGAGGCGCGGCGCGAGTGGGAGAAGAAGGGCAATGACGGGCCGGATGAGGCGCCGCCCATCGTGTGGGAGGAGCGCATCGTCGGCAAGAACGGCAGCAACCCGCGTACCGTGCTGACGCCGAAAGGCATTGACCCCGGCTTCGCTTACAACCCGGGCAAGGCGTGGCTGGAACCGCATACGGTGCCGCCTCTACCGGAGCATCTGGCGCGGCTGGTTCCCGATGAGTGGCCGTGGCCGCCCGGCTTCAAGCCGCCGCCGGCGCCGGCGCCCACCGTGCTCGATAGTTCGTTTCTGGTCGATGAATCGTTACCGGCGACGGGTGTTGTGAAGGACTTCCTTGAACGGTTCAAGGCAACGCTGGCGAAGCCGGCGGTTTTCATTGATGCGTCAGATTCGGCTCTGGTGATCGGGGCTGGCATGTTCATTCAGGACAAGGCGGCTTACGATCCGGCGCTCGGCGACGAGCAATTCAAGATGTTGCTGGAGGGCAAGCAGGGGCGTAAAAAATACATGCGGCTGCTGGCCGAAACGCTGCTTGATCCGGACGAAATCTGGGAGTCATGGGAATCGGTGAGAAACACGCCGGGGAAAAAATATCTCGTGCGCCACTACCTGAAATCGGTCGTGATCGTCGATCAGGGAAAGGAGCGTTACGCGATGGTGGTGTTCAGAAAATCAAGGGAGGGCTGGGATTCCGTGACAACGTTTCATACCAGCAGAGCGCCGTACTTCAACAAGATGCGCAGAGGATTCTTGCGCTACAAAAAATGACGCCGCCTCTGTGGCGGCGGCGTCTGCTGGCTTATTTGGGCGTTCACACCACAGCACTATATCCACCAGCGTAGGTACAGTCTATGCGTTTCACCGTCGAATTTCAAGCTGACCATCTGGCCCGCGCGCTGGAAGCCGTGCGGCTGGAAATCGCCACGCCACGGCAGATGCTGGAGAGCATGGGGGAATCCTTGCTGCCGGTGAATCAGGAGCGCCACAACAAGGGGCTGGCGCCGGACGGGACGAAGTGGAAGGAATTGTCGCCGATGAGTATCGGCACGATGGTTTGGAAATCCCAGCGGCCCGGTTTCCGCAAGCGGGGCCAGATGAGCTTGGCGACGGCGCGCAAGGTGCAGCGGCATCGGATTCTCCACGGCAACGGCGACATGCTGGAGAGCTTCAATTATCAAGTGCAGGGCGCGGAATTGGTGTTTGGCTTCAGCGACCGGAAGGCGGCGTGGCACCATTTCGGCACCGGTACGCATGGCCCGAAGGGGACGGCTTACGAGATCACGCCGAAGAGGGCCAAGGCGCTCGCGTTCGGTGGCTTGGTCAGGATGAGGGTGAGGCATCCGGGTATTCCGGCGAGGCCGTTGATCGGCTTTCCGGCATCTGACCAGCAATTGGTTTCAGACGTGATTGAAGATCATCTATCGCTGGTATTAAACCGCGTTCGATGATTAATTAAATGCCCTTCAAAGCGGGGGAATTTCCGTAGCGGATGCCGCTATTTCCCGTAACCGACGCCCGATTTCTCCGGAGTTTTCCCCCGCTTCCGTCCGGGAATCATGAATTCAGCCTTCTCCCCCAACCTCTAATAACGACGCGCCTCTCCGGGCGATTCACCCCATCAACCCCCGTCCGTTTTCTCCCCCCTCCCTACTGGATGGCGTCAGGCTGGCGGCAGGGGCCAGCGTCCGTCGAGCGCGCGCTCGGCCCAGAACAGGCCGGCGATGCTCTTGCCGTCGGTGAGCCGTCCGTCACGCACCGCCTCGATGGCTTCAGCAAGACTGAGCGCATGCACTTCGAGAAACTCGCCGTCGTCGAGCGCCGACCCGACATGAGACAAGCCGCGCGCGAGAAAAATTTCGATGCGCTCGTCGGAATAGGCGATGCAGGGATGGATCACGCCGAGGTGGCGCCAGTCTTCGGCGACGTAGCCGGTTTCCTCCCGCAGTTCGCGCTCGGCGGTGAGCCGGACATCCTCGCCGGGATGAATCTTGCCGGCCGGCAGTTCGAGAAACACGCGGTCGTGCGGATAGCGGAACTGGCGCTCGAAAAGCAGCTTGCCGTCGGGCAACTCGGCAATCATCACCACTGCGCCGGGATGGGCGATGAACTCACGGGTGGTCAGCTTGCCGTCGGGCAGGCGCACGATGTCGCGTTTGACGCGCAGCAACTGGCCGGAAAAAATATCTTCGCTGGCAACGCCGGTTTCACGCAGGTGCGCTTCATGGCGCGCTTCCTCCGCCTTCGCCCTGCTTTCATTATCGGTCATGCGCGGCATTCATTTGCGAGCGTTAAAGCCGGGCGGCCCCGTCTTGCGGGGCGGGGGGAAATCAGTACCCGGCGATGAAACCGTAGGTGGCGAAAATCGCGTAATCGAACACGCCGCCGGGGAGCAGGCCGAGCAGCGCCACCGCGATGCCGTTCAGCGAGAGCAGGATGCGCATGTCGGGCGGCGCTTCGAGCGGCGCCATGTCGGTCGGCGCATCGAAATACATCACCTTGACGACGCGCAGGTAGTAGAAAGCGCCGATCAGCGAGAACAGCACGGCGAACACCGCCAGCCAGACATGCCCGGCCGCCACCACCGCCTGCAAGACGGCGAACTTGGCGAAGAAACCGACGAAGAACGGCACGCCCGCCATCGAGAACATCAGGATCATCATCATCGCGGCGAACCACGGGCTGCGCTTGTTGAGCCCTTTGAAGTCCTCGATGTTCTCGGCCTCGAAGCCGGCGCGCGAGAGCAGCAGCACCATGCCGAACGCCCCCAGACTCATCAGCACGTAAGCGATGGCATAGAACATCGCCGAGCTGTAGGCGTTGAGCGCCGCGAACGTCTGATCGAGCATCCCCTCCGGGCCGGTCAGCCCGGAGAGCAGGCCGAGCAGCATGAAGCCCATGTGGGAAATCGCCGAATAGGCCAGCATGCGTTTGATGTTGGTCTGCGCGATGGCGGCCAGATTGCCGAGCGCGATGGACAGCGCAGCGAGAAACATCAGCATCGTCTGCCAGTGCTCGGCCAGCCCGTTCAGGCCGATCACCAGCATGCGCAGGGTAATGGCGAAGGCCGCCAGCTTGGGCGCCGATCCGATGAACAAGGTCACCGCCGTCGGCGCGCCGTGATAGACATCCGGTATCCACATGTGGAAGGGCACCACGCCGAGCTTGAAAGCCAGGCCGGAGACGATGAACACGAGGCCGAACACCAGCACAGCCCTGTCGCCGCCGCCCGTCGCGACGCGCTGCCCGACCTCGAACAGATCCAGACTGCCGACGGCGCCGTACACCATCGACATGCCGTAGAGCAGCAGGCCGGAAGCCATCGCGCCGAGGACAAAATATTTCATCGCCGCTTCGGTGGCGCGCGCCGAATCGCGGTCGATCGCCACCAGCGCGTAGAGCGAGAGCGCCAGCAGTTCGAGGCCGAGATAAACGCTGAGGAAGTGGTTGGCCGAGATCATCACCATCATGCCGAGGGTGGCGAACAGCACCAGCACGTAGAACTCGCCGCGATCGAGCTTGCGGGCGGCGAGGTATTCGCGGCTGTAGACCAGCATCACCGCCACCGCCGGGTAGAGCACCAGCTTGAGGAAATCAGCCAGCATGTCGCTGACGAACATGTTGCTGAAGGTCGTCACGTTCTGGCCGTCGCGGGTCAGCACGGTGATGACGAAGCAGCCGACCAGCGTCAGTTGGGCCAGCAGATACGCCAGCCAGCGGCGGCCCTTGCCGGCGAAAAGATCGGCCAGGAGCACCACGCAAGCCATCAGCAGAATGAAAATTTCCGCCGAGGCCGGGTAGAGATCGGGCATTACGAAGTTCATGTTTCGTCCGTCCTCAGAACTTGGGCACGGCGACGTGCTTGAGCAGGTTGTCTACCGAAGCGTGCATGACATCGGTAAACGGTAGCGGGTAAAGGCCCATGCCCAACACGCACAGCGCCAGAATACCCAGAACGACGAATTCCCGCGTGTTGATGTCGGCCAACTCGGCGACATGGCGGTTGGCGACCGCGCCGAAGGCCACGCGCTTGACCATCCACAGGTTATAGGCGGCGCCAAGAATCAGCGTGATGGCGGCGATGAAACCGATCCAGAAACTGTATTGCACCGAGCCGAGGATGACCATGAACTCGCCAACGAAGCCGCTGGTGGCCGGCAAACCCGAATTGGCCATCGCGAAAAACACCATGAAGGCAACAAATTTCGGCATGGTGTGCACCACGCCGCCATAGTCGGCGATCTTCCGGCTGTGCATGCGGTCGTAGAGAACGCCGACGCAAAGGAACATGGCGCCGGAGACGAAGCCGTGCGAGATCATCTGCACCAGCGCGCCCTCAACGCCGAGCGTATTGAAAATGAAAAAGCCGAGCGTAACGAAACCCATATGCGAGATCGACGAGTAGGCGATCAGTTT
Source organism: Zoogloeaceae bacterium (assembly GCA_031277315.1). Classification (GTDB taxonomy): domain Bacteria; phylum Pseudomonadota; class Gammaproteobacteria; order Burkholderiales; family Rhodocyclaceae; genus Desulfobacillus. The sequence goes on along the minus strand of JAITMP010000028.1, from coordinate 22,745 downwards.
CTTCATGTCGGACTGCACGAGGGCGACGAAGCCGATATACACCACGGCGATCAGCGACAGGGCGATCATCAGCCAGGCTAGTTCACGCGAAGCGTCCGGCGCGATCGGCAGCGAGAACCGCAGAAAGCCGTAAGCGCCCAGCTTCAGCATGATGGCGGCCAGCACCACCGATCCGCCCGTCGGCGCTTCGACGTGGGCGTCCGGCAACCAGGTGTGCACCGGCCACATCGGCACCTTGACGGCGAAGGCCACCAGGAAAGCGAGGAACAGGTAAATCTGCGCGCTGAGCGGAATCGGCAGCGCGTGCCAGTCGAGCAGGTTGAAACTGAAGTCGGACTGGAAGAAGAGCCAGATCAGCGCCACCAGCATCAGCAGCGAGCCGAGCAGCGTGTAGAGGAAGAACTTGAACGCCGCGTAGACCCGGTTCGGGCCGCCCCAGACGCCGATGATGATGTACATCGGGATCAACGACGCCTCGAAGAAAACGTAGAACAACACGGCGTCGAGCGCGGAGAAAATGCCGTTCATGAGGCCGGACATGATGAGGAAGGCCGCCATGTACTGGGCCACTTTTTCCTCGATCACTTTCCAGCCGGCCAGCACCACCAGCGGCGTGATGAAGCTGTTGAGCAGAATGAACAGCACCGAGATGCCGTCCACGCCGAGCCGGTACTCGATGCTGAAGCGCGGAATCCACCAGCGCAACTCGGTGAATTGCATGGCGCTGGTCGTCGTGTCGAAGCCGATGTACAGCGGCAGGGTGACGAGGAAACCGGCCACCGCAAGCGCCAGCGCGAGCGGGCGCACCAGCTTCGCGTTGCGGTCGCCGGTGGCGAGCACCAGCAGGCCGCCGACGATGGGCAGCCAGATCGCAAGACTCAATAAGGGAAGACCAGACATTCTCGTTTTCCTAGGCCCGGTTCATCCAGAAAGTCAGCAGCAGGAACACGCCGATAATCATGGAGAACGCATACTGGTAGATGTGGCCCGACTGGAACAGGCGCACGATCGAAGCGATCCAGCCCACCACTTTGGCCGAACCATTGACCGCCAAGCCGTCGATCACAGTCTGGTCGCCGCCTTTCCACAGGCCGCGACCGATCAGGCGCGCGCCGCCGGCAAAAAACCAGTCGTTGAAGCGATCGAAACCGTATTTCTCTTCAAGGATGCGGGCCAGCACGCCCGACTTCTTCTTGATGACCGCCGGCAGATCGGGCCGCACGATGTAGAGATACCAAGCCGTCGCCGCGCCAGCCAGCGCCAGCCAGAACGGCAGCGCCGTCAGGCCATGCACGATCATGCCCCAGGCGCCGTGGAAACCGTCTTTCATGGCGGCGATGGCGGGATGCCCGTCGGCAATGAAGATCGACGCGCGGAAATAGTCGCCAAACAGCGCCGGCCCGATCATCACCCAGCCGGCAATGATGGAAGGAATCGCCAGCAGGATCAGCGGCACCGTCACCACCCAGGGCGACTCTTTCGGCTCGACCGCATGATGGCCGCCGTGGTCATCGTGACCGTGGCCGTCATGCCCATCATGCGCGTGCGCGTCGCGGAAGCGTTCCTTGCCGTGGAAGGCGAAGAACACCAGACGGAAGGAGTAGAAGCCGCCGATGAACACGCCGGCCAGCAGCAGCGCGTGGGCGAAGCCGGCGCCGGCGGTGGTCGACAAATGCACCGCCTCAATGATCGAATCCTTGGAGAAGAAGCCGGCGAAGGGCGGGAAGCCGGCGTTGGCAAGCGCGCCGATCAGCACCGTCAAATAGGTGATCGGCATGTACTTGCGCAGGCCGCCCATCTTGCGCATGTCCTGCTCGTGGTGCATGGCGATGATGACCGAGCCGGCGCCGAGGAACAGCACTGCCTTGAAAAAAGCGTGGGTGGCAAGGTGGAACATCGCCGCCGAATAAGCCGAGGCGCCCAGCGCGGCGGTCATGTAGCCGAGTTGCGACAGCGTGGAGTAAGCGACGACGCGCTTGATGTCAGTCTGCACGATGGCGATCAGCGCCATGAAGAAGGCGGTGATCGCGCCGATGACGATGACGAAGGACAGCGCCGCATCCGACAATTCAAACAGCGGCGACATGCGCGAAACCATGAAGATGCCCGCCGTCACCATGGTGGCGGCGTGGATCAGGGCGGAAATCGGCGTCGGGCCTTCCATCGAGTCGGGCAGCCAGACATGCAGCGGGAATTGCGCCGACTTGCCCATGGCGCCGATGAACAGGCAGATGCAAATCACCGTCACCAGCATCCAGTCGGTGCCGGGGAACGTCAGCCCCGCCAGATTCTGCCCTTGGGCGAAGACGTCGTTGTAGTTAAGCGAACCGCAGTAGGCGGCGATCAGGCCGATGCCGAGCAGAAAGCCGAAGTCGCCGACCCGGTTGACCAGAAACGCCTTCAGGTTGGCGTAAACCGCCGTTGGCCGGCTCGACCAGAAACCGATCAGCAGATAAGAAACCAGACCCACCGCTTCCCAGCCGAAGAACAACTGGAGGAAGTTGTTGCTCATCACCAGCATCAGCATCGAGAAGGTGAAGAGCGAGATATAGGCGAAGAAGCGCTGGTAGCTGTTCTTTCCCGCCAGACTGCCGTCCGGCCAGTTTTCCTCGTCGTGGGCCATGTAGCCGATGGTGTAGATATGCACCATCAGCGAGACGAAGCTGACGACCAGCATCATGGTGACCGTCAGCTTGTCGATGAGGAAGCCGACTTGGAAACTGAGGCCGCCGCTGCTGGCCCAGGTGTAGACGGCGGCGTTGTACACCGTGCCGGCATCGACATCCAGATAGATGAGCCAAGAGAGAATCAGCGCGACGGCGACGCCGAGGCTGGTGATCCAGTGCGCGCCAGCGCGGCCGATCGCCTTGCCGAACAGGCCCGCCACGACGGCGCCGAAGAGCGGCGCCAGCGGAACCCACAACGCGTAAGGATGCATTTCCATGGTTATCCTTGCAGGCTATCCAGATCGTCGACGTGGATCGTGCGCAGGTTGCGGAACAGCACGACCAGAATGGCGAGGCCGATGGCAGCTTCGGCGGCGGCGACCGTCAGGATGAAAAAGACGAAGACCTGCCCGCCCATGTCGCCGAGGAAATGGGAGAAGGCGATGAAATTCATGTTGACGGCGAGCAGCATCAGTTCGACCGACATCAGCAGGATGATGAGGTTCTTCCGGTTGAGGAAGATGCCGGCGACACCGATGGAGAACAGGATCGCGCCGAGAATCAGGAAGTGGTTCAGGCTGGGCATGGCTTATTCCTTCTCCGCCGGCATGGAGACGATGCGCACGCTGTCCTTGCGCTTGACGGCGATCTGCCGGGCCGGATGCTGTTGCTTGTGATCGCGCCGCTGGCGCAGATTCAGGACAACGGCGGCGATCAACGCCACCAGCAGGACAATCGAGGCCAGTTCAAAGGGATACACGTAATCGGTGTAGATCGCCGCGCCGAGCGCCTTGGCATTGGAGCCGGTCGCCGGCGTCGGCGCCGGCATCGCCTCAAGGCCGAAGCTGCGCGTGGAGAGCACCGCCGCCATCTCGACCGCCATCAGTACGGCGATCGGGCCGCCCAGCCAGAGATTGTTCCAGAAGCCCTGCCGCAAACGCTCCAGATTGATGTCGAGCATCATGATGACAAACAGGAACAGCACCATGACGGCGCCGACATAGACGACGATCAGGGCGATGGCGAGAAATTCGGCTTGCAGCAGGAACCAGATGCCGCTGGCGTTGAAGAACGCGAGCACGAGGAACAGCACCGCATGCACCGGGTTGCGCGCGGTAATGACGCGCAGCGCGGCAATCACCAGGATGGCCGAGAAGATGTAGAAGAGCGCGGTCTTGAAGTCCATGAGGGTCACCGGAATTTGGCGTCCTGCGCGCGGTCGGCGGCGATCTGCGCCTCGTGCTTGTCGCCCACCGCCAGCAGCATCTGCTTGGTGTAGTGAAGATCGCCGCGCTTCTCGCCGTGGTATTCCAGCACGCGCGTCTCGACGATGGCGTCCACCGGGCAGGCTTCCTCGCAGAAGCCGCAGAAAATGCATTTCGTCAGGTCGATATCGTAGCGGGTGGTGCGGCGCGAGCCATCCTCGCGCTGGGCCGATTCGATGGTGATGGCCATCGCCGGGCACACCGCCTCGCACAGTTTGCAGGCGATGCAGCGTTCTTCCCCGTTCGGGTAGCGGCGCAGCGCGTGCAGGCCGCGGAAACGGTTGCTCTGCGGCGTTTTCTCTTCCGGGTACTGCACCGTGATCTTGGGCGCAAAGAAATAGCGGCCCGTGACCTGCATGCCCTTGCGCAGTTCATTCAGGAACAGGCTGCTGAGAAAGTCCTTGGCGCTCACGGTTCGGCCCTCAATTGAAAATCACCATGCAGGTGCCGACGACGACGATCCACACCAGCGTCAGGGGCACGAACACCTTCCAGCCCAGGCGCATGATCTGGTCGTAGCGATAGCGCGGGAAGGTGGCGCGAATCCACAGATAGATCAGCAGGAAGAAGAAAACTTTCAGCGCCAGCCAGTGGAAGCCGTCCGGCAGGAAGCTGACCGGCGACAGCCAGCCGCCGAGGAACAGGATCGAGGTGAGCGTCGCCACCAGAATCATGTTGCTGTATTCGGCGAGGAAGAACATGGCGAAGGCCATGCCGGAGTATTCGACCATGTGGCCGGCAATGATCTCGGATTCGCCCTCCACCACGTCGAAGGGCGCGCGGTTGGTTTCGGCGACGCCGGAGATGAAATACACGACGAACATCGGCAGCAGCGGAATCCAGTTCCAGGAAAGGAAGCCGGCGCCGTGTTCGGCGAACCAGCCGCGGCCCTGAGCGCGCACGATGTCGGAGAAATTGAGGCTGTTGGAAACCATCAGCACCGTCACCAGCGCCAGCCCCATGGCGATCTCATAAGACACCATCTGCGCCGAGGCGCGCATGGCGCCGAGGAAGGGATATTTCGAGTTCGACGCCCAGCCGGCGATGATGATGCCGTAGATACCCATCGAGGTCATGGCGAGAACGTAAAACAGGCCGGCATTCACATCGGCCAGCACGCCGCCGTCGAAGAAGGGCACCACCGCCCAGGCCGCCAGCGCCGGCGCGATGGCCAGCACCGGCGCCGTGAAGAACAGCGCCTTGTTGGCGCCGCCCGGCACCAGCACTTCCTTGAAAAACAGTTTCAGGCCGTCGGCGATCGGCTGCAACAAACCGAGCGGACCGACACGATTGGGGCCGATGCGCACCTGAATGTAGCCGATGACCTTGCGCTCAAGCCATGTCAGGTAAGCCACGCCGAGCAACAGCGGCACCAGAATGACGATGATCCTCAGCAGCGCCCAGATCAGCGGCCAGACCGGCTCGACGATGGCCCACAACGGCTCCCAAAGACCGAACCGGCTCCAGAACGACTGGAAAATTTGCAGGATCCCGGCTTCCATCAGGCGCGCTCCACGGTGAGTTCGCCCTGCATCGGGCCGAGGCCGGAAGTCAGTTCATGACCGGCGGCCACCCGCACGCAGCCATCGGGCACCCCGGCGTCCAGTTCGACCGGCAGGGTCGCCGTGCCGCCGAGGCTGACTTTCACCTGCGCGCCGGGCGCCAGTCCGAGTTTCGCCAGCGTCGCCGCGTTCATGCGGGCGGCGGGCGGCAGCGCATCGCGCGTTTGCCGCAGCGAAGCGGCGCGCCGCGCCAAAGGATCGGCGAAATAAATCGGCACGTCGGCGATGCGTTGCAAAGCCGGCGTCGTCGCCGTCAGATTGATGGCGACGCCATCGGCCCGGTTGTTCAATTGTTCGGCGACGGAAGCGGGCTTGCCGCCGAGCGCCTCGGCGCGCACCGCCTCGGAACTGTCGTGATCGAAGCCGGGCAATTCCAGCAGGTTGCCAAGCACGCGCAACACTTTCCAGGCCGGGCGCGTCTCGCCGAGCGGCTTGACCACGGCGTTGAAGCTCTGCACGCGGCCTTCGGTATTGATGAAGGTGCCGGAGGTTTCGGTAAACGGCGCCACCGGCAGGATGACGTGAGCGTAGTCGACAGCGCGCGTCCTGAACGGCGTCATGGCAACGACCAGATCGGCGCCGCGCAACGCGGCCAGCGCCTGCGCCGGATTGGCGCAATCAAGTTCGGGTTCGGCATGCAGCACGAAATACGCCTTGCGCGGCTCGGCCAGCATGCGCGCAGCGTTCAGCCCCGCCGCGTCCGGCGTCGCCTTGGCCACGCCAGCGCCGACCGAGTTGGCAGCTTCGCCCAGATAACCGAAACGGGCGCCGGTGATGTCCGCCAATTTCTGCGCCAGCGCATGCAAAGTCGCCGCTTGCGCATGCTGCTGGGCGAAGTTGCCGAGGAAGATCGCCGTTTTCTCGCCCGACGCCAGGCTTTCGCCCATCGCCCGCGCTGCGGCGGAGGGCTGGATGCCGGCCAGCGCCGCGTCGACAGCCACGCCCTTGGCTTCCGCCGCCGCCTTGACGACGCCGGCCAGTTCCGCCGTCAGCGCCGACGGCGCGACGATCGACTTGGCATCGAGGCGAATCAATGAATCGTCGTCGGCAACATGCAGCAGACTGACGCGGGTGGTTTTCTTCGCCGCCTGGCGCAGGCGCTGCGCCAGCAGTGGATGGTCTTTGCGCAGGAAGCTGCCGACCACCAGCACGCGGTCGAGCGCCGGAATCTCGGCGACCGGCAGACCCAGCCAAGGCGTCACCTGTTTGCCGTCGAGGGAGAAATCGGTCTGGCGCAAACGGCTGTCGACGTTCCCGGAGCCGATGCCGCGCACGAGTTTTTGCAGCAGGTAGAGTTCTTCCAGCGTGCTGTGCGGCGAGGCAAGCGCGCCGATCGCGGCGGCGCCGTGCTCGCGCGCCACGCGCTTCAGGTCGGTGCCGATGAATTCCAGCGCCGTCTGCCAGTCGACCTCGCGCCATTCGCCGCACTGCTTGAGCATCGGCTTGGTCAGGCGTCCGTCGTCGCCCTGCGCGTTCAGCGCCTCGTAGGAGAAGCGGTCCTTGTCGGACAGCCAGCATTCGTTGATGTCTTCGTTCTCCAGCGGCAGCACGCGGAAAACGCGATCGTATTTGACCTGAACGATCATGTTCGCGCCGAGGCCGTCGTGCGGACTGATCGACTTGCGGCGCGACAACTCCCATGTGCGGGCGGCGAAGCGGAACGGCTTCGATGTCAGCGCGCCGACCGGGCAGAGGTCGATGATGTTGCCGGACAGCTCGGAATCCACCGTCTTCTCGATGAAGGGCATGATCTCGGCGTGCTCGCCGCGAAATGCCTGTCCAAGCTCCATCCAGCCGGCGATCTCCTGCGTGAAGCGGACGCAGCGCGTGCAGTGAATGCAGCGCGTCATGTCGGTCGCAATGAGGGGGCCGAGATTCTTGTTCGTCACGACGCGCTTTTCTTCCTGATAGCGCGAGGCGCCCTGCCCGTAGCCGACGGACAAGTCCTGCAACTGGCATTCGCCGCCCTGATCGCAGATCGGGCAATCGAGCGGGTGATTGATGAGAAGGAATTCCATCACGCCCTTTTGCGCCTTGACGGCGGTTTTCGAATGCGTGAAAACCTTCATGCCGTTGGTGACCGGCGTCGCGCAAGCCGGCAAGGGCTTCGGCGCTTTTTCCACCTCCACCAGGCACATGCGGCAGTTGGCCGCGATGGACAGCTTCTTGTGATAGCAGAAGTGGGGAATGAAGATACCAAGCTTGCAGGCGGCATCCATCACGGTGCTGCCATCGGCCACCTCGGTTTTCCTGCCGTCGATTTCAATTTCCAGCATTGGCTACGCCACCTTGAAGAAGCCGCTGCCCGCGCGCTGCGCGTCTTCGGGCACGAGGCATTTTCCGTTCTGGATGTGATACTCGAATTCCGCGCCGAAATGCTTGATGAAACTCTTGACCGGCATGGAGGCCGCGTCGCCGAGGGCGCAGATGGTGCGGCCCATGATGTTGTCGGTAACGCTGTTGAGCAGATCGAGGTCTTCCGGCCGCCCGGCGCCATGCTCGATGCGATGCACGACGCGGTAAAGCCAGCCCGTGCCTTCGCGACAGGGCGTGCACTGGCCGCAGGATTCCTCGAAGTAAAAATAGGACAGGCGTTCGAGCGCCTTCACCATGCAGGTCGTCTCGTCCATGACGATCACCGCGCCGGAACCGAGCATCGAACCGGCCTTGGCGATCGAATCGTAGTCGAGCGTGCATTCCATGATGACATCGGCCGGCAGCACCGGCGCGGAAGAGCCGCCCGGGATCACCGCCTTCAACTTGCGCCCGCCGCGCATGCCGCCCGCCATGGCGAGCAGGTCTTTGAACGGCGTGCCCATCGGCACCTCGAAATTGCCGGGGCGGTTGACGTGGCCGGAGACGGAGAACAGCTTGGTGCCGCCGTTGTTCGGCTTGCCAAGCTGAAGAAATTTATCGCCGCCCTCGTTGATGATGTAGGGCACCGAGGCGAAAGTTTCAGTGTTGTTGATGGTGGTCGGCTTGCCGTAGAGGCCGACGCTCGCGGGGAACGGCGGCTTGTAGCGCGGTTGACCTTTCTTGCCCTCGATGGATTCGAGCAGCGCGGTTTCCTCGCCACAGATGTAGGCGCCGTAACCGTGATGCGCGTACAGATCGAAGCTGAAATCCGAATCGAGGATGCGCTCGCCGAGCAGCTTCGCCGCGCGCGCTTCCTCAAGGGCTTCCTCGAAACGCTTGTAGATTTCCCAGATTTCGCCGTGAATGTAGTTGTAACCGCGCTGGCAGCCCATGGCGTAACCGGCGATGATCATGCCCTCGATCACCATGTGCGGATTCCAGCGCAGGATGTCGCGGTCCTTGAACGTGCCCGGCTCGCCTTCGTCCGAATTGCAGACGACGTACTTGGCGCCGGAAAACTGGCGCGGCATGAAACTCCACTTCAGGCCGGTCGGAAAACCGGCGCCGCCGCGGCCGCGCAGCGCGGATTGCTTCAATTCGGCGACGATGTTCTCGGGCGGAATCTTTTCGCTGATGATTTTCTTCAGCGCCGCGTAACCGCCGCGCTGCACGTATTCGGCGAGACGCCAGCCGCGCTCGCCCTGCTCCGCATCAAGAATGAAGCCGAGGGTGTCCATCACGCGCACTCCCCGAGCAGCGCGTCGATTTTCTCGGGCTGCATGAAACTGCACATGCGCACGTTGTTCACCAGCAGCACCGGCGCATCGCCGCACGCGCCCATGCACTCGCCTTCCTTCAGGGTGAAGCGGCCATCGGCGGTGGTTTCGTTGAAGCCGATGCCGAGTTTCTGCTTCAGGTAATCGGCGGCATGCACGCCGCCGGACAGCGCGCACGGCAGATTCGTGCACACCGTGATCTTGTACTTGCCGACCGGTGCGAGGTCATACATGTTGTAGAAGCTCGCCACTTCGTACACCGCCGCCGGGGCCATGCCGAGATAGCGCGCCACTTCTTCCATGACGCCGGTGGACAGCCAGCCCTGCTCCATCTGGGCAATGGCCAGCGCCGCCATGACGGCGGATTGCTTCTGATCCGCCGGGTACTTGGCGATCTCGCGGTCGATTTTTTGCAGTGCGTCCTGGCTCAGCATGATGTCATCTGTCGGTATCGCCCAGCACCAGGTCGATGGTGCCGATGATGGCGGTGGCGTCGGCGATCATGTGCCCCTTCGCCATTTCGTCGGTGGCGGCAAGATGCGCAAAGCCGGGCGAGCGCAGCTTGATGCGGTAAGGCTTGTTGCCGCCGTCGGAGATGGCATACACGCCGAATTCGCCTTTCGGGTGTTCGATGCCGGCGTAAGCCTCGCCCGGCGGCACGTGCATGCCTTCGGTAAACAGTTTGAAGTGATGGATCAGTTCTTCCATGCCGGCCTTCATCTTCTCGCGCGGCGGCGGCGCAACCTTGTGGTTGCCGGTAATCACCGGGCCGGGATTCTTGCGCAGCCAGTCGATGCACTGCCGGATGATGCGGTTGGCCTGCCGCATCTCTTCGATGCGCACCAGATAGCGGGAGTAGCAATCGCCGTTGACGCCGACCGGCACATCGAAGTCGACGCGGTCGTAGACTTCGTAAGGCTGCTTCTTGCGCAAATCCCACTCGATGCCGGAGCCGCGCAGCATGGGGCCGGAGAAACCGAGCGCCAGTGCGCGCTCGGGCGAAACAACGCCGATGCCGATGGTGCGCTGCTTCCAGATGCGGTTGTCGGTGAGCAGCGTTTCGTACTCGTCGACATAAGCCGGGAAGCGGTCGGTGAAATCCTCGATGAAATCCAGCAGCGAACCTTGCCGCGCCGCGTTCAGGCGCTTCACGGTGGCGGCGTTCTTGAATTTGTTCTCGACGTACTGCGGCATCTGATCCGGCAGATCGCGGTACACGCCTCCCGGCCGGTAGTAAGCGGCATGCAGGCGCGCGCCGGAAACCGCCTCGTACACATCCATCAGATCCTCCCGCTCGCGGAAGGTGTACAGCACCATCGTCATGGCGCCGATGTCGAGGCCGTGGGTGCCGATGTTGAGGAGGTGGTTCAGGATGCGCGTCACTTCGTCCATCATGACGCGAATGTACTGGCCGCGCAGCGGCACCTCGACACCGAGCAGCTTCTCCACCGCCAGGCAGTAGGCGTGCTCGTTGCACATCATCGAAACATAGTCGAGGCGGTCGAGGTAAGGCACCGTCTGCAACCAGGTCTTGGTTTCGGCCAGCTTTTCGGTGGCCCGGTGCAGCAGGCCGATGTGCGGATCGGCGCGGACGACGACCTCGCCGTCCAGTTCCAGCACCAAACGCAGCACGCCGTGGGCGGCCGGATGCTGGGGGCCGAAATTCAGGGTGTAATTCCTGATTTCAGCCATGATCGGCATCCCCATAACTGTCTTCACGAATGATGCGCGGCGTATTCTCGCGCGGCTCGATGGTCACCGGCTGATAGACGACGCGGCGCTGATCGGGGTCGTAGCGCATCTCGACGTAGCCGGAAATCGGGAAATCCTTGCGGAAAGGATGGCCGACAAAACCGTAGTCGGAAAGAATGCGGCGCAGATCGGGATGGCCCTCGAAAAGAATGCCGTAAAGATCGAAGGCTTCGCGCTCATACCAATTGGCGCTGTTCCATATATCGACCACGGAAGGCAGCACCGGAAAAGCGTCGTCCGGCGCGAACGCGCGCAGACGCAGGCGCCAGTTCAGCGTGACCGACGTCAGGTGACATACTGCGGCGAAACGCAATCCGGTCCAGGCGCCGTCGCCCCAGGCCGAATAATCGACGCCGGTCAGATCAATCAACTGTTCAAAACGCAAATTCGGATCGTCACGCAAGAGGCGCGCGGTTTCAAGGTAATCGCCGGCGGCGACTTCAAGCGTCACTTCGCCCAGCGCCGTCTGGAGCTTGGCAATGCGATCACCCAGCGCATTCCGCAGATTCTGGCAAAGCAATTCGAGCCTGGCGCTCATGTGTCTCGTTCCGTAACCTATGTTCGCGCAATCGTGCTCGTGCGCTTGATCTTGCTCTGGAGTTGCAGCAGCCCGTACAGCAAGGCTTCCGCCGTCGGCGGACAACCCGGAACATACACATCCACCGGCACGATGCGGTCGCAGCCGCGCACGACGGAGTAGGAATAATGGTAATAGCCGCCGCCATTCGCGCAGGAGCCCATCGACACCACCCAGCGCGGCTCGGCCATCTGGTCGTACACCTTGCGCAGCGCCGGCGCCATCTTGTTGGTCAGCGTGCCGGCGACGATCATCACGTCGGAGTGACGCGGACTGGCGCGGAACATGATGCCGAAACGGTCAAGGTCGTAGCGGGCGCAGCCGACATGGATCATTTCAACGGCGCAGCAGGCAAGGCCGAAAGTCACCGGCCACATCGACCCGGTGCGCGTCCAGTTGATGACGGTATCGACAGTCGTGGTGACGAAACCTTTTTCCAGCACGCCTTCGATGCTCATCGTCCGCTCACTCCCAATCCAGCGCGCCCTTGACCCAGGCGTAGACGTAGCCGATGGCCAGGATGCCGATGAAGATCATCATCTCGAAGAAACCGAACAGTCGCATCGTGTCCGACGCCACGATGTCCTTGAAGATCACCGCCCAGGGGAAAAGGAAGGCGATTTCCAGATCGAACAGGATAAAGATGATGGCAATCAGATAGAAGCGCACATCGAACTTGATGCGCGCGTCCTCGAAGGCTTCGAAACCGCACTCGAAGGAGGAAAGCTTTTCGCTATCAGGGCGGTTCGGGGCGATGAGCCAGCCGAGAAGGATGGGGATGCACCCGAAGGCCAAGCCAACGAGTATGAAAACAAGAACAGGAAAATAATTTTCCAACATAGCCTGAGCGGAAGGTCTTGCCAACCTTTCCGCCGAACCCTTCTCATTTACCGAACCGGACGAGCGTCAAATATCAAACCAACCATCCAACGCCCAACCGGTCCCGGAAAGTTCCTGGTGCCGACGGTGAGACTCGAACTCACACGGCTTTCGCCACTACCCCCTCAAGATAGCGTGTCTACCAATTTCACCACGTCGGCATCGAAGCCACGGTTCCGCCCTGCTTGCTGCTCCCCCTCTCCCTTGGCGGAGCCGTCTCTTTCTTATGGACGACGCAAGAAAGGATTATACATTCTTTGCGCCGCAACACCAATTATTTCACTTTAAATCACATTAAAACTTTTATTTTTGTCAATTTATCTATACAAACGAAATGCCGTTGGAATTATTTCGGGATTTCCTTCGCTTTTGAACCTTCGTCCGCCGCCGGCTCGCTCGCTGCGGGAACCGCCGGCGCGGCGGGTTGGGTATTTACCTGCTCCATGACGCTCGCCGGCGCCTGTGCGCGATTCGTCGCCAGATAGCTGAGTCCCAGGCTGGTCAGAAAAAACACCGTCGCCAGAACCGCCGTCGTGCGGCTGAGAAAATTCGCCGAGCCGGAAGCGCCAAACAGGCTGCCCGAAGCCCCGCTGCCGAAAGCCGCGCCCATGTCGGCGCCCTTGCCGTGCTGCAACAGCACCAGGCCGACGATGGCCGCGCCGATCAGGATGTGCACCGTAAGCGCCAGCGGAAAAAGAATGCCGTCCATTGCCAGTCCAATCTTCGCGTAAGTTATTGATCTGCCGCCCGGCAGATCGCCACAAAATCCTGCGCCACCAGCGAGGCGCCGCCGATCAGGCCGCCGTCGATATCGGCCATGCCGAACAGTTCGGCAGCGTTTTGCGGCTTGACGCTGCCGCCATAAAGAATCTGCACACGCTGCGCCAGCGCCGCATCGCGCCGCGCCAAGCGGGCGCGAATGAACGCATGCACGTCCTGCGCCTGCTGCGGCGTCGCGGTGCGCCCGGTGCCGATGGCCCACACCGGCTCGTAAGCGATGACGGCGCCGGCAAAACCGCTCACGCCGGCAGTCTCGACCACCGCGTCAAGCTGGGCCGCGATCACCTGCTCGGTGACGTTGCCTTCCCGCTGTTCGAGGGTTTCCCCCAGGCACAGGATCGGGGTCAGGCCGGCCCGCGCCGCAGCGACGAATTTCACCGCCGCGGTTTGATTGCTTTCGCCATACAGACTGCGCCGCTCGGAGTGGCCGACGATGACATAACGGCAGCCGAAATCCGCCAGCATGGCGGCGCTGACTTCTCCCGTGTAAGCGCCCTCGGCGTGTTCCGACAAGGTCTGCCCGCCCCACGCGATGGCCGTGCCGTTCAGCAACGTCTGCGTCTGGGCCAGATACGGGAACGGGGCGCAAACCGCGTAATCGGCTCCGCCGCCCGCGCCGATGGCCTGCGCCAAGCTTTGCAGCAGGTCGCGGTTGCGCGAGAGACCGCCGTGCATCTTCCAGTTGCCTGCCACCAGTTTGCGCCGCATGCGTCAGCCCGGATTCGGAGTTCGTCAAAAGGCGGCGATTTTAGCGTTTGGGCCTGTTTCGGTCAATCAGATAAGGCGCCGGGGAGGCGCGCTGCGGCAGTCCGATCACGCCGCCACGCGCCGGACGGCCTCGGCGATGCTTTGCGCCAGACTGGCGACCTGCCGCGCCTCGCGGCCTTCGACCATCACGCGCAGCAGCGGCTCGGTGCCGGAAGGCCGCAACAGCACGCGGCCAGCCTCGCCCAATTCCTTTTCGGCGGCAAGGCGCGCCGCTTCGATTTCGGGATGCCGCTGCCAGTCGAAGCCGCCGGGCAAGCGGACGTTGAGAAGCGTCTGCGGGTAGAGCGTCAGGTCGGCGCACGCGCCCGCAAGCGTCGCTTGCTGCAAGCGCAGCGCCGCCAGCACTTGCAGGGCCGAGACGATGCCGTCCCCGCTGGTATGACGATCGAGACAGATGATGTGGCCGGAGTTTTCGCCGCCCAGCTTCCAGCCGCGCTCGATGAGGGCTTCCAGCACATAGCGGTCGCCAACCTTGGCGCGCGCGAACGGCACGCCCAGCTTCGCCAGCGCATGTTCCATGCCGAGATTGGTCATCTGCGTGCCGGCCACGCCGGCCAGACCGCCGTTGGCGAGGCGGCTGCGGGCAATGACGTAGAGCAACTGGTCGCCGTCGTAGAGACGCCCCTCTGCATCGACCATCATGAGACGGTCGCCATCGCCGTCGAGCGCGACGCCGATATCCGCCCCCTGCGCCACCACCGCCTCTTGCAGCGCCTGCGGCGAAGTCGCGCCGACGCTGTCGTTGATGTTGAGGCCGTTCGGCGCGGCGCCGATGGCATGCACTTCCGCGCCCAGTTCATGGAACACCTTCGGCGCGATGTGGTACGCCGCGCCGTGCGCGCAGTCGACCACCATCCTGAGGCCGCGCAGATCGAGTTCGTTGGGGAAAGTGCTCTTGCAGAATTCGATATAGCGGCCCGCCGCGTCGTCGACCCGCCGCGCCTTGCCGAGCCGGCCCGGCGCAACGCAACCCATCGGCTGCGACAGCCGCGCTTCGATTTTCGCCTCCAGCGCGTCGGGCAGCTTGGTGCCGGCGGCGGAAAAAAACTTGATGCCGTTATCGGGATAAGGATTGTGCGAGGCCGAGATAACCACGCCGGCCTGCAAGCGCAGCGCGCGCGTCAGATAAGCCACCGCCGGCGTCGGCAGCGGCCCGGTCAGCATGACATCCACCCCCGCCGCGGCAAAACCGGCTTCCAGCGCCGCCTCCAGCATGTAACCGGAAATGCGTGTGTCCTTGCCGATCAGCACCACCGGATGCTCGCCTTCGCCGGCATGGCCGGCCGTCAAGGTGGCGCCGGCGGCGTAGCCCAGACGCATGACGAAATCAGGCGTGATGGGCGTCTCGCCGACCGTGCCGCGCACGCCGTCGGTGCCGAAATATTTTCGAGTCATGGTTTTCACTCCTGTGCGGCGACAGCCTGCCAGACGGCGAGCGCGTCCCGCGTTGCCGCCACGTCATGAACGCGCAGGATTTTAGCGCCATTCTGCGCGGCGAGGAGCGCGGCGGCGACGCTTGCCGCCTGACGCCGGCCTGCTGCCCTGCCGGTGATCTCGCCGAGCATTGATTTGCGCGACAGGCCCGCCATCACGGCGGCGCCAAGATCGCTGAAGCGGCCAAGCTGCCGCAGCAGGGCCAGATTATGTTCCAGCCGTTTGCCGAAACCAAAGCCGGGGTCGACGATGAGACGTTCGGCGGCAATGCCCGCCGCCCGCGCCGCCGCCACGCGGCGGGCAAGAAATGCGCGCGCTTCCATCACCACGTCGTCATAGCGCGGATCGGCCTGCATGGTGTGCGGCTCGCCCTGCATGTGCATCAGGCAGACCGCCGCGCCGGACGCCGCCGCCGCTTCGAGCGCGCCCGGCGCTTGCAGGGCGGCGATATCGTTGATGATCGCGGCGCCCGCCGCCGCCGCGCGCCGCATCACCTCCGGCTTGACCGTATCCACCGAAAGCGGAATGCCGCCGCCGGCCAGCGCCTCAATCACCGGCAGGACGCGGCGCAATTCTTCCGCCACGGAAACGGATTGCGCGCCCGGCCGCGAGGATTCGCCGCCGATGTCGAGAATATCCGCGCCCGCCGCCGCCAGCCGGCGGGCATGCGCAATGGCTTGTGCCGCGCCGAAATGACGGCCGCCGTCGGAAAACGAATCCGGCGTCACGTTCACGATGCCCATCACGAGCGGGCGCTCAAGGGACAGGCGGAACGAACCGCAAACGAGATGGCTTGCCATGAAAAAAACAGGCCGGAGCGGTCGCCCGGCCCGGCCTTTGTTTGATGAAATCTGCCTAAACCGGCGCCGCCGCGTTGGGCGCGGCGCCCGGCGCATCGTCAGCGGGGGCGCTGGCCGGCGGCGCGGGACGCTTCGGCTCGCGCGGCGGCTTGCCGGCCATGATGTCCTTGATCTGGTCGGCGTCGAGCGTTTCCCATTCGAGCAGGGCGCGGGTCATGGTTTCAACCTTGTCGCGGTTCTCCTCGATCAGTCGACGCGCCAAGGCGTACTGTTCGTCGATGATGCGGCGGATCTCGGCGTCGACCTGCTGCATGGTCGCTTCCGAAACGTTCTTGTGGGTGGTGATCGAGCGGCCAAGAAAAACCTCGCCCTCGTTCTCGCCATACACCATCGTGCCGAGGGCGTCCGACATGCCCCACTGCGTCACCATGCGGCGGGCGATGTCGGTGGCGCGCTCGAAATCGTTGGAAGCGCCGGTGGTCATCTGGTGCATGAAGATTTCCTCGGCGATGCGGCCACCGAAAAGCACGGCGATGGTATTGAGGAGGCGCTCGCGGTCCTGGCTGTAGCGGTCCTGCTCGGGCAATTGCATGGTGACGCCGAGGGCGCGGCCGCGCGGGATGATCGTCACCTTGTGTACCGGATCGCACTTGGGCAGTAGCTTGCCGATCAGCGCATGACCGGCTTCGTGATACGCGGTGTTGCGGCGCTCCTCCTCGGGCATCACCATGCTCTTGCGCTCGGGACCCATGAAGATCTTGTCCTTGGCCTTCTCGAAGTCCTGCATTTCGACCACGCGCGCATTGCGGCGCGCCGCCATCAGCGCGGCCTCGTTGCAGAGATTGGCGAGGTCGGCGCCCGACATGCCCGGCGTGCCGCGCGCGATCACGTTGGCGTTGACGTCCGGCCCCAGCGGCACCTTGCGCATGTGCACGCCCAGGATCTGCTCGCGACCGCGGATGTCGGGCAGCGTCACGTAGACCTGGCGGTCGAAACGCCCCGGGCGCAGCAGCGCCGAATCGAGGATGTCGGGCCGGTTGGTCGCCGCCACCACGATCACGCCGAGGTTGGTCTCGAAGCCGTCCATCTCGACGAGCATCTGGTTGAGCGTCTGCTCGCGCTCGTCGTTGCCGCCGCCCAGGCCGGCGCCGCGCTGGCGGCCCACGGCGTCGATTTCGTCGATGAAGATGATGCACGGCGCGTTCTTCTTGGCGTTCTCGAACATGTCGCGCACGCGCGCCGCGCCGACGCCGACGAACATTTCAACGAAGTCGGAGCCGGAGATCGAGAAGAACGGCACCTTGGCTTCGCCGGCGATGCCCTTGGCCAGCAGCGTCTTGCCGGTGCCCGGCGGGCCGACCAGCAGCAAGCCGCGCGGGATGCGCCCGCCCAGCTTCTGGAACTTGGCCGGGTCTTTCAGGAAATCGACGACTTCCTTGACTTCTTCCTTGGCCTCGTCGCAGCCGGCGACGTCGGCGAACGTGACCTGGTTGTTGCTCTCGTCGAGCATCCGCGCCTTGCTCTTGCCGAAGCTGAACGCGCCGCCCTTGCCGCCGCCCTGCATCTGCCGCATGAAATAGACCCAGACGCCGATCAGCAGCAGCATCGGCCCCCAGCTCACGAGCAGCGTCATCAAGAGCGAGCCTTCCTCGCGCGGCTTGACGTCGAACTTGACGTTGTTGGCGATCAGGTCGCCGACCAGTCCGCGGTCGAGGTAGGTGGCGGTGGTGCGGATGCGGCGGTCGTCGGTGGTGACGGCCACGATCTCGCTGCCGTTGGGGCCTTCCTGGATGGTGGCGCTCTTGATCCGGTTGTTGCGGACTTCTTCCAGGAAATCCGAGTACCCCATGTTGCTGGCGCTGGCGACGCCGCGAGGGTCGAACTGCTTGAACACAGTGAACAACACCATCGCGATGACGAGCCAGACGGCCACTTTGGAAAACCACTGATTGTTCAAACCAAGCTCCAGTCAAAAACGCGTGGTACGGAAAAGGGGGTTATTTTAGGCTTTTCAACCTCTGTTACCTCATGGCGGCCATGATATGCAAGCGGTTTTACCCGGTTTTTGCTGCCTCCCCCCGCGCGGGAGGCGGGCTGCTCACTCCTTCCCCCGTTCACGGGGGAAGGTTGGGATGGGGGCAGCGGCGCATCGTCAACGCATCGCTCATTTCAGCGCGGCATCCCCCCTCCCCAACCCTCCCCCGCAAGCGGGGGAGGGGGCAAAGACGGTCACCTTTGAAGCCCCATCCCCACCAAGAAGGTCTCCGCCGACCGGCCGCGCGACGCCTTGGGCTTGAAGGGCTTGACCACGCGGAAGTTGCTTCTGAACAGGCTGGCGAGTTCGTCGTAGCCGCCGCCATGAAACAGCTTGGCCACCAGCGCCCCGCCGGGTTCGAGGTGGCCGCGCGCGAAGTCGATCGCCAGTTCGATCAGGTGCGCCACGCGCGCCGCGTCGGCCGAGGCGATCCCCGACAGATTCGGCGCCATGTCCGACACCACGACGTCGGCTTTGCGGCCTTCCAGCGCGGCGGCGAGCCGGTCGAGCACCTCGGCTTCGCGGAAATCGCCCTGCAGGAAGGTGACGCCTTCGATCGGCTCCATCGGCAGGATGTCCAGCGCGACGACGGCGCCGCCGGCCCCAAGCTTGCGCCGCAGGTACTGGCTCCAGGCGCCCGGCGACGCGCCCAGATCGACCACCAGATCGCCGGGCTTGATCAAACCCAGGCTGTCGTCGATTTCCCTGAGCTTGTAGGCCGCGCGCGAGCGGTAGCCTTCCTTGGCGGCGAGCTTGACGTAGGGGTCGTTCACGTGGTCGTGGAGCCACGCCTTGTTGACCTTTCCGGATTTCGATTTCGGGCTCATCGGCCTCGATAATACGGCGATGCCCGCCATTGAACTGACCCCCGCGCAACGCAAGGCCCATCGCGCGCAGGCGCACCACCTCGACCCGATCGTCATGATCGGCAACGAGGGCCTGACCCCAGCCGTGAAGAAGGAAGCCGACGCCGCGCTGAAAGCCCACGCCCTGATCAAGGTGCGCGTGTTCTCCGACGACCGGGCCGCGCGCGAAGCCATGCTCCAGACGCTGGCCGACGACCTGAACGCCGCGCCGATCCAGCACATCGGCAAGCTGCTCGTCCTGTGGCGCCCGATGCCCGAGAAGGAACGCGCCGACGACGAAAACCGGATGCCCGGCCCGCGCGACGTCAAGGTCATCCAATACAGCCAGCGCGGCGGCCAGCGTCCCGAAATCAAGACCCTGCGCGTACTCGGCAACCAACGCCTGACCGCCGGCGGCAAGGTCAAGCGGGCCAAGGCGCGCAAGCCGGTGTCGGTGAAGAAACGGCGGCAGGCGGATTAAGGTTCCGGCACGGCGGCGGGTATTCAGTCCGGCGGAAACAGGATCGCGCCATAGTCGCGCGCGCCGTGCAGGACGTGGATCACGTCTGGCCCTTCGCCAGCGCCTGATACTTGGCTTCGAGCCGGTCGAAGACTTCCTCGGCGGATTTGCCCCGGCCCGCGTCGGAGTCGGCGATGCCGCGTTCGATCACCGCATCGAGCGCGGCCAGACGGGTCTCGCGGTCCTGAATCAGCCGTACGCCTTCGCGCAGGACCTCGCTTTTCGAGCCGTAACGGCCCGTTTCGACCATGACCGGTACGCCGCCCTTGAACACCGCCACATGATTGACCCGCTTGGCGACGCAGTCGATGTCCCGCGTCGGATCGCCCTTGACCAGCAGCAGGTCGGCCAGCGCCCCCTTGAGGATGCGGCCCGCGTTGACCAGGCCCATGAGGTCATGCGCGCGGGACGTGCCGGCGATCAGGGCGTCGACCGGCGCCATGCCGAAATCGACCATGTAGGCCAGTTCCATCGCGTTCTCGCCGTGCAGGTTGTAGGGCGTGCCGGCGTCGGTGCCCATCGCGATGCGGCCGCCCGCCCGGTAGTACATCCTGAACGACTCGCGGTGGCGTTCGGCCACGCCGCGGGTCTTTTCCACCATGTAGTCCGGGATGCCCTTGTCGGCGTTGTCCAGGATGTTGCGCAGAGCGGCGATGGTCGGCACCAGGTAGGTCTGGCGCTCAAGCATTTCGCGCAGGCATTCGTCGTCCATGAAGATGCCGTGCTCGATCGAGTCGACGCCGCCGCGCACGGCGTTGAGGATGCCTTCGGTGCCCTGCGCGTGGCTGGCCGTGCTCTTGTGGAAACGCTTGGCCTCGTGCAGGCCGGCGCGCATTTCCTCGGCGGTGTAGTGCGCGTCCATCGGATTGACGCCCGGCGTGACCACGCCGCCCGTGGCCATCATCTTCACCAGGTCGCAGCCGGCGTGCACCTGCTCGCGCACGGCCCGGATCACGTCGTCGACGCCGTCGGCCACGCGCGCCAGGCGGTTGCCGTGGCCGCCCGTCATGCAGATCATGCGCCCGGCGGCGCGAATCGTCGGCCCCACGAAAACGCCGCGCGCGATGGCGTTGCGCACGGTGAGCTCAAGGTAATCCTTGCCGCCGCAGTCGCGCACGGCGGTGACGCCGCCCTGGAGCTCGGCCTGGGCATTCGCCAGCGCGGTCAGCGTGATTTCTCCCGGCGACTGTTTGCCGAGGATGCCGTTGGGATCGGCGCCGCCGGTGTAGACCAGATGCACGTGACAGTCGCCCAGGCCGGGCATCAACGTCATGCCCGTGGTGTCGATCTTGCGGCCCGCGTAGCCGTCGAATTCGCCGGCGGGCGCGACGCGGGCGATCTCGCCGCCCTGGATCAGCACGGCGTGGCCGTCCAGGGTCCTGCCCAGGCCGTCGAAGACGCGGCCGCCGGTGAAAAGCATCGTCATGGCGTGATCTCCAATCCTTCGTGCGACATCCGTTGCAGTTGGGGCATCAGCCCCAGCAGGTGCCGCGAATACTCGTGCCGCGGCGTCTTGAACAGCGTCTCGGTCTCGGCCACTTCGAGCAGTTCGCCGTGGCGCATCACGCCCACGCGGTCGCACATCTGGCGGATCACCGGCAGGTCGTGGCTGATGAACAGCATGGTGAGGTTCAACTGTTCCTGCAAATCCTTGAGCAGGTTGAGGATCTGCGCCTGGATCGACACGTCGAGCGCCGACGTGGGTTCGTCGCAGATCAGAAAGCGCGGCCTCGTGGCCAGCGCGCGGGCGATCGCGATGCGCTGGCGCTGGCCGCCCGAGAACTCGTGCGGAAAACGCCCCGCCGCCGCCACGCCCAGGCCGACCACGTCGAGCAGTTCCTCGACGATGCGCCTGACTTCGGCTTTGCTCGCGGCAAGCCGGTGAAAGCGGATCGGCTCGGCGATGATGTCGAGCACCTTCATGCGCGGGTTGACCGATGAGTACGGGTCCTGGAACACCATCTGGATCTGGCGCCGGATCGGATTGAGCGCGCGCTCGCCCTTGAGCAGGTTGAGATCGGCGCCGTCGAAGGCCACCGAGCCGGCGCTGGGCCGGTACAGGCCCGAGATCAATCGCGCCACGGTCGATTTGCCCGAGCCCGATTCGCCGACCAGCCCGAAGACTTCGCCCTCGCGGATGTCGAGATCGAGGTTCTTGACCGCGTCGAGCGTGCGGCGGTCGCGCTTCAGGAACGCATGGCGCAGCACGAATTGCAGCCCCAGCCCGCGCGTGCTCACCAGCGGGCCGCCGCCGCTCTTGCGCGCGATGTCGGCGCGGGCCTGGCCGAGCCAGTGGGTGGCGACGTCGATCCGCGCCGACGGCGCGCGCACGTCCTCGATGTAGGTCACGAGCGGAAAACGGCGCAGCTTGACATCGGGCCGCGGCACGGCGGAGATCAGGCTGCGGGTGTAGGGGTGATCGGGGTTGCCGAGAATCTTGGCGGTGGCGCCCTGCTCCACCAGCTTGCCGCGGTACAGCACCGCGACGCGGTCGGTCACGTCGGCGATCACGCCCATGTCGTGCGTGATGAGGATCATGCCGACCTGCTTGTCGCGGCACAGCTTGCGCAGCAGGTCGAGGATTTGCGCCTGGATCGACACGTCCAGCGCGGTGGTCGGCTCGTCGGCGATGATGACTTCGGGCTCGCAGCACAGCGCCAGCGAAATCACGACGCGCTGGCGCATACCGCCGGAGAACTGGTGCGGGTATTGTTTGGCGCGCAGCTCGGGCTGGTCGATGCCGACTTGGGCGAGCAGATCGACGACGCGCTTTCTGGCCTGCTCGGGCGTGATGTCCAGGTGCGTGAGCATGGTCTCGGCCAGTTGGCTTTCGACCGTTTGCAGCGGGTCGAGCGAGGTCAGCGGGTCCTGGAAGATCATGCCGATGCGCCGCCCGCGCACCTTGCGTTTTTCGGCTTCGGTGAGGGTGTCGATGCGCTGGCCGTCGAGCCGGATCTGGCCGCCGGCGAGCCGCCCCGGCGCTTCGAGCAGGCCGATGACGGCGTTGCCGATGGTCGATTTGCCGGCCCCCGATTCGCCGACCACGCCGAGGATTTCGCCCTTGTTCAATGCGAGCGTGATGCCGTCCACCGCCGTGCGCGCGCCGCGCCGGCTGGGGAATTCGACGTGGATGTCGTGGATGTCGAGCAGGGCCATGGGTTTCAGGTGTCCGGCAGGGTCATGCGCCGATCTTGCCCCCGCCCCCGCTTGCGGGGGAGGGCTGGGGCGGG
>JAITMP010000003.1 GCA_031277315.1 Zoogloeaceae bacterium | reverse complement strand
CATCGCCCTGATGATTTTCGTCTGGGCCGCCAAACCGCCACGCCACCCAACCACCGCCGCGCCCATCGCGCACGCGGAGTAACTTCTTTCTATAACTGCGGAAACGAAAACGCCCAACCAGAAAGGGTTGGGCGGAATGAATTGGTGGACCGGAGGAGGATCGAACTCCCGACCTTCGCATTGCGAACGCGACGCTCTCCCAGCTGAGCTACCGGCCCGAAAGAGGGGCGGATTATAGCCGGTTTTGCGGAAAGACCGCCAGTGAGCGCCCCATCGCGCAGACAGAAACCAAGAGTCTGGCCTCGGCGGACGGCAGGGAAAGCGGCTTGTTGCGATGGGGAGAAGCAAATCAGGTAAGAACAGCGCCTTTTCGTTATGACATGGGCCGTCCCGTGGTGTCAGACTTGGTGTTGGGCTTCGCTGCGCTCAGCCCAACCTATTGCGCTGGACGGTAGAGAGGAAAGATTCATTCAAATAAAACCTCAGTATCCCATTTTTTTATGATGAAGGCATCGTCTGCCCTATCAATAACGAGCCGTTCTTTACTTTTTGATCTGACTTTTTCTCGAGATGGAAAATATTCGACCTCATGATATATAGCGTACGAAACAGTGGCCGAATTCCAGTTCAATAAATTTCGCCTGACAGACAAATCTGCCATGTAATGCCGATCAGCAATAAGTGCTGTTTCATACATGTGAGCGGTTTGTGCAAAGTGTTCGCAAAGTTCCGCCTTCCCGCCTGATAGTGCAAATGTCGGATTAGTGCTTGTACCCCGAATTGAAAACACCATCGAATCAGCCAGCCGATTACACGCTGCTACGGTATGCCCTTTGTTAATTTCATCTTCCAGGCGATCTAGGTAAGCAAATACCCGGCTTTGAGAAAACATAGTGTAGCCGGAGAAAAATATGCCACCTGCTACGAGCAAAAGGATGATTAAAAGATTTTTCATTTATTCCCTCTACACTGCTGTATCTCGCTGTTTTCTTCCAAGGGCCTGGCCAAAAACCCTAAAATTTGCTTGATAGCACGATAGGTTGGGCTGAGCGCAGCGAAGCCCAACATGCGAGGCAGATAGCCGTCATCCCGGAAATCTTGCTCTCCCGGTAAGCGTCAAATTTCTGGTAAGTATAAAGTACGGACGCTCAAAAATCGGGAGCGCGCGGCTTCGGCGCGCGCTCAGGTTTCGTCGTCCGCGCCGGAACCGGCGGCGGCGCGGCGCAGGCGGTCGTTGATGGCGAGCCAGGCTTCGCTGGACGGCGGTTGCTGGACGAGGATGCGGGCGCAGCCGAGCGCGTCCAGTTCGCGCAGGCTGGCGTAGAGGGCGCGGGCGAAACCGGCGGGTTCGGCGGGGGCTTGCTTCCAGATGACGAGATCATGGCTGATGGCTTGCGCCGTCGGCGCCAGCACCGCGACGCGCTCGCCCGCCACAAGCGCGTCGCGCAGGGCGAAGAGAAGGCCGTCCGACGACACCTGTTGCAGCGGCGTGCGCGGCGCGTAGTGGGCCGCGAGCATGCCCGACGCGCGCGGCGCGTCCGCATGCGGCGCGGCGATTGCGGGGGTGCGGCCAAGCACGCGGGCGATGTCTGCGGCGCTGATCGCGCCGGGGCGTAGCAGCCGGGGCGCGCCGGATGAAAGATCGAGAATGGTCGATTCGATGCCGACCGGGCAGGGGCCGCCGTCGAGCACCAGCGGCGCGCGATCGCCGAATTCTTCCCGCACGTGCGCGGCGGTGGTCGGGCTGATGCGGCCAAAGCGGTTGGCCGAGGGCGCGGCGACGCCGCCGTCGAAAACGGCGAGCAAGGCGAGCGCCAGCGGATGATCCGGCACACGCAGGCCGACGGTGTCCTGCCCGCCGGTGACGGCATCCGGAACGTTTGCCTGCCGCTTGAGGATGAGGGTGAGCGGGCCGGGCCAGAAAGCCGCCGCGAGCCGCTCGGCCTCGGCCGGCGCTTCACGCGCCCAGCGCGGCAGATGCGCCGCCGAAGGCAGATGCACGATCAGCGGATGGTCAGCCGGGCGACCCTTGGCGGCAAAGATTTTCGCTACCGCCGTCGCGTCGGCGGCGTTGGCGCCGAGGCCATACACGGTTTCGGTGGGAAAGGCGACCAGTTCGCCGGCGCGCAGCAGCGCGGCGGCGCGCGCGATTTCAGCCGCCAACGCGCACCTCTTTCGCGCCGCGCGGTTTGTCAATGAAAGCGGCAAGAAAAATCAGGCGGCGCGGCACGACGGCGTTCAAACTTCCGGCAGCGTTTTTGACAGCACCTTCCCGGTCTGGCTGGCGCGGAAATCGCCCAGCTTCCGCGCCAACGTGCTGTCGGAGAGCGCCAGCAGGGAGACGGCGAACAGCGCCGCGTTGGTGGCGCCGGCCTCGCCGATGGCGAAAGTGGCGACGGGAATGCCGCCCGGCATCTGCACCATGGCGAGCAGGGAATCGAGTCCTTGCAGATGTTTGGAAGGCATCGGCACGGCAAGCACCGGCAGTTCGGTTTTCGCCGCCAGCACACCGGCCAGGTGCGCCGCACCGCCGGCGGCGCCGATCAGCACCTTGAGGCCGCGCCCGGCCGCCGCGCTGGCGTAATCGAGGGCGGCGTCCGGCGTACGGTGAGCGGACAGCACTTTGGCTTCGTGAGGAACGCCGAACCGTTTCAGTGTTTCAGCGCAGGCTTTCATGATCGGCCAATCGGAATCCGAACCCATGACGATGCCGACGACGGGATGCTTGACTGCGGTCACGGTCGTGTCTCCTTATTTTCCAGCGGCGCGATCCGCGCTCTCGATGGTGTTGGCGAGCAGCATGGTGATGGTCATCGGCCCGACGCCGCCCGGCACCGGCGTGATGAGCGATGCGACTTCCCGCGCCGAGGCGAAATCCACATCGCCGCACAACTTGCCCGCGTCCGGCCCGGTCTGCAAACGGTTGATGCCGACATCAATGACGACCGCGCCCGGTTTGATCATGTCGCCGGTAATCATTTTCGGTTTGCCGATCGCGCAGATCAGCACGTCGGCGCGGCGGGTGTGAAAGGCCAGATCCCGCGTCTGCGAGTGGCAGACCGTGACGGTGGCGCTGGCGCCGATCAGCAGCAGGGCCATCGGCTTGCCGACGATGTTGCTGCGGCCCACTACCACCGCTTCCTTGCCGCGCAGCGAAACGCCCTCGGCGCGCAGCATTTCCATCACGCCGTAAGGCGTGCACGAAATGAAGCGCGGATTGCCTTGCGCCAGCAGGCCGACGTTTTCGGCATGGAAGCCGTCGACATCTTTTTCAGGCGAAACCGCTTCCAGCACTGCGTTCTCGTCGAACTGGGGCGGCAGCGGCAATTGCACCAGAATGCCGTGGATCTTCGGGTCGGCGTTGAGCGCGGCGATTCTGCTCAACACTTTTTCCGGCGGCGTATCGGCGGGAAATTCGTATTTTTCCGAATGCACGCCGACCGCTTCGCAAGCCTTGATCTTGTTGCGCACGTAAACCTGCGAAGCCGGATTCTCGCCGACCAGAATCACGGCCAGCCCCGGACGGCAGCCTTGGGCGGCGAGCGCCGCCGCGCGCTCATGCAGGGATTGACGAAGTGTCGCCGACAGGGCGTTGCCGTCGAGAATTTTTGCAGTCATGGAAATTCAGAAACCCGCGTGAAAACGAAAAGCGCGGCGCCGAACATCATTCATTGCGTTCATTCACGGCGCCGCGAAACGGCATCATTTTACCCGCCCCGCCATCCCTGCGGAAGCAACTCAAGCCGGCACAGCCTGCAAGGCGGCGGCACGGCCGGCGGCGAAAGCCTTGCGGTTCATTTCGACCGCTTGTTCGCCCTTGCGCGCGAAGCGTTTGACGATGCAGTCGAGCAGCACGCCGGCGGAGAACGGCAACTGATCGGCGATGGCGCCGAGCATGACGGTGTTGCCGAGGCGCAGTTCGCCCAGTTCGCGCGCGATGCTGGCGGCATCGAAGGACACCGTGCGCACGCCGCGCGCTTTCATGTCGCCGATGGGGTCGTCGGGATACGTGAACAGGCCCAGTTCGACCACCGGCGGCACCATGCGCGCGTCATTGACCAGCGCCAGCGCGCCGGGCTTCAGGTAATGCGCCCAGCGCAGCGCCTCGGCCGCCTCGAAGCCGAGCAGCACGTCGGCGGTGCCGGGCGTGATCTGCGGCGAGAGCACTTTCGCGCCGAAGCGCAGGTGAGAGGTGACGACGCCGCCGCGCTGGCTCATGCCGGCGACTTCGGTTTTCTTGACATCGTGGCCTTCGGCAATGGCGGCTTCCGAGAGGATTTCGGTCGCCGTCATGACGCCCTGACCGCCGATGCCGCAAACGAGAATGTTGGTAGTGTCGGACATGATGATCCTCAGACCGGCTGAACGGGAACGATGGGAACGACAGTGCCGGCGGGCGCGAAATGCACGATCGCTTCCGGCGCGCACGGCTGCACGCACAGGCCGCAGCCGGTGCAGGCCACGGTGTCGATGCGCGTGAACGCCAGATCAACTTCCTTGCCCGAAGGTTTCACCACCTTGTCGCGCCGCGTGACATGGATGGCCGGGCAGCCGACCTCGACGCAATTACCGCAGCCGGTGCATTTGTCTTCCAGCACGGCATACGGCTTGAACGGCTTGAATTCGTCGATCAGCACACAGGGGCGGTTGGTGATGATGACGGAGACATCGTCGATCTTGGTTTCCTCGCGCACGGCCTTGAACAGCACCGGCAACTGGTAGGGATCGACTTCGTGAATGCGTTCCGGCTTGACGCCGAGCGCCTCGACCAGCCTGCGGAAATCAATGCGCGGCGCGCCCTGACCGTGGATGTCGCGCCCGTTGGCGGGCGTGTTCTGGCCGCCGGTCATGCCGACCGTGCCGTTGTCGAGCAGCAGGACAGTGATATTGCCGCGATTCCAGGTGATGTCGAGCAGGCCCTGCATGCCCATGTGCATGAAAGTGGAATCGCCGATGACGGCGAGCACTTTCTTGTTCTTGTCCGCCTCGCCACGGCCCTTGTCCATGCCGAGCGCGATGCCCATCGAGGCGCCCATGCAGATGGTCGCGTCGAGCGAATTCCACGGATGGCCGGCGCCCAGCGTGTAGCAGCCGATGTCGCCGGAGATGGTCAGGTTCTTCAACTGCGACAGCGTGTAGTAGACGCCCATGTGGGGGCAGGAGGCGCACAGCGTCGGCGGACGCGGGAAGAGCGGCACCGCCTGCGGTTCGGGCGGCGCGGCTTCCTTGCGCAGCAGGCGCTCGATGGCCGGCTTGATGATCTCCGGCGCGAGTTCGCCGATGCGCGGCAGAAAATCCTTGCCGTGCGCGGCGAGGCCGGCGGCTTTCAATTCGTTCTCCAGCAGCGGCTCGACTTCTTCCACCACCACCAGCGTGTCGGCCATCGCGGCCAGCGCCTTCGCCTTTTCGAGCGGCAGCGGATGCGACAGGCCGAGTTTCAATATCGGCGCGTCGGGAAACGCCTCGCGCACGTGCATATAGGTCGGGCCGCTGGTGATGAAAGCGACGCGGCGATCCGAACCCGGCTCCAGCACGTTGAGCGGCGTCTGGTCGGACAGGCGCTTCAATTCTTCCTCGCGCTGAAGCATGAGCGGGATGCGACGCTTGGCGTGGCCCGGCACCATCACCCAGCGTTCCGGATTTCTGGCAAAACCCTTCGGCTGATGCTCGACGCGCTCGCCGACCTCGATCAGGCCCTTGACGTGACAAATGCGCGCGGTCAGGCGCAGGAGCACCGGCGTCCGGTACTCCTCCGACAGATCGAAGGCCTGGCGCGTCATGTCGTAGGCTTCCTGCGAATCCGACGGTTCGAGAACGGGCAGATGCGCGAAGCGGCCCCAGAAACGCGAATCCTGCTCGTTCTGGGAGGACGACATGCCAACGTCGTCAGCCACGGCGATCACCAAACCGCCCTCGGCGCCGACCAGCGTGAGCGTCATCAAGGCGTCGGAAGCGACGTTAAGGCCCACGTGCTTCATGGCGCAGAAAGCGCGCGAACCCATCATCGAAGCGCCGATGGAAACTTCCAGCGACACCTTCTCGTTCACCGACCATTCGGTGTACAGATCAGGATAGGTGGACAACTGCTCCAGCATCTCGGTTGCCGGCGTACCCGGATAACCGGCGGCGACTCTCACCCCCGCCTCCCACACCGCGCGCGCCACGGCCTCGTTGCCCGACATCAAAAGCCGGCTCGCCGCCGGCGCCGGCATGACTGCTGCCATCTGCTCCACCCCGTTGAAAAAATCGGAAAAAAAGAGCGCCGAAACTGCTTGGGCGCCGACGTTTCGCCCTTGATACGCATCGAAGGTATCCTGGGCCAAGGAAGTGTATCAGGAAACCCCGCCGCCACACCGCGCTTTCAGCGATGGATGCCGGCGCCCCACGGCAAGCCCGCCTTGCCCCGCGCCAGCGCCGAAGTTATAATTCCCGTATGAACACCACCCTCAAAGTAACCAAGATCGGCAACAGCGCCGGCGTCATCCTGCCCAAGGAGTTGCTGGCGCGTCTGCGCGTCGGACTGGGCGACAGCCTCTATGCGACCGAATCGCCCGACGGCATCCGCCTGACTCCGGCCAACCCCGAGTTTGCCGCGAAGATGGAACTCGCCGAACAGATCATGCGGGAAGATCGGGACATTCTCCGCGTTCTCGCAAAATAGCATGACGGAACGGACAGACCGCATCGAGCCGGTTTGGCTCGATGCGACCGATGCGACGGCGATCCATGACAGGCAGCTTGCAGAGCATGGCGGCGCTGCCGGCGTGCGTTCCATCGCGATGCTGGATTCCGCCCTCGCGCGCCCCGTCAACCAGTGGAGCTATGGCGAAGAGGATCGCTGCGCGCTTGCGGCTGCTTATGCCTTCGGCATCGCACGCAATCATCCGTTTGCCGATGGCAACAAGCGCACGGCCTGGGTGATCGCGCGTCTCTTCCTTGCGCTGAATGGCGTAACCATCACTTTCACGCCCAGCGAAGCGATCAACACTGTCCTCGCGCTTGCCGCCGGCGAACTGTCAGAGGCGCATCTGGCGGACTGGTTCCGCCTGCATGCGCGGGAAGGGTGAAATTCGATTCACCGCATCCGTCCGGCGCGCGCATGCTTCACTTCTTTAAACCATATTCACGCATTTTGCGCCACAAGGTCGTGCGGCCAATGCCCAGCGTGCGCGCCACCTCCGTCAGGTTGCCTCCCTGCGCTTCGATGGCGCTGGCAATCTGGTTGCGTTCCATTTCGGCCAGACTGCGCCCGCCTGCGGCAGACTCCAGGGACATCGGCGCATTATCGAAGCGCATGACCTGGGGAAGATCGCCCGCTTCGATCATGCTGCCCTTGGCCACTGTCACCGCCCATTCAATGGCATTGCGTAATTCCCGGACATTGCCGGGAAAGGGGTAGCGGTTAATCAGTTCCAGCGCCTCCGGGGAAACGGCGTAGCGGAACGGGCGCCCGACGCTCAGTTCGGACAACATCTCCCGCAATATGTAGGGAATATCCTCCCGGTGTTCCCTCAGCGGAGGCATCCGGATGCGCGCGACATTCAGCCGGTAATACAGGTCCTGGCGGAACTCGCCCCGCCGCACCGATTGCTCCAGGTCGATGTTCGTGGCGGCGATAAACCGGGTATTGACGGAGATGATGCGATGGCCTCCGACGCGGCGGATCTGCCGGTCTTGCAGAACCCCCAGCAACTTCGCTTGAAGATTGGCCGGAAGCGTCCCGATCTCATCGAGAAAAATGGTCCCGCCTTCGGCGACTTCAAAAAGCCCCGCGCGGCTGGCTGTCGCGCCGGTAAATGCGCCTTTTTCATAACCGAAGAGTTCGCTTTCAAGCAGCGGCTCGGGAAGCGCCGCGCCGTTGATGGGAATGAATGGGCCGGTGGCGCGCGGACTGCGCCGATGTATCTCATGGGCGAGCATCGACTTCCCGGTTCCCGTCTCGCCGGTTACAAGCACGGTCAGATTTGAGCCGGCTATCCTGCCGACCTGTTCCAGCACCGCGCGCAGCGCCGGGCTTGAGGCAACCATGTCACGCTCATCGGCCATGGCCTCGAGAGATGTCGGCGCGTCTTCGGGCCGCGAGGCGCTGCTCTCAAGGGCGCACTCCACCTTGAAAAGCAGATCCTCGTTCTTGAACGGCTTGGTGAGAAAATCCACCGCCCCCAGCTTCATGGCTTCAACGGCGATGGCGATCGTGCCGAATGCCGTCATGAAAATAACCGGCAGCGTCGGCCTCAGGATGCGCACCTGGCGCAGAACGTCAATGCCCGAGACTGGCTCCATGCGCACATCGGTGACGATCACATCGGGGCGGAATTCTTCCAGCAGCACCTGAATCCTTGTTCCGTTGTCGCTGGATGTGACGCGATACCCTTCCTTGCGAAAAAGGATTTCCAGCGTGCGCCGCATAACGGCCTGATCGTCAATGATGAGGACGGCAGGGGAGGCACTGGAAGCGTTGGCGTTGGCCTTGCTCATGGCATCTGGCGGGCAATCAAGGGAAAAGAAAGACGCACGCAAGTACCCTTGCCCGCCTCGCTGTCGATGCTCATGGTTCCTTCATGCTCCAGAACCATGCGCTGCGTGATGGGCAAGCCCAAACCGACGCCGCTCGCTTTCGTTGTAAAAAAAGGTTTAAGAATCTCGGTCAGGTTTTCAGGCGCGATGCCGGGGCCGGTGTCACGGAGTTCCAGCGTCAGGAAATTTCCATCGCGGCAACCCAGAATGGTGAACCGGCCCTTCCCGCCCATAGCTGCTGCGGCGTTGTCGAACAGGTTCCAGATCACCTGCTGCAACTGGATTTCATTGCCGCGTATCAAGGGAAAGTCGCTCTCGAAGCGGATATCCACTTCGATTGCGGGAAAACGCACAGCCTGAAGTTTGACCGCGTCCCGGACTACCGTTTCCAGATTCAGCGGGTGGAGTTGACCGGCGCGCGGGTGCGCGAACATCAAGGTGTCTGACACCACATGGTTGAGGCGGTTGACTTCCCGTTCGACGATGCCGATCAGCTCGCTCCGCTCGGCGCCCGATAACCGCGCATCGCCGAGCAGGCCGACCGAGCTTGTCAGGGTGCCGAGCGGATTGCGAATCTCATGGGCGATGCTGGCGGCCATCTCGCCGAGAGAGGCAAGCTTTTCCTTTTCCACGAGCCACATGTGGGACATCTGGAGATCCTTGGCGCTTTGCACAACCTGGTGGGCGATGCCGAACAGGATGCCGATGAAGACAGCCGTCCTGATCCAGTGCCAGGTCCACCAAATCATGTCCCACGGATCTGAAAAGAAAGACAGCCACTGGCTCTCGACGAGCAGAAACATGGCGACCGCCAGCACAAACAGAATGTTTTCCCTGCTGCGCCGATAGTAATGAAGAAAGACGATTCCCGAAATCAGATAAAAAAGTCCCGCCAATCCCTTTTCGATCAGGGCCAGAATGGAAAAACGCGCGCCCTCCAGCATGAGGGGCAGGTCATCACGGAATACAAACGAGAGTCCCGCAAAAACAAGCGTCGCCGCGCCCACCAGCGCGGCTTCGACATTGGCTTTTGCCGTGTCTTTATCGGCGATCCGCCGGCAACGTCCGCTCATGCTTAAAGCCAGCGCCAGCATTGCCCCGGAAATAAAAGCGGCCGCGCTGCGAAACCAGACAAAAAGCTCCGAATAGGGCGGACTGAGCGCATGCACGCCATCCAGAATGCCAAGAATCAGAAAAGCGAAGGCCATCATGCGCAGGCAGCGAATGCCGGTGCTGATGTATTCCTGATGCAGCACGTAGAACACGACGAGCGACATGAGGGCGCAAAAACCCTCGATCAGGATATGCGCGCCATTGTTCGGGTATCCCGGAAAACTCATGTTGCTGCCATAGCCCAGCGCGGCGGTCAGCGCCAGAGGAGGCGTCAGGATGAGCGCGAGCAGCAGATGCCGCCGCCAGCCCAAGGGAGGAAGCTGGGCGCCGCGAACTGATGCCGCAAATAGCTGGGGCAGCACATTCAGGCCGTGGGGACGCAGCTGCTCGGCGGTGACGTCGGCGTAGCTTGTCACGGAATGTGTTTCCCATCGCAAAATATGCGAAATGACATGTCTCAGGCCTTTCGCTTTGCCATCAACGGCAAGCTCTCCCGCCTGACGCGGTCCGTGGCGTCGTCGTGATAGGCGAAGTGCAGGACATAGCGGGAATCCGCATTATCCTCCTTGAGCATGAAAGGCAGGATGACGTGCAGCGTTTCACCGGGCAGGATTTCCAGTTGCGGACTGAATAACTGGCGCGCCTGCTCCTCCGCGACGCCAATTTCGGCGAACAAGGCCGTCAGGCTCTTGCGCCGGGCCGCGTCAGGCGCCTTCGCCAGTTCAAAACGATAACGGTCGCGGAAGGCCCGCACGGAGCCGCGGCTGCCGTTTTCTCCGACCACGTCGAGCATGTCGGTAAAGACATGCATGGCCGCATCTCCCTTGTTCTCGATGCTGACTTGAACGAGGAGCAGTTTCCCCCAGTCCTCAAGCGCTTGCAATGCGACGATTTCTGAAGTTTCGACACCCATCTTCAGCGGATCGGGAAGTCCGCAGCCGGTTATCAAAAACAAGGACAAGGCGAAGACGATCACCCCGCGCCCAAACGTCCGGGGGCCGGTTTTTCCGGTGTCAATGGGGCGGCATGCTGATATACACGGGCACATCGGAAGGAAAATTGTTCATTGCTTTCAGTTTGGCATCGTCTGCCCCAAAGGGACGCAGGTGTATGTAATACACCGAGGCCCGTTCCAGAACATCGTCCTTCGGTTCCGCTTCGTCTGAAATATACATGACATTGTCGAAGCGGACATGCATGTAGCCGGGCAGCAATTCGAAATAATCTTTCTCTTGAATATCAAAAATACGCTGCGTCTCCACACGGCCATCCAGCCTGACCACGGTGCCTTCGGCCCACCGGCTCTCCGCGGGTTCGACGCCGGAAATTTCCTGCCATTGCGGGCCAACCTGAACGTAGGCGCGCACGTTCGGCATCATCACATATGCGGGATGTTCCGGAAAGGCATTCTCAATCCAGGTGGTGACCCGGTATTTGTTGTCCGGCGTGTATTCGACATGATCCAGATCGGCCCGGATGTAGAACCAGGCCATTTTCTCCAGCTTCTTGCGGTGTTCGCGCTTGACTTCGACGAGATGGTCTTGATACCTGCCGACCACCCAGTCGCTTGCGGCGATCGCGCCCACGCCAAGCCCGATCACGACAGGCCATAGCCACCGGCGCCAGCCGCGCCGCCTGCGTCGTGGGTCCATGCGGCGCATGCCGGAATTCAACTCGCCCTCACGATTTCGGCGAGCGCGGCACAAGCGTCCAGGCGCGCAATGGAATGAAGTCCGGCTTTTCGTCAAAGGCGGGGTTGCCATGCCGCGTCTTGTCTGACGCCCAGCGATAATCCTTCAGATACAAGATCAGGTCTTCCTTGCGCTCTCCCACTTCTTCCTGCGGATTCTGTTCCGGCGAGACAATCATTTCAAGATTCAGCTTGAGATGAATATAGCCGGGTATGGATTCCGTATAGTCGGTTGGCTCGACAGTCAAATACCGATCCGTGGCCCTCTCGCCCACCAGACGAACGACGCTCCCTTCCATTGCCGCCTCCGGTGCCTCGGCTATCTGCACGCCGACCCATTGCGGGCCAATCTGGATGAAGGCATCGACAGCCGGCATCATGACGAAAATCGGCTCGTCAAACGCATTCTGGACAATCAAGCGAATGCGGTAGCGCCCGTCTTCCTGATGCCGAATCTCCTCGATACCGGTTCGCACGGCATGGAATGCCAGCCGATCCAGGCTGGCGCGGTAATCCTTTCTCGCCTGCACCAGCCCTTGCTGCCATCTTCCGACGCCCCAATCGGCGGCGGCAAGCAGCACGGCAAGCATGGCGCCTGTCCAAAACACCGCCTTCCAGGCTTTGAGGCCGCCCGGCCGCGACAAGCGCTTCAAGCGCGGCGTTGCCCCCGACATCATCACCCAACTTGCGCGGCGCGCACTTCGTCAGTCTGAAGCGTGCCGTCGTGCAGCGAAATGGTGCGGCCAGCCCGCATGGCAAGCTCCGGATCATGCGTCACCATGATGACGGCATTACCCTCCCCGTGCAGTTCCTCAAACAACTCGACGATCCCGATGCGGGTGCGATGATCCAGGTTGCCCGTCGGCTCGTCCGCAAGAATCAATCGCGGCTGATTGAACAATGCGCGCGCGATGCAGACGCGCTGCGCTTCGCCGCCGGAAAGCTGGTGCGGCATGTGTTTGGCGCGACCGGCCAACCCCACCTTGCCCAGCAGTTCCATGGCGCGCTCGTTGCAATTCTTGTTGAGCTTGCGGTTAAAGGCCGACGACAACGTCACGTTTTCAAGCGCCGTCAATGAGGGCAGCAAGCGCGCCTCCTGAAATACATAGGCTATTTTTTCCCGGCGCAATTTGAGCAGATGCTGTTCATTCAGCGTGTCGATGCGCTGGCCGTCGATGTACACCGCGCCGCCGCTCGGTTTGTCGATGCCGCCGATCATGTTCAGCAGCGTGGACTTGCCCGATCCGCTCGGCCCGATCAAGGCGACGAATTCACCGCCCGTGATGACCAGATTGATATCGGCAAGGGCCGTCACGTTCGCGCCGCCCATCCCGTAGGTCTTGCTCAACCCTTCCAAACGCACGATCTCGGTCATGTGATTAGAGCGCCCGGAAGGCTTCCGAGGCGCGGATCCTGGATATGTAGTAAGCCGGATAAATCGTGGCGAGCATGCTTGCGATCATCGCGGCACCCACCGCGATGGGCAGATATTCCCATTGCGGCTCGATCACCGCGCCGCTCAGCAGCATCGGGCCGACCGTGACCGCCAGCGCGTGGCCCAGGCCATAGCCGATCAGACCGCCCACCAGCCCGATTATGAGCGATTCATAGATGAACAGCCGCATCAATTGGCCCCGCGAAGCGCCGGCCACTTTCAGCAAGCCGGCTTCGCGCAGACGGTTGTGAATGTTTCCCATCACCATGTTGAACACCGCCATACAGGCGATGATCATCGACAAGAGAACCAGACCGACGATCACGCTGGTGACGTTCTTGAAAATGCGATGCTGCGCTTCCGCGATCTCCCGCTGGGAAGTCGCCCTGATACCGACAACAGTCGTATTCAACGCAAGTTCCGCCTCGCCGACGGGGCAGTAGTTGCACATGGCGCGGACATTGATCAACGATACCCGGTTGGGCTTGCCGAAGGCTTCCTGTACTTTGCCAAGATGCGCGAAGATCATGTAATCGTCCGGCGAATCCGTTTCGCGCAGCACGCCGGAAACCCTGAACGGTTTTTCGTTGATGGTCAGCACGTCGCCCGCCTTGACGCCCGTCACCTTTGAAAAAACCTTGCCGACCATGCACTCGTCGTTTTTCTGCAGCAGGCTTCCCTCATCCACTTCCCACCAGAATCTGGCGGTGTACTCCTCGCTTGGCCGTATGCCGGCAATCACCACTTTCTTGCCCTGTACCGTGGTTTCTTCATAGAGGCGCGGCGTAAACACCGCCGGTTGCAGCATGTCGACCCCGCCGGGCGCGCCGGCGTCGAGCACGAAGCCGCCCTTCTTTTCCCAGCCGATGCGGATGGCTTTTTCGTACACTTCCTGAATGGTTGGAATCGAGTCTTCGGGAATGTAGTGACCCGTGCCGATGCCGAAGTTTTGCAGACTCGTTTCATTCGACGTCGCCGGAAATATCGTCAGGCTGTGACCGTAACGGGCAATCGTCAGCAGCAGATCCTTCTGCCCTGCCATGCCCACCATCAGGGCCGCAATGAGCAGCGCGACGGAGATGGCCACGCTGCTGGCGGTGTAGAGTGTGCGCATCTTGCGCCGCCCGATTTCACGCAGGGCGATCTGATAGAGCTTCATTGCAATGCGCCCCCTTTCAGACGAAAGACGTGATCCGCGCCCTCCGCGATGGCGCGATTGTGCGTCACCATCAGGAACGCGGCATGGGTCTTGCGGCAGGACGACAAAAGCAGTTCCATCACCTCCGCCTCCGTCTCTTCGTCGAGATCGCCGGTGGGTTCGTCGGCAAGCAGCAATGCGGGGCTGTTGATGAGCGCCCGCGCGATGGCGACGCGCCGTTGCTGGCCGCCCGACAATTCGCTCGGATAGGAAAACAAGCGCTCGCCCAGGCCAACCCGTTCCAGAAGCATGATGGCTTCCTCCTCGTCCTGGGCGCGGTTTCCTCCCTTGCCGAAGTTGCGCGGCAAGGCGACATTCTCGACCGCGTTCAGCGTCGGAATAAGGCTCGCGAACTGAAACACAAAACCGATGCGGGCGTTTCGGAAATCCGATCTGAAAGCGTCATCGCGCGCCCAGATATCAACATCCTCGATCAACACCGTTCCCGATGTCGGGCGCGCCAGGCCGCCGATCATGGACAGCAGGGTGGATTTGCCGCTGCCCGAATGGCCGATGATCGCGGCGAATTCGCCGGCGTCAATCGAGAGGCTGACATCACGCACCGCCTCGATAACCTGGTCGCCGATCCGGTAGGCGCGATTCAGTTCACGCAGTTCGACTTTCATGGCCATGGCTTCATTCTCCGGCGCGTATCGCGTCGTAAGGCTCGATGCGGCTTCCGGCGACCGCAGGGTAGAGGGCGCCCAGCGCGCCCACCAGCAAGGCGAAAATCACTGCGGCGACGGCGAGCAGCGCGACCTGGTACAAAGGGGGCCACAGGAAGGGGATGTTGAGCGTTTCAAGGTGAAAGCCGATTGAGCGGGCGAATATCCTCAGCAAAATCACGCCCAGACCGAGTCCGATAAGCCCGCCGAACGTCGTCAACATGATCGACTCCGACAGAACCAGACTGAATACGGAAAACCGCCGCGCGCCGATTGCGCGCAGCAGTCCGAGTTCCTTCTTGCGTTCATTCACAATGGTCGAAAATATGGCGCTGATCATCAAGACGTTGCCGATGATGAGGACAACGATCAAGGCGACCGTGCCCGTGAAAAGGGCCGTCAGATTCTGGCGCACCGATGTCACGATATTTCCGGCGGTCACCACGCGCACCTCGGGGTTCTTGGCGATCGCGAACCGGATCAGGTTCGCCTTGGCCGTGCTGCCGATCTGCACCAGCAGCGCCGACACATCCCCGCGCGCGAAACCCATGTCCGGCACGTCGGCATATTTTTTGGAACTGTCGATCAGGTCGTAAGCCTGGTCGATGTGCAGGAAAATCGCGTTGTCGTAGAGGCCGATTCCCGTCCGGTCGAGCTTGCCGAAAACGGTAAAGGTTTCTCCATAGAAATAGACGACATCGCCGACCTGATAATTATTATTGGCGCCGACGACGACGTCGCCGCGCGCGAATTCCCGCTCTTGTTTCTGGTAGAGCCAGGGCATGACAGTGAAATCGGTGCGCGGATCGAAGCCGACGAGAAAGGCATTGCCGACGATGCAGTGAGAACCGGATGCCGTGGTCAGGAACAATTGCGGCGTCACCTTCGACACGCCGGCCAGATTGCGAATCTGTTCCCCGTAGCTGCCTTTCATGTAAAAAGTTGAAGGCTCGCCCGTCAGCAGCGCCGTCTTGATGTTAACCAAAGCGCCTTTGGGAACGACCAGCGCGTCCGCGCCGAATTTCGAGAAGCCTTGCGCCAGACTGCGCTCGACTCCCCACAAAATCGTTGCCGTGGCGAAAACCGCGCCAATCGCAATCGCCACCGCAATCGCCAAAGCGTAAGTGCGGAAGGGCTTGCGCTGCAAATTTCTCAGGGCCAAACCGAGCATGGCGGAACTCTGTAAGCCGACGGTCAGACCGCCGCGATCTGCCGTGTGTTGATGAAAAAACCGGACCGCATACTAGCATGCGGCCCGGCGAGGCAAGATACCGATCTCTCTCCTAGGTGGTCGTGGAACGGCTGACCCGGAGATCCTGCACGGTTCTCGGCACGATCACGTTGTCATGGTGGCCGCCCGTGCTCGGGAAGAATCCCAGAAGCTCGTCGTCTTCGGTCGAGATCACGGGGATCGAGGTCACCGTTTTCTGATAGCCGCTCATCACCCCCACGACAAACTTGCCGTCGTAGGTCACGGCGATGGTGTGCATATCCGGCCCTAGGTCGATTTGCTTGAGCACTTTCCAGTTCACGGCGTCGATCACCGCAACGCCGTTGGGCGTCGGCGAAGGCCACCAGAGCGTGACGTAGATTTTCTTGGCATCGGGCGTGAACACCATGTGGAAGGTGTTGGGATACGCGCCGCGCCAGTCGGGGTGCTCGACGACAGCCTTCTTCTTCCATGTGCTTGGATCGGCATGGTTGTTCGTATCCCAGACCATGATGTTGTTCTGGCGCACGCCATTCATGAACAGGAAATGCTTGCCGTCAGGCGAAAATCCGGCCTGGTGCGCCGGCGTGACGACCTGATCCATGACCACTTCCCAAGTGTCATCGTTGATCTTTTTCAGCGGCACCTGATCGGGCACGCCCTTGGCGCCCGGAAGCGCGGCCACCGGCACCCAGTTCTCGACATCGAACACGATCGACAAGCCCTGGAGACGCAGTGAAGCGGCCGCCCATTTGCCGCGCGGATCCCACACGAAGGCATCCAGTCCGCAGGTATTGGCGACCCGCTTGCCTGTGACCTTGCCTTGCTCCGCGAACAGTTCGCCGCCCGGCACCAGCTCCCAGTCGATTTTGATTCCCTTGGTGCCCTTGTAGTCATACATGCCGTTCGGCAAGGTGGGCTTCAGCCGTTTGATCACCAGCTTGCCGCCCTCCGTCCAGGCTTTCGCAAGCTCCTTGGTGTTATTGGGTATCCAGTCGAAATACCATGCCGACTTCACCGCCTCCGTTTCGCGGTCGAAAACGGCGAAGATGTCCTTTTGCCCATCCCCGACGGAGAAGCTCTTTGCATCCGGCGCGCTCGTCACGTGCACGCCGAGGCCCATCCCTGTCTTCTCCGCGACATCGGAAACCACGTTGAGTTTGGTGCCGTCATATTTGACGCGGTAGATGCGGAAGCCTTCGCCGGGATTCTTCACCGTCGTGGGAATGCCGTAGATGAACAGATTCTTGCCGCCTTGCGAATTGACGATGAATTCAAACTCCTTGTAGGGATCCGGCGCCGGAAATGCCGCCATGTGGTGAATGATCGGGCTTGTATCGCCGTAATTCCAGAAGGCCGTCCAGGCGAGCGTCTTCCCTGTGTACAAGTCAATGGCGGCAACCGTGCCGGTGAATTTGCCCGGCACGAGCATGATGTACTTGCCCAACTGATTGAAGACCTGCTCGAACTTGATGTATTTCGTCGCCGCCTTGGCTTCAGAAGACGCCACCAGCGCGCCGCCGGCCACCATCGCGGTCGTACCCATCGCGCCGACAGCCGCGGCCCCCGCGCCGACGCCCATCGACTTCAGAAAACCCCGGCGGCCTTCCGTTGCCGACGCGCCTTCAGGGGTTTGATCTTTATCCTCCGAAGCGGCTGCCTCCCCCGCGCCCTCGGCCGCTTTTTCAATTTCATTACTTGTTGACATGACGCCTCCTCGACTCAACAGATGGTTGATAGTAGAAAATCCCCTCCCTCAAGAATCACCGTTATGTCGCCGCCAGTGATGCCTTCCAGACCATTAGCAAATCGCAGGCCAGGCGTTGATGCTGCGTCGTGCCGCGCCAAGGTTATTGTTATGACTGCCAAATCTTCTCTGTTTGACGATTATTGCTGCGACACGGCAAACGCGATGAAACATCGCGGCGTTTCATTTTGAAATTGTCTTTTCGATTTGAAATAACGGCATCCGATCAATCCAGGCGGATTAGATTTGGCGTCATGGAAGAAAAGCGCCCAATGCCGCATTTCCGCAACTCCGGCCATCCGTTGACGAAGGGAGATCGGATTTATGCTCACATCATGCTTGCGGCAATGATGGCGCTGTGGCTCCCGCTTGCCGGATGCGAGCGCGATGCCCCGCCGCCGGAACCGGACGCCATTGATGTCAGCGGCGAAGCCTACTCAAACGATTTTCATCTCACGGATCACAACGGAAAAACAGTGCGGTTATCTGATTTCAGGGGCAAAATCGTCGCCCTGTTTTTCGGATTCACCCAGTGCCCGGACGTATGCCCCACCACTCTGGCAGCGTTCGCCGAAGTCTATCGTGACCTTGGCTCGGATGCCGATCGCGTGCAAGTGCTGTTCGTGACGATTGACCCCGAGCGGGATACGCAGCAATTGCTCGCCGAATATGTCCCCGCCTTCAACGCCAGATTCATCGGATTGCGCGGCACACCGGAAGAAACGCGGCGCGTCGCGGACATGTACAAGGTCAGCTATCAAAAAATCCCGACCGGCGGCGATTCCTACACGCTCGACCACACGGCCTACGTCTTCATATTCGACCGCGCCGGACATCTCCGCTTCAAAGTCCCCCACGGACAACCCCCCGCCGCGCTGACACGGCTGATCCGGGAACTCGAAAGCGACACCTGATCCGCCCGCCTACACAATCTTCACAAGACGGATATTGCAGGCGGGACAAGCCCCCTACGGTTGTTCCAGACAGGCGCGATGGTTTTTGGCGGCGTCGAGGATGTGGCCGGTCCACCACAGGGCGAGGAAGGTTTGCAGTTCGTCGCGGTCGAAGTTTTCGGTGGTGATGATGTCGTCCGCCAGATAATCGAACTCGGCGCATTCGTCGCGGTAGACGTCCAGCCCGGCATGGCCGCTTTGCGCCAGCAGGGTTTCTTCGGTGCTGAAGTGTTGGCGGGCGAGGGCGAGCAGTTCGGCAAAGGCTTCATCAAAGCGCCGCTCGCCTGCCGCGCCGCCGATAGCGAGGCAGTCGGCGAGAAGATTGCAGCGGGCGAGCAGCGCCTGATGCTGCGCGTCGAGCGTGGCGTTGCCGACGCTGTTGCCTGGCTCCCAGTTGATACGCTGCGGCATGGATTGGCGTTCCTTGAATCAGAAGCCGAGCGATTCGACGGCGGCGACGAGGTCGGCGAAGCGGGCGGCATCGAGTTTTTGCGCCAGCGCCGCCTTGTCCAGCCCTTCGCATTCAAAAGCGGTCAGGCGCACTTCGTCGGGCAGTTCGCGGATTTCCAGCGGCGACATGAAGCCGATGTGGCAGATGTGGGCGAGACAGCGGCGCTCCGGCTCGGTCAGCGGCAGGCCGTGGTGTTTGAGGATGTCGAGGTAACGTTCTGCCGTGCGGTTGAGCTTGCCGCTGATTTCCATGGTGTTCTTCTGGCCGTCGGTGAGGATGGCCAGCGGCGGCCCGAAGAAGACCGGCGTCTTGCCGACGTTGCGGGTTTTCTCCTCGCGCCGCAGGGCGGGGGCGACCCAGCTTGGATCGCCCCTGACCGGGCTTGATTTCTCTGGCGCGTCGGACATCAGTGCGCTCAGTGGGGAATGGGATGCAGCTTTTCGTAGTTGGCATCCTTCATGCCGTGCGAGAGTTGCGGCGGCAGTTCGGGCTGCAACTGGGTGAAGCCGCGGTTGCGGTCACCGTTCTGCACGTCGTGCGGGTTGTGGCATTCGGTGCAGACGAACCAGCGTTTCTTGCCGGTGCTGGCGAATTCGCCGATGCGCTTGCCATGAATGCCGTCACGCCAGTCGCGCAGCTTGTCGCCGTGGCACTTGCCGCACAGGAGTTGCGGCTGATCGAAGCTGATCGGATCGCCAAAGTGATCAACCAGCATGTTGCGCTTGGTCGTGTGATGACAATCAAGGCACCAGATGCGGCCGCGGCCATGCTGCAAGTTGGCGATTTCCGGCAGCATGCCTTCCATGGTCGGGATCGGCACTGGCCGGTTGTTCTTCGGGAGCGTCGGCGGCACGCGGGATGCCAGCGGCAGCGTGT
Organism: Zoogloeaceae bacterium; assembly: GCA_031277315.1. Classification (GTDB taxonomy): domain Bacteria; phylum Pseudomonadota; class Gammaproteobacteria; order Burkholderiales; family Rhodocyclaceae; genus Desulfobacillus. The sequence continues at coordinate 30,241 of JAITMP010000003.1, read as the reverse complement.
TGTTGTGGCAGGCCGTGCCGCACATCGCAAGCAGATTCAGCTTTTCGGAGCGCGGCCGCACGACAGCCTTGTCATCCGGGATGCTCTCCAGCAGCGGCATCTTGCCCATCGGCACGGTGCCCTCGTAGGGGTCGCCGTACCAGAGCGCCGCGCCGGTGGTCGGCGAGCACTTGACGTTGAGCAGGCCGGGCTGGATCTCGTGCTGGGTGATCTCGGACGCGCCCTTGCGGCTCTCGAAGCAAATGACTTCCTGGGGTTCCGGCGGCGCGGCTTCCTGCGGCGCGGCATCCTGGGAGAAAACGCTGACCGCCACGCCGCCGCCAAGGACGACGATGGCGCCAAGCGCGATGAGTATCGTGTGCAATGCGGACTTTTTCATGATCGCCCTCTCACTTCGCGGCGGCGGCCGCGCCGCCATATTTGATCTCGCCCTGCAGGATGCCGATGGCGCCCTTGAGCAGGATGGTCAGGATGAAAAAGCCGAAGGCCCAGATGCCAAGCGTCATCAGCACTTCGACGAAAGTCGGGTAGTACTCGGTCACTTCGCCGATCGGCGAGGGGATGAAGCCGGGGACGACCAGACCCATGCCCTTCTCGATCCAGATGCCGCAAAAGGCCATGACGCAGGGGATCGGCAGCAGCTTCATGTTGTTGCGCACGGACGGCATCAGGAACAGCGCGAACGCGCCGACCATCAGAATCAGCGCGCCCCAGAACCAGGGCACCAGCCGGGTCAGGCCGTGCAGGCCGAACATCAGGTAGTAGAGGCCGTTGGCGTGCTCGGTGCGGGCATAAAACTCGACGACGATTTCCGACATGGTGAGAAAGAGCGCAATGCCCAGACACCAGGTGATGATGGTCGTCAGCAGCTTGATGGCGCTGTCCTCGACCCACATCTTGGTGTTGTTGCGGATGATGAGGAAGGCCAGAATGATGAGGCAGGGGCCGGCAGCAAAGGCGGTGGTGATGAAGCGGATCGGCATCATGCTGTGGAACCACATCGGGCGCGCCGGCATGGTCGAGATCAGGAAGGCTGTCACGGTGTGGATGGAGAGCGCCCAGACAATCGAGATGTACACCAGCGGCATGAAGAATTTTTTATTCACCTCGCGGCCCGTGTATTTCGTCCACAGGTAGTAGAAACCGCAGATGGCGTTCAGGAGCAGGTAGCCCATCAGCACCAGCACGTCCCAGCCGAGCATCGCGTTGAGGCTGTAAATGCCGATGATCGGCATCATGTGCCAGAGGCGGTCGGGCCGTCCCATGTGGGCGAAGACGAACATCGTCACCATGATGACGGCGGAAATCGCCAGCATCTCGCCCAGCACCGTCACCTTGTGCATGCCTTCGTGGTGATAGACGTAAGCCGGGAAGACGATGGTCACCGCTCCGGCGGCGACGCCGACCAGAAAGACCAGATTGGCGAAGTAGAGGCCATCGTGAATCTGGCTGGTCATGCCGGTGACGATCAGGCCGTCGGTGTTCTGGAGGTAGAACACATACATCATGCCGATGATAAGCGCCGCCAGGCAGGCCATCCAGGCATAAAACTTGGTGCCGCCCTTGAGGACGTAACTCACATAATCGGCAGCGAAACGGGTCAGTTGTTGCACGGCTCGCTCCTCAATCGTAGAAGTAGAAGAATTTCGGGAAGGTGTTGAGTTCGGCCTTCAGGCGGAAGACGTTTTTCCGCGCCAGAATCAGGCTCACCTCGCTGTTCGGGTCGAGCAGGTTGCCGAACTTGCGCGCGCCGACCGGGCAGACCTCGACGCAGGCCGGATAGCGGCCCTGACGGGTGCGCTGCAAACACCAGTGGCATTTTTCGACGACGCCGCGCATGCGTGGCCGGTTGCCCAGATAGTGCGTCACCGGGTTCATCTCCGCCTTCGGCAGCACCGGCGTGGTCAGGTTGATGCGGCGCGCCCAGTACGGACAGGCGCCCATGCACATGCGGCAGCCGATGCACCAGTTGTAGTCGATCACCACCGGGCCGTCGGCCTCGCGGTAGGTCGTGCGCACCGGGCAGACCTTGACGCAGGGCGGCTTCTCGCACTGCATGCAGGCGATCGGCATGTAGGTGGCGTCTTTCTCCGGCACCGCTTCCGGCGCGTAGTGATACTGGCCTTCGAGCACCTGCCCGGCCGGGGTGTAGGCGTTGCCGCCGACCTGGATGCCCAGCCCTTCCGGGTAGCCGTGATCCATCTTGTCCTGGGAAAATTCGCCGCGCTCCATGCGCAACACCTGAATCCACTCGATGCGCTCGCCGGGGCGCTCGCCGCGCGACTGGTTGTTCTCGGCCACGCAGGCCTTGACGCAACGGCGGCAGCCGATGCACTTGCGCACGTTGAGCGCGTAGCCCATCAGCACGCCCGGCTGCGGCCCGGTGATGTCGACCGTCACCGGCTTTTCATATTCCCGCGAATAGCGCCGCTCCAGCCGCTTGCGCGCTTCGTCTTTTTCCTCCGCCGTCATCAGGCGGTAATTCTTCTGGAAATGCTCAGCCCACTCGGCGGCGGCGTGCGCCTCGCCCGATTGCGTCATCAGCGCCCCGGCGCCCATCAGGGACGACAGGCTCAACATACCGCCAGCCTTGAGGAAACTCCGGCGCGAAGTTGTCGGCGCGCTCGCTGCCGGATAGGCTGCGGGGTCCGCCGACGCCGGCGGCGCCAGACATTCAGACGAAGGCTCCTTGGCCGGATTGGCCGGGGGCGTCTCGTTAGCGTTCACGATGTGGTTCTCCTGTTAAAACGGACACAACTCGAAGCCGGGCATGTCGCGGCGGGCCGGCCATTTTCCCCATGATCCGGCCCCGGACGCTGCTCGAAAGCCGCGATGATACAAGCGATTGCCCGCTTCACAAAGACGATTCGATCAAGCGCCGGGCAAATCGCCGCCGGGAAACCGGCCACCGCCGGACGGCAGGCACAAAGAAAATGCTACGCGCCGACCAGAATGATGTGCAGGCGGCGCGGTGCGGCAGCGGCGCGCGCGGGGCCGGCGACGAAATGCGCGGCCTCCGATGCACCGCCCTCGGCGCGAAAAAGCGCCCAAGCTTCCTCCGCGCCGGACACGATGCGCGCCGTCTCGACGACGGCGATATGGGCTTCCGGCAGGCGGCTCGTCGCCACCGGCGTATCGAGGCCGTCGCGCAACATCAGCTCTCCGCTGTCGGCGATGGCGCAGACGCAGCCGGTGACGCCGATCAGATCGCCGTTGCGCGGCGGACGGTCTTCCATGCCGAGGCCGGCGCCGATCCAGTCCAGCTTGCGCAGACCAGTCCAGCACACGCCGCCGGTCGGCAGCCCGTTCATGACCAGATAGCGCGCCAGAGCGCCCGGCGCCGCCCGCAGGCTCGACACCTTCTCGACGCTGCCGCCAAGCGCCTCGGCGCGGGCGCGGAAGCGCGCTGTGAGCGAATCAGCCTGTTCCGGCATTTACCGCGCCGTCCAGCCTAGATCCATGGTCAGCGCCGAGCCGGTGATGGCGGCGGCGGCGGGCGAGCAGAGATAGGCGACGAAATCGGCCACCTCGGACGGTTCGATCAGGCGCTTGACCGCGGCCGGTTCCAGCATCACTTTTTCGATCACCTCGGCCTCGGGCAGACCGCGCAGCTTCGCCTGATCGGCGATCTGGTTATCCACCAACGGCGTGCGGATGTATGCCGGACAAATCGCGTTGGCGGTGATGCCGCAGGCGCCGCCTTCCAGCGCGGCGGTTTTGGTGAGGCCGATCAGCCCGTGCTTGGCGGCGATGTAAGCGGCCTTGTTCGGCGAGGCGACAAGGCCGTGGATCGAGGAAATATTCACGATGCGGCCCCAGCGCTGCCGTTTCATCGCCGGCCAGCAATAGCGCGTGAGCAGGAACGGCGCGGTCAGCATCACCGCCTGCATCTTGTCCCAGATGTCCTCGGGAAAATCCTCGATTGCCGCGACGTGCTGAAAGCCGGCGTTGTTCACCAGAATATGCACCGCGCCGTAGCGCGCCAGCGCGGCCTCGGCCAGCGCCTTGCAATCCGCCCGCCGCGCCGCGTCGCCCGGCACGAAATGCCCGCCGATGGCGGCAGCGACTTCCGCGCCCCGCTCGCTGACATCCGCCACCACTACCTGCGCGCCGTCCGCCGCCAACCGCTCCGCGATCGCCCGGCCCAGGCCGCTCGCCGCCCCTGTTACGATGGCTGTCTTGCCCGCCAGATCATTTCGACTCACCCGCCCCTCCTTTTTCGTCTGCCGCACGATTGCACGCCAGCCGGAAGTGTAAAACAGAACCTGCGACGCCTCCGCCGCAAGACTGCCAGAATGCCGCCGCACCGCAAAATGCAGAATGCGGCTTTGTGTTTTATCATTCGCAAAAAACAGCCTTGACCCGTTCCGCCCTACAAGGCGGGGAGGGAGATTCGGCGGGCGCGAAAAAGGTCCTCAAAGGTCCTCACAAGGGGCGCGTCCGCAGTCATTGGAGAGGAGACAACCATGTCGGCATTGCCGCACGGCCTGCCGCCGTCCGACCCGGACGGGCAGGAAACCAGAGAATGGCTCGATGCGCTGGAGGCGGTCATCGAGCGCGAAGGGCCGGAACGCGCCCATTACCTCATCGAGCGCCTGATCGATCTGGCCCGCCGCAGCGGGATCAACCTGCCGTACAAGGCAACCACCGCTTACCTCAACACCATTCCGCCCGGTCAGGAGCTGGTCGCGCCGGGCAATCAGGAACTCGAACACCGCATCCGCTCGCTGGTGCGCTGGAACGCGCTGGCGATGGTGTTGCGCGCCAACAAGGGCGATTCCAATCTCGGCGGCCATATCGCCAGTTTCGCTTCCGCCGCCACGCTGTATGACGTCGGCTTCAACCATTTCTGGCGCGCGCCGTCGGCACAGCACGGCGGCGATCTGATCTTCATGCAGGGCCATTCGGCGCCCGGCATCTATGCCCGCGCGTTCATGCACGGCCAGATCAGCGAGGAGCAGATGGATCATTTCCGCCGCGAGGTGGACGGCAAGGGCTTGTCTTCTTACCCGCACCCCTGGTTGATGCCGGATTTCTGGCAGTTCCCGACGGTGTCGATGGGTCTGGGGCCGTTGCAGGCGATTTATCAGGCGCGCTTCATGAAATATCTGCGCGACCGCGGCATCGTCGATACCGGCGCGCGCAAGGTGTGGGCGTTCATGGGCGACGGCGAAATGGATGAGCCGGAGTCGCTGGGCGCCATCGGGCTGGCCGGCAGGGAAAGGCTCGACAACCTGATCTTCGTCATCAACTGCAATTTGCAGCGCCTCGACGGGCCGGTGCGCGGCAACGGCAAGATCATTCAAGAACTGGAAGCGGATTTTCGCGGCGCCGGCTGGAACGTCATCAAGATCATCTGGGGCAGCTACTGGGATCCGCTGCTGGCGCAAGACCGCCGCGGGCTGCTGCGCCAGCGCATGGAGGAATGCGTCGACGGCGACTACCAGACCTTCAAGTCGAAGGACGGCGCTTATGTGCGCGAGCATTTTTTCAACTCGCCCGAACTGAAGGCGATGGTCGCCAACTGGTCGGACGACGACATCTGGCGCCTGAACCGGGGCGGCCACGATCCGCACAAGATTTACACCGCTTACCAGTCCGCGATGCACCACGCCGGCCAGCCGACGGTGATCCTCGCCAAGACCATCAAGGGTTACGGCATGGGCGAATCGGGCGAAGCGCAGAACATCACCCATCAGCAGAAGAAGATGGGCACCACTTCGCTGAAAGCCTTCCGCGACCGCTTCGGCCTGCCGCTCACCGACGCGCAACTGGACAAGCTCGAATACATCCGCCCCGCCCCCGACGCGCCGGAGATCCGCTACATGAGCGAGCAGCGGGCGGCGCTCGGCGGCTTTCTGCCGCGCCGCCGCCGTCAGGCAGCGGCGCTTGACGTGCCGCCCCTTGCCGCCTTCGAGACGCAATTGAAGGCGTCCGGCGAAGGCCGCGAATTTTCCACCACGATGGCCTTCGTGCGCATGCTCGGCGCGCTGACGAAGGACGCGCAACTTGGCCGTCATATCGTGCCGATCGTCGCCGACGAATCGCGCACCTTCGGCATGGAAGGCATGTTCCGCGGCCTCGGCATCTGGTCCTCGGTCGGGCAGAACTACACGCCGCAAGACGCCGGCGAACTGATGTTCTACAAGGAATCGAAAAACGGCCAGATCCTGCAAGAGGGCATCACCGAAGCCGGCGCGATGGCCTCGTGGATCGCCGCCGCCACCTCGTACAGCACGCACGGCGTGCAGATGATTCCGTTCTTCATCTACTACTCGATGTTCGGCTTCCAGCGTTTCGGCGATCTGGCTTGGGCCGCCGGCGACCAGCGCGCGCGTGGCTTCCTGCTCGGCGGCACCTCCGGGCGCACGACGCTGAACGGCGAAGGCTTGCAGCACGCCGACGGTCATTCGCACGTGCAGGCGGCGCTGATTCCGAACTGCGTCGCCTACGATCCGACCTTCTCCTACGAAGTCGCGGTGATCCTGCAAGACGGCCTGCGCCGCATGGCGCAAGCGCAGGAAGATGTTTTCTACTACATCACCCTGCTCAACGAGAACTACGCCCATCCGGCGCTGCCGTCCGGCGCGGAGCAGGACATCCTGAAAGGCATGTACCTGTTCCGCAAAGGCCCGGCCGGCAACGGCCCGCGCGTGCAGTTGCTCGGCTGCGGTGCCATTCTGCGCGAGGTGATCGCCGCAGCCGACATGCTGAAGCAGGATTGGGGCGTCGACGCCGATCTCTGGTCCTGCCCTTCCTTCACCGAACTGGCGCGCGACGGTCAGGCCGCCGCCCGCTGGAACCTGCTGCACCCGGCGGAAAAGCCGCGACAGGCGCATGTCGAAACATGCCTGAAGGACACGCGCGGCCCGGTCATCGCCTCGACCGACTACGTGCGCGCCTTCGCCGAGCAGATTCGGCCCTTCGTGCCGCGCCGCTACGCGACGCTCGGCACCGACGGCTTTGGCCGTTCCGACAGCCGGGAAAAGCTGCGCGGCTTCTTTGAAATCGACCGTCATTACGTCACCCTGGCGGCGCTCAAGGCGCTCGCCGACGAGGGCCAGTTCGAGAAGGCGAAAGTCGCCGCCGCCATCGCCCGCTACGGCCTCGATCCCGAGAAGCCCAACCCCGCCGCCGTCTAAGGAGCCGACATGCCGCTCATCGAAGTGAAGGTGCCCGACATCGGCGATTTCAAGGACGTGCCGGTGATCGAGATCGGCGTCAAGCCGGGCGACGCGGTGAAGGCGGAAGACGCGCTCGTCACGCTCGAATCCGACAAGGCGACGATGGACGTGCCGGCCCCCGCCGCCGGCACGGTGAAAGAGATCAAGCTGAAAATCGGCGACAGGGTTTCAGAAGGCGCGCTGGTGCTGCTGCTGGACACCGCCGCCGCGACGGCTTCCGCCGGGATTCCTTCCGCCGCGCCACCTGCGCCATCTGCACCACAGCCTGCCTCACCGCCCGCGCCGGAAGCATGCCGGGAAGAAAACGCCTCCGTCATTCCATCTGTTATTCCATCTGTCATTCCCCCGCCGCCGGCAGCAGCGGATACAAGCGCCAGCGATCCGCCCCGCAACACCGCCCACGCCAGCCCATCGGTGCGGCGCTTCGCACGCGAGCTGGGCGTTGATGTCATCCGCGTCGAGGGCACGGGGCCGAAGGGCCGCATTCTGCAAGAGGATGTGCAGAATTACGTCAAGGGCCGCATGCAAGCCGCGCTGACGCAGCCGCCCGCCGCCGGCGCGGGAGCCGGTCTGCCGCCCTGGCCGCGCGTCGACTTCGCCCGCTTCGGCGCGATTGAAACGCGGCCGCTGCCGCGCATCAAGAAAATTTCCGGCGCCAATCTCGCCCGCAACTGGGCCATGATTCCCCACGTCACGCAGTTCGACGAAGCCGACATCACCGCGCTGGAAGCATTGCGAGCGGAACTGAACGCGGAAAACAAATCATCCGGCATCAAGCTCACCCTGCTCGCCTTTCTCGTCAAGGCCGTCGCTGCCGCGCTGGGAAAATTCCCCCACTTCAACGTCTCGCTCGACGGAGAAAACCTGATCTGCAAGCAATACATCCACATCGGCGTCGCCGTCGACACGCCCGACGGGCTGGTGGTGCCGGTGATCCGCGACGCCGACCGGAAAGGCGTGCTGGCGATCGCCGCCGAACTCGGCGCGCTTTCCGCCAAGGCGCGCGAAGGCAAGCTGTCCGCCGCCGAAATGCAGGGCGGCTGCTTCTCGATTTCCAGTCTCGGCGGCATCGGCGGCACGGCGTTCACACCGATCATCAACGCGCCCGAAGTCGCCATTCTCGGCGTCTCGAAAGCGCAGACCCGGCCGCTGTGGGACGGCAAGCAATTCGCGCCGCGCCTGATGCTGCCGCTGTCGCTGTCGTATGACCATCGCGTCATCGACGGCGCGCAGGCGGCGCGCTTCACCGCTTGGCTCGCTCAAACGCTGGCCGATCTGCGCCGGGTGCTGCTATGACCGCCTTCACCGCCGATATGGAAACCGACATGCTGGTGCTCGGCGCGGGGCCGGGCGGCTATTCCGCCGCTTTCCGCGCCGCCGATCTGGGCATGAAAACCGTGCTCGTCGAACGTTACCCGACGCTGGGCGGCGTCTGCCTCAATGTCGGTTGCATCCCTTCCAAGGCGCTGCTGCATGTCGCCGCCGTCATTGAGGAAACCGTGCACGCCGGAGATTACGGCGTCAGCTTCGCCGCACCGAAAGTCGATCTGGACAAATTGCGCGCGCACAAAACGCAGGTAGTGGGTAAGCTCACAACCGGCCTCGCCGCCATGGCCAAAGGGCGCAAGGTTACGGTCGCGCGCGGGCTGGGGCGCTTTCTCGATGCGCATCATCTGGAAGTTGAGGAAACGACAGGCAACGGCCAGGAAAAAACCGGCGCGAAAAAAATCATCAAGTTCGGCCAGTGCATCATCGCCGCCGGTTCACAGGCCGTGCGCCTGCCTTTCCTGCCGGACGATCCGCGCATCGTCGATTCCACCGGTGCGCTGGAACTGCGCCAGACGCCGCAACGGATGCTGGTCATCGGCGGCGGCATCATCGGTCTGGAAATGGCGACGGTCTACGCCGCGCTGGGCGCGAAAATCGACGTGGTGGAAATGCTCGACGGCCTGATGCAGGGGCCGGACCGCGATCTGGTGAAGATCTGGGAAAAACAGAACGCGCATCGCTTCGGCAAGGTGATGCTGAAGACAAAAACCGTCAGCGCCGAAGCCAAGGCCGACGGCATCTGGGTGACATTCACGGGCGAGAACGCGTCCACCAACGCGCCCGCCGAAGCGCAGCGTTACGACCTCGTGCTGCAATCGGCGGGGCGCAGCCCGAACGGGCTGAAGATCGGCGCGGAGCAGGCGGGCGTGGCCGTTACCGAGCGCGGCTTCATTCCGGTGGACACGCAAATGCGCACCAATGTGGCGCACATTTTCGCCATCGGCGACATCGTTGGCCAGCCCATGCTCGCGCACAAGGCAGTGCATGAGGCCCACGTCGCCGCTGAAGTGGCAGCGGGCCATAAAGCGTATTTCGACGCGCAAGTGATTCCCGGCGTCGCCTACACGCATCCCGAAGTCGCCTGGGTCGGCGTCGGCGAGGACGAAGCGAAAAAGAACGGGCGCAAGGTTGAAGCCGCCAGATTTCCCTGGGCGGCTTCGGGCCGCGCCATCGCCAACGGCGCGGATTACGGCGTCACCAAGCTGGTGTTCGACGTGGAAACGCGGCGCGTCATCGGCGGCGGCATGGTCGGCCCCAATGCCAGCGACATGATCGGCGAAATCGCTCTGGCCATCGAAATGGGCGCGGACGCGCTGGACATCGGCAAGACCATCCACCCGCACCCGACGCTGGGCGAAACCATCGGGCTGGCCGCCGAAGCCGCCGAAGGCAGTTGCACCGACTTGCCGCCGCAGCGGAAGCGGTGAGCATATCTCCAACCAAGGAACGCGCAAAATCATGACCCAGGACGAACTCAAGCAAGCCGTCGCCAAGGCCGCCGCCGATTACGTGGCGGCGGAAGTCCCCGCCAACAGCATCCTCGGCGTCGGCACCGGCTCCACCGCCAATTTCTTCATCGACGAACTGGCGAAGATCAAAAGCCGTATCGCCGCCACCGTCGCCAGTTCAGAAGCCAGCCGCAAGCGGCTTCTTGACCACGGTATCAAGGTCGTTGATCTCAACGACGTGGAGCGGATGCCGGTGTATGTCGATGGCGCGGATGAAATCACCCCTCAACTGGCCATGCTCAAGGGCGGCGGCGGCGCGCTGACGCGCGAAAAAATCGTCGCCGCCGTCGCCGATACCTTCATCTGCGTCTGCGACCAGAGCAAGCTGGTCGAGCGGATGGGCAAATTTCCGCTGCCGGTCGAAGTCATTCCCATGGCCCGCGCCCAGGTCGCCCGCGAACTGGCAAAACTTGGCGGCCAACCCAAGCTGCGCGAGGGCTTCACTACCGACAATGGCAACGTCATTCTCGACGTGCATGGCCTCAGCATCGCCGACCCCGCCGCTTTTGAAACGAAGCTCAATCAAATCGTCGGCATCGTCACCAACGGCCTGTTCGCCTGCCGCCCCGCCGACTTGCTGCTGCTGGCCACACCGGAAGGCGTCCGCGCCATGCGCGGGTAGCGAGAGCGCAACCGGACAAACAAGGTGTTTCCGCATTCCGGCTCACCGCTTTTTCTTTCCTTCAATCTTGCGTTGAACTTTCTTCACCGTTTCCAGATAGGCCGCTTCAACCTCCGAAGGCAGCGCGTCCTGTCGTGAACGGTACTTGGCATATTCTTCCTCGGCTTTGCCGATGGCCTCTTGGTGGCTGACGTTTCCCGCGCCATCCAATGTTTTGGCTTCCATCGCCACGATCAGCCGGTCAAGATGAACCAGCCAATCTTTCATGTAAGTCGGCTCATGGTTCTCGGCGCGAAACTCGGCGGCGTCGAAATAGGCCGATACCAGTGCATTCAACCGTCGTAATTCACTGGCATTCAGATAATTCTTTGCTACTGCAATATCAGTCTTCGCAGGCAGTTTGCCAGCAAACGACAGCAAACCCATGAACGGCTTGCCCGCGTCGGCGCGCGCCATGATAATTTCGGCGGCGGTGTGCCCGTGCGCGGCATAGTGCAACTTGTTCTGCACGGTTTTGAAGAAGATGGCGCTTTCTTCGCTTTTCGGCTCGTAATCCACGCTGGTGGCGTACAAATCCAGCACTTGCCGGTACAGCACTTTCTCGCTTGAACGGATATCGCGGATGCGGGCAAGCAGTTCTTTCCAGTAAGTGCCGCCGCCCAGGTTTTTCAAGCGGGCATCATCCATCGTGAAGCCCTTGACCAGATATTCGTTCAGCCGCTGAGTGGCCCAGATGCGGAATTGGGTGCCTTGCCGGGACTTCACCCGATAGCCGACAGAGATGATGACATCCAGATTGAAATGCTCAACCTGATAGGTTTTGCCATCGGCGGCAGTTGTTGCAAATTCTGCAACAACTGCCTTGCGCTCCAGTTCGCCTTCGGAAAAGACGTTGGCAATGTGGCGGGAAATAGTGGATTTGTCACGCCCCAACAGGTCGGCAAGCTGATTCAGGGAAAGCCAAACAGTATCTCCCGTCAGCCGCACATCAATCGCGGGCGAATCATCGCGTTGGTACAAAATAACTTCACCACCTGGTTTTTCGCTCATTTTTCCCTCTCCAGCATGACTGATTTTCCTCTGGGTAATGCCGCGCAGATTAACAAAAATCGGCAATTGCAGGCGTCCGCGCCAAGCCAATAACAATGCTTCGTCAAAGCGTACGCAGGAAATCACATTCCCTGCGGAAACCTTTTACACTACGTCGTGCTTTCAAATACTTCAGACCCCCGCCGCCCCTGGCTGATCGCCGCCGCGCTGGCGCTGATCGGCGGTTTGCTGTGGACGGGCGCACACACCAGCGACCGTCTGACCTGGTTGCTGGAGGTGTTTCCGGTGCTGATCGCGCTGCCGCTGCTGGCCGCGACACAGCGGCGCTATCCGCTGACCACGCTGCTTTACACGCTGATTTTCTTTCATGCCATCGTGCTCATGATCGGCGGGCAGTACACCTATGCCGAGGTGCCGGCGGGTTTCTGGGTGCGGGACTGGCTGGATTTGACCCGCAATCCCTACGACAAGCTCGGCCACTTCATGCAGGGTTTTGTGCCGGCGCTGATTGCCCGTGAGATCCTGCTGCGCGGCGGCCATGTGCGCGGGCCGGGGATGCTCGCCTTTCTCACGCTCTGCGTGGTGCTGGCGATCAGCGCCAGCTATGAACTCATCGAGTGGGCCGCCGCGCTCATCCTCGGCCAGGGCGCGGACGAATTTCTCGGCACCCAGGGCGACCCTTGGGATACGCAATCAGACATGGCCTTCGCCGTGTTCGGCGGGATGCTGTCGCTGGCGCTGTTCAGCCGGATGCAGGACAGGCAGATCGGGCGGCTGCCCCGATAGCGCAAGCCGGCAGCAGACGGCTGCTTATAGCTGCCGGTTATTAGGAATTAACTCCAAAGTATTTTTCTACTCCGCGCATCTCGATTACGATCCTTTTCCTTCAAGGACGGCCTGATGGCCCGCGTGTGAAAGGAAAAGCGATGTCCCAACTGAAATCCCGACTGAAATCTCTTGCCGACGCGGACGAGGTCACCCATTACGAGGAGGCGCTCGCCCGTTATCTGGATCTGGAACTGGACGCCGAACGCTTCACCGCCCTGCGTTTGCAGCAGGGCGTGTACGGCCAGCGTCAGGAGGGAGTGAACATGGTGCGCGTCAAGCTGCCGGGCGGACGCCTCGATCCGGCGCGGCTGGCCGTCATCGCGGAGGTGGTGGAAAAACACGTGCCGCAGCAGGTGGCGCACATCACGACGCGGCAGGACATCCAGCTTCATCACGTGCCGCTGGCGGAAACCGGCGCCGTGCTGCGCCGGCTGGCGGAAGACGGCGTGACGACACGCGAGGCGTGCGGCAATACGCTGCGCAACATGACGGCCTGCCCGCTGGCCGGCGTCTGCCCGCGCGAACACACCGACGTGACGCGGCATCTCGACGGCGCCGTGGTGCATTTTCTGCGCAACCCGCTCAACCAGCAGATGCCGCGCAAGCTGAAGGTGAGTTTCTCCGGCTGCGAGGCGGATTGCGCACAGGGCTTGATTCACGATCTCGGCCTCGTCGCCACGCGGCGCGGGGGGAAAACCGGCTTCACCGTGCTGGCCGGCGGCGGCCTCGGCCACAAGCCGCACGAGGCGATCACGGTCGCCGAGTTCATCGAGGAAGCCGATCTGCTGCCGGCGATGGAGGCCGTCATCACTCTGCACAACAAATATTCTGACCGAACCAAGCGCGCCAAATCGCGTGTGAAATTTCTGGTCGACCGCTTCGGCGAGGAAGGTTTCGTGGCGCGCTTCGAGGAGGAGTTAGCGCGCACTCGCGCCGCGCTCGCCGGCAAGCCGGCGCCGCGTGGCGAATGGCAGGCGGGCCGAACGGGGCCGGCGTCCGGTTCCATCCCCGGCACAGGCGCGCCGCGCCTCTTCTTCGCCCAGCGGCAGCCCGGCCTGCACGCGGTGCCGGTGGCAGCGCCGCTCGGCCAACTGACGGCGGATCAGCTTGCCGGTCTGGCGGCGCTCCTCGGCGAATTCGGCCTCGACGAAGTGCGCACGACGCAGGACCAGAATCTGATCGTGCTGCACGTGCCGACGGCGCGACTTTCCGCTCTTGTCGAACGGCTGGCGCGGCTCGGCTTGAAAACGCCGCAGGCGGGCGACAACGTCGTTGCCTGCCCCGGCGCGTCGACCTGCCGCCTCGGCATCACCACCTCGATGCACGCCGCGCCGAAACTCTCCGGCGGCAGGCACGATCTGCGCATCCGCGTCTCCGGCTGCCACAACGGCTGCGCCCAGCCCGAGTCCGGCGACATCGGCATCTACGGCGAAGGCAAGCGCCTGCACGGCAAGCTGATCCCGCACTATCAGATGTATTTCGGCGGCGACGGCACCAGCGCCTGCGGCGCGATCGCTCTCAAGGGGCCGTCGATTCCCTCGGCGCGCATCGCGCAAGCCATCGAGCGCGTGCAGAAAACGTATGACGCCGAGCGCGTTGAGGGCGAACGCTTCTTCGGCTGGGCGCAACGTCAGGGCGCCGGGCGCTTCCAGTCGCTACTGGCCGATCTGACCCAAGTCTCGCGCTTCGAACTGGCGAAGCTGGCGCGCGACCACGGCGAAGCGGCGGATTTCCGCGTTGTCCCGCTCGGCGGCGGCGAATGCGCTTCAGCCACCGATGTTGCCGTCGGCCGCGCTTTCTTCGACGCCGCGCACGAACGCGGCTACCGCGAAGCCTTCGTCTTCCAGCGCAAACTGGAAGACGCCACGGCCTGCGCCGAAGCGCAACTGAAACTCGTCGCCGAAGAACTCGCCAACTTTCTCGGCGGCGGCAAAATCCGCACGCTCACCGATGCCGCCACCGCATTGCGGGGGCTGACGGCCGCCAGCTTCTGTGAATACCAGCCAGCGCTTTACGATACCGCCGCCGTGGTGAAAGGGCTGACAACCGCCGTATCTCTCGGCGAACGGCTCGCCGCGCTGGATGAAACGCTGGCGGCGATCAACGCCGAAGGCACGGAAGAAGCCGAGGCGAAGCAGGTCTTCGCCCACATCGACCGCTGGATCGTTGATGCCGCCGCCCTGTGCCAGTCACGCGATCCGCAACTCGATCTGCGCGGCGCCCTGCCCCCGCTCCCCGCCGCGCCGGTCAGCGCCGGCAGGGTGGCGCAACCCACTCCGGCAGCGGCATAACGCCGCTCCGCCGTGTCCAAAAACGACAAAGCCCGCCGAAGCGGGCTTTGTTTTGTGCGGGAAAGGCAGGCTTATTCAGCCGCTGCCGGCGTCTCGGAAGCCGGGCGATCCACCAGTTCGACCAGCGCCATCGGGGCATTGTCGCCTTGGCGAAAGCCGGATTTGAGAATGCGCAGATAGCCGCCGTTGCGGTTGGCAAAACGCGGGCCCAGTTCATCGAACAGCTTGGTGACCATGTCACGGTCGCGCAGGCGGTTGAAGGCCAGGCGGCGGTTGGCGAGCGATGGCTTTTTGCCGAGCGTGATCATCGGCTCGACGACGCGGCGCAGTTCCTTCGCCTTGGGCAGGGTGGTCTTGATCGTTTCATGCAGCAGCAGGGAGTTGGTCATGTTGCGAAGCATGGCCAGCCGATGGCTGCTGGTGCGGTTGAGTTTGCGAAGGCCGTGACGGTGACGCATTGTGATACCTCTCGTTGTTCTATCGCTGCCGGCTTACGACAGCTTTTCCAGACCCAGCGGGGGCCAGTTTTCGAGCCGCATGCCCAGAGTGAGGCCGCGCGAGGCCAGCACTTCCTTGATCTCGTTGAGCGACTTGCGGCCCAGATTCGGCGTTTTCAGCAATTCCGTTTCGGTGCGCTGAATCAGGTCGCCGATGTAGTAGATGTTCTCGGCCTTCAGACAGTTGGCGGAACGCACGGTCAGTTCGAGATCGTCGACCGGACGCAGCAGAACCGGATCGACCTGGCTCGGGCGCGGCGCTTCGATGGTGACCGGCGTGCCTTCCAGATCGGCGAAGACGGAAAGCTGCTCCACCAGCACCCGGGCGGCGTAGCGAATGGCTTCTTCCGGCTCGACGGCGCCGTTGGTTTCGATGTCCATGATGAGCTTGTCGAGGTCGGTGCGCTGCTCGACGCGGGCCGATTCGACCGAATAGGCGACGCGGCGGACCGGGCTGAACAAGGCGTCGATCATGATCTGGCCGATGCTCTTTGTTTCCTCGCCGACGGGACGGGTGTTCGCCGGCACGTAGCCGCGCCCGCTCTCGACCTTGATCTGCATCTCCAGTTTGCCGCCGGGGGCGATATGGGCGATGACGTGATCCGGGTTGATGATCTCGATGTCATGGCCGGCCTGAATATCGCCGGCGGTGACGATGCCTTCGCCCTGCTTGGACAGGGTCAGCAGCGCCTCGCCGCGATTGTGCATCTTCAGCACAACGCCTTTCAGGTTGAGGATGAGATCGACCACATCCTCGCGCACGCCGTCCAGCGTGGAATACTCGTGCAGCACGCCTTCAATGTTCACCTCGGTCGGCGCCGAGCCGGGCATCGAGGAGAGCAGAATGCGGCGCAGGGCGTTGCCGAGCGTGTGGCCATAGCCGCGCTCGAACGGCTCCATGACGACGCGGGCATGCACCGGGGAGAGGGTTTGCACATCAATGATGCGCGGTTTCAGCAGCGAAGTCGCTTGCATCTGGTTCCCTTCAGGTTCGTTGCGTCAGCGGGATGTCGGGTTAGCGCGAATACAATTCGACGACCAGACTTTCGTTGATCGTGGCGGACAGATCGGTGCGCGCCGGATAAGCCTTGAACGTGCCCTTGCCGGCCTTGGCATCCACCTCGATCCACTCGGGAAAGCCGCGCGACTCGGCGGCTTCCAGCGCGGCCTTGACGCGCAGATGGCCGCGCGTTCTCTCGGCCAGTTCAACCGTATCGCCGGGACGCACGTCATACGAGGGGATGTTCACGCGCTTGCCGTTCACCAGCACGCCGTTGTGGCGCACCAGTTGGCGCGCTTCGGCGCGCGACGCGCCAAAGCCCATGCGGTAGGCGACGGTGTCGAGACGGCTCTCCAGCAGTTGCAGCAGGTTCTCGCCGGTCTGGCCCTTGCGGCGATTGGCCTCGGCATACACCTTGCGGAACTGGCGCTCCAGCACGCCGTAGGTGCGGCGGATTTTCTGTTTCTCGCGCAGTTGCACGCCATAGCCGGACAGGCGCTGGCCGGACTTCTGTCCATGCTGGCCGGGCGCGCCGGCATCGGCGCGGCGCTCAAAGGCGCACTTGTCGGTAAAGCATTTCTCGCCTTTCAGGAAGAGCTTTTCGCCTTCCCGGCGGCACTGGCGGCATTTGGCATCTAGATTGCGGGCCACGGTTTGACTCCTGACGTTGCGGCTCTCAGACGCGGCGCTTTTTCGGCGGGCGGCAGCCGTTATGGGGGATCGGCGTGATATCGGTGATGCTGGATATCTTCATGCCGATGGCGTTGAGCGCGCGGACAGCCGATTCACGGCCGGGGCCGGGGCCCATGATGCGCACTTCCAGATTCTTCACGCCGCATTCCTGCGCCGCCTTGCCGGCGTGCTCGGCGGCGACCTGGGCGGCAAACGGCGTGCTCTTGCGGGAACCCTTGAAACCGGCGCCGCCGGAGGTCGCCCACGAGAGCGCGTTGCCCTGGCGGTCGGTAATCGTAATGATCGTGTTGTTGAAGGAGGCATGAACGTGCGCGATACCCTCGGCGACGTTCTTCTTGACCTTCTTGCGCGCCTTGGCGGCGGTGGATTTCGTAACCATCTGTCTCGTTTTCCTTACTTCGTCGCGCGAATCGCCTTGCGCGGACCCTTGCGCGTGCGGGCATTGGTGCGGGTGCGCTGGCCGCGCACGGGCAGGCCCTTACGGTGGCGCACGCCACGGTAGCAGCCGAGATCCATCAGGCGCTTGATGCTCATGCTCACTTCGCGGCGCAGATCGCCTTCGATCGTGAATCTGCCGACTTCCTCGCGCAGCTTGTCCATCTGCGCGTCGGTCAAATCCTTGACCTTGGTTGTATGCGCGATACCGACGGCGTCGCAAATCTTCTGCGCCCGCGTGCGGCCGATGCCGTAGATCGCGGTCAACGCGATGGCGGCGTGTTGGTGGTTGGGAATGTTTACCCCAGCGATGCGGGCCATAAGCTCAGACCTTTCGTCACCCCGAAAAAGAGGAACCGCAGATTATAACCGTGCAGCCCTGCCCGATCAACCCTGACGCTGCTTGTGGCGGGGGTCCTTGCATATGATGCGGACCACGCCCTTGCGGCGGATGACCTTGCAGTTGCGGCACAACTTTTTGACCGATGCGAGAACTTTCATGTCTTTCTCCCATAATGCTCTTTACTTGGCGCGGAAGGTGATGCGGCCCTTGGTCAGATCGTAGGGCGTCATCTGCACCGTCACCTTGTCGCCCGGCAGGATGCGGATGTAATGCATGCGCATCTTGCCCGAAACGAAGGCGTGAATCATGTGGCCATTCTCCAGCTTCACCTTGAACGTCGCGTTGGGCAGGTTTTCCTGCACCTCGCCCTGCATTTCAATGACATCTTCCTTGGCCATGCGCCCTACCTGCCGGGAATGCCGGCGCCCTTGAAATTCGCCTTCTTCAGCAGGCTCTCGTACTGATGCGACATAACATAGGCCTGAACCTGGGTCATGAAGTCCATCGTCACGACGACGATGATGAGCAGGCTGGTGCCGCCGAAGTAAAAGGGCACATTCCATTTCAGGACGAGAAATTCGGGCAGCAGGCAGACCAGCGTGATGTAGATCGCGCCGACCAGCGTCAACCGCATCAGTATCTTGTCGACATAGCGCGCCGTCTGTTCGCCGGGACGGATGCCGGGCACAAAGGCGCCGCTCTTCTTCAGGTTGTCCGCCGTCTCCTTTGAATTGAAGACCAGCGCGGTATAGAAGAAGCAGAAAAAGATGATCGCCGCCGCATAGCACATGACGTAAATCGGCTGGCCGGGCGACAGCGTCGCCGCAATGTCCTTCAGCCAGAGCCAGCCCTCGCTGGCGCCGAACCAGCCGGCCACGGTGGCGGGGAACAGGATGATCGAGGAAGCGAAAATCGGCGGAATGACGCCGGACATGTTCAGCTTGAGCGGCAGGTGCGAACTCTGTCCGCCATAGACTTTGTTGCCGACCTGGCGCTTGGCGTAGTTCACCAGAATCTTGCGCTGGCCCCGCTCGACGAAAACAACGCCGCCTGTCACCAGCAACACCAAGGCGATGATAAAAAGTGCGGCCAGGGCGTGCATGGAGCCGGTGCGCACCAGTTCCGACAGCCCGCCGACGGCATTCGGCAGCCCGGCGACGATACCGGCAAAAATGATGAGGGAAATGCCGTTGCCGAGGCCACGTTCGGTGATCTGCTCGCCCAGCCACATCAGGAACATGGTGCCGGTGAGCAGCGTCGTCACGCAGGTGACGCGGAACAGCATGCCCGGCTCTGGCACCAGGCCGCCTTGCGATTCAAACGCGATGGCGATGCCCAGCCCCTGCACCAGCGCCAGCCCCACCGTGCCGTAGCGAGTGTATTGGGTGATCTTGCGCCGTCCGGCCTCGCCTTCCTTCTTCAGCGCCTCCAGCGCCGGAATCGCGACGGTCATCAACTGCATGATGATCGAGGCCGAGATGTAAGGCATGATGCCGAGCGCAAAAATGGTGAAGCGCGACAAGGCGCCGCCGGAAAACAGGTTGAAGATGCCGAGAATGCCGCCCTGCTTATCCTGGAAAAACCGGCTCAACTCCAGCGGATCAATGCCCGGCACGGGAATATGCGCGCCAATGCGATAGACGATCAGCGCGCCGAGCAGAAACAGCAGCCGGCGCTTGAGGTCGCCGAACTTGCCGGTCTTGCCGAGGGTTGCGATGTCTTTGGCCAAGATGGTTCCTGATTGACTGCGCTTATTCCGCCGCGACGCTGCCGCCGGCGGCCTCGATGGCGGCCTTGGCGCCCTTGGTGGCGCCGACGCCTTTCAGCGCGACTTTCTTCATCAGCTTGCCGGACAGGATGACTTTCGCGGACAACGCATCATTCGGCACGACGCCGGCCTGTTTGAGCACCAGCAGGTCGATCTCGCCGACCGGCAGTTTTTCCAGCTCGGACAAGCGCACTTCGACGTTGCGGGCGCGCGTCAACGAAGTGAATCCGCGCTTCGGCAGACGGCGGGCAAGCGGCATCTGGCCGCCTTCAAAACCGACCTTGTGGAAGCCGCCGGCGCGCGAGGTCTGGCCCTTATGACCACGACCGGCGGTCTTGCCGAGGCCACTGCCGATGCCGCGCCCGACACGGCGTCTGGCGCGCTTGGCGCCCGCCGCGGGTTTCAGATTATTCAGTTCCATATCAACCCTCACACTTCACGAGGTAAGAGACTTTGTTGATCATGCCGCGCACCGCCGGCGTATCGATCAACTCGACCGTATGGTTGCGGCGCTTGAGGCCGAGGCCGCGCACCGTGGCGCGGTGATCCTGCTTGGTGCCCATGAGGCCCTTGACCAGGGTGACTTTGATTTTTTTCTCCGCCATGGCTTACTCCAGAATCTCTTCCACCGCCTTGCCGCGCTTGGCAGCAATTTCCGACGGCGTACTCATTTTGGTGAGGCCGTCGAGCGTCGCGCGGACCACGTTGTAGGGATTGGTCGAGCCGAGGCACTTGGCCGACACGTCGGTCATGCCCATCACCTCGAAGACGGCGCGCATCGGGCCGCCGGCGATGATGCCCGTGCCGGCCGAGGCCGGCTGCATGAGCACGCGGGACGCGCCATGTTCGCCGATCACGGCATGCTGCAAGGTGCCGTTCTTGAGGGGAACCTTGACCATCTTGCGGCGCGCTTCCTCCATCGCTTTCTGCACGGCAACGGGAACTTCACGCGACTTGCCCTTGCCCATGCCGATGCCGCCGTCGCCGTCGCCGACCACGGTCAGCGCGGCAAAGCCGAGAATGCGGCCGCCTTTCACGACTTTGGTGACGCGGTTGATGGAGACCATCTTCTCGCGCAAGCCGTCGTCACGCTCCTCGGACGCTTGCGGTTTTCTCGTCGGTTTTGCCATTGCTAACCTCGCTTAGAACTTGAGACCGCCTTCGCGCGCGGCTTCGGCCAGCGCCTTGACGCGACCGTGATAAATGAAGCCGGAGCGGTCGAACGCAACCGTTTCTATGCCGGCGGCTTTGGCCCGCTCGGCGATCAGCTTGCCGACCAGCGTCGCGGCCTTGACGTTGCCGCCGCCCTGCTTGCGCAGATCCGCTTCGACCGTCGAGGCGGACGCCAGCACCCGGGCGCCGTCGCGATCGATGATCTGGGCATAGATGTGGCTGTTCGAGCGATGCACGCAAAGGCGCACCACTTTGAGTTCGGCAATCTTGGCTCGGGTTTTGCGAGCCCTGCGCAAACGCGCCTGCTTTTTGTCCATTGTCCGGTACCTTTACTTCTTCTTCGTTTCTTTCAGGACGATCACCTCGTCCGCGTAACGCACGCCCTTGCCCTTGTAAGGCTCCGGCGGACGATAGCCGCGCACTTCGGCCGCCACCTGCCCGACCACCTGCTTGTCGATGCCCTTGATGATGATCTCCGTCTGCGAGGGCGTCTCGACCTTGATGCCGGCCGGCATGTCGTGCGCCACCGGGTGCGAGAAGCCGAGCGTCAGATTCAGCTTGGCGCCCTGCGCCTGCGCGCGATAGCCGACGCCGACCAGCGTCAGCTTCTTCTCGAAACCCTTGGTGACGCCGGTAACCATGTTAGCGACCAGCGCGCGGGTCGTGCCGGACAGGGCGTTGCCGTTCTCGGCGCCGGCCACGGCCTTGCATTGCAGCTTGTCGCCGTCGCGCTCGACGCTGACCGAGGGATGCACGGCCCACTTGAGCGTACCGAGCGGACCCTTGACGCTGATTTCCGCTCCCGACAGCGTGACTTCGACACCTTTGGGCAGTTCGATCGGATATTTCGCAATACGTGACATCATTCGCTCCTTACGCCACGATGCACAGCACTTCGCCGCCAACATTCGTGGCGCGGGCGCGGCGGTCGGTCATGACGCCTTTCGGCGTCGAAACGATGGCAATCCCCAAGCCGTTCATGACGCGGGGCAGATCGCCCGACCCTCTGTAGACGCGCAGGCCGGGGCGGGAAATGCGCTCGATGCGCTCGATCACCGGACGGCCCGCGTAATACTTGAGGGCGATGTCCAGCTGCGATTTGCCATCGGCATCGCGGACGGCGAAATCGTCGATATAGCCTTCATCCTTCAGCACGGCGGCAATCGCCGCCTTGAGCTTCGAGGAAGGCATGGCAACGGAATTCTTCTGGGCCAGTTGCGCATTACGGATGCGCGTCAGCATGTCGGCGACCGGATCAGTCATGCTCATTCTCGATCTCCTTTTACCAGCTGGCCTTGATCATGCCCGGCACTTCGCCGCGCATCGCCACTTCGCGCAGCTTGTTGCGGCACAGACCGAATTTGCGGAAATAGCCGCGCGGACGGCCCGTCAGTTCGCAGCGGTTGCGCTGGCGCACCGGGCTGGCATTGCGGGGCAGTTGCTGGAACGTCAGCCGCGCCGCCATGCGCTCCTCGTCGGAAAGCTTGGCATTGTTGATGATGGCGAGCAGCTCGGCGCGCTTGGCGGCGTATTTGGCCACCACCTTGGCGCGCTTGGCTTCGCGGTTCTTGAGTGCAAGTTTCGCCATGAGTCCCTCAGTTCTTGAAAGGGAATTTGAAGGCCGCCAGAAGCGCCTTGGCTTCCTCGTCGGACTTCGCGGTTGTCGTGATGCTGATGTTCATCCCGCGCAGGGCATCAATCTTGTCGTACTCGATTTCCGAAAAGATGATCTGTTCCTTGACGCCCAGGTTGTAGTTGCCGCGGCCATCAAAGGCTTTGCCGGAAATGCCGCGAAAATCGCGGATGCGCGGCAGCGCGATGCTCACCAGACGGTCAAGGAATTCGTACATCCGGCTGCCGCGCAGCGTGACCATGCAGCCGATCGGATAGCCTTCGCGAATCTTGAAGCCGGCGATCGACTTCTTCGACTTGGTGGTGACGGGTTTCTGACCCGCGATCTTCGCCATGTCGCCCACCGCGTGCTCAAGCACCTTCTTGTCGCCGACCGCCTCGCCCACGCCCATGTTCAGCGTGATCTTGGTGATGCGGGGCACCTCCATGACCGACTTGTAACCGAACTTTTTGCTCAGTTCAGCCGCGACGGTCTGTTTGTAATATTCCTGCAAGCGCGCCATAAATTCTTCCTTACGCTTCCACGGTTTCGCCGTTTGACTTGAAGACGCGGACCTTGCGGCCGTCCTCCAGCATCTTGAAGCCGACCCGGTCGGCTTTTTGCGTCGCCGGATTGACCAGCGCCACATTTGAAACATGAATCGGCATTTCTTTTTCAAGAATGCCGCCGGGCTGCCCTTTCACCGGGTTCGGGCGGGTATGCCGTTTCACTTTGTTCACGCCCTCGACGAGAACGCGGTCTTCCTCAAGGCTGCGCAGCACGGCGCCGCGCTTGCCCTTGTCCTTGCCGGCGATGATGACAACGTTATCGCCCTTGCGAATCTTGTTCATGGCTAGAATCCTCAGAGAACTTCGGGCGCGAGGGACACGATCTTCATGAACCGCTCGCTACGCAGTTCGCGCGTGACCGGCCCGAAAATGCGCGTGCCGATCGGCTCCAGCTTGTTGTTGAGCAGCACCGCGGCATTGCCGTCGAACTTGACGACCGAGCCGTCCGGGCGGCGGATGCCTTTGGCCGTGCGCACCACCACGGCGCTATAGACCTCGCCCTTCTTGACGCGGCCGCGCGGCGCGGCATCCTTGACGCTGACCTTGATTACATCGCCGATGCCGGCATAGCGGCGTTTCGATCCGCCCAGCACCTTGATGCACATGACAGAACGCGCGCCGGTGTTATCGGCGACATTCAGCACCGTCTGCATTTGAATCATTTTTCAATCTCCAACTTAATCGCGGCAAGCGCCGCGGTCAGTCTTGGAACCCGTTCGGGTTGGACCCGGCGGTTCATCCAGCCGGGCGTAACACCCGTCCGGCGCCAAAGACAGCCGGACGAAGAAAAGAGTCCGCTATTCTATTGAAATCCGCCGCCCAAGTAAACAACTTGAGCGAATTAAATTCCCCGCGCCTTTTCCACGACGCGCGTCACGCGCCAAGCCTTGGTCTTGGAAATCGGCGCGCACTCCTGGATCTCCACGACATCCCCGGCGCCCGCCTCAAGCCCTTCGATGTGGGCGGCATATTTGCGCGAACGGGTCACAATCTTCCCGATCGGATGCTTGACCCGGCGTTCGATCAGAACCGTGACGGTTTTCTGCATCTTGTCGCTGACGACGCGACCAGTCAGGGTGCGCCGTGTTTTCTGGGTTGCCTCGCTCATTTTGCCGCCGCCTTTTCACGCAGGATGGTTTTGACGCGCGCAATGTTCTTGCGCACCTTGCCGATCTCGCTGGTGTTTTGCAACTGCTGGGTCGCCACTTGCATGCGCAACGAGAACTGCGCCTTGCGCAATTCCAGCAGTTCCTTGTTCAACCCGTCGCTATCCTTGGCTCTGAGTTCTTTCGCTTTCATGATTACCCCACCTGACGCACGATGAAGGTGGTCTCGATCGGCAGCTTGGCCGCCGCGAGCGCGAAAGCTTCGCGGGCCAGCGCCTCATCCACCCCGTCCATTTCGTAAATTACTTTCCCCGGCTGAATCTCGGCGACGTAGTACTCGGGGTTGCCCTTGCCGTTGCCCATCCGGACTTCGGCGGGTTTCTGGGAAACCGGCTTGTCCGGAAAAATCCGGATCCAGATCCGGCCACCGCGCTTGATGTGCCGGGTCATGGCGCGGCGGGCAGCCTCAATCTGCCGCGCGGTAAGGCGGCCGCGGCCAATCGCCTTGAGGCCATATTCGCCGAAGCTAACCTTGGCGCCGCGCGTGGCAACGCCCTTGTTGCGGCCCTTGTGTTCCTTGCGATATTTTCTGCGTGAGGGTTGCAGCATGATTCTTACTCCTTGCCTTCCGCTTTCGGCGCGGCGGGCTTGCGCACGCGCTTGGCGGGCGCCTTGGCCGGCGCGGGGGCGGCATCCGCAGCAGCGGCGGGGGCGGTTTCAGTAGATTTCGCGGCAGGCTTGCGCGTGGTTCGGGGCTTGGCGGAGGACTTCGCTTCGCCCTCCCCTTCGCTCCTGGCCGCCGGACGGGCGGGCCGGCGCAGTTTCTTCGGCTCCTCGGCGGGCACAGCATCCGGCGCCACGGCTGGCTGCTCGCCACGCGCCATCGTCTCACCCTTGAACACCCACACCTTGATACCGATGATGCCGTAAGTGGTCTGCGCTTCCGAAGTGCCGTAGTCGATGTCGGCGCGCAACGTGTGCAATGGCACGCGCCCTTCACGATACCATTCGCGGCGGGCAATCTCGGCGCCGTTCAGGCGACCGGAGCTCATGATCTTGATGCCCTGGGCGCCGAGGCGCATCGCGCTCTGCATGGCGCGCTTCATGGCGCGGCGGAACATGATGCGCTTTTCGAGCTGCTGGGCGATCGAATCGGCGATCAGTTGCGCATCGACTTCCGGCTTGCGAATCTCCTCGATATTGACGTGCACCTGAACGCCCATGATCTTTTGCAGATCGGCCTTCAGATGCTCGATGTCCTCGCCTTTTCTGCCGATCACCACGCCGGGGCGGGCCGAATACACCGTGATGCGGGCATTCTTGGCCGGGCGCTCGATGACCACGCGGCTGACGAAAGCGTGCGACAGCTTCTTTTTCAGGTAGTCGCGCACCTCGATGTCTTCGTTCAGCATCTGCGGGAACGATTTGCTGTTGGCATACCAGCGCGAACCCCAGTTGCGCGTGACCGAGAGGCGGAAACCGGTCGGATGAATCTTCTGTCCCATAGTCTCTCCTTACTTCCTTCCCGATTTCTTCGCCGGCGCATCGCCGACGGTCACGTAAATATGGCAGGTCGGCTTGAGAATCTTGAAGCCGCGGCCCTTGGCGCGGGGCCTGAAACGCTTCAGCGTCGTGCCGCGCTCGACATGGATCGTCCTGACCTGGAGCGTGTCAATGTCAGCGCCATCGTTGTGTTCGGCGTTGGCGATGGCCGATTCGAGCACCTTCTTGATGATTTTCGCGCCCTTCTTGGGCGAGAACATCAGGATGTCGAGCGCCCGGTCGACCGGCAGGCCGCGAATCTGGTCGGCGACGAGCCGTCCTTTCTGCGCCGAGAGGCGGACGCCACGCAAAGTCGCATTGGTTTCCATCATCTCTCCTTACTTCTTGGCCACGGCTTTTTTAGTGCCGGCGGTATGGCCCTTGAACGTGCGCGTCAGGGCGAATTCGCCGAGCTTGTGGCCAACCATGTTTTCCGAGATATACACCGGAATGTGCTGCTTGCCGTTATGCACGGCAATGGTCAGGCCGACAAAATCCGGCAGGACGGTGGAGCGCCGCGACCAGGTTTTGATCGGACGCTTGTCGTTGGTTGCGCGCGCCGCTTCCACCTTCTTTTCCAGATGGGCGTCGACGAACGGGCCTTTTTTAACTGAACGCATGTATCACCTCTTATTTCTTGTGCCGGCGCTGGACGATCATGCTGTCCGTGCGCTTGTTGCGGCGCGTGCGATAACCTTTGGTCGGCGTGCCCCACGGACTGACCGGATCGCGGCCGGCGGCCGTCTTGCCCTCGCCGCCGCCATGCGGATGGTCGATCGGGTTCATGGCGACGCCCCGCACCGTCGGACGAATACCGCGCCAACGCTGGGCGCCCGCCTTGCCGATCGAGCGAAGGTTGTTTTCCTCGTTGCCGACCTCGCCGATCGTCGCGCGGCATTCGACATGCACGCGGCGAATCTCGCCAGAGCGAAGACGCAACTGGGCGTAGCTGCCTTCGCGCGCCAGCAACTGAACCGACGTGCCGGCGGCGCGCGCCAGTTGTGCGCCCTTGCCCGGCACCATCTCGATGCAGTGAATCGTGGTGCCGACCGGGATGTTGCGCAGCGGCAGCGCGTTGCCCGGTTTGATCGGGGCTTCGGAGCCGCTGACGATCTGCGCACCCACCGCCAGGCCTTTCGGCGCCACGATGTAACGGCGCTCGCCGTCGGCATAGCACAGCAGGGCCAGGTTGGCGCTGCGGTTCGGATCGTACTCGAAGCGTTCAACCTTGGCCGGAATGCCATCCTTGTTGCGGCGGAAATCGACAACCCGGTAGTGCTGCTTGTGGCCGCCGCCCTTGTGACGGGTGGTAATGTGTCCGTGGTTGTTGCGGCCCGCTTTCTTGCTTTTCTTTTCGGTCAGCGAAGCGACCGGCGCGCCTTTGTGCAGGTTCGGATTGACGACCTTGATGACCGCGCGGCGACCGGCGGAAGTGGGTTTGACTTTAACGAGCGCCATGACTTATTCCCCCACCGCGAAATTGATTTCCTGGCCGGGCTTCAGGCAGACGTAAGCCTTCCTGACATCGTTGCGCCGGCCCACATAGCGGCCGTGGCGCTTTTCCTTGCCCTTCAGGTTCGACACCTGCACCGATTCGACTTGCACCTTGAAAAGCAACTCGACCGCCGCCTTGATTTCCGGCTTGGTTGCATCCGGCGTGACGATGAAGATCACCTGCTCGTTCTTGTCAGCCACATAAGTCGCCTTCTCGGAAATCTGCGGCGCGACGAGAACCTGCATCAGGCGTTCCTGGTTGAAGTTTTTCATCCCAGCATCTCCTCCATCTTGGCCACGGCGCCCTTGGTCAGCAGCACGTTCTTGAAGCGGACCAGCGAAAGCGGATCGGTTTCATTGACTTCCAGCACCAGCACGTTGGGCAGGTTGCGCGATGACAGATAAAGATTTTCGTCCAGGCTGTCGGTGATGAGCAGAACCGACTCCAGTCCCATGCCCTTGATTTTCTGGGCCAGCAGCTTCGTCTTCGGCGATTCGACGGAGAAATTCTCGATCACCGCCAAGCGGTCTTCACGGGCCAGTTGCGACAGGATGGCCGCCAAGCCGGCGCGGTACATCTTGCGATTCACCTTGTGGCTGAAATTCTCATCCGGCCGATTCGGGAAAATACGGCCACCGCCACGCCACAGCGGGCTGGCCGAGGAGCCGGAACGGGCGCGGCCCGTGCCTTTCTGACGCCACGGCTTCTTGGTGGTGTGCCGAACTTCGCCGCGATCTTTCTGCGCGCGGTTGCCGGCGCGGGCATTGGCCTGATAAGCGACGACGATCTGGTGCACCAGCGCCTCGTTGTAGTCGCGGCCGAACAGCGTGTCGGAAGCCTGCAAGGTCGACGCGGCCTTGCCTTGTTCATTGATCAGTTTGAGTTCCATCGCGCCCCCTTAACCCTTGATCGCCGGATGGACCACGACGTCGGCGCCACGGCTGCCGGGAACAGCGCCTTTGACGAGCAGCAATTGACGTGTCTCGTCAATGCGCACAACGACCAGATTCTGCGTTGTCCGCCGCACGTCACCCATGTGGCCGGCCATGCGCTTGCCGGGAAAAACACGGCCCGGATCCTGGTTCTGGCCGATCGAACCGGGCTTGTTGTGCGACACGGAGTTGCCGTGGCTGGCGCGGTTGGACGAAAAGTTATGCCGTTTGATGGTGCCGGTGAAGCCCTTGCCCTGCGAGGTGCCGGTCACATCGACTTTCTGGCCCGCCTGGAAAATCGTCGCGGCGATGACGTCGCCCGGCTTGTAATTCGCCAAATCGCCGGCAGCGACGGGGAATTCCTTGAGGACATGACCGGCTTCGACACCGGCCTTGGCAAGATGCCCCGCTGCCGCTTTGTTCACGCGGCTGGGGCGGCGCTTGCCATAGGTCACCTGCACCGCGGCGTAGCCATCGGCTTCAGGCGTTTTGATTTGCGTGACGCGGTTGTTCGACACGTCGATCACCGTCACCGGGATGGTCTCGCCATCATCGGTGAAGATGCGCGTCATGCCGACCTTGCGTCCGACAAGGCCCAAACTCATTTTGTTCTCCTATCCCCGGTTACGATTGACCGGAGCCAATTTAACAACAAACAACACGCTGAAAATTCCGCAGCCTTGTATTTCCCAGCCGCGGCGCGAATCTCTTACTGCAACTTGATCTCGACATCGACTCCCGCCGGCAGATCGAGTTTCATCAACGCATCCACCGTCTTGTCGGTCGGATCAATGATGTCCATCAACCGCAGGTGGGTGCGGATCTCGAACTGGTCGCGCGAAGTCTTGTTCACGTGCGGGCTGCGCAGCACGTTGAAGCGCTCGATGCGGGTCGGCAGCGGCACGGGGCCGCGCACGACGGCGCCGGTGCGCTTCGCCGTATCCACGATCTCAAGGGCGGACTGGTCAATCAGCCGGTAGTCGAACGCCTTGAGGCGGAGACGGATTTTCTGGTTTTGCATGTCAATTTCCCAAAGAGCGATGGCCGGCACGATGCCGGCCAAAAATTATTTACTCGATTACTTTTGCCACGACGCCTGCGCCCACTGTGCGGCCGCCTTCGCGGATGGCAAAGCGCAGTCCGTCCTCCATCGCAATCGGGGCAATCAGCTTCACCGTGATCGTGATGTTGTCTCCAGGCATCACCATCTCGGTGCCGGCCGGAAGATCAATGCTGCCAGTAACGTCCGTCGTGCGGAAGTAGAACTGGGGACGGTAGCCGTTGAAGAAGGGGGTGTGGCGGCCGCCTTCGTCTTTGCCAAGTACGTAGATCTCGGCCGTGAAGTGGGTGTGCGGGGTGATCGAGCCGGGCTTGGCGAGCACTTGGCCGCGTTCGACTTCTTCGCGTTTGGTGCCGCGCAGGAGGACGCCAACGTTGTCGCCAGCCTGCCCTTGGTCGAGGAGTTTCCTGAACATTTCGACGCCGGTGCAGGTGGTCTTGACGGTGGGGCGTAGTCCAACAATTTCGATTTCTTCGCCGACTTTGACGATGCCGCGTTCTACCCGGCCGGTGACGACGGTGCCGCGCCCGGAGATGGAGAAGACGTCTTCAATGGGCATGAGGAAGGGGCCGTCAATGGCGCGCTTGGGGTCCGGGATGTAGGAGTCGAGCGCGGCAGCAAGTTTGAGGATGGCGCCTTCGCCAAGGTCGGTTTTGTCGCCTTCGAGGGCTTTGAGGGCGGAGCCTTTGATGATGGGGATGTCGTCACCAGGAAATTCGTATTTGGAGAGGAGTTCGCGAACTTCCATTTCAACGAGTTCGAGCAGTTCGGCATCATCGACCATGTCGCATTTGTTCATGAATACAATGATGTAGGGAACACCAACCTGGCGGGCAAGGAGGATGTGTTCGCGCGTTTGGGGCATCGGGCCGTCTGCTGCGGAGACGACCAGGATGGCGCCGTCCATCTGGGCAGCGCCAGTGATCATGTTTTTGACGTAGTCGGCGTGCCCGGGACAGTCTACGTGGGCGTAGTGACGCTTTTCAGTCTCGTATTCAACGTGCGAGGTGTTGATGGTGATGCCGCGCGCCTTTTCTTCGGGCGCGTTGTCAATCTGGTCGTAACCGCGCGCTTCTCCTCCAAACTTGCCCGATAGCACCGTCGTGATCGCCGCCGTCAAGGTCGTCTTGCCATGATCAACGTGCCCTACCGTACCAACGTTCACGTGAGGCTTCGTACGCTCAAATTTGCCCTTGGCCATGTC
>JAITMP010000036.1 GCA_031277315.1 Zoogloeaceae bacterium | reverse complement strand
GCCCGATGTCCGGCTGAACGTCACGCTGCCGCCCGATTTGCCGCCGATCTGGGTGCATCCGGCGCTGGTCGAGCAGGCGCTGTTCAATGTGCTGGAAAACGCCGCCAAATTTTCGCCGCTCGGCGAAGCCATCGACATTGTCGCGCGCATCGCCGCAGACCAGTTGCAACTCGACATCCGCGACCACGGGCCGGGCATTCCGCCGGAAGAACGTAGCCGCATTTTCGACATGTTTTATACCGGCGACAGCGGCAATCAAGGGACCGGACTGGGACTGAACATCGCCCAGGGCATGGTCGGCGCTCACGGCGGCAGCATCGAAGCCCTGCCGGTGCCGGAAGGCAACGGCACGCTGATCCGCATCAGCCTGCCGTTGACGGAACCGCCATCTCCTCCGGACAACGCGAACAACGCCGACGCCGACTGAAATCGTTTCCACTCCCGTGCGCGTGCTGGTGATCGACGACGAGCCGGGAGTGGGGCTGCGTTTTCTGGCTGAAAGGGATCAGGCTGGCAGGTAACAGCTTGGGCTTCGCTGCGCTCAGCCCAAGCTGATCCATTTATTGCCGGAGGCTACCCGAAGTCCCGGGCTTGCCGCGCGGCGTCGGCGGCGAGGCTGATGTCGGAGAGGGCCGTAAGCAGGCACAGAAGCAGGAATGCCAGCAGCACTTTGACTTTGTGCTTCCAGGCGTTGACCGGGGGCTTGGCATTTCCATGACGTAGGTCTTTTTCCTGCATGTCTTCCTCTCCTTGGGCGCGCTGGCGCGTCCGGCGCCGTTTCCATCAAGATACGGTTTTGCGGATGAAATGTCAAATGAATCACCCGCCGTTGAACAGGCGCTAAGAGGAAAAACGCTGGCGCAGCAAGTTTTTTTGCACTTTGCCCATCGCGTTGCGCGGCAGGTCGTCGACGAAAAACACGTTTTTCGGCAGCTTGAAGCCGGCGATGCGGCCTTTCATCGCGGCGATGAGGGTTTCGGCGCTGAGGGGTTCGGCGATGCGGTCGCCGTTTCGTTCGCGCACCACGACGGCGGTGACGGCTTCGCCGAAATCGGGATGCGGCAGGCCGATCACGGCGGATTCGGCGACGCCGGGCAGGGCGTCGATGATTTCCTCGATCTCTTTCGGGTAAACGTTGAGTCCGCCGCTGATGATGAGATCGGTGCTGCGTCCGACGAGGGCGAGGTAGCCGTCGGTGTCGAAGCGGCCCAGGTCGCCGGTGCGGAAGAAGCCGTCCGGCGTGAATGCCTGCCGGGTTTTTTCCGGCATGCGCCAGTAGCCGGCGAAGATGTTGTCGCCGCGCGCTTGCACCTGGCCGATGGCGCCGGGCGGCAGCGGCTGTTCGGCGTCGTCCACCACGCGCAGTTCGGTGCCGGGCAGGGGCAGGCCGACCGTGCCGGCGCGGCGTTCGCCGTCGAGCGGGTTGGAGGCGAACATGCCGCCCTCGCTCATGCCGTAGCGTTCGAGAATCGCGTGGCCGGTGCGGGCGCGGAAGGCGGCGAAGGTTTCCGGCAGCAGCGGCGCCGAGCCGGAAATGAACAGGCGCATGCGGGCGGCGGCGTCTGGCGTCAGCCCTTTTTCTTGCAGCAGGCGCGTGTAGTAAGTCGGCACGCCCATGAACACCGTCGCTTCCGGCAGCAGGCGCAGGGCGCGGGCGGCGTCGAATTTCGGCTCGAACAGCATCGGGCCGCCGTTTAACAGCATGCAGTGGGTGGCGATGAAAAGGCCGTGCACGTGGAAGATCGGCAGCATGTGCAGCAGCGTGTCGTCGGGACGAAAGCCCCAGTAATCGCGCAGCGTGAGCGCGTTGACAGCCAGATTGCGGTGACTGAGCACGGCGCCCTTTGAGCGGCCCGTGGTGCCGGAGGTGTAGATGAGCGCGGCGGGGTCGGCATCGTCACGCGCGATGACGGCAAAGTCGGTTGGCATGCGCGCTGCCGTCGCGCTCAAGCTGCCTGCGCCGTCGACGCCGAGGTTGTGCACCTCGGGCAGGCGGCAGGCCCAGGCCAGTTCCTGCGCTTCCTCGAACCGCTCGGGCGCGCAGACGAACAAGCCGGGCTGGGCGTCGTCGAGGAAATAGGCCATTTCGCTGCGCGTGTAGGCCGGATTCAGCGGCAGAAAGACGCAACCGGCGCGCAGGCAGCCCAGATACAGCAGCAGCGCCTCGGCGGATTTTTCCACTTGCGCGGCAACGCGGTCGCCCGGCGCGAGGCCGGTTTCGACGAGAAGATGCGCATATTGCGCGGAGCGGCGTTCCAGTTCGCCGTAGCTCACGCGCCGTCCGTCGGGCAGGATCAGACAGGGCGCGTCCGGCGCGGCGGGAAAGCGCGAGGCGAGCAGGCTGTAGAGATTCATCCGCTATTTGCCCTGAAACAGCGGCGCGCGTTTTTCGCGGAAGGCGGCCAAGCCCTCGCGGTAATCCGCGCTGTCGAGAAAAGCGAAGCTGGCCTTGATTTCTTCCGGTGTCAGCGGCGGTGATGTGGATGAAGCGGATGAAACTGCAAGGTGTCGTACCAGTTTCTTGTGCATGCGCGCGGCGAGCGGCGCACCGGCGGCGATGCGGCGGGCGGCGGCGTAGGCTTCTTCCGTCACTTGCGTGTCGTCGACAACGCGGGTGACCAGTCCTTTCTCATACGCTTCCACGGCGCTGAGAATGCGGCCTTCGAGCAGGATTTCCAGTGTCACCGCTGGGCCGGCCAGCGCCAGCAGGCCGCTCAGTTCGCCCGGCGCCATCGAAAAACCGAGCCGGTTGATCGGCGCGCCGAAGCGGGCCGAGCGGCCGCAGATGCGCAGATCGCACTGGCCGGCGATCTCCAGACCGCCGCCGATGCAAGCGCCATGAATCAGGGCGACGGTCGGATGCACGCAATCGCGCACCGCGTTGAGCGCCTGGGCGACCCATTCCTCGTGATAGATCAGGGCTTGCTCCAGCGTGTCGCGCAGGGCGAGAAATTCCTCGATGTCGCCGCCGGCGGCGAAGGCTTTTTCGCCCGCGCCGCGCAGCACGACGCAGCGCAGGCTGGCGTCGGCGGACAGTTCTTCCATGACGGCGCGCAGGCTTCGCCACATGGCAGCGTTGACGGCGTTCAGCTTGGCCGGGTTGTTGAGCGTGACGGTGGCGATGCCGCCGTCGCGGGCGAGCAGGATTGCGTCGGTCATGATTCTTCGGCTGTGTTCCGTGAGGGGGAAGATGAGGGAATTTGGGCGGCGTGGATTTTCGCTAGCGCGGCGCGGCCCGAGAGAAGATGGGCTTGCATCCGCGCCTCGGCTCCGGCGGCGTCGCGGGCGCGGATGGCGGCGAGCAGACCGCGATGTTCTTCGAGCGACTGCTTCAGACGCCCTTCCAGCCGCAGCGAATCGCGGCGGGTGAGATTCAGCACCTTGCGCAGATCGCCGATAACCTGCTTCAGCCAGCGGTTGCCGGAGAGTTCCTGCAATGCCCGGTGAAACGCCTGATTCGCCTCGAAGAATGCGTTCGCGTCGCCTCCGGCGGCATGGCGTTCGAGCGGTTCATGCAGGGCCGTCAGACGGGCCAGCTCAGCCGGCGACGCCTTCTGCGTCGCTTCAAAAGCGCAGCGCCCTTCGAGCAGCGCCATCAGCGGAAAAATGTCGTCCAGATCGCGCTCGGACAACTCGGTGACATAACAGCCCCGGCGCGGCTTGAGCGTCACCAAGCCTTCGGCGGCCAGCACCTTGAGCGCCTCGCGCAGCGGCGTGCGGCTGATGCCGTACTGCTCGGCCAGCGCCTGCTCGTCGATCCACGCGCCCGGCGGCAATTCATGGGCAAAAATCCGCAGCCGCAGCCGCTCGGCGACTTCCTGATACAAGGCGGGTTGGGAAATGTTGAGGGAATTCATCGAAGTAAGAGTTGGAACTAATAGCAACTTGCGCTCATAATTATGAATAAAGTATTATCTAGGAAGGTGTATGTCAAGGGGTAACGCCATGACCGACAGAATTTTTACTTCCGCTGATCTGGCCGATTGGGAAAAAGCCGCCGCCAAGTCGGCGCCGGACGGCGATCTTGCCGCCCTGAACTGGACGACGCCGGAGGGCATCGCGGTCAAGCCGCTGTATACGAAGCGCGACGCGGAGGGGCTGCCGTATGCCGATACCCTGCCGGGGCTGGCGCCTTTCCTGCGCGGCCCGCAGGCGACGATGTACGCCGTGCGGCCTTGGACGATCCGCCAGTACGCCGGTTTTTCGACCGCCGAGGAGTCGAACGCCTTTTACCGCAAGGCGCTCGCCGCCGGCGGGCAGGGGGTGTCGGTGGCCTTCGATCTGGCGACGCATCGCGGCTACGACAGCGACCATCCGCGCGTGACGGGCGACGTGGGCAAGGCAGGCGTGGCGATTGATTCGGTCGAGGACATGAAAATTCTCTTTGACCGGATTCCGCTCGACAAGGTGAGCGTTTCCATGACCATGAACGGGGCGGTGCTGCCGGTGCTGGCCGGCTATATCGTCGCCGCCGAGGAGCAAGGGGTGAGCCAGGCGCAACTCTCCGGCACCATCCAGAACGACATCCTCAAGGAGTTCATGGTTCGCAACACTTATATCTACCCGCCTGCGCCGTCGATGCGCATCATCGCCGATATCATTGAATACACGGCGCGGCAGATGCCGAAATTCAATTCGATTTCGATTTCCGGCTATCACATGCAGGAAGCCGGCGCGACGCAAGCCCTCGAACTGGCTTTTACGTTGGCCGACGGCATGGAGTATGTGAAGACGGCGCTGAACAGGGGGCTGGATGTCGACGCGTTCGCCGGGCGGCTGAGTTTTTTCTTCGCTATCGGCATGAATTTTTATCTGGAGGTGGCCAAGCTGCGCGCGGCGCGCCTGCTCTGGTGGCGCATCATGAGCCGCTTCAAGCCGAAGAGCGCCAAGTCGATGCTGCTGCGCACGCACTGCCAGACTTCCGGCTGGTCGCTCACCGAGCAGGACCCCTACAACAACGTCGTGCGCACCGCCATCGAGGCGATGGCGGCGGTGTTTGGCGGCACGCAGTCGCTGCACACCAATTCGCTCGACGAAGCCATCGCCCTGCCGACTGATTTCTCGGCCCGCATCGCCCGCAACACCCAGCTCATCATTCAGGAAGAAACGCACATCACCAGCGTGGTCGACCCGTGGGCCGGCAGCTACATGATGGAGAAGCTGACGCAGGATATGGCCGACGCGGCTTGGGCCATCATCGAAGAAGTGGAGGCGATGGGCGGTATGACGAAGGCCGTTGAATCCGGCTGGGCGAAGCTGAAAATCGAACAGTGCGCCGCTGAAAAGCAGGCGCGCATTGATTCGGGGCAGGATGTCATCGTCGGCGTGAACAAATATCGTTTGGAGCAGGAAGACCCGGTCGAGATACGCGAGATCGACAACACTTCGGTGCGCGAAGCGCAAGTGGCCCGCCTGAAGACGATCCGCGCCGGGCGCGACGCCGCTGCCGTGCGGGCGGCGCTCGACGCGCTGACGACGGCGGCGAAGACCGGCCAGGGCAATCTGCTCGATCTCGCCATTCAGGCGGTGCGTTTGCGCGCCACCGTGGGCGAAATCTCCGATGCGCTGGAAAAGGAATGGGGCCGTTTCCGCGCTACCAATCAGGCCATCTCCGGCGTCTACGGTCCGGCCTTCGAGCACGACTGGGAATGGCAGGAGATCAAGCAAAGCGTTGAAGATTTTGCCGCCGCCAAAGGCCGCCGTCCGCGCGTGATGGTCGCCAAGCTGGGACAAGACGGCCATGATCGCGGAGCCAAGGTGGTGGCCACTGCCTTGGCCGATCTCGGCTTCGATGTGGACATCGGCAGCTTGTTTCAGACGCCGGAAGAATGCGCGCGTCAGGCAATCGAGAATGACGTGCATGCCGTCGGCATCAGCACACTGGCTGCGGGGCACAAAACGCTGGTGCCGGCCATCATCAGCGAGCTGAAAAAACAGGGCGCGGACGACATCATCGTCTTCGTCGGCGGCGTGATCCCACAGCAGGACTACGACTTTCTATATCAGGCCGGCGTCAAGGGTATTTACGGCCCCGGCACGCCGATTCCGGCCTGTGCAAGGGATGTGCTGGCGCAGATCAGAAAAGCCTGAGCAACTTGTTGGGCTATTCTCGATTCTGCTGCGTAAAGGAGTTTTATGGTTTCCTTCACCGAGCCAATCAAGCAAGAAATTTGGGGTATCGTCCGCGCCATGAATGACGCATGGACTAAAGGCAACCCCGACGATCTTTCCAGGTTTTTTCACCGTGACATGGTGGCCATCACTGCCACCGACCGTCACCGCCTTGATGGTGGTGCTGCATGCGTGGCGGCGTGGAAGGGGTTTTGCAATGCGGCTCGCATCCATCACTGGGTGGAAATCAATCCGGTCATCCATGTCTACGGTAACACCGCCGTGGTTGCCTACGACTTTGAGATGTCATTTGATACGGGCGGTAACACAATCAATATGGGTGGCAGAGATATGTTTTTCTTCGTCAAAGAGGGCGAAAAATGGTGGGCAGTTGCAGATCAGTTCTCTCCCTATCCGACCTGACAAGGCATTCAACCCGGACACCTTCGGCATCGGTTAATTTTGGCGATGTCGCGGCAGGCGTCCTTCCCGATAGCGTGATGTGATACAGTAATACGGTATTTATTTCTGTCTTCGGAGAACATCATGGCTGTATCTGTGCGCATGGATCCTTTGATCGAAAAGGAACTCGAACTGGCCGCCAAGCGGCAGGGTATTACCAAGTCGCAATTCATCATCGAGGCGGTGGAACGGGCGCTCGGGCGCAGGGATCCGGCGGCGCTTTACCGCCAGGTGATGCAGGAGGCCGCGCAATACAGGGTTAGCGAACCGATGCCGGATGACGATCTGTCGGAATCCAAGGCCGCCTTGCGCCAGAGCCTTCGCGCCGAACATGCGCGGCAGCAGGACGAGTACGCCGCTTATCTGGCGCAGCGCGAAGCCGGGAATGCCGGCGAAAGGACGGCGGATTGAAAGTCTGTCTGCTCGATGCTGGGGCGATGGTGGCGCTGTTCGATGAAAGTGACCGCTTCCATGCGCGCTTTCGTCAACTCATTGTTGAATCTCTGGAGCCTGTCCAGATGCACACGACTTGGCCCTGCATCGTCGAGGCCAGTCATTTGCTCAAGCCGCGCTATCGCTTGGCGTTGTTGCAGTGGGTCGGGCACGGCGCGGCGCAGGTATTTCCCTTTGATACGCCGGATTTGCTGGAGATGTGCGTATGGATGGAGCAATACACGCAGCAACCCCGCACCGAGATGGACTTCGCCGACGGTTCTCTTTATTGGCTGGCCTGTGAGTCCGGCGTGACGCAAATTCTGACCACCGACGTGCGCGACTTTTCGCGCTACCGTTTGCCGGATGGACGCGGGTTCGAGATTTTGTGAGCGGGATAACAGGTGAAGATCAGCACCCCTCGAACAGCAACCAAGCGCCGAGTTCAAGCAATACTACACGTGACGCTATGTCCACCGACTGTATTGAAAAATTGCCCAACGACAACCGGCGTGCCGCTTGCTTGGCCGCTTTCAGAAGCCGGCTTGATTTTTAGCGGAGGTTTTTATGCAGGACATTATTCGACAACTGGATGAGAAGCGCGCGGCGGCCCGCTTGGGCGGCGGGCGCAAGCGCATCGACGCGCAACATGCGAAGGGCAAACTCACCGCGCGCGAGCGCATCGAGTTGTTGCTCGATCCCGATTCCTTTGAAGAATGGGACATGTTCAAGGAGCATCGCTGCACTGACTTCGGCATGGAAAAGCAGACCGTGCCGGGCGACGGCGTGGTGATCGGCTACGGCACCATCAACGGACGGCTGGTGTTCGTGTTCAGTCAGGATTTCACGGTTTTCGGCGGCGCACTCTCCGAGGCGCACGCCGAGAAAATCTGCAAGATCATGGATCACGCCATGAAGGCCGGCGCGCCGGTGATCGGGTTGAACGACTCGGGCGGCGCGCGCATTCAGGAAGGCGTGGCCTCGCTTGGCGGCTATGCCGAGGTGTTCCAGAGAAACGCGCTGGCTTCCGGCGTCGTGCCGCAGATTTCGATGATCATGGGGCCGTGCGCTGGCGGCGCGGTATACAGCCCGGCCATGACTGATTTCATCTTCATGGTGAAAGATTCTTCCTACATGTTCGTCACCGGGCCGGAAGTGGTGAAGACGGTGACGCATGAGGAAGTTTCCGCCGAGGAACTCGGCGGCGCGCTCACCCACAGCAGCAAGTCGGGCGTTGCCGATCTGGCGTTCGAGAACGATGTCGAGGCGCTGATGATGCTGCGACGGCTGGTGGCCTTTCTGCCTTCGAGCAACCGCGAGAAGCCGCCGACCGTGCCGACTGAAGACCCGTCCGACCGCATCGAAATGTCGCTCGACACACTGGTGCCGGACAACCCGAACAAGCCCTACGACATCAAGGAACTGATCGTGAAAACGGTCGACGAGGGCGACTTCTTCGAGTTGCAGCCTGACTATGCCAAAAACATCGTGATCGGTTTTGGCCGCATGGCGGGGCAGCCGATCGGTATCGTCGCCAATCAGCCGCTGGTGCTGGCGGGCTGTCTCGATATCCGCAGTTCGATCAAGGGCGCGCGCTTCGTCCGCTTCTGCGACGCTTTCAATATTCCGGTGGTGACGTTTGTCGACGTGCCCGGCTTCATGCCCGGCACGGCGCAGGAATACGGCGGCATCATCAAGCACGGCGCCAAGCTGCTCTATGCCTACGCCGAATGCACGGTGCCCAAGATCACCGTCATCACGCGCAAGGCTTACGGCGGCGCTTATGACGTGATGTCGTCCAAGCACTTGCGCGGCGACGTGAATCTGGCCTGGCCGCGCGCCGAGATCGCCGTGATGGGCGCCAAGGGCGCGGTCGAGATCATCTTTCGCGAGGACAAGAACGACGCCGCCAAGCTCGCGGCGCGCGAAGCCGAATACAAGGCGCGCTTCGCCAACCCGTTCATCGCCGGCGCGCGCGGCTACATCGACGACGTGATCCTGCCGCACGAAACGCGCAAGCGCATCTGCCGCTCGCTGATGA
Organism: Zoogloeaceae bacterium; assembly: GCA_031277315.1. GTDB lineage: Bacteria > Pseudomonadota > Gammaproteobacteria > Burkholderiales > Rhodocyclaceae > Desulfobacillus. The sequence goes on along the minus strand of JAITMP010000036.1, from coordinate 671 downwards.
TGCTGCGTGACAAGAAGCTCGACAACCCGTGGCGAAAGCACGGAAATATCCCACTGTGAAGGATTTTTCAAGTGTTCTTTTACGAGCGATTAATAGCGATTTTTTGAGATAATCGCTCTTATTTAAACTGATGATGTTGTTCCTCGAATCGCCCGAATCGATCTGCCGAATGGTCGGCGCGCGCAGTCGCGCGCTGCGTCTGGCGCGCAATCTGCCGCAGCAGGAACTGGCGCGGATGACGGGTGTTTCGCTGTCGTCGATCCGGCGCTTCGAGGCCACGGGGCAAGGCTCCTTCGAATTGGTGGCGCGCATCGCGCTCGCGTTGCAGGCCACCGATGGCCTGGAGCCTTTGTTCGCGTTGCCCGAGCGCACCATCGCGCAGGCCGAGGCGGCGGCGCAAGCGGCGCGGCGCCAGCGAGCGCGCAAACGCGCATCCGAGGAGCCGACGGCATGACGGCGCACATCACCCGGCTCACGGTGCTGTATTGCGGCTGGGGCGAGCGTTGGCCGCTTGGCGAACTGTGCGAAGTCGATGGCAGGCTGCTGTTCGAGTACAGCCCGCAAGCGGTGGCGCGCGGCTTGCAGTTGTCGCCCTTGCGCGTGCCGCTACCCGCGCCCGGCGCGGCGCCGGCGGCGTATGCCGGGCCGCGGCATTTCGAGGGCTTGCCGGG
>JAITMP010000049.1 GCA_031277315.1 Zoogloeaceae bacterium | reverse complement strand
GTCCCTTTTTGCGTTCAGCCCCTTTATGGGTCTTCTTGGCGGAGGGGTGGGCGTCACCCGCCGCCTATCATGGTGCCCACGCCGCGGTCGGTGAGCAATTCGAGCAGCAGGCAGTGCGGCACGCGGCCGTCGACGATGTGCACGGCGTTCACGCCGCTCTTGGCGGCTTCGAGCGAACCGGCGATCTTGGGGATCATGCCGCCGGAAATCGTGCCGTCGGCGATCAGCGCGTCGATCCGCGCGGGCGACAGCTCGCGCAGCAGCTTGCCGTTTTTGTCGAGCACGCCGGGAATATTGGACATCATCAACAGCTTTTCGGCTTGCAGCACCTTGGCGATTTCGCCGGCCACCACGTCGGCGTTGATGTTGTAGGCCTGGCCATCCTCGCCGTAGCCGATGGGCGAGATCACCGGAATGAACTGGTCGTCTTGCAGCGCCTTGACCACGGCGGGTTCGATGCGGGCGATTTCGCCGACGAAACCGATGTCCAGCGTCGCGCCGGGGTTTTCCTGGTCGGGCATGCGCAGCTTGCGCGCCCGGATCAGACCGCCGTCTTTTCCGGTCAGCCCCACGGCCTTGCCGCCGGCTTCGTTGATCATCATGACGATGTCCTGCTGCACCTGGCCGCCCAGCACCCATTCGACCACTTCCATGGTTTCGGCGTCGGTCACGCGCATGCCTTGCACGAAGTGGCCCTGCTTGCCCACGCGGCGCAGGGCGTCGTCGATTTGCGGGCCGCCGCCGTGCACCACCACCGGGTTCAGGCCCACCAGCTTGAGCAGCACCACGTCGTGGGCGAAGCAGTGCTTGAGCCGCTCGTCGGTCATGGCGTTGCCGCCGTATTTGATGACGATGGTCTTGTCCTGAAAGCGGCGGATGTAAGGCAGGGCGGCGGCGAGAATGCCGGCTTCCACGGCGGGGGAGAGGGACGAATTTGTCATGATGGTCTGATGTCCGGTGAAGCTGAAATTCTAGCCCTATATGCAGAAAAAAGCGGGAAGCCGGCGTTTTCCGCCAGACTTCCCGCCGTAGCCGGCCCGGGAGGGAGAGGGAACAGTTGGGCCGGTTTGGGACGTGGAACGATCAGTCGATGGTCAGCCGCTTGGCGGCGGCGGCGGCTTTCTTCGGCAGCGTCAAGTCGAGCACGCCGTCGACGAATTTGGCCGCGGATTTCGATTCGTCGATATCCTGCCCGAGCTGAAAGCTGCGCGAAACCTTGCCGAAATGGCGTTCGGTGCGAAGGACGCGCTCGCCTTCCCTGATTTCCTTCTCCTGCTTGCGCTCGGCGCTGATCGAGACGACGGAGCCGTCGATATTGACGTGGATGTCTTCCTTGCGGATGCCGGGCAATTCGGCATGCACACGGTAGGCGTCGCCGTCTTCCTTGACGTCGACCTTGATGGAAGCAGCCGGGTTATCGACCGCGCCCCCGAAATCGACCGGGCGCACGAAAAAGCCACGGAAGAAGTCGTCGAAGGGGTCGGCGCCGGAACGGATGATATTGGCCATGATGTCTCCTTTTGACGGGTTGATTAAACTCACGTTTTTAATATGGGGCGGCTGGAGATCGTTTCAAGAGCCGCTGAAAAACAGATGGAAGCCGATGAAAACAAGAGCGTTTGCGCCGGCTGCGGGGGAATGTTTACCTGCGGCGCGGCGGCGGGCCTGCCGCGCTGCTGGTGCCAGACGCTGCCGCCGCTGCAAGCGCCGCCGCCGGATGGCGGCAAGACTTGCTACTGCCCGGCGTGCCTGAACAAACTGCTGGCCGGAGAGCGCCTTACTTCAGCTTGAGTTTGCGCGACAGCATCAGGATGGCGTCGCGGTTGCTCCAGGAGAACACGGTGTTTGCCGCTTCGCGCCAGGGCAGCCAGACGTAGCCGAGGTGTTCGCCGGGGGCGACGGTGATGGGCGTTTGCGCCGGGCACAGCAGGCTGAAAACGTGCTCGACGTTTTCCGTTACGCCGGGAGCATAACGGTAACGCCATTCGGGAAACAGTTCATAGCGGTTGGCGAGGTGCCAATCGTCGAGATCTTCCGGTCGAATCCGGATGCCGGTTTCTTCGGCAACTTCCCGCGCCGCCGTGAGCGGGAGGGGTTCGTCGCCTTCCTGACTGCCCGTGACCGACTGCCAGAATCCGGGATGGGCGGCGCGTTCCAGCAGCAGCACCGCCGCTTCGGACGTGTGAATCAGAACGAGAACGGAAACCGGCTTTTTCACTCCGGCCCCGGCAGACCGGCGAGGCCGTCGCTGCGCGCATCGGCCAGCGTCCAGAAAGGGACGCCTTGACCGCGCCAGACTTCGGCGGCAGCGGCGAAAACAGGGAGCGCGGCAGCGAATGCCGCGCCGTCGCGGGCGCGGAAATCGCCGCAATGCGTCAGCAGGATGAAATAGCCGTGCGCCGGCAGCCATGAAAGATCGCCGAGGCAGTCGGCGAGCGCGTCCCAGTTATGGCCGAACCAGTCCGGGAAGGAGAGCGTTTCCGCGATGCGGTCGAGCAGCGCGTCCTTGTCGCGCACAGCGGCAAGGTCGATGTGAAATGCGGCCAAACCGGCGGCCTTGGCGTCGGCGATCAGGCTCGCCGCGCCGCGCCGGGGGGCGCGATAAACGCCGCTGCGGGAAGCCTGGCGCAGGAGGGGGGCGTAAGACCGGCGGCTCATGGGCGTATTTTTCGGAAGCTGCGGTAGTGATCGTCAGTGTAATAGTATTCACCGGAGGCGCGAACGTCGCCGGCTTCGCCCCGTCCGGCGACAATGCGCCGGGCGCCGCGGCCGCGAATCCCCGGCGTCGGCACGGTGTATTCGCGGTAATGGCCGCGCGGACGGATGGGCAGCCGCTTTTCATAATTGCCGAAAACGGCGCCGTCCTTGTAATACGGGAAAGGGCCGCCTTGCTGGATGAGCGTTAGCGTTTGCCGGGCTTCGGCGGGCAGGGCGGCGGCTTGAATCGCCGGGAAGTACGCATCCGGGCCGGTTTCCCGCGCCGCTGCCGGCAGCGCGGAAAGAAACGCCAGCAGCAGCAGACAAAGACGCAGCAGCATGCCGCCCCGATGTTCAGCCGGCGGCAGGCTTCGCGGCGTCGGTCTGACGCAGGCGGATGTGCAGTTCGCGCAATTGCTTCTCGTCGACCGGGCTGGGCGCGTTGGTGAGCAGGCACTGGGCGCGCTGGGTCTTCGGGAAGGCGATGACATCGCGGATCGACTCGGCGCCGCTCATCATGGTGACGATGCGGTCGAGACCGAAAGCCAGGCCGCCGTGCGGCGGCGCGCCGTATTTGAGGGCATCGAGCAGAAAGCCGAATTTCTGTTCGGCTTCCTCGGCGCCGATGGCCAGCGCCCGGAACACTTTCGACTGAATTTCCTCGCGATGGATACGCACCGAGCCGCCGCCGATTTCCCAGCCGTTGAGGGCCAGGTCGTAGGCTTTCGCCAGACAGCGGCCGGGGTCGGTGTCGAGGAAGGCTTCGTGGCCGTCTTTCGGCGAGGTGAACGGATGGTGCAGCGCCACCCAGCGTTTTGCTTCCTCGTCGTATTCAAACATCGGAAAGTCGACCACCCACAGCGGCTGCCAACCGGTTTCCAGATAACCGCCGGCGCCGCCTTTTTCGTGGCCGATCTTGACGCGCAAAGCGCCCAGCGCGTCGTTGACGATCTTGGCGCGGTCGGCGCCGAAGAACACCAGATCGCCGTCCTCAGCGCCAGTGCGGGCGAGAATTTCCGCGACGACATCCGCCGGCAGGAATTTCAGAATCGGCGATTGCAGGCCGTCAACGCCTTTCGCTTTGTCGTTCACCTTCATGTAGGCCAAGCCCTTGGCGCCGTAGATGGCGACGAAGGCGGTGTAATCGTCGATCTCCTTGCGCGTAAAGCTGCCGCCGCCCGGAACGCGCAGGGCCGCCACGCGCCCGTCGGCCAATTCGGCGGCGGCGCGGAAGACCTTGAAGTCGACCGTCTTCATGAGATCGGTCAGTTCGGTGAACGCCAGCTTGACGCGCAAGTCGGGCTTGTCCGAGCCGTAGCGGGCCATCGCCTCGGCGTAGCTCAGGCGCGGGAAAGGGTTGGGCAGATCGACGCCGAGCGATTCCTTGAAAACGTAGCGGATCAATTCTTCCATGATCGCCGTGATGCCAGCCTCGGTGAGGAAGGAGGTTTCGATATCGACCTGGGTGAATTCCGGCTGCCGGTCGGCGCGCAGATCCTCGTCGCGGAAGCATTTGGTGATCTGGTAATAGCGATCGAAGCCGGCGACCATCAGCATCTGCTTGAACAATTGCGGCGATTGCGGCAGGGCGAAGAACTGGCCGGCCTGCACGCGCGAAGGCACCAGATAGTCGCGCGCGCCTTCGGGCGTCGACTTGGTCAGCATCGGCGTCTCGATGTCGATGAAGCCCTGCGCGTCCAGAAAACGGCGGAAAGCCATCGCCGCCTTGTAGCGCAGCAGAATGTTTTTCTGCATCTGCGGACGGCGCAGATCGAGCACGCGATGCGTCAGGCGCACGGTCTCGGACAGATTCTCCTCGTCGAGCTGGAACGGCGGCGTCGCCGACGGGTTGAGGATCTCGATGTCCTGCGCCAGCACCTCGATTTCGCCGCTGGTGAGATTCGGATTGGCCGTGCCGGTCGGCCGCCGCCGCACGAGGCCGGTGATCTTCAGCACATATTCGTTGCGGATGCGCTCGGCGTTGGCGAAGGTGTCCTTGCGGTCGGGATCGCAGACGATCTGCACCAGGCCTTCGCGGTCGCGCAGGTCGATAAAAATGACGCCGCCGTGGTCGCGCCGGCGGTGCGCCCAGCCGCAGAGGGTGACGGTATGGTCGAGGTGCGCGGCATTCACGAGGCCGCAGTAATGAGTACGCATTTCAGGTTACCCGGAGAAAGCCGCCTGGCGGCGAGTTGTTCATTGATGCTGCGGCCTCGCCTCGGCGGGAAGGCGCGCCGACGGCGCGACGACGCCCATCGAGATGATGTACTTGAGCGCCGCGTCGACGCTCATGTCGAGTTCGATGATGTCCTTGCGCGGCAGCATGAGGAAGAAGCCCGAAGTCGGGTTGGGCGTGGTCGGCACGTACACGCTGACGTATTCGTCCGGCAGGTGATTGAGCACATCTCCGCCCGGCTGGCCGGTCTGGAAGGCGATGGTCCAGATGCCTTCGCGCGGATATTGCACCAGCAGCGCCTTGCGGAAGGCCTGGCCGTTGGATGAGAACAAGGTGTCGGAAACTTGCTTGACGCTGTAGTAAACCGACTTCACCACCGGGATGTGCGACAGCACGCCCTCCCAGAAAATCAGCAGGCGCTGGCCGATGATATTGGTGGTGACCAGCCCGGTGAGGAACACCACCAGCAGCGTGGCGATGACCCCGATGCCCGGAATGTAGATGCCGAGCAGGCGTTCCGGGTGGAACGCCTCAGGCAGCAGCAGCAGGGTCTGATCCATCGTCCTGACAATCAGCGCCAGCACCCAGACGGTGATCGCCAGGGGCACCCAGATCAGCAGGCCGGTGATGAAATATTTTTTCATCCGTTGCCGGCGCAGGCGCAGCCGCCGCAGCCTTGCGCGGGAGGGCCGCTATCCTGTTTCGATTCCGGTTTGGCCGGACAGCCCTTGAAATCGGTGGCGTACCAGCCGCCGCCCTTCAACTGGAAGCCGGCGGCGGTGAGCATCTTGCTGAAGGATTCGTTGCCGCACTCCGGGCAGGTTTTCAGAGGGGCGTCGTTGAGTTTTTGCAGGTATTCCTTCTGGAATCCGCAAGTGCCGCAGCGATATTCATAGATCGGCATGACAGTCTCCGATAAAACGTAAAATTATAGCTTTGAAGCGCCTGCGTTCAAAGCCCGGCAAGCCGGATCGCGGGCGTTAGCGCCGGCTGGCGCTAGAAAAGGCCGAGATACCGCTCGGTCAGCGGCTTGCCCCAGAACAGGGCGATCATGCCGGCTGCCGCCAGATAGGGGCCGAAGGGAATCGGCACATTGCGCCCGTGCCGGGCGAAGACGATGAGCGCGATGCCGATGACGGCTCCGACCGCGGAGGAGGCAAGAATCGTCAGCGGCAGCATTTGCCATCCGAACCAGGCGCCGATGGCGGCCAGCAGCTTGAAATCGCCGTAGCCCATGCCCTCCTTCCCGGTGGCGAGCTTGAAGGCCCAGTACACGGACCACAAGGACAGGTAACCGGCGGCGGCGCCGATGACGGCGCTGCCGATGTCGGTAAACGCGCCGTTCAGGTTGAGAAGAAGTCCGCCCCAGAGCAAAGGCAGGGTGAGGCCGTCCGGCAACAACTGGGTATCGAAGTCGATGAAAGCGAGGGCGATCATGCTCCAGATGAAGAACAAGGCGCCGAGTCCCGCCCAGTTGATGCCGAAGCGCCAGACTGCGTATCCCGACAGCAAACCGGACAGGGCTTCCACAAGCGGATAGCGCAGACCGATGGGCGCTTTGCAGGCGCGGCAACGCCCTTTCAAAAACAGATAGCTGAGGACGGGAATATTTTCCAGAGCGGAAATCGCATGGGCGCAGTGCGGGCAGCGCGAGCGCGGAGAAGCCAGGGTCAGCTTTTCGGTTTCCGGCAGCGGCTCGCCGCGCAATTGCGCGCATTCGGCCAGCCAGCCGCGCTCCATGATCTTTGGCAGCCGGTGGATGACGACATTCAGAAAACTGCCGACCAGCAGTCCCAACAGCAAGGCCGCGCCGATGCTGATGAGCGGATCCGGCAGGAGACTCATGGGGCCGGCGCTATCCGACGACGTCACCCAGCTTGAAGATCGGCAGGTACAAGGCGACCAGCATGCCGCCGATCAGCACGCCCAGCACCACCATGATGAGCGGTTCCAGCAGGCTCGACAAGGCGCCGACTGCGTCATCCACTTCCGCTTCGAAAAAATCGGCGACTTTACTCAACATGGTATCGAGCTGACCGGATTCCTCGCCGATCGCCGCCATCTGGGTGACCATATTGGGGAAGACGTTGGCGTTCTGCATGGCGACGGTCAGGCTGGTGCCGGTGCTGACTTCGGACTGGATTTGCTTTGTGGCGGCCCGATAGACGTAATTGCCCGAGGCGCCGCCGACCGAATCCAGGGATTCGACCAGCGGCACGCCGGCGGAGAACATGGTCGACAAGGTGCGCGTCCAGCGCGCCATGACCGCCTTGCGGATGAGGTTGCCGAAAATCGGCAGGCCGAGCACCAGCCGATCCATCACCATCTGCATTTTCTCCGAGCGCCGCCACATGAAAAAAAAACCGTAGACCACGCCGCCGAGAATGCCGAAAATCAAGTACCAGTAGTCGACCATGAAGTCGGACATGGCAACAAGGATCAGGGTCGGCGCGGGCAAGCTTGCACCGGCGCCGCTGAAAACTTGCTTGAATGCCGGAACAACAAAAAGCATGATGATCGTGATGACGATGACAGCGACGACGACCACCGCGATCGGATAAAACAGCGCCGACTTGATCTTGCTCCTGATGGCGAGGATTTTTTCCTTGTAGGTCGCCAGGCGGTCCAGAACTGAATCCAGAATGCCGGCGGCTTCTCCGGCGGCGACCAGGTTGCAGAACAGGGCATCAAAGTACAGCGGATGCTTGCGAAACGCCTGATTTAGCGAGGAGCCGGTTTCCACGTCGGCCCTGACGTCCATCAGCAGTTTCCCGACAGACCGGTTGGAAGCGCCTTTGGCCACAATGTCGAAGGCCTGCAACAGCGGCACCCCGGCCTTGATCATGGTGGAAAGCTGGCGGGTAAACAACGTGATGTCCTTCTCGGTGATCCGTCCACCGCGCTTGAAGTCCCGTTTCTTGATCTTGGTGACGAGAATGCCCTGGCGGCGCAGGGTGGCGTTAACCATCGCCTCTCCACCCGCGCGCATCTCGCCCCGCACCAGCTTGCCAGCCTTGTCCTTGCCTTCCCAAGTGAAGATGTGCTCCTTGACGCTGGCGCCTCGGGCGGCTGTTTTCGTCATGGTAGCCATCTATTTTTCCTTATTCGTTCGTTGTTGCGAGCACTTCTTCGAGCGAAGTCAGCCCTTGCTTGACTTTCAGCAGCCCCGACTGCCGCAGATCCTTGACGCCTTCCCGCTGCGCCTGCGCGGCGATGTCGGTCGAGTTGCCGTTGGTCATGATGATGTTCTGGATTGTTTCCGAAACCGGCATCACCTGATAGATGCCGACGCGCCCCTTGTAACCGCTGTCCTTGCATTTCTCGCAGCCGTTCGGCCCGTACAGTTGCCAACTGCCGTCGATTTCGCTCTCCTGGAAGCCGGCTTCAAGCAGGGCTTCCTTTGGAATCGAGACCGGTTTTTTGCAGGAACACAGGCGGCGCGCGAGGCGCTGTGCCGTGATCATCATGACGCTGGAGGCGATGTTGAACGGGGCGACGCCCATGTTCTTGAGCCGCTCCAGCGTGGTCGGGGCGTCGTTGGTGTGGAGGGTGGACAAGACCAAGTGGCCGGTTTGCGCCGCCTTGACGGCGATCTCGGCGGTTTCCAGATCGCGGATCTCGCCAACCATGATGATGTCCGGGTCCTGGCGCAGAAAGGCTCTCAGCGCGACGGCGAAATTCAGCCCCGCTTTCTCATTGACGTTGACCTGGTTGATGCCGGGCAGGCTGATTTCGGCCGGATCTTCCACCGTCGAGATATTGATGTCCGGCTTGTTGAGCAGATTCAGGCAGGCGTACAGCGAAACGGTTTTGCCGCTGCCCGTCGGCCCGGTGACGAGGATCATGCCGTAGGGGCGCCCGATGGCGTTGACCAGCGCATCGCGCTGTTCCGGCTCATAGCCGAGCACATCGATGCCGAGCATGGCGCTCGACGCATCAAGGATCCGCATGACGATTTTTTCGCCGTACAGCGTCGGCAGCGTGCTGACGCGAAAGTCGATCGCCCGCGCCTTCGACAATATCAGCTTTATCCGGCCGTCCTGCGGGATGCGTTTTTCAGAAATATCGAGCCGGGACATGACCTTGATCCGGGAAGCGATCTTTTCCTTGACGGCCAGCGGCGGCTGGGTGATTTCGCGCAACACGCCGTCAGTGCGGAAACGCACCCGGTAATGTTTTTCATACGGCTCGAAATGAACGTCGGAGGCCCCTTCGCCAATTGCGTCGACGAGGACTTTTTGAATGAAGCGGACGATGGGCGCATCGTCGACTTCAGTTGATCCGGCGTCCGCGCTGGCGGCCTCCTCATTGACATCGGTGAGTTCGATATCGAGGTCGCCGCCGGAAAATTCATCGAGCCTCGATTCAACCGATTGCGAAAAACGCTCAACGATGGGCGCCAGCTTGTCGGCTTCCACCACCACCGGATCGACAGCCATGCCGGTCTGGAAGCGAATTTCATCGAGGGCGTGCGTGTTGGTCGGGTCGACGAGGGCGACGGCGATCCGGTTGCCGCGCTTGATCAAGGGGATGACCTGGTGATTCTGCATCACCTTCGGATCAATGAGGTTCCGCGGCGCCTCGGTTTCGTTGAACGCGCCCAGATCGAGCAGCGGATAGCCGAAGGTTTCGGCGACGAACAGGGCGATGTCCCTGGCTTTCAGGCGACCGCTCGCCAACAGTTGCTCGATGAAGCTGCGCCCGCTCTGCGCTCCTTGTGCGGATAAAGCCTCCACCTCCGCTTCCTGGAGGCGGCCTTGCTGAATCAGCGCTTGCGCCAAGCCGCTAAAGGTCTTTGTCTTGAGCGATGCCGCCATGTGTTGCCTGACCGGAAATTTCTATTGAATATCTCGGGCATGATGCCCATCTCAAGGAGATTTGTAAAGACGATCAGACGCTTGGAAGCGATTATTGAATTGCTTCCTGAATTCAAAAACGACAGTGCCGATGAAACGGAAGAAGTCAGCCGGCCCGCCCCAGCACCACTTCCAGAACGAACCGGCTGCCGACGTAGGCGAGGAGGAGCACGACGAAGCCGGTCAATGTCCAGTGCACGGCTTTGCGCCCGCGCCATCCCCAGACATAACGTCCGACCAGCAAGGCGGCGAAGATCAGCCAGGAGAGAATCGAAAGGAGCGTTTTATGATTGAACTCCAGCGCCTTGCCGAACAGGGTTTCGGAGAAGGCGATGCCGGAGATCAGCGTCAAGGTGAGCAGGATGAAGGCGATGGTGATGAGGCGGAACAGCAGCGATTCCATGGTCAGCAACGGGGGAAGCCGTGTCAGCGGGCGCGTCAGTTCGCCGCGATGCAAGCGCCGCTCCGCCACCGCCATGATGATGGCGTGGAGGGCGGCCAGCGTGAACAGGCTGTAAGCCGCCATGGCGATGAAAAAGTGCACGCGGAAAATCGTCGAGTCGACATTGGTCAGCAGGTGCTGGCCCGGAAACAGGATCGGCAGGAGGACGCAGACGCCGGCCAGCGGCAAAGCCAGCGGCTGCAACCCTTCCAGACGGGCGTGAAAACTCTCCACCCAGTAAATCAACACCGCCAGCCAGAGCATGAGGGAGAGCGCCACCGAGAAGCCGAAACGCATCATCCCGCCCCCGAACAGTTCTCCGTAAAGAACGGAGCCGTGCAATAACAGGGCGAGCGCCAGCGCCGCCCTTTCCCAGACGCGGATGCCTTCCGGCGCGCCGGCCGCCGTCCGGGGCCAGCGCGTGCGCCAGAAATGCAGGCCCAGAAAGGCATACAGCGAGGCGGTAAGCAGATACGGTAGAATCGGCGGCGAAATCGCTTGCATGCGCGCAAGTCTACCTGCTTCCCGGGGCAATCGGAACATCATGCTGGACAATCTGACTCAACGCCTTTCCCGCGTCGTGAAGACGCTGCGCGGACACGCCCGTCTGACGGAAGACAATATCGCCGACGCCTTGCGCGAAGTGCGAATGGCCTTGCTGGAAGCCGATGTCGCGCTGCCGGTGGTGAAAGACCTCGTCGCCCGCATCAAGGAAAAGGCGATCGGCCAGGAAGTCGTTGGCAGCCTGACGCCCGGCCAGGCGCTGGTCGGCGTCGTGCATCGGGAACTGGCGGCGTTGATGGGCGGCGCTCACAGCGGCCTCAATCTCGCCGTTCAGCCGCCGGCGGTCGTGCTTATGGCCGGTCTGCAAGGCGCCGGCAAGACCACCACCACCGGCAAGCTCGGCAAGCTGCTGCGCGAGCGCATGAAGAAAAAGGTGCTGGCGGTAAGCGCCGACGTTTACCGGCCGGCGGCCATCGAGCAGTTGCGGCGCGTCGCTGAACAGGCCGGCATTGATTTTTTCCCCACGCAGGCAAACGACCAGCCGGTTGCGATTGCCGCCGCCGCCCTCGATTTCGCCAGGAAGCACTATTACGACGTGGTGCTGTTCGATACCGCCGGCCGGCTCGCCATCGACGACGCGATGATGAAGGAGATCGCCGCCCTGCACGCGGCCCTGAAGCCGGCTGAAACCCTTTTCGTGGTTGATGCCATGCTGGGGCAGGACGCGGTGAATACCGCGCGCGCCTTCAACGAGGCGCTGCCGCTGACCGGGGTGATCCTGACCAAGCTCGACGGCGACGCGCGCGGGGGGGCGGCGCTGTCCGTCCGCCAGATCACCGGCAAGCCGCTCAAGTTCGCCGGCGTCGGCGAAAAACTGAGCGGCCTTGAGGAATTTCATCCCGAGCGGATGGCTTCGCGCATTCTCGGAATGGGCGATGTCCTCGGGCTGATCGAGGAAGCGCAGCGCGGCGTCGATGAGGAAAAAGCGAAGGAATTCGCCCACAAGCTCAAAACCGGCAAGGGTTTTGATCTGAATGACTTCAAGGAGCAGATCGGGCAGATGCGCAAGATGGGCGGCTTGTCCGGCCTGATCGACAAGCTGCCGGCCCAGTTCGCCCAAGCGGCCCAGCAGGCCGGTTCGCAGATCGAGGACAAGACGGTGCGTCGTCTGGAGGGCATCATCAACGCCATGACGCCGACAGAGCGCGCCAAGCCGGAACTCATCAAGGCTTCGCGCAAGCGGCGCATTGCCGCCGGCGCCGGCGTGCAGGTGCAGGAGGTCAACCGGCTGCTGAATCAGTTCGAGCAGACCCAGAAAATGATGAAGCAGTTTTCCAAGGGCGGGCTGCAAAAAATGATGCGCGGCATGAAAGGCCTGCTGCCGGGCATGCGCTGACGGCGTTCAGGGCGATGGCGTCGCCGGCGGCGGCGTGTACTGCCACTGCTTTTCCCAGGCCGCCCGCACGGCATTCGGATACTCCCGCCGGCCCAGGCTGCCGTTGTAGCGGCCCAGCGCACGGAACAGATCGCCCTTCTCGATATCCAGATAGTGTTTCAAGATCGTGCAGCCGTAGCGCAGATTCATGCGCAGATGGAACAGATTGTCGTTTTTGCCGCCGATCAGCTTGACCCAGAACGGCATCACCTGCATGTAGCCGCGCGCGCCCGCCGCCGAGACGGCGTATTTCTTGAAGCCGCTCTCAACCTGAATCAGCCCCAGAACCAATTGCGGATCGAGGCCGGCGCGTTTGGCCTCGTAATGCACCGTGCGCAGAAATTCGAGGCGGGCTACCTGACCGGGCATGCGCTTGGCGAGGCGCTGCGACATGTCTCCGAGCCACTGAACGGCTTCCATCGAGGTGTCAAAGGAACTGGCGGGCGGGCGGCGGTCGGACACTGCGGCGTGCAGCGCGGCCTGAACGCTGGCCGCCAGCGGCTCGTATTGCTGCGCGCCGGCGAAGGCGGAGCCGGCGCACGCGGCGCCGATGATTGCGGTCAGCAGGAATGCGAGGCCCCGCTTCACGCGCTCAGGCGTTCCCGCATGAATGCGCCGATGTCGGCCAGCGGCACTTTGATGGCGGCGGCATCGCAACGCGCCTGATATTCGACCACGCCTTCCTTGAGGCCGCGCTCCCCGACGGTAATCCGGTGCGGGATGCCGATCAGTTCCAGATCGGCGAACATCACGCCCGGACGCTCGTCACGGTCATCCAGCAGCACGTCGACGCCGGCGGCGGCGAGCTGGGCGTAGAGCGCGTCGGCGGCGTCCCGCACCGGCTGGTTTTTGCGATAGCCGACGGGGGCGATGGCCAGCTCGAAAGGCGCGATGGCGCGCGGGAAAATGATGCCCCGCTCGTCGTGATTCTGTTCGATCGCCGCGCCGACGATGCGGGTGACGCCAATGCCGTAACACCCCATTTCCATCACGCGCGGCTGCCCCGACTCGTCGAGGAATGTCGCCTTCATCGCTTCCGAATACTTGGTGCGCAGTTGAAAGACATGCCCGACTTCGATGCCGCGGCAGATGGACAGCGGCCCTTTGCCGTCCGGGCTGGGGTCGCCTTCGACGACATTGCGGATGTCGAACACGTGCGCCGGCTCGGGCAGATCCCGTCCCCAGTTCACGCCGGTCAGGTGAAAGCCGGCCGCGTTGGCGCCGCAGACGAAATCGCTCATCCGCGCCACTGTCCGGTCGGCGACGACGGTGATCTTGTCGCCGATGCCGACCGGGCCGATGTAGCCGGGGCCGCATCCCAGATGACGTTCGACTTCCTCGTCGCTGGCGAAGCGGAAGGGGTTGAGGAAAGGCAGCTTGCTGGCCTTGATCTCGTTCAGCGTATGGTCGCCGCGGATCAACAGCAGGACAAACTGCTCATCGTGCATGACGGCAATCGCCTTGACGGTCTGCGTCACCGGCAGTCCGAGCAATGCCGCCACGTCTTCGCAGCGGATCGCGCCGGGCGTCGGCACTTTTTTCATCTCTCCCGCCGGATCGCCGCGCGAGCCGGTCGGCGCCAGCGCCTCAGCCAGTTCGACGTTGGCAGCGTAGTCCGAATCCGGGCAGAAGGCGATGGCGTCCTCGCCGGAGTCGGCCAGCACGTGGAATTCATGCGAACCCGTGCCGCCGATGGAGCCGGTGTCCGCCGCCACGGCGCGGAAACCCAGCCCCAGGCGCGTGAACATGCGCGTGTAGGCATCGTGCATGTTCCGGTACTCGCGCTGCAAATCCTCATAACTGGCGTGAAAGGAATAGCCATCCTTCATGAGGAACTCGCGCCCGCGCATGACGCCGAAGCGGGGACGAATCTCGTCGCGGAACTTGGTCTGGATCTGATAAAGATGCAGCGGCAACTGGCGGTAGCTTTTCACCTCGCGCCGGACGACATCGGTAATCACTTCCTCGTGCGTCGGCCCGATGACGAAATCGCGCTGATGCCGGTCTTTCAGGCGCAGGAGTTCGGGGCCGTACATGTCCCAGCGCCCGGTTTCCTGCCACAACTCCGCCGGCACGACGGCGGGCATGTGCAATTCGATGGCGCCGGCGCAGTTCATCTCGTCCCGGATGATGTTTTCCACTTTGCGCAGAACGCGCAGCCCCAGCGGCATCCAGGTGTAAATGCCCCCGGCCAGCCGCTTGATCAAGCCTGCGCGCAGCATCAGGCGATGGCTGACGATTTCCGCATCGGAGGGCGCCTCCTTCAAGGTGGCAAGAAAGAATCGCGAGGCGCGCATGATGGCAATTGATTTAAAAAAAACAGGATTTTACCGTAGTGCGCCGGGCTTATATCGAACATTCATCGAACATCCCGCCGGCTTTCATCCACGGGTGAATTGTGGAAGAATACGGCCCAGACAATCTTTACATGGATAGCAACCATGCTCGATCGTGAAGGCTATCGCCCTAACGTCGGCATCATCCTGGTCAACGGCAGGAGCGAGGTATTCTGGGGCAAGCGCATACGTGAGCATTCCTGGCAGTTCCCTCAGGGCGGCATCAAGCACGGCGAATCGCCCGAGCAAGCCATGTATCGCGAGCTGGAAGAAGAAATCGGCCTCAAGCAGGATCATGTCAGGGTGCTCGGGCGCACACGCGACTGGTTGCGCTATGACGTGCCGAAGCAGTGGATTCGGCGCGAATGGCGCAACACCTATCGCGGCCAGAAGCAGATCTGGTTCATGCTGCGCCTGACCGGGCGGGATTCCGACGTTTCCCTGCGCGCCAGCGACCATCCCGAATTCGATGCCTGGCGCTGGAGCGAGTACTGGGTGCCGCTGGACGCTGTCATCGAGTTCAAGCGCGGGGTCTATCAACAGGCGCTGCTCGAATTGTCCCGCTTCGTCTTCCGTCATCCCGCCGACCGGCAACCGCGATGGTCCGGGGAGCGCATGTAGTGCGCCGCCGCGCCAACAGGGTTTTCCCGATCGCCGCCGGATTTCTTCTGCTCGCCGGGGGAGCGGCGGGGCAGGACATGTTCGGCGAGAAAAAATACGGCGAGTATTACGAGGAAGACAAGCAGTGGGCCGAGCAGGAGGAAGTCACGCCGCCGGCCTATCCAAACGAGCAGACATTAATTGAGTTTGATGTCGGCCCCGCAGCGCGCAACCGCCACTATATCGACGCCGCGACGCTCAACGTCGGCAAGGACGGCGTCATCCGCTACGTGATCGTCATCAAAACCAGCGGCGGCGCGACGAATGTAACGTATGAAGGCATCCGCTGCGACGCGATGACGCGCAAGGCGTATGCGTTCGGGCGCGGTGACATGACATGGGGCAATGCGCGGGTTTCGTCCTGGCAGCCGATTGTCCGGGGCAGCTATCAGGCCGTGCTGTTCAGGGAATATTTCTGTCCGGGCGACATTCCCATCCTGAAGGGCGAAGAAGGCGTGGATGCGCTCAAGCGCGGCGGCCATCCGGACGCCAAATAGGCTGTCGATTCCGACGTTTGATTACGCCTCGACGATTTCCCAATCGTGGGTGATCGCCGCCGTCTTGCCGAGCATGATCGAGGCGGAGCAATATTTTTCGGCTGAAAGGGCAATCGCCCGCGCCACCGCGTCCGCCTTCAAGTTCCTGCCCTTGACGATGAAATGGAAGTGGATCCGCGTAAATACCTTCGGATCGCTTTCAGCGCGCTCCGCCTTCAGCGCAACCTCGCAGCCGGAAATATCCTGACGGCCTTTTTTCAGGATCATCACCACGTCATACGCCGTGCAGCCGCCGGCCCCGGCCAGAACCAGTTCCATCGGCCTTGGCGCCAGATTGTGCCCGCCCCCTTCCGGCGCGCCGTCCATGACCGCGATATGGCCGCTGCCGGTATGCGCGGCGAACGCCATGCCGCTTTCCCCAAGCCACTGAACCCTGCATTCCATGTTTCCCCGCGCTTTCCTGATTAGACACTTAAGAATGATTGTAACCGAACAGTTGCTAAAATTTTCTCTGTAGAATCAGTAACCTTATGTGGACACCCTTATGGATACTATTTGTGCGATGCGGTAATAAATATATTAAATAGTAATCTTGATCAATGTCATTCAATGTCTTTGATGGTTAAAATAACCCATTCTGCCAAATAAACTTAAACAAATACATATAATTAGGTTTTATTATAGAGATAGATGCCGGCGTATCTTTAAAAATAAAATATTCCAAAAATATCTTGCAACGCACAAATTTTTTTGCTATAGTGAAGCCAGTTGGAACGTTTCTTGAACGTTCAAGGTTTTGTCTCCTCCACCCTCCTCCTTTGGTGTGGATTTAGCGCGATCACCCCTGATCGCGCTTTTTTTTACCTGTTTTTGCCTGCTCCCGGCCCGGCTGCAGTTTGACAATCCGGTTCCGGCTGCAATACAATGCGCGGCTTTCCGCCTTACGCAGTCAGGGTCGCAGAGGGAATCTCATGAGAACATTTTCCGCCAAACCGCATGAAGTCAAGCACGATTGGTTCGTCGTCGACGCGACGGACAAGGTTCTGGGCCGTCTGGCCACGGAAGTCGCGCGCCGCTTGCGCGGGAAGCACAAGCCTGAATACACGCCGCACGTGGATACCGGCGATTACATCGTCGTGGTAAACGTGGAGAAGCTGCGCGTGACCGGGGAGAAAGCCGATCAGAAAGTCTACTATCGTCATTCCGGCTATCCGGGCGGAATTTACGAAGACACATTCACCAAGCTGCAACAGCGCGCGCCCGCGCGCGTACTGGAGAAGGCCGTCAAGGGGATGCTGCCGAAAGGGCCGCTTGGCTATGCCATGATCAAAAAATTGAAGGTTTATGCTGGCGTTGATCATCCGCATGTCGCCCAGCAACCCAAATCGCTGGAGATTTAAAGTATGGCTGTGAACTATTACTACGGCACGGGTCGGCGCAAGACGGCGGTGGCCCGCGTGTTCATGAAAACAGGCAGCGGCAAGTTTGTCGTGAACGACAAGCCGGTTGATGAATTTTTCTCCCGCGAGACGGGCCGCATGGTCGTGCGCCAGCCGCTGGAACTGACTGAGCACACCGGCACTTTCGACATTCTGGTGAATGTGTGCGGGGGCGGCGAGTCGGGACAGGCCGGCGCCGTTCGGCACGGCATCACCCGGGCATTGATCGAATACGATTCGACCTTGAAGCCGGCCCTCTCGAAGGCGGGCTTTGTGACGCGCGATGCGCGCGAGGTCGAGCGCAAGAAAGTCGGCTTGCACAAGGCGCGCCGCCGCAAGCAGTTCTCGAAGCGCTGATCGCATCGTTTCGTTCGAGCATCGGGAAAAGCCGCCGCAAGGCGGCTTTTTCGCTCTGGTGAGTCCTGGGCGGGCCGCAATGGCGCATTTTTCAGGCCGTTTTGGGCATAACATTACCCTTTTACCGTGGAGACACGTGGATGATCAAGGCAGGCATCGTCGGCGGCACCGGCTATACGGGAGTCGAGCTTCTGCGTTTGCTGGGGCAGCATCCGCAGGTTGAATTGCGGGCCATCACATCGCGGGGCGAGGCGGGGACGGCGGTCGCCGACATGTTTCCTAGCCTGCGCGGGCGGGTCGATCTGAATTTCGTCGATCCCGGCGCGGCGAAGCTGGAAGCGTGCGATCTGGTGTTTTTCGCCACGCCGAACGGCGTCGCCATGTCTCAGGCCAGGGCGCTGCTCGACGCCGGAGTGAAGGTCGTCGATCTTTCGGCGGATTTCCGGATCAAGGACCGGGCCGAGTGGGAAAAATGGTATGGCATGCAGCATGCGGCGCCCGAACTGATCGCGGAGGCCGTGTATGGCTTGCCCGAAGTGAACCGGGAGAAGATTCGTTCCGCCCGGCTGGTGGCGAATCCGGGCTGCTATCCGACGGCGGTTCAATTGGGCTTTCTGCCCTTGATCGAATCGGGCGCGGTGGACATCGCGCACCTGATTGCCGATGCCAAGTCGGGCGTGTCCGGGGCGGGCCGCAAGGCCGAAGTGCATACCCTGTTCGCGGAAGCGTCGGATAACTTCAAGGCATACGGCGCCGGCGGCCACCGGCATCTGCCGGAGATCCGCCAGCAATTGTCGATCGCGGCGGGCAAGCCGGTGGGTTTGACATTCGTGCCGCATCTGACGCCAATCATCCGCGGCATCCATGCGACCTTGTATGCCCGCATAGACCGCGAGGCGGATTTTCAGGCGCTCTACGAGGCACGCTTCAAGTCGGAGCCTTTCGTGGATGTGCTGCCGTTCGGCAGCCATCCCGAGACGCGCTCGGTGCGCGCCGCCAATGTGTGCAGGGTAGCCCTGCATCGCCCTCAGGGAGGAGATATTCTGGTGGTGCTTTCCGTCATCGACAATCTGGTCAAGGGCGCGGCCGGCCAGGCCGTGCAGAACATGAACATCATGTTCGGGTTTGACGAGTGCGCTGGACTTACACAGATTCCCGTCTTGCCGTAGCGTTGCGGCGTCTGCGCAGCCGCTTGGGCATTTCCACGCCGAAAATGGCGGTGCGCACGCACGTCCCTTGGTATTGGCGCATTCTCGCAACGATTGCCGTGCTGTCGATTTCTTTCGCGCTGGCCGGCTGGATCTACGATGCGGGCCGGAAAATCGCCGGCTTCGACCGACGCGAGACAGAGCAGGAAATGGCCGCTTTGCGCGAGCGCGTGGAGACGCTACAAAAAGAAGCCGCCAAATTGCAGGCTTTGGCCAATGCAAGCGAAAGCAATCTTCAGATCGAACGCACGGCGCAGCAGCAATTCATCCAGCAAATCAAGACGCTGGAGATTGAAAACAGCCAGCTCAAGGAAGAACTGGCCTTTTTTGAAAGTCTGGCGTCTTCGGATAAAGCCGGCGTGACCATCAGCCGCTTGCAAGTCGCGCCCGAGGGCGATCAGGGGCAATATCGCTACCGGTTCCTCGCCGCGACGCAAGGCGGCAAGAAAGACCGCGAGTTCAGCGGCAGCATTCAACTCGTCATTGCACTCCAGCAGGACGACAAAAGTGCTACGATGATCCTGCCGCCGCCACGCGAGACAGGCAAACAGAATTTCAGCATCAGTTTCAAGCACTTCCAGAGAGTCGACGGAACATTCGAGATTCCGGTCGAGGCCCGTGTCACCCGTGTTGAAGTCCGCCTGATGCAAGGCGGCATCACGGCGGCCTCGCAAACAGTCATCCTGTGAGGAGAGGAGAGAAAGGAGAGCATCATGTTTTTCAACAAGGATAAAGCCAGCAAACCGCAAAGCCGGATCGACAGCCTGATCGGCGCGGGAACAAAAATCGAGGGGAATGTGACGTTCGCCGGCGGCTTGCGCGTGGACGGCGAAGTGAAAGGCGATGTCCGGGCGACCGGAGAAGGCGGCGGAACGCTGGTACTGAGCGAGCATGCCCGAATCGAGGGAGAAATCCACGTTTCTCATCTGGTTATTAACGGCACGGTCGTCGGGCTGGTGTATTCGAGCGAATTTCTTGAACTTCAGCCACGCGCCCGCATCACAGGCGATGTGGAGTACAACAACCTGGAAATCCATCTGGGCGCAATCGTCGAGGGGAAACTCGTCCATCAGGACGGCGCGGAAAAGACTGTCGGGCTGAAACTGGCTTCCAGCAATTGACGCGAATGCGTTCCCCCATATATTATTGAAACGTAAATCAATACAGGAGTATGCCAATGAATGCCGTCACCGAAATGTCGCTGCTGAATTTCACGGATAACGCCGCCAACAAGGTGCGCGAATTGATTGAAGAAGAAGGCAATGCGGAACTCAAGCTGCGCGTTTTCGTAACGGGCGGCGGGTGTTCCGGTTTCCAGTACGGATTCACCTTCGACGAAGTGAAGAACGAAGATGATACCGTCATGGAAAAAAACGGCGTCACCCTGCTGATCGATCCGATGAGCTATCAATATCTGGTGGGCGCGGAAATTGATTACACCGAGGGGCTGGAAGGTTCCCAGTTCGTCATCAAGAACCCGAACGCGACGTCCACCTGCGGTTGCGGGTCTTCCTTCAACGTATAAGCAGACTGATTCTCGCTGAAAAAGGGAGCGCTTCGCCGCTCCCTTTTTTATGGGCGCTATTAGCGATACCAGCACTGGCTAGCGTGCTGCCAGTTATTTAATTCGCTTCTCGGAGACATCTATTTCCGCCAGACGGATTTTGACCTGCCGCTTGTCTTGCAGAACGGTTAGCGTGTCGCCATCGCTGATGCCGATAACGAGGGCGAAGAAGGATTCGAGGAGCAAGCGCTATCGACTAGGAAGCGTGATGCTTTCTCGATACTCACGCGCTTCTGGAATATCCGTGAATTGGAGCAGTTCGCCCGCCAGTTCGGCCAAGTGCGCCTTGGCCTCCAATGGGGTAGCCCGGAAAAACTCGCGGCGCTGATTGATCTTGTTGATGCGCCGATCCGCCAGGCGTTGGTGCATTGCGGTTTCGATGCTTACCGCATCCTTTGAGAAAAACAGTGCATGCACGTCGAAATTGAATGGTACGGAGGCGTCTGAAAGCTCGCGGATACGGTCTATCGGATCAAGCCGGCGCGTCATGCCGATCTTAACCGTGTCTTCGCCAAAAGAGCCGATGTTGGAAATCACATAGACGTAACCGGCGCGGATGTTTGCGGCGCGGTAATCCACGTCTTCAATCGCCCGCTGCACGTCTCCCAACTGCTCGCGCAGACGCGCCGCGCCTTCCTCGTCGCCTTTTTGCGCAAGCGCGGCCAGCGCGTTTTCGTAGTGCTGGCGTTCTTTCTCAAGGCGGGCGCGTTCGCGCTCCATCTCTTGCTGTGCTTTACGCTCTTCGCGCAGCCGCTCTTTTTCTGCGCGTTCGACTTCTTTTTCCTCCGCCTCTTTTTGCAGGAAGTCTGCTGTCAGTTCCAGTTCTTCGATGCGCAGGCGCAGGTAAGCGTAGTCAATGCTGATACTCATGGTTTTTCCCAACCGCTCTATCGTCGCGGCCACCTTGATGAGCCGGTCAGTGGCCGCGTCCAGCTTGTAGGGTTTGAGGGTTTGCACCGCGTTATCCGCTTCGGCATTGAAGGCGCGCAGCATCAGCTTGCTGGTTTCATTTACCATCTTGCGTCCCTGCGCTTGCGACCCATTGACTGTCCAGTTTGTCGATCCGGAAACCGCTCCGCCATCCTTTTTGACCGCCGCCTTGATGCGTTCTTCAATGCGCTTCAATTTCAGCTTGTAGGCGACAGCATCATTGAGCGGGTGGCGGTAACGGTACACGCCCGCCTCTTGCAGCAAGGCCAGTTCCTCTGTTTCCACGATTTGACTGCGTATTTCATTGAGCCGGGCTTGCTCTTCGGCGATGGCGTTGTCGGCCTGTATGCGGAGGGATTCACATTTTTCAGTCAGCGCGGTTACTTCGTTTTGCAGTTCGTTTTTCTTATTTTCCAACTCCAAAACGGTGAGCAGCCCCAGGTCGGCGATCTGCTTTTCCAGTTTTTCGATAATACCGAGCAGCCCGCGCGCGAACTTGCGCGCGCCGAACAGGGGAATTTTTTGCTCGCTTTTGGCGGTCATTCTGCCATTCCATGGATTACCTTACGGCAGATTTTCATGGATTCACTGACTGTCAGGTTCAAGAAGTTTCGTTAGCAGGGCGGTAAGCACTGCTGTATTTGTGTTCAGAACATCGCCGTTTTGACCCTTAAAAATGGTGTAACTCGGAGACACTCCTGAAGCCTTTGCCTGTTTCCCATTTACGCCCATGAATGTAACGGTAATGTTCGATCCGCATGTAAGGCTGCCAACATTCGGATTTGAAGATTCGGCATGAATCATGTCTAGAGAAACCGACATTCTTTCAAATAGCTCATCGCGTGTCATCGTGAGCTTGGTTCCACGGGCATTGGCGTCAGCCTTGGCAAACTCCAACATTGAGTCAGTAAGCTCATTTTTAAACATTTTTTCCATGTTGCCCTTGACTCCTGGCTCCCAGCATTTTGCAATGTCAGGATGTGGCGCTGGCATGCGATCACAACCAGATAGCAATATAACCGCCATGAAAATCGAAACAAACGAAATGGATGTAAATTTCATTGTCATTCCTCCTCCCTAATCAAATTCCAGCTTCATTTGAACTTGAAGATACGTGACTTCGCCGTCTTTCTTTGCGGCTTTATGTCTACAAAATTGCTTAGCTCTCGGATTTGAGCAGCAAGTCTTGGGCTGAATTTCTCAATCTTGCAACCAAGCCCTTTCGCAAATTTTCCGGCAACAGTTAGGTTTAACGGTCTGATTCCGTTCAGATATTGCCCAACCATTGACTGATTGCCTATCTCAAACTCATTGCCAAATTCAAGCTGTGTAAATCCTGAATTTTTGAATATGAGCTTCAGGCGCTTGGCGTCCTCTTTCTGCCAGTCCTCTAGTTCCGCTTGTTTTTTAGCCATTTAGTGAATTTACAGCTTCGCTAATCATTCGCAACCAGCAACGCTATTGACAAAACAAACTATTATTCTCAACACCATGAGCATGATCGCAAACGCAGCGATCCAATAATAAAAATTCTTTAGCTTTGAGTTTTCGATAGGCCCCCCCGCACTTCGGGCAGGCCGCCGCCTCGGTGCTGATTTCGTTACTGCATTCTTTGCATTTGATTAGCGCCATTGCCCTCTCCCTTTATAATTTAAAATTCTTCGGCGGCTTGCCTTGCTTCATAACTGACATCATGAGCAGCGTCCGCCGTGTCAATGGGTTCTTCAATACGCCAGACACTCACCAATGTCTAGCGAGTGCTGATATCGCATATATGATTCCCCTTTTTTATCGGGGATATATCGCCCCGAGAACGCGCGCGCCCTTGCATCCGGTGACGGCGGGTAGATTGCCGGGCAGGCCCAGCAATGTCTGCCGCGCCAGCCATGCGAAAGCGGCGGCTTCCACCCAGTCGGCGTCAATGCCCAGGCTATCGCTTGCGAATACCCGCGTTTGCGGCAGATGCGTGCCGAGGCGCTCAAGCAGCGTCTTGTTGTGCGCGCCGCCTCCGCACACGACCAGTTCGTCGGGGACGCCGCACCAGCGCCGGATGGCGGCGGCAACGGAACCCGCCGTGAATTCGAGCAGGGTGGCCTGGACATCTACCGCCGTTATGTCCGCGTTGAGACGCGATTCGAGCCAGCCAAGATTGAATTGCTCGCGGCCACAGCTTTTGGGCGGCGTCAGCGCGAGATAGGGGTGGCCGAGCAGAGCGTCGAGTAGTCGCGGGTTCACTTGCCCTGCTGCCGCCCATGCGCCATCCGCGTCGAAAGCCTGCCCGGTATGTAGCCGCGTCCAGGCGTCGAGCAGCACATTGCCCGGCCCGGTATCGAATCCGGTCGTGGCGGAACGGGGATTCAGATCCGTGACGTTGGCGATCCCTCCCACATTCAGTATGACCCGGTGTTTTGCGGGCGAACGGAATACGGCTTCGTGAAACGCCGGCACCAATGGCGCGCCTTCCCCTCCGGCTGCGATATCACGACTGCGGAAGTCGGCCACGACGCCGATACCGCTCAGTTCGGCAAGCAGGGCGGGGTTACACAGTTGCAGCGTATAACCCTCGCCGGGATTGTGCCGCACCGTTTGGCCGTGACAGCCGATGGCCTGAATGGCCGCCGCGTCCGCGCCGGTTTTCCCGAGCAGCGCCTTGATCGCCTGATCGTAGAGCCGGGTGACTTCAATGCCGAGCCGGGCGGCGATATGCAGCTCGTTCTCTGCCGGAATCTGCAATGCCAACAGACGCTCGGCCAAGCCCTGCGGATAGGGAAGGTAATGCGTTGCAATGAGTTTCGGGACGGGCGCGCTGAATTCAGCCAGAACGGCGTCGACGCCGTCCATGCTGGTGCCGGACATCAGGCCGATGTAAAGGCCGGCTTCAATGTCTGGCGTTGCTGCAAGACTCATCCTGCGGGAAATATGGGAGGGCGACGAGAGGGTATTCAGTCGAGAAGCGCAAGGTTCATGCCGCGAATCCGGTCCAGGCGGTAGGCGAGCGTGTCCGTCTGCGTTTTGAATTCCGCCATCTGGTTAGCCGCCAGCGGCGGCGCGCTCGGCAGGACGACCGCCAGCGGATTTTGATGGACGCCGTTGGTACGGAATTCGTAATGCAGATGCGGCCCGGTGGCCCAGCCGGTTTTGCCGACATAGCCGATGATGTCGCCCTGGCTGACCCGGACGCCCTTGCGTATGCCGGGCGCGAAGCCGTTCAGGTGCCCGTAGTGCGTCGTGACCTGACCCTGATGGCGTATGACGAGCAAGTTGCCGTAGCCGTTCTGTTGACCGGCGAATTCGACGATCCCGTCGCCGGTTGCCTTGATGCGCGTGCCGATCGGCGCGCCATAATCGACGCCCTTGTGCGCGCGCCACGACTGATGTATCGGGTGGAATCGCGCTTGGGAAAAACCGGATGTGACGCGGGAAAATTCCAGCGGTGAGCGCAGGAAGGTTTTGCGGATGCTTTTGCCTTCCGCCGTGTAATAGCCTTGGCCGTTTTCGCTTTCAAACCAGAAGGCGCTGAAAGTTTTGCCGCCGTTCGTGAACTCGGCCGCCAGAACACGGCCGGCGCGCGCCGGCTGGCCTTGATCGAAGAGTGTTTCGTAGACGACGCTGAAGCGGTCGCCTTTGCGCAGATCCCGGTGGAAATCAATGTCGCCGCTGAAAATATCGACCATCTGCATCGCAATGGCGTCAGGCAAGCCGATGGCATCGGTGGCGGCGAAAAGGGAGGTGCGGATCTCGCCCGACTTCATCGCCGTCTGCGCGGAGAGCGCGTGCGTTTGTTCACTCGCCAGCAGCTTGCCGTTTTGCTTTTCAACCACCAGCGCGGTGTCTGTCTGCCCGTTCAGGGGAAAGGTCAGGGCAAGCAGTTCGCCCGCTTCGCTGGTGCGCGCGGTGATGATCTTGCCGGGGCGCAATTGCCGGAAGAGCGCCTGCGTTTCGGGTTGCTGGCGCAGGAAGGCGAACGCTTGCTCGTCTTGCACGCCGAGGCGGGACAACAGGGCGGCAACGGTGTCGCCGCGCTGAACACGCTCTTCCCGGACGAACGCGCCGCTCTCCGAGGCGTCCGCCGCGCCGAGCGTGAGCGCAAGCGGTTCAACGACCGTGCGCTGGAAATCGCGGATTTCCATGTTATCCGGAGTTGTGCCGAACGCGGCGACCATGCCGAACAGGGAGACGCCAGCCACGGCGGCGCCGGCCCAGAAATGGCGGGGCCGGTTTTCGCGGACGGCTTGGAGATGGGCTAAAATTCGCATCTTTTCATTGCTCATGCAGGCGTGCGGGATGAAACCCGGACGAGTTTATCAAAAAACCGCCTCCCGCCCAAACTGGCGTAACCCATCATGAAAGACCTTCAGGAAGACCTCTCCCTCATCAAACGCGGCGCCGACGAATTGCTGATCGAAGCCGATCTCGTCGACCGGCTCAAAACGGGCCGTCCGCTGCGCGTCAAGGCCGGATTCGATCCGACCGCGCCCGATCTGCATCTCGGGCATACGGTGTTGATCAACAAACTGCGGCACTTTCAGGAACTGGGCCATCATGTGATGTTCCTGATCGGCGATTTTACCGGCATGATCGGCGATCCGACGGGACGGAATGTCACGCGTCCGCCGTTGTCCCGCGAGCAGATTCTCGACAACGCCAAAACTTACCGGGAACAGGTTTTCAAGATTCTCGATCCGGACAAGACGGAAATTTGTTTCAATTCCGCCTGGCTTGAGCCGATCGGCGCAGCGGGCATGATCAAGCTGGCGGCGATGCACACTGTGGCGCGCATGCTGGAACGGGATGATTTCGCCAAGCGTTACGCCAACAATCAGCCGATCGCCATTCACGAATTTCTCTACCCGCTGTGTCAGGGTTACGACTCCGTGGTGATGCGCGCCGATGTCGAACTCGGCGGCACCGACCAGAAATTCAATCTGCTCGTCGGCCGCGAATTGCAGAAGCACCACGGCCAGCCGCCCCAGTGCATCCTGACCGTGCCGCTTCTGGAAGGGCTGGACGGCGTCAACAAGATGTCCAAATCCTACGGCAACTACATTGGCATTTATGAGCCGCCGAAAGAAATTTTCGGCAAGCTGATGTCGATTTCCGACGATCTCATGTGGCGCTATTACGAATTGCTTTCGTTCCGCTCGAACGGAGAGATCGCCGGCTTCAAGAAAGAAGTGGCGGCAGGCCGGAATCCACGCGACGTGAAAGTGCTGCTTGCGCAGGAGATCGTGCAACGCTTCCATTCCCGCCAGGCGGCGGAAGATGCCTTGGCGGATTTCGAGGCGCGCTTCAGGCAGGGCGCGATTCCGCAAGACATCGAGAACGTGACGGTTGCCTGCGGCGCCGGAGGCGCCGGCATCGCGCAAGTGCTCAAGCAGGCCGGCCTGACCGACAGCACATCCGAAGCCTTGCGCATGATCGAGCAAGGCGGCGTGCGGCTCGACGGCGAGAAAGTGAGCGACCGGGCACTCGTTCTCAAGCCCGGCGCGACCGTCGTTCTCCAGGTCGGCAAACGCAAATTCGCGCGGGTTTCCCTCTCGTAAAATCCGTGGCCGCCGGGGTGTTTCCGGCGCGCTGAATTTTATTCCGCAAAAGCCTTGACCGGCATTGTTCGATCTGTATAATGCGCGGCTTTCGCTGCTCCGCAGCATTGCTCTTTAACACGGATAAACAGCCGATAGGTGTGGGTACTTGTTTGGTTTTGTTGGGATTTTATTTATATAGAGTTCTGACGTGGGGTTGAACTGATTGAGTACTCATACTGAGTTATAGTAGTTCCAGCTTGAATAGGTTGGGACTCTGTGATTCCATGAGTTGAGTTTGAGAGTAGCAAGAGATGGATTGAACTGAAGAGT
>JAITMP010000037.1 GCA_031277315.1 Zoogloeaceae bacterium | reverse complement strand
GCCTCGCCATTGACATGGATTTCCATGCCGGAATTCTAACAGGTAGAATGCGCTCTCCGCGGGTGTAGTTCAATGGCAGAACGGCAGCTTCCCAAGCTGCATACGAGGGTTCGATTCCCTTCACCCGCTCCACTGACAGGAATCCGGGATGTCGTCGAAAAACCCCGTCGCGAAAGCGTCCGATTTCTCGCTGACCTGCGTGCCGGCTTTCTGGCCGGTGGCGATGGCGGCGCAACTGGCCGAAGCGGGGGAGGCGTTCTACGCACGGAACATCAAGTTTGTCGAGGAAGAAATCCGCATCAAGGCCGAACTGCGGCCCAAGCTGGCGACACCGAACACGGCACGGCTTGAGTTGCGCACGATGACGCTGCGCGATTACGGCCAACCCGGCAGCGCGTCCATCCCGACGCTGGTGAATGCGCCCTATGCCGGCCACACCGCGGTAATCGCCGATTACGACAAGGGACAAAGCCTGATCGAAACGCTGCTTGCCAACGGCCATTCCCACGTTGCGCTGACCGACTGGAAATCAGCCAGCGCCGACATGAAGGATCTCGACGTCGACGACTATCTTGCGCAACTGCTGACCGCCATTGACGATCTGGGCGGCAAGGTGAATCTGGTCGGCCTGTGTCAGGGCGGCTGGACTTCGGCGATGCTCGCGGCGCGCTTTCCGGACAAGGTGCATTCGCTGACGCTGGCCGGCGCGCCGATCGACACCGACGCCGGCAACGGCCCCATCAAGCGCATGGCGCACGCCTCGCCGATGTCATTCTACGAGGAACTGGTGGAACTCGGGGACGGCCTCATGCTGGGCAAATTCATGTTGCAAGACTGGAAGAACATGCACCCGGTCGACCACTACGTGAAGGATCACATCGACCTGTACGAGAATATCGACGACCCGGCCTACATCAGGAAAGAAGAAACCTTCAAGAGCTGGTACGAGCATCCGCTGGACCTGCCGGGGCGCTGGTATCTATGTGTCATCGAGCAGCTTTTCAAGGAAAACCGCCTTGCCAAGGGCGAATTCGTGGCGCTGGGCCGCGCGATCAATCTGAAGGCGATCACCTGCCCGCTGTATCTGCTGGGCGGCGAGTCGGATGACATCACGACGCCGGAGCAGGTGCTCGGCGCCGCTCGTTACGTCAGTACGCCCAGGGAGCGGATCATGAGCAAGACCGTGCCGGGCGGACATATCGGTTTGTTCATGGGCAGCCGCACGCTCAAGGAACACTGGCCCGAAATCGCACACTGGATTATTGCCCAATGAAAACTTCATCCGACACCGCCGCCGCATCCCCCTCATCCGCCACGGTGCGCAAGCACTATGCCCGGCTGGTCGCCGCCGCCGGCGCCCTGCCCGCGATCACTTGCGCCGTGGCGCATCCATGCGACGAAACCTCGCTCGGCGCGGCGGTGGAGGCGGCGCGGCTGGGCCTGCTGAAACCGATTCTGGTCGGCCCGCGCGCGCGGATCGAAGCCACGGCGAAAAAATGCGCCTTCAACCTCGACGGTCTGGAGATCGTCGATACGCCGCACAGCCACGCCTCGGCGGCGGAAGCCGTGGCGCTGGTGCGCGGCGGCCGCGCCAGTCTGTTGATGAAAGGCAGCCTGCATACCGACGAGTTGATGCACGAGGTGGTGGCGCACGCGACCGGGCTGCGCACCGACCGGCGCATCAGCCATGTCTTCATCATGGACGTGCCGCGCTACCCCTATCCGCTGTTCATCACCGACGCCGCCGTGAACATCTTTCCCGACCTGACCACCAAGGCCGACATCGTGCGCAACGCCATCGACCTGCACATCGGCCTCGGTCTGGGCGAACCGCGCGTGGCGATTCTGTCGGCGGTGGAGCAGATCAATCCCGTCATCCCCGGCACGCTGGACGCCGCCGCCCTGTGCAAGATGGCCCATCGCGGCCAGATCAAGGGCGGCATTCTCGACGGCCCGCTGGCGATGGACAACGCCATCAGCGAGGAAGCGGCGCGCATCAAGGGCATCGTCTCGCCGGTGGCGGGACGGGCGCAGGTGCTGGTGGTGCCTGATCTGGAAGCCGGCAACATGCTGGCGAAGAATCTCGTGTTTCTCGCCGACGCCGGCGCAGCCGGCATCGTGCTCGGCGCGCGCGTGCCGATCATTCTCACCAGCCGCGCCGACAGCGAACGCTCGCGCCTCGCCTCATGCGCAGTCGCGGCGATCTACGCCGACTATCTGGCGCGCACGCGGCCGGTGAGGGCGTAGCGGCAATAGTGATTCGGGGTTAGCCGCGCCCGCCCCAATCCAAAAAAATTCCCACCCCAATTCCCACCCTAATTCCCACCCTAATTCGCGCCCCAATGTGCGCCTGCGTCGGTTAGACTCGGGCGCATGATTTTGCTTCCGATCGTATTGCTCCCCTTCATCGGCAGCCTGTGCGCGGCGCTTCTCCCCGCCCATGCGCGCAACGCAGAAGCCTGGCTGGCGGGCATCATCGCGCTGACGGTTGCCGTGCTGACCGCCGCCCAGTATCCGCAACTTGCCACCGACGGCGTGTTGCGCCTGACGCTGCCCTGGCTGCCGACGCTCGGTATTGATTTCCAGTTGCGCATGGACGGCTTCGCCTGGCTGTTCGCCATGCTGGTGTCGCTGATCGGCATGCTGGTGGTGATTTACGCCCGCTATTACATGTCGCCGTCCGATCCGGTGCCGCGCTTCTTTTCCTTCTTCCTCGCCTTCATGGGCACCATGCTCGGCGTCGTGCTCTCCGGCAACCTGTTGCAGTTGGCGATGTTCTGGGAACTGACGAGCCTCGCCTCCTTCATGCTGATCGCCTACTGGCACCATCGCCGCGACGCCCGCGCCGGCGCGCGCATGGCGCTCACCGTCACCGGCATGGGCGGTCTGGCGCTGCTCGGCGGCGTGCTGCTGATCGGCCACATCGTCGGCAGCTACGATCTCGACGCGGTGCTCGCCGCCAGCGAAGAGATCAAGGCGCATGCCTGGTATCCGGCCATCGTCGGCCTGATCGCCATCGGCGCGCTGTCCAAGAGCGCGCAGTTCCCTTTCCATTTCTGGCTGCCGCACGCGATGGCGGCGCCGACGCCGGTGTCGGCCTATCTGCATTCGGCGACGATGGTGAAGGCGGGCGTGTTTCTGCTCGCCCGCCTGTGGCCGGCGCTGGCTGGCAGCGATTTGTGGTTCTGGCTGATCGGCGGCGCCGGTTTGTGCACCTTGCTGATCGGCGGCTATCTGGCGCTGTTCCAGAACGACATGAAGGGCGTGCTGGCGTATTCGACCATCAGCCACCTCGGCCTGATTACCTTGCTGCTCGGCATGAACAGCGAACTGGCGCTGGTCGCCGCCGTCTTCCACATGGTCAATCACGCCACCTTCAAGGCGTCGCTGTTCATGGCCGCCGGCATTGTCGATCACGAAACCGGCACGCGCGACGTCAACCGACTCTCCGGCCTCTACCGGGCGATGCCGATCACCGCCACGCTGGCGCTCGTCGCTGCCGCCGCGATGGCCGGCGTGCCGCTACTGAACGGCTTTTTGTCGAAGGAAATGTTTTTCGCCGAAACCGTTTTCCTGGCGCGGCCGGAGTGGCAGCGTCTGCTGCTGCCGGTGGCGGCGACGCTGGCCGGCATGTTGAGCGTGGCCTATTCGCTGCGCTTCGTGCATCAGGTGTTCTTCGGCCCGCCCGCCGCCGATCTGCCGCACCAGCCGCACGAACCGACGCGCTGGATGCTGCTGCCGAGCGCCCTCCTCGTTGCCGCCTGCCTGCTGGTCGGCATGCTGCCGGCGCAGACCGTCGGCCCTTTCCTGCGCGCGGCGACCGACGCCCTGCTCGGCGCCGCCGCGCCGGATTATGACCTCGCCATCTGGCACGGCCTCAACCTGCCGCTGTACATGAGCCTCACCGCGCTGATGGGCGGCGTCATGCTCTACCTGCCCTGCATCGGGCGGCGCAGCGAGCGCATTCCGCTGCTCGAAAGAATCGACGGCAAACGCTTCTTCAACCGGCTGCTGAACGCCGTCAGCATTCTTTCCGAATGGCTGCTCGGCCGTCTGACGTCGCAGCGGCTGCAAAGACAGTTGCTGGTCATCGTGCTGGTCGTCATCGGCGGCAGCCTGCTGCCGTTCACCCCGTTCGCCTCATCTACCAATAATGGGCCGCTGTTGTTTGGCGCGCAAACACCGACGGAAACCGATCCGGCTTTCGCCCTGCTGTGGGTGGTCGGCGCACTCTGCGCGGTGGCGGCGGCATGGCAAGCCAAGCTGCACCGGCTGGCGGCGCTGATTCTCGCCGGCGGCGCGGGGCTGGCGACGAGCCTCACCTTCGTCTGGTTCTCGGCGCCCGATCTGGCGCTGACGCAGCTTGCGGTCGAAGTCGTCACCGCCGTCTTGATCCTGCTCGGCCTGCGTTGGCTGCCGCGCCGCGATGCGCGTTTCCGCGCCGGCAAGGCGGAAGCGCCGCGCGCGCGCCTGCGCCGTCTGCGCGATCTCCTCATCGCCATCGCCGGCGGCGGCGGCATCGCCGCGTTGACCTACGCCATGCTCACCCGCCCGCCCGTCGACGGCATCGCGCCCTTCTTCGTCGCGCAATCGCTGCCGCAAGGCGGCGGACTGAACGTGGTGAACGTGATTCTGGTCGACTTTCGCGGCTTCGACACCTTCGGCGAAATCACCGTGGTGGCCATCGTCGCGCTGACGGTGTTCGCGCTCCTGCGCCGCTTCCGCCCGGCGCCGGAGAGCATGGCATTGCCCGCGCAGCAGATCCGCGACGCAGCGCCGAAGCCGGACCCCGCCGCCAGTCTGCCGACCGGCTATCTGATGCTGCCCGCCGTGCTGGTGCGCCTGCTGCTGCCGATGGCGCTCATGATCTCGCTGTTTTTCCTGCTGCGCGGCCACAACGCGCCCGGCGGCGGCTTCGTCGGCGGGCTGATCTTCGCCACCGCCATCATCCTGCAATACATCGTCAGCGGCGCCGTCTGGGTCGAATCCCGCCTGCGCATTCATCCCCTCTACTGGATCACCGCCGGGCTGCTCTGCGCCGCCGCCGCCGGCATCATGGCCGCCGTATCCGGCAACCCCGGCGGCGACCCCTTCCTCGCCAGCCAAGCCTGGCACGGCAGCCTGCCGCTCGTCGGCGAAATTCACCTGTCGACCGTGCTGCTGTTCGACATCGGCGTCTACCTGCTGGTGGTCGGCGCGACGGTGCTGATACTGGTGGCGCTGGCCCACCAGTCGCTGCGCAACCTGCACCGCAGAACAGAAACCGGCGCGGCCATAAGTAACACCGTGGGCAGCACCATAAGCAGCACCGTGAGCGGAGCCGCGCAATGACATTGTCAATGGAACTCATTTTCTCGCTGGCCGTCGGCATCATGGCCGCCGCCGGCCTTTACCTGATCCTGCGCCCGCGCACCTTTCAGATCATCATCGGCCTCTCGCTGCTCGCCTACGCCGTCAACCTGTTCATCTTCGGCATGGGCCGCCTGCGGCTGGGCGCGCCGCCGGTCATCACGCCAGCGCTGGGCGGCAATCCGGCGCTGTACACCGATCCGCTGCCGCAGGCGCTGGTGCTGACCGCCATCGTCATCGGCTTCGCCACCACCGCCCTGTTCCTCGTCGTTCTGCTCGCCTCGCGCGGCTTCTCCGGCACCGACCACGTTGATGGCGAGGAGCCGGAGGAATAGTGAAAGCCCATCGCACATGACGCACTGGCTGCACCATCTGCCGATCCTGCCGATTCTGACGCCGATGCTTGCCGGCGCGTTGTTGCTGTTGTCGAGCGACAGCCGGCACGGGCCGCGCATCGCGTTGTCATTCGTTTCCGTGCTGCTGCAATGCGCCGCCGCGTTCGCGTTGCTGGCGGCGGCGGATGGCCGCCTGACGATGCCGTGGCCGGGCGCGGTCGGCATTTACGCGCTCGGCGGCTGGGCGGCGCCGTTCGGCATCGTGTTGGTCGTCGACCGGCTGGCGGCGGTGATGCTGGCGCTGACCGCCACGCTCGGCCTGGCGGCGCTGGTGTATTCGGTCGCCCGCTGGGAAAAAGCCGGCGTGCACTTTCTGCCGCTGTTCCAGTTTCTGTTGATGGGTCTGAACGGCACGTTTCTGACCGGCGATCTGTTCAATCTGTTCGTTTTTTTCGAGGTGATGCTGGCCGCTTCCTACGGCCTCGTCTTGCACGGCTCGGGCGGCTCGCGCGTGCGCGCCGGGCTGCATTACATCGTGGTCAATCTGCTTGCCTCGCTGTTTTTCCTCATCGCGGCGGCGCTGGTCTACGGCCTCACCGGTACGCTGAATCTGGCCGAACTGCCGCTGCGCGTGGCCGCGCTCGACGCCAGCGACCACCAGTTGTTCCACGTCGCGGCGGCGATTCTCGGCGTCGCGTTTCTCGTCAAGGCCGGCGCCTGGCCGCTGAATTTCTGGCTGCCGGCGGCCTACGGCAACGCGGCGCCGCCGGTCGGCGCGATCTTCGCCATCCTGACCAAGGTCGGCGTGTATGTGTTGCTGCGTCTGGGCGTGCTGTTGCAGGAAAGCGGCGTCGCGCCGGCGCCGTTCGGCGGCACCTGGCTGTTCTATTGCGGACTGGTGACGATGGCGGTGGGCACGATGGGCGTTCTCAGCGCGCAGCGGCTCGATCATCTGGCCGCGTTTCTGGTCATCGTTTCTTCCGGCACGCTGCTGACATCCTTCGGCTTCACCGGCACGCTGCTGACGGGGCCGGCGATCTACTATCTGATCAGTTCAGTGCTCGGCGGCGGCGCGTTCTTCATGCTGATCGAAATGGCGGAGCGCAACCGCAAGCAAAGCGCCGACATGCTGGCCATCAGTCAGGAAGCGTTCGGCATGGAAGCCGGGCAGCACGATTCCGAACACCCGGACGAAATGGCCGGCGTCGCCATTCCGGCGGCGATGGCTTTTCTCGGCCTCGCCTTCGTCGCCTGCGTGCTGCTGTTGACCGGCCTGCCGCCGCTGTCCGGCTTCGTCGGCAAATTCGCGCTGCTGGGCGCGTCGCTCGCTTCGCTGCCGAATGCGCCGCTGCCGCACGTCGGGCTGTTCATCGTCGCCCTGCTGCTCTCCGGCATGGCCGGCCTGATCGCGCTCTCGCGCCTCGGCATCCGCGTGTTCTGGGATATGGAGCGCGAGCCGCCGCGCCTGCAATGGCTGGAAGCCGGCCCGGTCGCGGCGCTGCTGCTGATCTGCCAGTGGATGGCGCTGGCGCCTGAAACGACGCTGGCATATTGCAGCGCCGCCTCGAATTCCCTCTACGACGCCGGCGCGTACATCCGCTCCGTCATCCCGCCCGCGCCGGCGGCGCTCGCGCCATGACAAGGAAATTCCCGCTGATGGAAGCCCTGCTGCTGCTGATGTGGCTGCTGGTGAATGAATCGCTGGCGCCGCATCAATGGCTGCTCGGCCTGCTCTTCGCCGTGCTGGTCAGCCGTCTGGCGCGCACGCTGCGCCCGCTGGCGGCGCGGCCGCGCCGCCTCGGCACGGCGCTTCTGCTGTGCTGGCACGTTTTGTGTGACGTTATCCGCTCGAATCTGGCGGTGGGCCAGATCATCCTCGGCACCGTGCGCCAGCAGCCGAAGGTCGGCTTCCTGAAAATTCCCCTCGCCCTGCGCGATCCGCACGGACTGGCGGCGCTCTCGATCATCATCACCGCCACCCCCGGCACCGTCTTCGCCCATCACGACCCGCGCGAGAATGTGCTGACGCTGCACGTGCTGGATCTGCAGGATGAAGCCACCTGGCTGCGCGTCATCACGCAACGCTACGAACGCCCCCTGATGGAGATTTTTGAATGAGCGCCTTTCTCGACTGGGCGGTGCATTTCGCCCTTGCTTGCTTCGCCACCGGCATGCTGTGCGCGGCGATCCGTCTGATGCGCGGCCCGGCGGCGCAGGATCGCATCCTCGCCTTCGACGCCCTGTATATCAACGGCATGTTGTCGATCCTGATGCTCGGCATCGGCATCGGCTCGGCGATCTATTTCGACATCGCGCTCCTGATCGCGCTGTTCGGCTTCGTCGGTTCGGCGGCGATGGCGAAGTTCCTGCTGCGCGGCGAGGTCATCGAGCCATGAGCGCCGCCGCGATGCCGGACTGGATCGCCCTGCCCGCCGCGCTGCTGCTGATCGCCGGCGGCCTGCTGGCGCTGATCGGCTCGCTCGGCCTGCTGCGTCTGGATTCCTTCTACGCCCGCATCCACGCGCCAACGATGGGCAACACGCTGGGCGCCGGCTGCGTCCTCATTGCCTCGATGCTCACGTCATCAGCCGCCGCCGGACGGCCCGTTATCCACGAACTGCTGATTACCCTCTTTCTTCTCATCACCTCGCCGGTCACCACCATGCTCCTCATGCGCGCCGCCCTGTTTCGCGGCGAGGGCAGCGGTGGCGGCGGTGGCGGCGGAAACGCTCGCGCCGGCAAATCGCCGGTGGCCGATGACAGTCTAGTTTGAGGCGTTCGCCAGCGCGATGTCGCGCATGCGCAGCTTGTCGGCCTTGCCGACGCGGGTTTTCGGCAGGGCGTCGACGATGCGGATCTCGCCCGGAACCTTGTAGCCGGCCAGTTGCTGGCGGCAGTAGTCGATCAGCGCCGCCGCGTCGATGGCGGCGTCCCGCCGCAGCACGGCGTAGGCGA
The DNA here is from genome assembly GCA_031277315.1 of Zoogloeaceae bacterium. GTDB lineage: Bacteria > Pseudomonadota > Gammaproteobacteria > Burkholderiales > Rhodocyclaceae > Desulfobacillus. The sequence continues at coordinate 52,254 of JAITMP010000037.1, read as the reverse complement.
GCACCCTTTCGCCCTTGCGCGCATCCGGCAGGCCGATGACGGCGGCTTCCGAAACCATCGGATGGGCATACAGCACTTCCTCCACTTCGCGCGGAAAGACGTTGAAGCCGGAAACCTTGATCATCTCTTTCTTGCGGTCGCGGATATAGAGATAGCCGTCGGCGTCGAACTCGCCGATGTCGCCGGTATACAGCCACCCGCCGCGCAGGGCGGCGGCGGTTTCGGCGGGCAGGTTGCGATAGCCGTTCATCACCTGCGGGCCGCGCACCCTGATTTCGCCGCGCTCGCCAACCGGCAGCACGGTTTCGCCCGAAGCCAGATCGACGATCTGCACTTCGGTTTCCGGCAGGGGCACACCGACCGAGGCGGGCTTGCGCACTCCGCTCAGCGGATTGAAGGAAACCACCGGGCCGGATTCGGTTTGTCCGTAGCCCTCGACGACCGGCGCGCCGGTGGCTTCTTCCCAGCGCTTGAACAGCGCCTCCGGCAGCGCCGACGAGCCGGAATAGGACACATGCAAGGTGGAAAAATCGGCCTTGGCGAACTCGGCGGAATTCATCAGGCTGGTAAACAGCGTCGGGCTGCCGGCGAAAATGGTGATGCGTTCGGTGACGAGCAATTGCAGCAGCGTTTCGGCGTTGTAGCGCGGCACCAGCGCCAGCGTGCCCCGGCACGCCGCCATGTTGAGCAGGCACATGGCGTTGGCATAGGTGTGAAACAGCGGCATCACGCACAGCAGGCGCTCGATGCCGGTACGCGTCGGCAGCACGGCTTCGCGCTGGGCGACATTGATCGCCATCGAACGATGGCTCAGTTGCACGCCTTTCGAGCGCCCCGTCGTGCCGCCGGTATATTGCACGCACGCGGTCTGCTCCGGCGTCGGCAGCGGCGGCAGGGCCAGACCCTTGCCGCGCCAGGCATCGAGCCTTCTCCCCGCCTCGCCGATCCGCATGACATGCGGCACTTTCAATTCCGCCGCGAGCGGCGCGGCAACGGCGGCGCTGACTGAATCGTAGAGCAGCACATGCGGCTGCGCGTCAGTGAGAATCTGGCGCAGCTCGCGTTCGGTATAGGCCGGATTGAGCGGCACGGTGACGGCTTGCGCGGCGTGCGTGCCGAACAGGGCGATGCACAAATCAATGGAGTTGCCCATCAGCAGCGCGACGCGCTCGCCGGCGGCGCCGAGGCGGATCAATTCCTCCGCGAAACCGGCGGCGCAGGATTGATAGTCGGCATACGTCAGGCGCTCGCCCTCGGACACCAGCGCCTCATGATCGCCCGCCTGCCGCGCCGCTTCCTGCAGCATATGCACGACGGTGGGAAAACTTCTCGGTAAAAGAGCCATGATGAAACTCCTGTCGCCGGTCAAAAAGCGGGCTGCCGCAATTTACTCATCCGGGATAGCGGCACAGTTCTCCCGGCGTCAGACTGTCGAGCGTGGCGCTGCCGGCCTGAATGCGGCGCAGCAGCGATCCGGTTTCGGACAGCAGATGCTCGCCGTAGAAGCGGGCCGTGGCGCGCTTCGCGTCCGCGAGTTGCGTACCGGCGGCGGCGCTCATGCGCAGCCACATCCAGCCGACGCCGACCAGCCCCGCGAGTTGCAGATAGGCGGTGGCGCCCGCTTCGGCATTGCGCGGCGCGGCGCGCAGTTGTTCCAGCATCCAGTCGCTGGCGCTTTCCAGATCGGCCAGCGCGTCTTTCAGGGCAGCGGCGAGCGGGTTGTCGGCGGCGGCAGCAGCCAGATCCTTGCCCACGGCAGCGGCGAACAGGCGATAGCGGAGAGCGGCGTCGGCGCCGAGCTTGCGCGTCACCAGATCGAGCGCCTGAATGCCGTTCGCGCCTTCGTAAATCGCCATGACTCTGGCATCGCGCACGTATTGCTCGACGCCGGAATCGCAGACATAGCCGTGTCCGCCGAAAATCTGCACGGCCAGATTGGCGACGCGGAAACCGGCTTCCGATCCGCCGGCCTTGCATACCGGCAGCAGCCATTCGGCCAGCGCCAGCGCCTCGGCGCGCGCCTTTTCGTCATCCGCCGCGCGCGCCACGTCGAGGCAATACGCCGCTTGCAGGGTGAGGGCGCGGAAGCCCTCGGTCAGCGCCCGCATCTCGAACAGCATGCGCACGACATCGGCATGAGAGGTCAGCGGCACGGCAGGCTGGCCGGACGGCCCGCCCTGGCAACGCTCGGCGGCGTATTCCATGGCGCGGGCGGTGGCGGCGCCGGCAATCGCGACGCCCTGCATGGCGACTTCGAGGCGCATGGTGTTGACCATCGTGAACATGCAGCGCATGCCGGCGCCGGCGGCGCCCACCGGATAAGCCAGCGCGTTATCGAAATCCATCACGCAGGTCGGCGACGCCTTCAAGCCCATTTTGTGTTCGACGCGCGCCACGCTGACGCCATTCGCCGCGCCGGGTTCGCCGTTGGCATCAAGCACACGCGCCGGCACGACGAACAGGCTCAGGCCGCGCGTGCCCGGCGGCGCGTCCGGCGTCCGCGCCAGCAGCAGGTGAAGAATCTGGGGCGTGAAATCCTGATCGCCGTAAGTGATGAAAATCTTGCTGCCGGTGACGCGCCAGACGCCCTTGGCATCCTGCGCGGCCCGCGTCGAAATGCGGCCAACATCCGAACCGGCCTGGGGTTCGGAAATGCAGATCGTGGCGCCCCAGTCGCCGGCCACCAGACGGGGCGCGAAAGCGGCGGCCAGTTCCTCCCCGGCATGCGCGATCAACAAACGGGCGGCTGCCCTTTGCATCAAGGGCAGCATGCCGAACGACACGCATGCGCCATTGATCATCTCGGCGTAAGCGGCTTGCAGCACCAGCGGCAGCGCCTGTCCACCGTGTTCCGCCGGCATGTCGAGGCCGATCCAGCCGCCGTCGGCCAGCGCGCGGTACACCGCCGGAAAACCCTGCGGCGTGCGCACGCGCCCGTTCTCCAAACGGCTGCCCTGCTCGTCGCCAATCGCATTCAGCGGCGCCAGCGCCTCGCTGGCATAGCGGGCGGCGCCGGTCAGCACGGCCTCGGCGAGATCCTGATCCGCATGCGCGTAGGCGTCGTAATTGAAAAGCCGGGAAACATCGAGAACCTGCCCGAGGAGAAAACGCAAATCCTCAAGCGGCGGGGTATAGCGGCTGACACGATCCATAGTAAAACTTCTCCGGGGAGTCCATGCGTTCGGTATCGGATGATAACGCAATCACCCCCGGAGCATGTAAGGTAGAATTCGCCAAAATATTCGCCGAATATCCGCCGCGTATCATCCCGGCTTTAACAGCGCGGCTTTGACAGCGGCAAACAATGAACGGCAACACTCACGGCAACGCGCTCTGATCGTGCACGCCAGGGAATCCAGGGAAAGGAGCATCCAGATGTCACACTTCGCCGAACAAATCAGGAAATCCGCCGGCTTGCTTGATGCGCTGCAAGCCGTCACCCACCGCAAGGCCTTTGCAACCCTCCTCGTGACGATTATCGTCTGCGGGCTGCTTTTCTTTGTCACGGGCCTCATCGCCAGCTTCTTCATGGGCCAAGGCCACAGCGTTATGGCGGGCATAACAACATTTCTCGGGTTTCTGGTCATGGCGCTGGCGGGGCTGATCGGCGCATCGGCCGCCGGTTACATCCTGAATGCCACGGTCAGGAACCGCGAAGAAAAAAGCATCGGGAGCGCCTTGTCGTTCGCGGTGGCGACGGTTCACCGCCAACTGGGCGTGTTCCTCCTGATGGTCATTTTCGTGTTTCTCCTTGCGCTTGCCGTCGCGCTCCTGCTGCTGATTTGCAAGATCCCCTACCTCGGGCCGGTGCTGTATGTTCTGGTCTTCCCTCTGTGCGCCGCCGCGACAGGCCTCACCTTCTACGCCATGATGTTCGTTCTGGGACTGGTCGGCCCGGCCATCTGGGAAGGCAACACCATCATGCGCACGGTCGCGCTGTTGTGGGCGATCGCGCGCACGCGCCTGATTGCCATCATCGTGCAAATCTTCCTGCTGGGACTGCTCGTGAGTCTGGTCAGCGGCATCGTGTTTGGCGTGGTGTTCTTCGGCATGAGCTTTATTACCGGCCTCTCCATGCCGATTCTCGGTCAGGGCATCGGCATGGGGGGACTGGGGGGCGCTCTGGGGATGATGGCGGGGGCGGGCAGCGGTCACATGATCGCCGCCGCTTTGGGCGGCGCCGTTCTGGCCGGCTGCGCCGCAGTTATTCCAGCCCTGGTTGCCCTGGCCGGCAACTGCATCATCTTCGCCAACACGACGGAGGGATTGTCCGCCGAAGACGCCGAGCGTTCGATCAAGGGCGCGCTTGACGCCGCCAAGGAAAAAGCCGATCAGGTCAAGCGCCAATTGGACGAAGCCCGTCAGCAGTCCACGCAACCATCCGCGCCACCCACGTCACCCGAAGGCGCAGTGTGCCCGCAATGCCAATCAGGTATCGCGCCGGATGATGTCTTCTGCGGCAATTGCGGCCATCGGCTGACACCGGAGTAAAAGCCATGTTCTGCAAAAAATGCGGCAACGGATTGCCCGAAACGGCAAAGTTCTGCTCCAAATGCGGAGAGGCCATGCCAACGGGCGCTTCGGGTACAACGGGCGCTTCGGGCGCAACGAGCGCCGCAACCGCCGCCGCGCCGCCTGAAACGCCCGCAATAGCGCCACAAACACCGGCGCGCCCATGTCCGGTCTGTTCGGCCAGCCTCTCGCAGGAGGCGAAGTTTTGTCCCAAGTGCGGCTACCGTTTCGCCCCGGCGCCGCTGGTCGCGGAAGAAAGCGCGCCCCGGACGTATACCGCGCCGCCGCCGGTCGAGGTTGAGCCTGCGGTTGCATCCCCCGCGGATGCGGGCTTCGCCGCGCATGCAGAACCCGCAGCTTCGACAGCAGAAACACCGGCGGCGAGCAAAAATAAACAGGTGATGCTGATTGCCGGCCTTTGTTTGATTCTGGTCACGGGCATCATCGGCTGGTTTGTTTTTTCCAAAAATCCCGCCGAGGAAACCACACAGGAACCCGCGCCGGCGGCCGCGCCCGCCGAAACGGCACCGGTACAACCTGCGGCGGATGCGGCTTCCACGCCGATCGAGCCGCTGCTCATCCCGCAACAGACCGCGCCCGAAGCGGCGGCTGCGAAAACGCAAACCAAACCGGCTGTCGTGCCCAATCAGCCCATCGCGTCGCAAAAACCCCGGAACGCGAAACCGGTCGTCGAGGACAACGCGGCTGCCTCCAATACGCCGCCCAATACGCTGCCCAATATGCCGCCCGAGCCGCCGCCAACCATCGACCAGCTTTACAAAGCGCGCGCGGCGAGCGAATGCGCGTCGGGCATTTCCGGCGTTCTCTGCCGGGAGTCTTTGCGCCATACGCTCTGCAAAGGACACTGGAACGAAAATCCCCCGGCGGGCCAAAGTTTATGCCGGCAGGAAGCCGCCCGCTTTTGAGGACGGCGTCGATCAAAAAATCAGGCGCGGCAGCGAAACCGGCGGTCACGCGCCCCGCCGGTTTTGCGACCGCGCTCATCCGCTGGCAGAAATCCACCGGCCGCCACGACCTGCCCTGGCAGCAGCAGCCGGATCCTTACCGTGTCTGGCTGTCGGAAATCATGCTGCAACAAACGCAGGTCGCCACGGTCATTCCTTACTACCGCCGCTTTCTCGCCCGCTTTCCCGATCTGACGAGTCTGGCCGCCGCGCCGGCGGAGGAAGTGATGGCGCTGTGGAGCGGGCTGGGCTATTACGCTCGGGCACGCAACCTGCAGCGCGCCGCGCAATTGATCGTCGCGCATCATGGCGGCCATTTCCCGCAACGCCTGACTGACATCGAGGCGCTGCCCGGCATCGGCCGCTCCACCGCCTCCGCCATCGCCGTATTCGCTTTCGGCGCGCGCGCCGCGATTCTCGACGGCAATGTCAAGCGCGTGCTGGCGCGCGCTTTCGGCATCGAAGGTTTCCCCGGTCAGAAAGCGGTCGAAACGCGCTTGTGGACGCTGGCCGAATCGCTGCTGCCGTCACGCGATCTGGCCGCCTATACGCAGGGCTTGATGGATCTCGGCGCCACGCTGTGCACGCGCGCACAGCCGCGCTGCAATGTGTGTCCTGTGACGACCGCATGCGTGGCGCTGCGGGAAGACCGCGTCGCCGCGCTGCCGGCGCCGCGCGCGAAACGCGCCGTGCCGCAGCGCACGGTGAAAATGCTGGTGCTGCGGCAGCGCGGCCGCGTGCTGCTGGAACAGCGCCCGCCACACGGCATCTGGGGCGGGCTGTTGTCGCTGCCGGAACTGCCGCAAGGAAAACTGCCGCACCGCTACGCCGCCGCTGTGCCGCTGCCCGTCGTGCGCCATGCTTTCACGCACTTCCGCCTCGACATCACGCCACTGCTGTGCGACCTCAACGCCGGCGAGACGGCGCCGGAGGGCGTCTGGCTCAGCCTGAAACAACTCGACACGGCGCCGCTGCCGGCGCCGGTCAGGAAAATCCTGAACGATGTTCACGCCGGCTTGGCGCTTTCGAGCAACTTCGCCGCCGCGAGTCCGTTGGCAAGACCGAACAGCAGCGCGGCGAGAGCGAAAAACGGCGTCAGATAAAACAAGCCGTCGTGCGGCACCAGCCACAGCCGCGCCACAATGAGTTGTCCGGCGATGTGGGCGAAGGCGGCGATCAGGCTCTGGCTCACCGGGCCAAAGGCGCGCGCCGGCAGGTGCATGGCAAGACCCAGCGCAGCGAGGCTGGCGAGCGCGCCGGCCAGACTGAGGAAGAAACCGGGCGCGAGAAACTGGCCGATGAGCAGGCTGCCCGCCACCACGCGCAGCAGCGAAACCCAGACGGCATCACGCCAGCCGTAGCGCGCCAGCACGACAAGCGTGATGATGTTCGCCAGCCCCGGCTTGACGCCCGGCAACGGCAGCGGAATCGCCGCCTCTGCCACCGACAGCGCAATCGCCGCCGCCGCGTAACGCGCAATGCGGTCGTCATCGCCGGTCGGCGTCAGCTCAATGCTTTGACCGGACATGCGGTTCATCGTCAATAACTGAGGCTGTCATGGCTGGCGGCGCGGCCGGCGATGGACAGGCTGATGTGGCTCGGCGCGCAAATGGCGATGGCATTCGGCTGCGTGAGCCAGCCCTGACGCACGCAATACTGGCGCGGGCCGGGATCGGCGGCGATGCGGGCGCGGCCCGGCTGCACCTCGATGACGCTGACGCCGAGCGCGCCTTGCACTTCAATGCGCCGCGCCTGCGTAAGCGGCAATTCGGCAATGACAACGCCATCGCGCCGCACCACCGCTTTTTCCGCCGCGCCGCCGATGAACGCCACCGGCGCCAACGCCGCCGTCGCCAGGGCAAACCCGAGCAGCACAACCCAGTCGCCGGGCTTCATGAAACGCAGAAAAGATTTCACGCAGCCGCCCCTTCTCCGCTTGCGGACAAAAGAACCGGGGGACGCCTCACGTGATCGCCCGATGCCGCACCAGCACCTGAACGCGGGCGCGGAACTGGCCGACCAGCCATTCGGCGAGATACACCGAGCGGTGCTGGCCGCCCGTGCAGCCGAGCGCGACGGTCAGATAGCTGCGGTTGTCGCGCACGTAGGCGGGCAGCCATTCATCGAGAAAGCGGCGGATGTCTTCCGCCATCTTGCGCACCTCGGCCTGCGCTTCGAGAAAACGCGCCACTTCCGGATCGCGGCCGGTGAGCGGGCGCAGCCGTGGATCGTAATGCGGGTTGGGCAAACAGCGCGCGTCGAAAACCAGATCGGCGTCGAGCGGAATGCCATGCTTGTAACCGAAAGACTCGAACAGCAGGGTCAGCCCCGGCAAGACGGCGGGCCGGGCCAGATCGCGCACCCAGGCGCGCAGCGCGTTGGGCGTCAGGCCGCTGGTGTCGATGCGGTTGCCGAGGCCGGCAACGTTTTCCAGCATGCCGCGCTCGCGCACGATGGCCTCTGCCAGAGTCGTGTTGTCATTCGCCAGCGGATGGCCGCGGCGCGTTTCGGAAAACCGGGCAATCAGCGTCTCGTCGCGCGCGTCGAGAAACACGAAACAGGTCGACACGCCTGCCGCTTGCAGATCGCGCAACTGCTGCGGCAGGGCGGCGATGGAACTGCCGGCGCGGACATCAATCGCCACCGCCACCCGCTCGCAGCCCTCCTCGCGCAACTCGCGCACGAGCGGCGACAACAAGGTGGCGGGCAGGTTGTCGACGCAATAATGCCCGGCGTCTTCCAGCGCGCGCAGGGCAACGCTCTTACCGGAACCGGACAAACCGCTGATGAGAATAAGCTGCATGGACGCCGCCGCCGTAAAGGGAAGTCAAGCATAGCCAAAAGCCCGGCTTCTTGCTATCGTTTCCGCGCGAGTCAATTGCTATAACCTTAGAGTGAGGAAATCCAACAACGGGATTACGGCAAAGTAAAGCGACGTTGAGGTTCACTACACTCACTTCGACCTGTCCGACTGAACAATTCGTTACATGAATATTTGCATAATTCCCAGCTCAGTCATTCGCCGCATGGTGTTATCTGACCATGATGCCATTCATCTCAATGCCATCTTGAGCGCAACGCTTATCGCAATGGCTTTCGCGTTTCCGTCAATCTTAAGGCTTGTTACTGAGTTACCCCATTACTGCATTTTCGAGCGATTCGTAGATATTCCGTGTCCCGGCTGCAACATTACTTTAGCGTTAGTCCAAATCGCCCATCTTCATATCGCGGAGTCCATCTCCACAAATCCAGGCGGCATTGCTCTCGTATTAACCGTCACATTTCAAATTGGTGTTCACTTCAGTGCTCTAGCTCGCTTTGTTACGTTTTCCACTGCTCAACAGCTTGTAGCCTTGACCACTCGCATATTCTTCTCTTTCCTTATGTTGCATTGGCTCATCACGCTGTTTAACCACCATTAAAAGGCATACCGTTATGGCAAACAAGTTATCCTGTCCGAAGTGCGGCGAAATGGCCACCCAAGGTGGTCGTAAGTTCTGGCAAATTCTCGTAGCGATCTGTTTCTTCCCTATCGGTTTGCTTGCGTTGCTCGCCGACAGGAACCCGACGGTTTGCCCCAAGTGCGGACATACGTGGCTGGCCTAACCCATTAAAGCTGGACAGCCCAGAGAATTCAAGCGTTAGTCCCTTCCGCTCAAGCGCGCACGACGATATCGCCGTCCTGCTCAGTCAGCACGCCGGCTTGCAGCAGTTCGGCGATGACTTGAGCGGCGACGACGGCGGGTTCGCGCTGGAAGAAATGCCGCGATACGTCGCGGAAGATGGCGACGCGGGAGAAGTGATCGCCGATGGCGGCGCGCGGCATGCGGCGCTTTTCCAGCAGGGTGAACGTAAGCAACGCCTTCATGGCGCTTTTCGCCATGCGCTCCGGGCTCTGCTCGAAGGCGGCGAGGCGCTGCAAGGCCCGCGTCATGGCAGCATCATAATCGGTGAAGGGCGCGCCGTGGCCGGGGATGACGAGGCGCACTTCAAGCGCGCGCAATGCTTCCAGCGTGCGCCGCTGCGCCGGCAGCCCGCGCTTGTCGCCATGCAGTTCGGCGAACATCACGCCGAAGCCGTCCCGCCACAGCGCGTCGCCGGAAATCAGGATTTTTTCCGCCGGACAATAGAAGGCGAGCGCGTGCATGTCGTGGCCGGGGGCGGCGAGCGCCTGCCAGACAAAGCCGCCCATTTCGAGTTCATCGCCGGGCGCGAGGGTGGCGTCGAACACGAAGGGTTCGGCTTGTTGATGCGCAAGGGAGAGCAGCAGCGCGTCTTCGTCCCAGCCGGCCACCGCCGGGGCCATGCCTGCGGGCACCAGAATGCGGCAGCCGTGGGCGCGGCGCACGGCGGCGTTGCCACCGATATGGTCGGAATGCGAGTGGGTGTTGACGAGGCGCGTGAGTTGCCGCCCGGCCAGCGCCGTGTCCAGCAGCGTCAGGGTTTCATTGGCGTGGGTGACGTAGCCGGAATCGACCAGCGTCGCCGCCGCGCCTTCGTGAAAAACGATGTTGTTGGCGGAAAGCCAGCCGCGTTCGATGACGCGGATTCGATCGGGCAAGCCGTTCAACGCGTTCAACGCGATGTCTCTTGACGGCGTCGACCTAGCGGCGTCAATCCCGCCAGGGCAAGTCGTAAGTAATTCTGAATTGTTCCATGCGTTCCAGCAGCGCCGCCGGAAAAGCGCACGACTTGCGCGCCACGGCGTCGAAGAAGACGCCCGTCAGCAGCGTGATGGCGGAGATCTCGCCGGTCACGGCATTGCGCATCTCATGCACGAAGCGGATTGATTTCTCTTTCACTTCGATGACGCCGGTGCGCACCGCCACCGTGTCGCCGGCGCGCGCCTCGCGCCGGTAGGCGATGCGCTGATCCACCGCCGCCATGCCGCGGCCGTTGTCGCGCAGGTAGCCCGGCGTGATGCCGAGCATGGCGAGAAAATTCCATGTGCCTTCGTCGAACTTGCCGACGTACCACATGACGTTCATGTGATCCATGTGATCGCAGTGCCAGGGATAGACGGCACCGCGATAGGTTTCGATCATTTCCGCCATCATTGCGCCTCAAGCATCAGGCCGCGCGCATGCCCGGCGCACTCGGGCGGGAAAGGGCACGAGCGGCGCGTTTGCGGATCGAGGCAGACGACCGTGAATTCGCAGGTGGAGGCCACCTTGCCGGTATCGGTGTCGTAGAGTTCGTGGCGGAAGCGCAGCACTTTCTCGCGCAGTTCCAGCACGCCGGTGCGCACCGCGATGGTGTCGCCGGGATAAAGTTCTTTCTGGTAGCTGATGTTCTGCTGCACGGCGGCGAGGCGCACTTCGCCGCTGCGCATTTTCGCGGCGGTAAGGCCGAGCATGGCGTAGAACTGCCAGCAGGCTTCCTCGAAAAACTCCATGTAGGCGCGCACATTGATGTGGCCCATGTGATCGCGCTGCCATTCGTGCACGGTGCCGCGCGCGGTTTCGGTCATCATCGTTTTATTTCCTCCGGATCGAAGATCAGGCACGTGGTGGTGCCGTGGGCGTAGAGCTTGCCCGCCGCGTCGTAGAGCCGCCCGTCGGCGATGCCGATGCGGCGCCCGACCTGTATGACGTTGCCTTCGGCGCGCACCGGGCCGGCCTTGTCGGTCATGGCGCGCACGAAATTGATTTTGATTTCCAGCGTCGTGTGGGCCTGACCGGCTTCAAGCTGCGTCTGCACGGCGCAGGCCATGCAGGAATCGAGCAGCGTCGCCTGCCAACCGCCGTGAATGGTGCCGATCGGGTTGTAGACTTCCTTCGAGGGATGGCCCTGAAAGACGACCCGGCCCGGCTCGGCCTCGACGAGAGCGAAGTCGAGCGTGTGGGTAATCGGCGGCGGCGGCAATTCGCCGCGCATCATGCGCTGAAGCACTTCCATGCCGCTGCAATCGCGCAGGGCCGAAATCGGCAGGATGTCGGGCGCCTGCACGCGCCCGCGCAGGGCCTGGGCCGCCTCCAGCCATTCTTTCTGCAAGGCTTCGGTTTCGCGGCTCACGGCGTGATCTCCGGGTGCGTCAGGTTGACGTGGTGCATGGTCATGAATTCTCCGCCGTGGAATGCAGGCCGGATACGAGAGCCAAGGCCAGTAGCGCGCGCCGGCGCGATGATCGTAAAAGCCTGTTTCCGGGGCATGTTCGGTATAAAATGCTAGGTCTTGCGCCGCCGCATGACGGCGGGCGAACCTGCCGAGTTAATCATTTTTCCGGTGTTTAATCAATTGAAACCGTTGCAACCGATCGACTATCCCCATGCGCGCCAGCCCGACGCGGGGGAGGCGCTGGAACTCATTCCCGGCATACGCTGGGTGCGCATGCCGCTGCCCTTCGAGCTGAACCACATCAACCTGTGGCTGCTGGAGGAGGCGGACGGCTGGACGCTGGTCGATACCGGCCTGCATGTCGACGAGATCAAGCGCAACTGGGAAGTCGTGCTCGCCGCGCATTGCGGCGTCAAGCCCCTCAAGCGCATCATCGTCACCCATTGCCATCCGGACCACCTCGGCCTGGCGCACTGGCTGGGCGAGAAAACCGGCGCCGTCACCTGGATCACCCAGGGCGAAATGCTCAATGCCTACGCCTGGTTTCATCAACTGCCGAATTACGATTCCATCGGCATGGTCGACTTCTTCCGCCGCCACGGCCTTGACGAAGCGCGCGCCGGCCTGCTCGCGGAGCGCGGCCCGACCTACCACAAGCGCGTCGACGGCCTGCCGATCGAATACCGCCGCCTGATGGAAGACGACCTGCTGCGCATCGGCGGCAACGACTGGCGCGTCATCATCGGCCACGGCCACTCGCTCGAACACGCTTCGCTGCACTGCGCCGAACTCGGCGTGCTGATCTCCGGCGACATGCTGCTGCCGCGCATCTCGACCAATGTCAGCGTCACCGCCAGCAATCCCGACGACGATCCGCTCGGCTGGTTTCTCGATTCGGTCGAGCGCCTCACCGAACTGCCCGACGACACGCTGGTGCTGCCCTCGCACGGCAAGCCGTTTCGCGGCATCCATGCCCGCGCCGCCCAACTGGCCGCCCATCACGAGGAACGCTTTGAGATGCTGCGCGCCGCGCTCAGCACGCCGCAAAGCGCCTGCGATCTGGTTCCGACGCTGTTCAAATTCCCGCTCGACGCGCATCAGATCATGTTCGCCATGGGGGAATCGATTGCCCACCTGAATTATCTGGAACACGCCGGCTACGCGCGCCGCATGCTCGGCGCCGACGGCGTGTTCCGCTTTGTCAGCAAGTAATGCCGTCAGGCAAAACAAGGAGAAGATGATGTCCGCGCAGCAGCCAGAATCCCGCTCACCCGCCCTGCCCGATCCGCAGGAAACGGCCGCGATCTACGCCGAGGTCGCCAGTCGCGCCTCCCGGCTCATCACCGAACATGTGCGGCGGCAACTGAAGCACGGCATCACGGTGCCGTCGGACGAACTGGGCATCGCCCAGGCCTTCATGGACATGATGGCGAAACTGCTCACCAATCCCTACAAGCTGGCGCAGGCGCAGATGAATCTGGTGTGGGATCACTTCTCGCTCTGGCAGCACGCGATGCTGCGCTTCGCCGGCCTCAAGACCAAGCCGGTGGCCGAGCCGCGCAAGGGCGACGGCCGTTTCAAGGATGCGGAATGGGAGGAGGATTTTCTCTTCGATTTCATCAAGCAATCGTATCTGATCACGGCGCGCCACATCTGCGACGTGATTACCAGCGTTCAGGGCCTTTCGCCGGACGCGGAGAAGAAGGTCAACTTTTTCACCCGCCAGTACATCGACGCGCTCTCGCCTTCCAACTTCGCCCTGACCAACCCGGAAGTGCTGCGCGAGACGGTAAAGAGCAACGGACAGAACCTGCTCAAGGGTTTCAACAACCTGCTGCGCGACATCGAGGAAGGGCACGGCCAGTTGCGCGTCAAGATGACCGACCCGACCGCCTTCGAGCTGGGCCGCAACGTCGCCGTCACGCCCGGCAAGGTGATCTTCCAGAACGAGTTGATCCAGTTGTTGCAGTTCAACCCGACCACGGAAAAGCAATACCGCCGGCCGCTGCTCATCATCCCGCCCTGGATCAACAAGTACTACATCCTCGATCTGCGCCAGTCGAACTCCTTCATCAAGTACGCCACCGATCAGGGCCACACCGTCTTCGTCATCTCATGGGTGAACCCGGATGAGCATCTGGCCCAAAAAGGTTTTGACGACTACATGCTGCAAGGCTCGCTCGCCGCGCTTGATGTCGTCTGCCGCCAAACCGGCGAGGAGGAAGTCAACCTGATCGGCTATTGTCTCGGCGGCACGCTGCTCGGCGCCACGCTCGGCTACAACGCTGTCAAGAACGACCGGCGCATCGTCTCGGCCACCTTCTTCGTCTCGCTGCTCGATTTCTCCATCCCCGGCGAACTCGGCGTGTTCATCGACGAGCAGCAAGTCTCCAATCTGGAGAAGAAAATGCAGGCGCGCGGCTATCTCGAAGGCAGCGAGATGGCCACCACCTTCAACATGCTGCGCTCGAACGACCTGATCTGGTCTTTCGTCGTCAACAACTACCTGCTCGGCAAGGAGCCGTTCCCCTTCGACCTGCTCTACTGGAACTCCGATTCCACGCGCATGCCGTACAAGATGCACAGCTTCTACCTGCGCAACATGTATATGAAGAACCTGCTCAAGGAACCGGGCGGCATCGAACTGGCCGGCGTGCCGATCGACATTTCCAAGGTCAAGGCGCCGTCCTACTTCATCTCCACCGTCGAAGACCACATCGCGCCGTGGAAGAGCACCTACCTCGGCGCCACGCGGCTGTCCGGCCCGGTGCGCTTCGTGCTCGGCGGCTCCGGCCACATCGCCGGCATCATCAACCCGCCGGCGGCCAACAAATATTTCTTCTGGACCAACGACGCCAAAACGCAGCCGGCCACGCCCGAAGCATGGCTCGAAGGCGCCACGCAACACCCCGGCTCGTGGTGGACCGACTGGCAGCAATGGATCGGCAAGCTCAACGGCGACGACAAAGTCCCGGCGCGCGATCCAGCCAAAGGCAAGCTGAAGCCGCTCGAAGACGCGCCCGGCTCCTTCGTCAAGTTCCGCCTCGACGCGCAGGAGGAGGAAGAATGACAAGAGGATTTCTCCGCGCATGACGATTGCCCGGCTACGCCAGCGCCTGCGCGCGCTCGGCGCCAAGCCGGGCCATGAAACACGCATCCTGCGCAACTGGACGCGGGCGCTGCCGCTCGATGCCGGCCGCAGCCGCGCCGAAGATTGCCTGCCCCTCGCGCTCCGCGCCGCCCTGCCGGCGCTGGCCGAAGAACTGCGCGGCCTTGCGCGCCTGCGCGACGAGCGCGCCGGGGAAGACGGCATCCGCCTGCTGCTGGCGCTGGCTGACGAGCACACCGTGGAAAGCGTGCTGCTGCCGCGCGGCGGCCTCTGCATATCGACGCAAGTCGGCTGCGCGGTCGGCTGCACGTTCTGCATGACCGGCCGCGCCGGTCTGCTGCGGCAACTCGACAGCGCCGAGATCATCGCCCAGGTCGCGCTCGCCCGCTGCAAACAGCCGGTCAAGAAAGTCGTTTTCATGGGCATGGGCGAACCGGCCCACAACCTCGACAACACGCTGGAAGCCATCGACCTCCTCGGCGCACTGGGCGACATCGGCCACAAGAATCTGGTCTTCTCCACCGTCGGCGACCGCCGCGTCTTCACGCGGCTGCCGCAAGGCGCGGTCAAACCGGCGCTGGCGCTGTCCCTGCACAGCACCGACGCCGCCCTGCGCGCGCAACTCCTGCCGCGCGCGCCGCGCATCGCGCCGGACGAACTCGTCGCGCTGGCCGATGACTACGCGCGCGCAAGCGGCTATCCGGTCCAGTACCAATGGACGCTGCTGGAAGGTATCAACGACACCGACGCCGAAATCGACGGCATCGCCCGGCTGCTGGCCGGAAAATACGCAGTGATGAATTTGATTCCCTGGAACGCAGTGGACGGCGCCGGCTACCGGCGGCCCTCCCGCGAACGCGCCGAAGCGATGTCGCTCGCTCTCTACAAACGCGGCATCCTCACCAAGCTGCGCCGTTCCGCTGGACAAGACATCGACGCCGGCTGCGGCCAGCTACGCGCCCGCAGCCCGAGCGCGGCTGGCGCGGGGTGAATGAATCCAATGGCATTTGCGGATAGCTTGGGCTGCGCCTCAGCCCAAGCTAAACTCATCCCGCCGCGCCGGGCGTGGCGGCGTCGGGTTTGGCGCGGGACACCAGCACCTTGTCAACGCGCTTGCGATCCATGTCGACGACTTCAAGGCGCCAGCCGTTCCACTCGAAATGGTCGGCGGCGACCGGCACGCGGCCCAAGGCGTGCATGACGAAGCCGCCGAGGGTGTTGAATTCTTCTTCGCCCGGCAGATCTTCCTCGATTTGCAGCACCGACTTGAAGCGTTCGACCGACACGCTGCCATCCATCAGCCATGAGCCGTCCTCGCGCATCACAATCTCTTCTTCCTCGGCGGCGTTGGAAGACGGCAGTTCGCCGACGATGGCAGTCAACACATCAGTCAGCGTCACCAGCCCCTTGAGTTCGCCGTATTCGTCCACAATCAGCGCGCATTGCGCGCGCGTGTTGCGGAAATGCTCCAGCAGATGCGTCGTGGTGACGCCTTCCGGCACGTACAGCGGCGGGCGCAAATGGGCTTCGACATCCAGCGGCGCGCCTTCGAGAGCGGATTTCAGCAGGTCGGAACTGCGCAGCAGGCCGACGATGTGCTCCAGTCCGTTGCGGGAGACGACGATGCGCGTGTACGGGCTTTCGGCGATGCGGCGGCGGATTTCTTCCTCCGGCTCCGCCAGGTCGATCTGGTAGATGTCGTTGCGATGCGTCATGATCGCCACGATGCGCTGCTCATCCAGACGCAACACGTTGGAGACGATTTCCTGCTCGCTTTCGTGGAAGACGCCGGCTTCGGCGCCCTGTTCCATCAGCACGTTGATTTCCTCGTCAGTCACCGGCGGCTCGTCCTTGCGGCGGGCCTCGGCCAGGCGCAGCAGCAGGCCGGAGGAGGCGGTAAACAGCCACACCAGCGGACGCACCGAGCGGGCGAACCAGGTCATCGGCCGGGCCACCAGCGCGGCGATGCCCTCGGGCGCCAGCAAGGCCAGACGCTTCGGCACGAGTTCGCCGATCACCACGGAAACGTAGGTCAAACTCACCACCACCACCGTCAATGCGATGCCGCGCGCATAGGGCTCGAGCAGCGCAACCTGTTTCAGCCATGTCGTCAGCGGATTGGCAAGCACCGTTTCACCGATGGCGCCGCTCAGAATCCCGATCGAGGTGATGCCGACCTGGATCGCGGAGAGAAAACGGGAAGGCTCGCTATTCAGCGTCAGCGCCGTCTGCGCGCCGGGACGGCCATCGTCGGCCAGGCGTTGCAGCCGCGCCTTGCGGGAAGACACGACGGCCATCTCCGCCATCGAGAAAAAGCCGTTGATGAGAATCAGAAGCAGGAGTAACGCGATGTCCATTGCGAGGCCGCCCACTGCCGGAAGGCGCGCGGCTCATGGATTGATACGAAAATGATTTTACCATTCATGACGGCGGCGGCCACGGCGCCGCGCCGGTAGTGCATCGGGCATATCACGCCGTTTGCAGGAAACTGCGTGTTTCGCCTTCGAGCGCCAGACAGGTCAGGATGCCGCTTTGGTATGCGCCGGTGTCGATGCCGATGCGGTTGGGCCGCACATCCGGCTCGGGCGAAATGCAGTGGCCGTGCACGACGACGGCGCCGTGATCGGCCCCGGAGAGCAGAAAACGCTTGCGGATCCAGATCAGATCACGTTCGCGCTGCGCCGCCAGCGGCACGCCGGGGAGCACGCCGCCGTGAGCAAAAAAGTAGCCGCCTTCCTGATGACGGGTTGACAGCGTGCGCAGAAAATCGAGATGCGCGGCGGGCAAGGCGTCGCGCAGTTTGTCGCGCAGGGCGGCGGCGGTCGCCTCGTCACGCGCCGCAGGGTCAGCCATCGGAATGCCGTAGTGGGCCAGCGTGTCGACGCCGCCGTAATCGAACCAGAGCAGGCCGGCGCGCAGATCGCCATCGAAAAACCGCAGGCACAGCTCCTCGTGGTTGCCCTTGAGGGCAACGATCTCCCAGCCGGGCGGCCGCCAGCCGAGCACGCGCTCGACGACGGCGCGCGCGTCGTTGCCGCGCCCGAGATAATCGCCGAGATAAACCAGCACGCGACGGGTGGCGCGGCGGCGAGCGGCGTCTTCAATGATCCCGTCATGGAGGCGCGCAAGCAAATCGTCGCGCCCGTGCACATCGCCGATGGCATATACCGCCGTGCCGGGCGGCGGCGCGGCGCGCGCCGCGGCATCCGGGCGCGGACAATCGCGCCAGCGCAAAGTCACCGGATCAGGCGTCGCGCTTGACGTGGAAGCGCTTGGCCTTCAACTCGAAGCGCGGCAGCGATTCACGCGCCACATGATGCACGCGCGGGCGGAAGGAGAGCATCGCATCGAGGCGCTCGGCGATGGCATGCACGACTTTCGGATCGGCGCCTTCGCACAATTCGACCTCGACATCCATCTCGTCCATATGCCGCACCTTGCTGATGGTGACGCGGAACTCGTCCACCTCGGCGAACTTGCGCAGGATGTTCTCGACGCCGGCCGGGAAGACGTTTACGCCGCGCACCGTCACCATGTCGTCGGCGCGGCCGAGAATACCGCCTTCAAGACGCATCGACGTGCGGCCGCAGTCGCAGCGTTGCGTGGTGGCGCGCACGACATCGCCGGTCTTGTAGCGAATGATCGGGAAACCCCAGCGGCCAAGGTTGGTGAGTGTCAGTTCGCCGCGCTCGCCCTCCGCCACCGGCTGGCCGGTGAGCGGATCGAGCACCTCGGCGATGAATTCGCTTTCGATGACATGAATGCCGCCCGGCTGGACCTGGCACTCGAAGGAAAACGCGCCGATCTCGGTGGCGCCGGCGTGATCGAAGCACTTGGCGTTCCACGCTTCCTGAATGCGCGTCTTGGTCGACAGCACGTTGGCGCCCGGCTCGCCGGCGTTCACCGTGGCTTTCAGCGGAATGCTGGAAAGATCAAAGCCGGTTTCGCGCGCCACTTCCGCCAGGCGCAGCGCATAGGTCGGCGTGCAGCAGAGCACCGACGCGCCGGTGCTGCTCATCAGTTCGAGGCGCTGCAACGAATCGCGCCCACCGCCCGGAATCATCATGCACCCCAATTGGCGCGCGCCTTCGGTGGCGGCCCAGAAGCCGACGAAGGGGCCAAAGGAAAAGGCCATGAAAATGCGATCGGCGGCGGTGACGCCGGCGCCCGCCAGCACATGTCCCCAGCAGCGGCCCCACCACCGCCAGTTTTCCTCGGTGTCGGGCACTTTGAGCGGCACGCCGGTGGAGCCGGAGGTCTGGTGAAAGCGCACGTACTGACTGACCGGATAGGTGAGGTTGCTGCCGAAGGGGCCATGGGCGGCCTGATCCGTCATCAATTCATGCTTGATGGTAAACGGCAGCCGCGCCAGATCATCGATTGATTTCAAATCGTCCGGCTGTATGCCGGCCTGCTTCCACTTTTCAGTATAGAAACGGTTTTTGCCCCACAACTCCTTGACCATCGCTTGCAGCTTTGAAAATTGCAATGCGGCGAGCTGCTCACGCGGCAAGGTTTCAACGGTCTGGTCGAAATAGGTCATGCTGATCTCCAAATAAATTTTTCGTTTCGGAACAAGCTGGCGCGTCTGACGCGCGCCTTGCTCTGTCCGTCTCCTCCACTTCAACGCCAGCGCGCGACCGCGTCGCGGATGACGCCATAGAACCATTCATCCACCGCCGCGCCGCCAACCGGCGGCGGCGCTTGCGGCTCACGCAGCCATGCGTCCGGCGCGAACAGGCCGGCTTCGCTGGCGTCATCGCCCGCCACCAGCCGTCCGCCGACGGCATGCGCGCGGTAGGCGACGATCAGCACATCGACATCGGCCCGCGAATACACGTCGAGCAGACCGTCGAGCGCGATATCCAGACCCGTCTCTTCCTTCGCCTCGCGCAGCACCGCCTGCGGCACGGATTCGCCGCGTTCCACATAACCCGCCGGCGGCGCCCAGTAGCCGGCGAGCGGGTCGGCTTGACGGCGGATCAGCACCAGCTTGCCTTCGCGCTCGATCAGGGCCATGCCGACCGGCGCCGGATTGCGCCAGGCGATGAGGCCGCAGCGCTCACACCGCTCGCGCGTTTTGCCGTCGGCGCACACCAGCGCCGTCAGCGCAGCGCCGCAATGCTGGCAATGGCGCGTCCGGCTCAAGGGCGGCAACCCGGGGGCGGCAACCCGGCGCTCAACACACCACGCTGACGGCAACCGGATCGCCGTCTTTTACGCCCAGCGCCTGGCGCACCGATACGGCGGAAATCACTTCGAGCTTGTCGACCGGGTAATCGCTTACCTCGGGAAACACCGCCGCGCCGGTGATACGACCACCGATCACCACGTGAAAACACTTTGCCGCGCAAAAACCGGCTTCCGGCGCGATGATGATGCCGGGCTTGCCCGCCATCACGGCCCGCGCCGCCTCCCACTCGGCGCCGCTCATGCGCAGATTGAACGTGCCGGGGTAGGGCGCAAAACCGAGTCTGGCGAGAAACGCGCGCCGCACCCACGCAAGCTGCGTGAAGCCGGCGCCTTCGCCAAAGCCGGAACAAGCCTCACCCGTCAACAACAGTGTGTCCGCTTCCGCTATCCGTTCCGTTACCGTCATCGCCACGCCTCCGCGTCTGCCTGTCTGACGAACCCGTGATCCGTCATCCATCGCGCCGCAGATGCCATCCTGTCCGGCATGGCGTCCCTTGATTCCGGGTGGAGCGTACGCGAATTTTGTTGGACTTGCAATAGTTTGGACTACAACAATTTTGCCTGGATTTACCTGGACTTTCCCGGACTTGCCCGGATTTTCCGCTGGTTGCCGGCTACGGCTGCCGCTGTTTCAGCGTCTCCCGCTCCTCATTGCCGGTCCAGCGCTTGAACAGATCGAGATCGAGATCGAATTGATCGAGCGCCTTGTTCACCGACTGCATGATGATGTCTTCGAGCGTCTTTGGCCGGTGGTAGAACGCCGGCAGCGGCGGCACCAGCACGGCGCCGGCTTCCGTCACCTGCGTCATCAGGCGCAGGTGGCCCAGATGCAGCGGCGTCTCGCGCATCATCAGCACCAGTTTCCGGCGCTCCTTCAACGTCACGTCGGCGGCGCGGATGAGCAGATTGGCGTTGAAGGAATTGGCGATCGCCGAGAGCGTCTTGATCGAGCAGGGCGCGATAATCATGCCGGCGTGGCGGAAGCTGCCCGAGGAGATGCAGGCGCCGACGTCGTTGATGTCGTGCACGTGAGCGGCGAGGCGCTTGATGTCGTCGATGCTGCGCTCGGTTTCGTACACGATGGTGCGCTTGGCCGAATCCGACATGACGAGATGCGTCTCGACGCCGGCTTTGGCCAGCACTTCGAGAATGCGAACGCCGTAAATGGCGCCGCTGGCGCCGGAAATGCCGACCACGATTTTCATGACTGTCCCTTGTTCCCCTTATTCCCTTTGTTCCCCGCGCTTCACGTACTGATCGCCGCCGCAACTTCACGCGCGCGCGCGGCAGCGGCGGCGGGAATGAGGATGCGGTCGAAATCCGCGCCGGCGCCGCGCGTGGCGTCGAAGCCCATCTTCGAGCCGATGCCGCCGGCGGAAGACGGGTCGATGACATACCCTTCCAGCCCGCTCAATATCACCGTGTCGCGCTCGGGCTGAAAGCGCGTGGCGAGCGCCCAGGCCACCTCGCGCGGATCGCGGATGTTCACGTCGTCATTCACCACCGTCACCGATTTCAAACGGCGGTCGAGCGTGAGCGCGAGGTAAATCAAGCGGCGCACTTCATGCGATGGGCAGTTGTTGACGGCGATCACGGCGCCGAAGCTGCACGTGCCGGGCACGATGTCGAGATCGACCACGCCGCGCACCAAACCCCTGAGCTGGCCGAACAGTTCAGCGCCGCCGGCGAGCGAGAGCAGGGTGTCGACATCCGCCGTCCAGGGCACCAGCGCCGGAAAAATAAAATTCTCGCGATGCGTAACGGCGCTGATCTCGATCACCGGGCTGGTGTTCATGAAGTAGTAGCCGGTGTTCTCGCCGAACGGGCCTTCGGGTTCGCGCACACCGGGCAGGACGCGGCCTTCCAGCACCACCTCGGCGCGCGCCGGCACTTCGACATCCACCGTCACGCCGCGCGCGAGTTCGACCGGCGCGCCGCGCAAGCTGCCGGCGATTTCCATCTTGTCCGGGCCGAGCGGGCCGGTTTTCACCACCGATGCAATCAGCATGGCCGGATCGACGCCGAGCGCGATGGCGATCTCCAGCGGCTTGCCCGACGCTTCGGCGTTGGCGAGGAATTGCGATAGCGGCGGATTGGCGAGCAGGATGCCGAAGCGCCTGCCGCCCTTGAACATCATGCGGTGAATGCCCATGCCACGCTGGCCGGTGGCCGGATCGCGCGCCAGCACCATGCCGCAGGTGAGAAAAGGCGCGGCGTCTTTTTCGTAGTGCGTGAGCAGCGGCAGCAGGGCGGCGATGTCGGCCGGATCGCGATGCACGACCGTTTGCGCCGGCGCTTCTTTCGCCAGCACCGGCGGCACGCGCTGCGCGCTGCGCGCCGTGTAGGTGGCGATGAGATTGTCCTCGCTGACGCCGAGGGCACGTGCCGCCAGCCGCCGGCTGGCGAGCAGGTTGCCGGCGACGCGCTGACCGGGCCGCCCTTTCACGCCCTCGAAGAGCACCGCCTTGCCGCTCTTTTGCACTTCAGCGAGCAGCGCGGCGATCTCGAAACGCGGATCGAGCGGCTCGCGCACGCGGATCAGGTCATCGGCCAGATCGTCGAGAAAACTGCGCAGGTCAGAATAAGCCATTTCGCGCTACGCATATTTTGCCGGCAGGCGGCGGACTTCGCCCAGCACCGCGATGGAGAAACGGCTCTGGCTGAGCTGGCCGCGGCCAAGGCGCACCTGCAACTGGTCGGCGTGCTTTTTCAAGTCGCTCGAAACCTGGCAGCGCACGCGCTTGTAGGTAAATTTATGCGGGCCGGGATTGAGCGTGCGCACCGTCAATTCCAGTTCGGTATCCTCGGCCAGTTCTTTTACGTCATTGACGAAAACTTCCCACTGATTCATCGCTGCTTCTCCTCACTTCACGGGGGGGTAGCCGTAGGCCGTCCAGTTCGCCAGCACTTTATCCTGAATCGCCTGCGGATAGACATTCTTGAACGAAACCAAAGTCGGCACGTCGTTGACCGGATCCCAGTCGACCGGCCACAGGCAATCGAACACGACCTTCGATCCGACCGCGTACTTGCGCTCGTGCGGCGTGGCGAAGGGATACAGCGGCGTGCCGGGCGCATTGCGGTAGATGTGGATGCCGTTGGCCGGGTGGCAGCGCGTGCAGAACGCGTGGTAGACCTCGTCCCAGTTGTAGATGTCGGTTTTGTCGTCGACCACCATCACCATGTGGAACCAGGGGCCGAGCTTGGAACCGAAGGCAAGCTGACCGACTTGCTGGGCGATGCCGGCGTACGTCGGCTTCACGCCGACGATCATCATGTGGTGCGTCGAGCGCGGGTGCATGTACACGCCGGTGACCGGGATGCCCTGGCTGCGCAGCAGTTTCTCCAGTTCCAGCCCGAGCGAGAAGGAGCGCAGCAACTGCCCCTCGTCCTGCGGCACGCCCATGTTGGAGATGGTCATCGTCGCGTTGTTGCGATAGGTGATGCAGTTGACGCGGAAGGTGACGCGGAAATCGCGCGGGCTGGTGCGGTAGCCGGTGTATTCGCCGAACGGGCCTTCCTCGACTGTGTAGTCGGGGCAGATTTCGCCTTCGAGAATGATTTCGGCATCGGCCGGCACTTGCAGATCGTTGGTTTCGCACTTCACCAGCTTGACCGCCTCGCCGGCCAGCATGCCGGTCAGTTCCGGCTCGGGAATCGGTGAGGGCGCGCAGGCGGCCATGGCGGCCAGCGGCGAAAGGCCGATGGCGGTGGCGAACGGGCAGCTCTCGCCGCGCGGCAGGTAATAATCGTTCAGGGTCTTGCCGAGATCGGAGAAGGGAAACACCGCGCCCGACATGGTGCGCGAGTCGAACATCATCTGCCGGTACATGCCCCAGTTCACGTCGCCGCGCACCGGGTGCTTGGTCACCACGGCATGCCAGGTGCCGACGTAGCGGCCACCATCGCCCTCATGCACCAGCGGGATCGGCAATTTGCACAGATCGACATCGGCGCCCTTCAGGATGTTCTCCTTGCAGGGCGCATCTTTTTTGTCGACCAGCACCGGCGCGATCGGCTCGCTGTTGGTGCGCTTCAAATATTCCTTGCCGATTTCCGGCAGGCGGGAAGCCGGATCCATGCCGAGCGAAATCGCCATCCGCCGGTAAGTCGACAAGGGCGCGCCAAAGTAGGAGAAGCCAGGATAGCCCTTGATCTTTTCCATGAACGGCGCCGGCGCCGCCAGTTCGCAGGCGCGGCGCACGATGGCACCGGCCTCGTTTTCCCAATCGACTTCCTGCTTGATGTGAACGGCGTCGCCGCTCTTGATGCAGGCCTCGATGAATTCCCTGTTGCTGCGCGGTGCGGCCACTTTGCGTTCTCCTTGCTGGGTTAAATCTTGGAAAGAATCTTGTCCCACTTGCCCTGCGCCTTGAGGATCATCTCGGCCACCTCGCGCACGGCGCCATGTCCGCCGCATGCCATCGTGATGTAACCGGCGGCGTCCTTGACTTCCTCCACGGCATCGGCAACGGCGACCGGCAGGCCGACGCGCCGCATCATCGAAAGATCGACCAGATCGTCGCCGACATAGCAGACGTCGGCGTCGGTGATGTTCATCTCCTTCAGGATCTCCTCGTACGGCTCGACCTTCTTCTTGATGCCCTCGTGGAAACGCTTGATTTTCAGTTCCTCGGCGCGGTGGCGCACGGCGCCGGATTTCTTCGAGGTGATGATGGCGACGTCGATGCCGGTCATTTGCAGCGCAACGACGCCGAAGCCGTCCTTGATGTCGAAATTGCGCTGCTCAACGCCATTGTCGTCGATGACGATGCGGCCATCCGTCATGACGCCGTCGACATCGAGAATCACCAGCTTGATGCCCTTCGCTTTATCCATTTTTTCCGCTTCCTTTCAATCAATGCCGTACTCGGCCCAGCGGCCGCGAATCTTCGCCAGCATCTCCTCGTCCATGCGCGCTTCGACCGGCTTCTGTTTCCACTCGTAGGGAATGCAGGCGTCCATCAGGATGCGCGAGGTGGTGAGCTTGTCCGAATTCGGATCGAGCGCCGGATCAAGCGGCGTCGAGCGGCCGCGCTTGATGAGTTCCGTGCCGCGCATCGGATCGTAGCGGCACGACAGCGCCCACATCACCCGCTGCAAATCGTCGGCCATGATGTCTTCATCCACCGTGATGACGCCCTTGATGCCGTAGGAGCCGGTGTTGCTGCCGATGACGGCGTCGGCGACCTGGCGCGAGTGGCCGGGATAGGATTGCTTGAGGGAGACGACGGCCCAGAAGCGGCCCGCCGATTCGGGCAGCACGCACACCGATTGCACGCCGGGGATTTTCATTTTTTCCAGTTCCGTCCACAGCGTGGCGGTGCGGGTGAAGGCGAGCAGCATGTGCACGTCGGTGACCGGACGGCCCTGTCCCGTCGCCCACAAAACCGGCTGGTTGCGGTGAAGAATCTGCTTCACTTCCAGCGCCGGCTTGAGAATCGGCTTGTGCAGTTCGTCGGTGTAGTAGCCGGTGTATTCGGCGAAGGGGCCTTCCTGACGGAAGTTGTTCGGGTCGATTTCGCCTTCCAGCACGATCTCGGCGCCGGCCGGCACCGGCAGGCCGGTCAGCGGCGCCATGAGAAATTCAGCCGGCTGACCGCGCACCGTGCCGGTGATGTCAAAGTCATTGGCGCCCTTGTGCATCAGGGTGCCCGCCATGAAGATCAGCGGATCGCAGCCGATCACCGCGGCAGCCGGCATCTTCTTGCCCAGCTTGGCGTATTTTTTCATGATGCGCTCGCCGCGCTTGCCCGGCAGAATCTGCACGCCGCAGGTCTTGTTGTCGAGCATCTGCATGCGATACGTGCCGAGATTGGTTTCGCCCGTCTCCGGGTCGCGCAGCACGACGAACACCATGGTGCCGATGTAGCGGCCGCCGTCGAGCGGGAAAAATTTCGGCACCGGGAACATGTTGAGGTCGACCTTGTCGCCGGAGAGAATGTTTTCCAGCACCGGGCCGTCCTTGACTTCCTTCGCCTTGATGAGGCCCTCGGAGGTGATGGTTTTCTTCATCCAGGCTTGCGCTGATTCGCACATCGACAGGTTGTGCGGCAGGCCGAGCATGATGGCGAGGCGCTTGGTGGTGGCGAAAGCGCCGGTAAACACCGGGCTGCTGTAACCCTTCACGTTCTCGAACAGCAGGGCCGGGCCTTTTTTCTCCTCGGTCAGCTTGGAGACGTGGGAAATCTCCAGATTCCAGTCGACTTCCGCCTTGACACGCTTCAGCTCGTTAGCTTCGGCGCACTGGTTGATGAAGTATCGCAAATCCATTTTGTTTATCGCTCCTGTGAGTCAATGTTGTTCTTCGTGGCGCGCATCGATGGACTCGATGACATGAAAGCCGGCGGCTTCCAGCACGGCGATCACTTTCTTCAGATCGGCGGCATGAAAGCGGACGATGATCTTGCGCTGGCGTGATCGTCCACCCTCGCCCTTGCCACCCTTGCCACCCTTGCCGCCGTTGCCGCCGTTGCTGGCGATCGGATAAATCGCCTGCACCTCGGCCCCGGCGCCGTCCACCAGATCGGCGATGCGGCCAATGACGCCGGGCTTCATTTCCATCGGGCCCAGCGTAAGGCCGCAGCGTTTCTCCCAGGCGCCGAGAAAATGCGCCGCCAGCGAGAAAACCTCCGTCGAGGAAATGACGCCGACCACCTTGCCGTCTTCCATGACCGGGAACTGACCGACGCTGAGTTCCTGCCCGCGGCGCAGGCATTCCTCCATGGTGTCGCCGGCGCTTACCGTCGCCGGATTGCGCACCATGATGTCTTTCACCTTGAGGCGGTCGGCGAAGAAACGGTATTCATCGGCGCTTTGCGTGCGGGCGACGAAATGCGCCGCGCGCAGGCAGTGCTGGCGCGTAACGATGCCACGCAGGCGGCCATCATCGACCACCGGAATGGCTTGCAGATTGTGCTCGGTGAGCAGGCGCTTGGCCTCCGCCAGCAGCGTGTCGCCGCTGACCAGCGTCGGCTCCTGTTGCATCCAGTTGCGTACGATCATGAGACTTTCTTTCCGGTCAGCAGGCTGGAGAGAATGAAGTCCATCGCCGAAGCGGCCTTTGCCGCGCTGGCGGACTCCGTGGATTCCTTCGCGCGCTTCTCGCTCCACACCGTTTCGGGGCGCGCTTGCAGGATGAAGATGTTGCCGCCGGCGGGCAGATCCTTGTCCACCGCCCACTCGATATCCATCTGGCGGCCGTAGTGCTTTTCGATCGCCTTGCCCATGCGCGCCAGTTCGATGATTTCCTCGTCGATGATGGATTGCGTGTCCTGACGTTCGAAAGGCGTTTCGATCTTCACCGACTTCTGCGTTTTCAAATCCACCGTGTAGGTGATTTCCTTGTTGCAGATGGTGCGTTCGAGAATGTCGAGCGTGACCTTGTTTACGACGAAGTGATCCGGCGTCACCTCGCCGGAGACGACCGACTCGCCGAAACCGAAGTTGGAATCAATGGCGATGACGGAGCGGTCGCCGTTGCCGGGGTTGAGCGTGAACATCACGCCGGCGGCATAAGAGTTGGCCATCTTCTGGAAGCCGACCGAGAGCGCCACGTCCTCGTGCGGGAAACCCATCTTGATGCGGTAGGAAATCGCCCGCGCCGTGAACAGGCTGGAGATGCAGCGGCGGGCGTGATGGAGCAAATCGTCCACGCCGCGAATCCACAGATAAGTATCCTGCTGTCCGGCGAAGCTGGCGCCGGGCAGATCCTCGGCGGTGGCGCTGGAGCGCACCGCCACCGGCACCGCCGGCACCATGCAGCGCACGGAAAGCCGGCGGTAATACTCGGCGATGGCGTCTTCCAGCTCCCAGGCGAAGGGGTGTTCTTCGATCATGGCGCGGATCGCCTGACTCACGTCTTCCAGACGTCCAAGGTCGTCGTGCGGCACGCCGCCAAGCATGCCGGGAATCTCGCCGCTCACCCCGGCGTCGCGCATGAAGCGCGCGAAGCCGTGGGTGGTCAGCGCGAAACCCGGCGGCACGCGCACGCCGGCGCGGATCAGTTCGCCAAGCGAGGAACATTTGCCGCCGACCAGCGCGACATCCTCCTTGCGCACTTCCTCGAACCAGCACACTTGCGGCGCGTCTTCACGCATCGCTGCCGGGCTTCGTTCTGATGCCATAGTCATACCGTGGTTCGCTCCGCTCAACGCGCCACCGTGATGACGCCGGTCGAGCCGTCGACGCGGATCGTCATGCCGGTCTGGACGATCTTGGTGGCGTGGCCCGTGCCGACCACCGCCGGCATGCCGTACTCGCGGCAGACAATCGCCGCGTGGCTCATGACGCCGCCGACGTCGGTGACGCAGGCCTTGATCTTGGCGAACGCCGGCGCCCAGGACGGCGAGGTGGTGGGCGCGACGAGAATCTCGCCCTCCTGCAAGGAGCGGACGTCATCCACCGTGCGGCAGACGCGCGCCTTGCCTTCGACGATGCCGGGGCTGCCGGCAAAGCCCTTGAACTCCTTGACGCTGCCCGGATCCTTCACCTCCGCCACCGCGGCCCAGTCGGTCAGCGAACTGTTGGTGACGCCCCAGAGGACGATGGTGAACGGCTCCTGAATCACTTCCGGCGCGGTGCCGATGGCCGGCGGCTGGCTCCATTCCCTGAATTTCTGCATGACGCCCTTGCGCCACTCGATTTCCTTCGGCCAGGTCTGCGTGCCGCGCGGGGTGACGCCGGTGGCCCAGGCAGTCACGATGTCCCACAGCACCTGCTTGATTTCGTCGCGGCGCAGCAGCCAGACATCCTCGATGTCGTTGATGACGCCATGCTCTTTCATGATCGCCGCCACTTCGCGCATCTTGTTCCAGAACACCGAATGGAACCAGTGCTCGACGTAGAACAGGTGGTTCTCGACGTAGGGGAACACCGTCCGCGCGCAGCCGAGCAGTTCGTCGAACTGCTTGCGATCCGCCTCGCTCTCGATGAGGCCGCGATACTCGGCGGTAATGCGGTCGCGCTCGGCGCGCACCTGCTCGGTGGGCCGCTCGATGTTGACGCCCTGTTTGACTTTCTGGATGTAGGTCTGGATGCCGTTCAGCGGCACGTTCATGGCGTCGTTCCAGGAACGGTCGTGATGGAACCAGCCGGTGCCGGTCGACACGTTGAACCAGGGCTGGCGCGAAAGATTGAGCGAGGTCAGCCACTCGACGCCCTTCGGCGCTTTTTTCAGCGCCGCCTCGACCTCGGTCCACTCCTGACTGGAGGTGACGAGGCCGTCGACGCCCAGTTCAATGGCGAGCTTGGCGAGTTTTTTCAGTTCCTCGTCGGGCTGATACATGATGACGTCGATGCCGGAGATCATCTGCGTCACGCGCTGCGCCGGAACGCTCGGGAACAGCTTCTGCACGAAATCGAGGAAGAAAACGTAAGCGGCATAACCGAGGTTGAGGAACTCGAAGTGATATTGCCAGCACTTGATGCCGAGGTTGATCAAATCGTCGTAGTTCTTCAGCAAATGGTAGCCTTTCGACTCGCCGATGGCGTCGTTCACCACCGCGATGTCTTCCATGTCGGCCAGACGCGGAATTTCCAGCTTTTCCAGCTCGCGAATGGCGGCTTCCATCTTCACCTTCCACTTCTTCTCCAGCGCGTCCCAGTTTTTGTAGTAATAACCGGCGCGCTCCATGAAATGCGGCACGCGACTGCCGATTTCATCCGGATTTTTCACCGGCACCGGCGAAATGTAGATATAGCCGTTGATGACGCGGTGATCGACGCCGCGCACCGGCGGCACCATGAAAATACGGTTGTTGAACTGCGACAGCGCCAGATACCAGGCTTCGTCCCAAATGGTGTCGAAGGGATACAGCGGCTCAGGATAATGCAGGCCGTCGTGGAACCAGAACATTTCCTTCTCGTACTGGTTGCGCACCGGATCGTCGGTAACGAACTGGTACTGGTACGGATACATGCGCTCCCAGCCTTCGGTGCCGGGAATCGTCTGGGCTTTCACGTCATGCGGATCAGGAAATTTCATTTTGCTCGCGCCTCCTCGTGCGGTGATGGTTTAGATATGGATCTTTTGTCTTTTCTGTTTATATCTGTGCCGGACATGCTTTGTGCCTCGGCAGTGTGGAAAAGGCTATTGCAAACGCTGTGCCATGTGCGTCGCAACATGGTGGCGCGGCGGCGGGGAAAACGCCCGCCATGCGTGATGAAAAGCGCCGTGCTCGTTGATGGCCGAAAGCCGTTGGCGCTGCGGTGCAGCAAAAAACCGCTGTTGTTATGGCCGGGCGGCGCGTGATGATTTCATGAAATCCAGCCACGACTTGGGGTACGATTTCACCATTTGGATGATTTTCAGCCTCCGCCCCCGCTGTTGCGGGCCGGGCTGCAAGTAAAACCGGTATGCGGCAGTTGATGATTTGATAAAAAGCCGCAGCCGATATGAAGGAGGAGAAGAAAATGCGCAAACTGACTTCGGTCGCCAAGGCGGCCGACGACATGCGCTCGCACATTCATTTCTGCGCCGAAACCGGCCAGATCTGGCTGCACGAGCACCGCATGCTGCTGGTGCATGCGGAAGCGCAGGCTTTGCTGCGCAAGGAACTCATCGACACGCTCGGCATGGCGCGCGCGCGCGGACTGCTCACGCGCATGGGCTACGCCTCGGGCATGCGCGACGCCGAACTGGCGCGCAAACAGATGCAGGATGTCGACGACATGGAAGCCTTCATGACCGGGCCCAAGCTGCACACGCTGGAAGGCATCGTGCGCGTGACGCCGATCCGCGTCGAAATGGATCGGCCGCGCGGCCATTTCTACGGCGAATTCCTCTGGGAAAATTCCTGGGAGGGGCAATCGCATCGCCAGTACTACGGCATTCACCACGAGCCGGTATGCTGGACGCAAATCGGCTACGCCTCCGGCTACACCTCGGCCTTCATGGGTCGGCGCATCCTGTATCAGGAAACCGAATGCGTCGGCGCCGGCAACAGCGACTGCCGCATCATCGGCAAGCCGGTCGAGGAATGGGACAACGCCGAAGAACACCTGCGCTACTACAACCCGGAATCCATCGCCGACCAGCTCATCGACCTGCAAACGCAGGTCACGCACTTGCGCTCGTCGATCGGCGAAAAGGAATCGCTGCCGAAACACATGATCGGCACTTCGCCCGGCTTCCGTCAGGCCTACGGTTTACTCAAGCGGGCGGCGGACAGCCAGATTCCGGTGCTGCTGCTGGGCGAAACCGGCGTCGGCAAGGAAGTTTTCGCGCGCGCCCTGCACGGCTGCAGCCCGCGCGCGAACGGGCCGTTCGTCGCCGTCAACTGCGCCGCCATCCCGCCGGAACTGGTCGAAGCGGAACTCTTCGGCGTCGAAAAAGGCGCTTACACCGGCGCGCAGTCCTCGCGCCCCGGCCGCTTTGAGCGCGCCAGCGGCGGCACCTTGTTCCTCGACGAAGTCGGCGACCTGCCGTCCCCGGCCCAGGCCAAGCTGCTGCGCGTGCTGCAAGAAGGCGAGATCGAACGCCTCGGCGACACCCGGCCGCGACGGGTGGATGTGCGCGTGGTGGCGGCGACCAACGCCGATCTGTCGCGGCTGGTGCAGGAAGGCCGCTTCCGCCTCGATCTTTACTACCGTCTCAACGCCTATCAGGTTCACATCCCGCCGCTGCGCGAGCGCAAGGAAGACATCTCGCCGCTGTCGAAAGCGTTCATCGACAAATACGCCACCCTGCACGGCAAAAAGCTGCGCGGCTTCACCGACAAGGCGAAGCGCGCCCTGCTCTCCTACAACTGGCCGGGCAATATCCGCGAATTGCAGAACGTCATCGAGCGCAGCGTGATTCTGGCGCCACCCGGCACGCGCGTCGAAGCCGAACATCTGTTCCTCGCCAAACGCGACGGGCAGCCATCCGAACTCGGGCTGGACGCCGACGGCGCGCTCAACGCGCAGAGTTGGCAGTCCGGCGCCAGACTGTGCGAGGCGGTGCTGAACGGCGTGTGCACACTCGACGAAGTGGAATCCATGCTGCTTGAAGCGGCGGTGGCGAAAGCGAAGAACAACCTCTCATCGGCGGCGCGGCTGCTCGGCATCACCCGTCCGCAACTCGCCTACCGGCTGAAGCGCATGCAGGAAAGCGGCCAGGCCAAGGCGGATGTCATCATGGGGAAAACATGAACGGAACTTTGCGCCAGCGCGTGCTCGACTTTCTCGGCGCGCATCACGTCATGACGCTGTCCACCACCGGCGCGGATGGCCCCTGGGCGGCGGCGGTGTTTTATGTTTTCGAGGAAACCGCGCCGGCGGCGCGTCTCTACTTTCTCTCGTCGCCGACTTCGCGCCACGCCCGGCATCTTGCCGCCGATCCGCGCGCGGCCGTCACCATTCAGCGCGACTACGATAACTGGCCCGGCATCCGCGGTCTGCAACTCGCCGGTCAGGCGCGCGTGGT
This sequence comes from Zoogloeaceae bacterium, assembly GCA_031277315.1. Lineage (GTDB taxonomy): Bacteria > Pseudomonadota > Gammaproteobacteria > Burkholderiales > Rhodocyclaceae > Desulfobacillus. Next base: position 20,012 of record JAITMP010000037.1, on the reverse strand, counting down.
CGCGCCGGAAGATGAAGCCCGCGTGCGCGCCCTCTATCAGCGCCGCTATCCCCTCATCGGCGGCGGCGCCGGTATCCCGCGCAAAATCCTCGAAGCGCTGGACAAGATCCGCTGGTACGAATTGATGCCGGAGGAGATTTACCTGATCGACAACACGCTCGGCTTCGCCCACCGCGAGCGCCTTTTGCCGTTATCCGGCGACTGATTTGCAACCGCTTCCCCGCCGTCGTGTCCAGCAAGCGGGGAAGCGATACAGCAAGTTTTTAGCGATCCTTGTCCCTGTTCCAGGGCACCAGCAGCCATTCAACCTCGTTGAAAAGCAGCGACAACACAAAACCAATCACGGCAATCGTCAGGATACCGGCATACATCACGTCGACCGCCAGCAATTCCCAGGCGTTCCAGATCATGAAGCCCAAGCCTTCCTTCGCGCCAACCATTTCGGCGATGGCGATCAGAATGAGACCGAAGCCGACGCCCAGTTTCGTGCCCGCAATGATCAAGGGCAGCGCCCCCGGCAGGGCGATGGTGCGGAACACCTGCCACCGGCTGGCCTTGAAATGCTTGCCGACCTCGAAATAGGTCTTGTTGATCGTCAGCACGCCGGAAGTCGCGTTGATTACCATCGGGTAGAACACCCCGATCGCCACCATCGCGATTTTCGAGCCTTCGCCAAGACCGAAGATCAACAGCAGCAGGGGCAGAATCGCGCTCTTGGGAACGGGATACGTTGCCGCGATGAGCGGGTCGATAATCAGGCGCACGGGTTTTGAAATGCCCATCGCAATGCCGATGACGAGCGCCGGAATGCCGCCAACCAGGAAACCGAACAGCAGCCGCAGCAGGCTGGCCTTGGTGTTCATCCACAACTCGCCCGAAATGGCGAGCGTTTTCAGCGCCAGAAAAATCGTGCTGGGCAGCGGGAAATAACGCTGATCAAGAAAACCCGCCCGCCCCACAAGCTCCCAAATCACCAGCAGGCCGATGGGAGAAGCGATCATCATGACCCGGTCGTTGAACACCACGCCGAGATTCCAGCGGCGGTGGCGCCTTTTGGACGCCGCCGCGACCGTGACGAAATTTCCCGTGTTTGCCTGAGCCGTTATGCCGTTCATTTTTCGTATTTCCCCCCAAGCCGGTCTTCACTCTGCAAGCGCGCTTGCTGGACTTCATCCCGCAGATAACCCCAGATGCGGAAGACCAGTTCGCCGTATTCCGGCTGCGCCCGCAGCTCGATCACCTTGCGCGGACGCACGAAAGGCACATCGACGATTTCCTTGATGCGGCCCGGATGCGCCGTCATGATCATGATCTTGTCGCCGAGCGTCACCGCCTCATCGACGCTATGCGTGATGAAAAGCACGGTCTTCTTCGTTTCGTCCCAGATTCTCAGCAATTCTTCCTGCAGGATGGTCTTGTTCTGCTCATCCAGCGCCGAGAAGGGTTCATCCATCAGAAGGATTTCAGGATCGTTGGCGAACGCCCTGGCGATCGACACGCGCTGGCGCATGCCGCCGGATAGCTGATGCGGATACGCCTTGGCGAACTTGCTCAAGCCGGTGCGGTCGAGAAAATGCCCGACCACATCGTCAATCTCCCCCGGCGGCACCTTGCGCAATTTCAGCGCATAGGCCGCGTTGTCCCAGACCGTCAACCAGGGAAAGATGGCATCGCCCTGAAATACCATCGACATGCGCGGATTATCAGAACCCCTGCGCAGGCATTCAACCGTGCCGGCGCTTGGCCGCTCAAGGCCGGCCAGCATGCGCAGCAAGGTTGTCTTGCCGCACCCGCTCGGGCCGACGATGACGAAGAACGTCCCGTCGGCGATGTCAAGATTGATTTCTTCCAGCGCCGTGAATGCGCGGTAATCCTTGCGCAGGCCGCGAATGCGGACCTTGGATTGCGGCTCGGATGAAACCTCCGGCTCGCGCGCCATCATCACAGCATTCATTTACCCGCTCCCGCCAGTTCCTTGGCCGCCCGCTCGGCGAAAGACATGTCGATGAGCTGTTCGATCTGTATATCCCCCTGGATCAGGCCGCGCTCCTTGAAGAATTCATAATCCTTCTTCATGCCGGCGACGTACAGCTTGCCGTCCGGATTGCAGCCGACAGGAACGATCTCCTCCATCAGGCGATCATCCTTGATGTTCATGATGCTCTTGTACGCGGCCTTGACCTTCTCCGCGGTCGGGCCCGGAATCAGTTTCCCGTTGTTATCGTAAGCCGAATTGTAGAGACGGCAGCCGCGCAGGAACGCTTTCATGAACTTGACGGCATCGTCCGGTCTGTCCTTCATGAACGGGCCGCCATACGCGAGCATGCCGAGCACCTGATTCGGATAAATCTTGTCGCCGGTGACAATGCGAACCGCTGATCCCTGATTCACCGCCAGCGTCGCGTAAGGCTCGGTGACGAAAGAAGCGTCAATCGCCTTGCTGCCCAGCGCGACGGCCAACTCGGCGTGGCCCAGGTAGGTGACATCGACATCGCTGAACTTGAGTCCACCAAGTTTCAGCAGTTCGTTCAGCGTCGACTCGGCCGAGCCGCCCTTCGACTGGCTGCCGACTTTCATGCCTTTCAGATCGGCGTAGGTCTTGTACTTGCCACTCTCGACCAAATCCTTGCGCACGAGGAACGACATGAAACCGCGACCGGGCGGCATGGAGCCGCGATCCGACACGATCTTCAGATCAACGCCCCGGACGGAGAGATTGTTCAATCCGGCCGCCACCACGCCGGCCGCGACGTCGACCTGCCCGGTGCCGAGCGGCGCGACCAGCTGCGCGCCCGACTTGAACGGGATCATTTCGATCTTCAGACCCTCGGCCTTGAAATAACCTTCTCCTTCGGCGATGTGCAATGACACGTCGCTGAGCGCGCCGAGCATGCCAACCTTGACCGGCGCGGACTGCTGCGCCAAGGCGGCATTGAAGTGGGTAAGCGAAGCAATGGAAACAACGAGGGCAGCGCATGAAAACACCGCCATATGGATGCGTCGAAACATGGATACCTCCTCCTTGATGAGTCTCATCCCCGATACGCTGAGCGCTTGGGCATGCCTAGTTAAAAGACATAATTGTTATTTTCCCAGCATGCCGAATTACTGCCGTCATGTCAATTAACAGCCCGCTTCAACACACCCCCCAGCGCCGATAACAAGGGGCTACCGGGTTTGCGCCGTTTTCGCCAACTCGCTGGCCGCCCGCTCGGCGAAAGTCATGTCAATGAGCAGTTCGATATTCACTTCCCCCTGGATCAGGCCGCGCTGCTTGAAGAATTCATAATCCTTCTTCATGCCGGCGATGTTCAGCTTGCCGTCCACATCGCAGCCGCTGGGGACGATTTCATCAAGCAGACGATCATCCTTCAGATCCATGATGCTCTTGTACGCGGCCTTGACCTTCTCCGCGGTCGGGCCCGGAATGAATTTTCCGTTGCTGTCGTAGGCCGCGTTGTAGAGACGGCAGCCGCGCAGGAACGCTTTCATGAACTTGACGGCGACATCGGGTCTGTCCTTGATGAAGGAACCGCCGTAGGCAAGCATGCCGAGCACCTGATTCGGATAAATCTTGTCGCCGGTGACAATGCGAACCGCTGATCCCTGATTCACCGCCAGCGTCGCGTAAGGCTCAGTGACGAAAGAAGCGTCAATCGCCTTGCTGCCCAGCGCGACGGCCAACTCGGCGTGGCCCAGGTAGGTGATATCGACATCGCTGAACTTGAGTCCGCCGAGTTTCAGCAGTTCGTTCAGTGTCGACTCGGCCGCGCCGCCTTTCGACTGGCTGCCGACCTTCATGCCTTTCAGATCGGCATATGTTTTGTACTTGCCGCTGTCGACCAGATCCTTGCGCACCAAAAACGACATATAGCCGTGGCCGGGCGACATCGACCCGCGATCCGACACGATCTTCAGATCAACGCCCCGGACGGAGAGATTGTTCAATCCGGCCGCCACCACGCCGGCCGCGACGTCGATCTGTCCGGTGCCGAGCGGCGCGACCAACTGCGCGCCCGACTTGAACGGGATTGTCTCGATCTTCAGGCCCTCGGCCTTGAAATAGCCTTCTCTTTCGGCAATCAGCAGCGGCACATCGCTGAGCGCGCCGAGCATGCCGATCTTGATCGGCGCGGGTTGCTGCGCCAAGGCGGCATTGAAGTGCGTAAGCGAAGCAATGGAAACAACGAGGGCAGCAAATGAAAACACCGCCATATGGATGCGTCGAAACATCATGATCTCCTCCTATGAATTTTCGTTCAGCACTTGGGGATGCTGTATGTTCATCCAACGAATGTCCATCTAGTGAACATACGTCTTATTTTTCGTTAGCATGCCGAATTTGCGCAGCCGTGTCAATGCGCCAGAAAAATATTTAGCGCCTGTTCATGATCTTTTTGTGGCTGCGGCCGCTCAATGCGGAAAGTATGCTTTGCCCGTTACAATCGCGCATCCCCGGAATCAATAACCGAAATCAACAACAGCTTGATACCGACCGCCATGACAAAAACAGCAAAGCCCCGTTCCAGTCACGCCGGCGCGATGAGCGTGCGGGCGGTTGATCGCGCGATTGCAATCCTTCAGGCCTTCAGCGCTGAACGCCCCCTGATGAGCGTGATCGACATTCAAAAGTGCGTCGGGCTGACCCGGCCGACCCTCTATCGCTTGCTGAACACGCTGGCGCGGCGCGGCCTGATTCAGTCCGAGGGCGACCCTCTGCGCTTCAAGCTGGCGCATGGCGTCATGAGCCTCGCGCACACCTGGCTGAGCACGCTCGACATGGTGAATACCGCGCGGCCCATCGTCGAAGGGCTGCGTGAAACGACCGGGGAAACGACGGCGCTTTTCAAGCTGCAAGACGACCGGGCGGTGTGCGTGCTTGAGTATCAGAGCCGGCACGAGCTATCCATCAGCCGCGGGATCGGCGCTTCTTTGAGCATCGCCCAGGGCGCGACCGGCAGGGCGATGCTGGCCTTCATCGAGCGCGACGCGCAAGCCGGGTTCATCGAGCAGATGCCGCGCAACGCGCAGCGCGCCCGTCTTGAGCGCGAGCTGGCGACGACCAGACAACACGGTTACGCAACGAGCCGCAGCGAAATCGTTCTGGGCGCTATCGCCATTTCCGCCCCTTACTTCGACCATCACGGACTGGTGGCCGGATCGGTCGGGCTGTACGGTTCGAGCGCGCGGGTTTCCGAAGATCAGGTGGAAGGCGTCGCCCGCCTCGTCGTCGACGCCGGGCGCAAGATTTCAAGCCTGCTCGGCTTTCAGGAAAACGAAGAAGGCAACCAAGCGCCCGCGCCGAAATCCAGGCAGCCGTCGCGGGTGCGGCGTGTTGGTGGAGCGGGTTAGTGGAGTGGTCGTCGGGGTGGCCGTCGGAGTAATCGTATTGGCCGCTTACAGCGGAGCCAATTCGCTGGGCTGCTGAACCGCCAGCTTGGCCAGGGTTTCCGGCCCAAGCTCTGAAAGTCTTTGACCTGTCACCTGGATATCTTTCCGCATCAAGGCTTCCGCTTGCGCGGCCTGATGATTCCGCAGCGCCTCGAAAATCCGCTTGTGCATGCCCAATGCGGTAAGCGTCGTGCGCCTGCTGACGACGCCTTCGATGCGGTCGGAAAGAATCCGTAGCACCGTATCGCCGATGACGGCCATGACGGGATTGCGCGACATGTGCAAAATCGTCCGATGGAAATCGATGTTGTGCGCGCGAATCTCGGCGAAATTCTCGCCCGCTTTTTCGCCCTCACGCAAAATGGCCTCCAGCGCGTCCAGATCCGGCGGCGTTGCCTGCTCCGCAGCCCGGAAGGCGGCATACGGCTCAATCAACAAACGCATTTCAAAAAGATTGGTAAGACTGGCCGTGCCGCCGATCAGCAGATTCATGATTGAATCCGTGATGGGCCGCCCGTGTTGCTGCGCGGCGAAGATGCCGCCGCGCGGCCCTTTCTTGACCGTCAACAGCCCGGAGCATTCGAGAGAACGGATGGCTTCCCTGATCACCACGCGGCTGACGCCGAACTGTTCGGCCAGATCCCGTTCGGTCGGCAGTCTGTGCGAGGGACTCAGTTTCTGCGTGAGGATCAGCCGCCGGATCTGCTCGCTGACTTCCTCATAGGCGTTTTTACGCCCCAACGGCCGAAAAACCAGCGTCGATACCGCGTCCGCCGGATTGTCGATGGGATTCACGGTGTCCTTTTGCATGTCGGATTGGACGCTCGAAGCGTGTGTGCGATTGTCCATAATCACTATATTAGACCTTTGACCTGATTCGGTAAAAGCGCGAGCGGAATTTTGCCGCCCGGCGCTGGACGATGCTGCATTTCAGAGTTATTCGACGGCAGCCGGCCCTTGTTTCAAGCGGGCCGGCGTCATGTCCATCTTGCCCGACCAACGGTGAAACAAGTCATGCTCGATATCGAACTGATCGAGCGCTTTGCCGACGCTTTGGCGAATCAGGTCCATGATGGTCTGCGGCCCGTGATAGAAAGCGGGCATCGGCGGCAGAATCACCGCGCCCAGATCGGCGCAGCGGCTCATCAAGTCGAGATGGCCCTTGTGCAGCGGCGTTTCGCGCACCATCAGCACCAGCCGCCGCCGTTCTTTCAGGCAGACGTCGGCGGAGCGGGTAATCAGGTTGTCGTTGTAGGAATTGGCGATCGAGGACAGCGATTTGATCGAGCAGGGCGCGACCAGCATGCCCTTCGTCTTGAACGAGCCGCTCGCGGTCGACGCACCGACATTCTTGTTGCTGTGAACCACGTCGGCGAACGCCTTGATCTCGTTCAGATCGAGATCCGTTTCGATCTGGAAATTGCGCACCGCCGATTCGCTCAGAATCAGGTGCGTCGGGTGATTGAGCTGCTTGAGCGCGCGCAACGCTTCGACGCCATACACAACGCCGGTGGCGCCGGTGATGGCTACGATCAGGGGCAGCGTCATGGACTGTTTTCCTGAAGCGGTAGAAAGCCCACCGGCCCGGGCTCGGAGGCGTCGCCGCCGGGCCGGTGGGTTAAATCAAGCCGGTATCAGCCGATATGCGCGTCCTTGAACGGCTCGAAGGTGGTGATGACCGGCGGCTTGCCTTCAAACCCAAGCTCGGCCCAGCGCGCGCAAACCTGCTCGTACATTTCTTTCTTGAGCAAATTGCGGGGAGAGAACACTTTGAGGTTCTTGAACTCCTTGCAGGCGTTGATCAGGCACTTGGAACCCCAGGGCCGAATCTCGGGCGGGTTCAGGCTCGGATCGAGATACGTGCTCCAGGTCTCGCGCAGGATTTCAATGGACTGGGCCGGACGCGAGCGCGTCACCATCGCCCAGATCACTTCGGCGAGATTGGTCGGATCGACGTCGTCGTCAACCACCACCACGTATTTCGTGAAATACGCGCCGCCCATGCACTGCGCCGCCAGCGCCATCGTCTGCGCGGCGTGACCGGCGTATCTCTGCTCGATCGACACCACCGTCATGCCCCAGCCGGCGGCTTCCGGCGGCGACCAGACGCCCTTGATGCCCGGCACGCCGAGCGCATCCAGATCGTTCCAGATCTTGGCGGCTTTCGCCATCGCCCACATGGTGCCGCACTCATTGGAGGGGTAGTCCGCCATCAGCGCCGAGGTAACGATCGGCTTGTTGCGGTAACGGATGCACTTGATGTCGATATACGGCGTCGCGCCGCCGGGGCGGCCGTAATAGCCGGTGAATTCGCCAAACGGGCCTTCCTCGCAGGTCTTGTCCGGATAAGAGAAGCCTTCGATGATGATCTCGGCGTTGGCCGGCAGCGTGAGGCCAGTCACGTCGCTCTTGAACACTTCGATCGGCGCGCCGTTGATGCCGCCCGCGAACTCATACTCGGAAACGTCCTTCGGGAACGACGTCGCCGAAGTCAGGAACAGCAGCGGGTCCTGCCCGTAGACAGCGGCAACAGGCGCCGGCTTGCCCTGCTTCCACCAGGTTTCCCGATCCAGCACGGCGTCCTTGCCGGGAGAGGCATAGAAACCAACCTGCTTGTCGTTGAGAATCATCTGCCGATACGTGCCCATGTTGACGCGGCCGCTGACGGCATCCTGCGTGATCACGGAATCGGCGGTGCCGATGTATTTGCCGCCGTCGCGGGGCCACATCGTCGGCGCCGGGAATTTGTTGACGTTGACCTTGTCGTCGCGGTCGATGTTCTGGTTCACCGGCGCGTCCTTGGCCTCAATGAACTTCGGCGGAATGCGCTTCTTCATCTTGTCCGCCAGAATCTTGGTGTACTCGATCGGGGTCTTGCCGAGTTCCTCGCGGATGGAAATGGCGACGCGATTCAGGCTCGTCCCGTACGGATTAAACAGCAGCCGTCCGCCCGGATAACCCTTGATGTTTTCAAACAGCAGGGTCGGCCCGCCGACGGTCTTGCCGTTCATGTAAGTAATCGAACCCAGTTCCAGATCGGAATCGACGGGCGCGGTAATGTGCTTCACCTCGCCGATCTTCTCCACCTGCTCGAGCCAATCACCCAGACAATTGATCTGCTTTGTTCCTTTCGACATCACGTACTCCTCCTCTACTAAGAAATTTATTAGACTGACCTAACAAAGGTATGACCTAATGCCAATAATAGCCATACTCGCTTCCGGCGTCAAGTAATTTATGAATTGAGGGGTTTGGGGGTGAGCTGGGAGGCGGAGCGGCAGCCCGCGCTGGCCTGACGGCGTTTGCCGTCAGCGGGAGAAAGTTACAGCGGCAGCCCGCGCGGCTTGCGGCCGGCGCGTTTGAAAAGGCGGTCGTAGATTGCGTTCGGCAGCAGGCGCATGAAGCCGGCGACGATGGCCATCTGCCAAGGCACGACGGCGGCGGCGCGGCCGGCGTCGATGACGCGGGCGATGCGCCGGGCGGCAACGTCGGCGGGAAGAATGAAAGGCATGCGGTATTTGTTCACCGCCGTCATCGGCGTGGCGACATAGCCGGGGCAGACGGTGACGACCTTCACCCCGCTTGGCCGCAGTTCGACGCGCAGCGCCTCCAGATAAGCGATGGCGGCGGCTTTCGAGGCGCTGTAAGCGCCGGCGCCGGGAATGCCGCGCACGCCGGCGACCGAGGCGATGCCGGCCAGCCGTCCGCGCCCGGCGGCGCGCATCGGCGCGATGAAAGGCTGAAACGTGGCGGCCAGACCGACGACATTGGTCTGCAAAACACGGCTCAGACGGGCGATATCCTCGGCGTGCTCGGTGAGGGTGCCGACGGAAATGCCGGCATTGGCGATGACGATGTCGGGCGCGCCGAAACGCGCCATGAAATCATGCGCCGCTGCCGCCATCGCTGCGGCGTCGGCGACATCGGCGGTATAGCAAACCGGTTCGCCCGGCAGCCGGCGCGCCACGTCGGCGAGGATCTCGGCGCGGCGTGCCGTCAGGCCGAGTTGCGCGCCGCGCGCGGCATAGTGGGCGGCAAGCGCCGCGCCGATGCCGGAAGAAGCGCCGGTGATGAAAACCCTGGGAGCGGACGCAGCCGTCATGCGGGAGCCGTCATGCAGGAAACGCCGGTCGCGGCCAACCGGCTGCGCCCACGGAATTTACTTCTTCTTCGGCCGCTCAGCGCGCGCCTTGACGATCAGCTCGTCCAGCGTCTTCATCAACGCCTCCGGGCTGCCGGTCATGGAAACCGAGGTCTGGTATTTGCCGTCGACGATCAGCGTCGGCACGCCGTTGACGTCGTACGCCTGGGTCAACTGGGCCGCGCGCCGGGTCTTGCTCTGCACCGAGAAGGAGCGCCAGGCTTCGGAGAATTTGGCGCGGTCGACGCCGTGCCGCGTCATCCAGTCAAGCTGCACCATCTCGTTGTCGAAATTCACGCGGTCGATATGCACGGCGTCGAACACCTCGCCATGCAGGCGATCGAGCAGGCCGAGCGTTTCCAGCGTGTAGAAAGTGCGCGCATTCGGCGCCCAGCGCTGGGTGGGAATCGCCGGAATGCGGCGGAACGTCACGTCCGCCGGCAACTGGGCGGTCCACTTGCGCAGGAAGGGTTCGAGATCGAAGCAGTGCGGGCAGCCGTACCAGAAGAACTCGACAACCTCAATTTTGTCGCCGCTCTCGACGGTCTGCGGGCTGGCAAGCGGCTTGTAGTCGCGGCCGGCCTGAATCTGGGCGGCGGCGGGGCCGGCCACCAAAGCAGCGATGAAGGCGAAAGCGAGCCATTTCTTGATGCGCATGAACATGATTTTCTCCTGTTGCTATTCTGTTGCCAGGGAGCTTATGCAAAACGTCGCGAGCGCAGCAGTTTTGCAGAGGTTCCCTAGTTGGCGGCGTCCTTGCCGTCCTTGACTCTGACAACACTGGCCTGGATTCCGTTCTGCGCCAGCAGCGAGCGGGCTTTCGCCATTTCGTCCGGATTGGTGTACGGGCCGATGCGCACGCGATACATGGCGCCCTTGTCGGGCAACGTCGTCTGCTGGATGGCGGCCTCGATGCCAGCCAGCGCCAGACGGGCTTTGAGGTTGTCGGCGTCGGCCGGCTTCTGGAAAGCGCCGGCCTGAAGAAACAGCGTCTCACCGGCAGCGGCCGTTTTCGGCGTCGCGGCGGGCGGCGTCGGCGTGGATGCCGCCGGCTGGGGCACGGGGTCCTGGCTGCCGGGCAGAATCTTGTAGAACTCGAAGCGCGGTTTCTCCGTCACCTTGTCGCCGGGCTTGCCGGGCAGCGGCTCCGGCTCGACCGGCACGGCGGAATGCGTGTCGCCGTTCTTGTCCGCCAGCTGGCCGCTTTTGTCCTGAAACGGCAGCGGCGTTTTGTAGAGATACCAGACGACGCCGGCGGCGAGCAGCACGCCGATGACGAGGCCGATAAACAGTCCGAGAAGGGTGCCGCCGCCTTGTTTGCGTTTGCTCATTGTCGTCTCACATGGATTCGGGCGCGCTCACGCCGATCAGGGCGAGGCCGTTGCGCAGCGCCTGCCGCACCGCCAGACACAGCGCCAGACGCGCCTCGCGCAGATTCGTCTGATCGACGAGGAAACGCTCGGCATTATAGTAACTGTGGAATTCGCCGGCCAACTCTTTCAGGTAGAAGGCGATCAGGTGCGGCGCGTAATCGCGGGCGGCGTTTTCCACCGCTTCGGGAAATTCGGCCAGCCGCGCGCACAACGCCAACTCGCGCTCGTTGCCGAGCGGGGAAAGATCAACGCCGGCCAGCGCGGCTTCCTCGCCGCCCCACTGCGCCAGCACCGAGCAGACGCGGGCGTGGGCGTACTGGATGTAATACACCGGATTCTCGTTCGTCCGCGACCGGGCGAGGTCGAGATCGAAATCGAGGTGCTGGTCGGACTTGCGCAGCACGTAGAAAAAGCGGCAGGCGTCGTTGCCGACCTCGCCGCGCAACTGGCGCAGGGTGACGAACTCGCCCGAGCGCGTGCTCATCGGCGCTTTCTGGCCGTCGCGATAGAGCACGGCGAACTGCACCAGCGCCACCTCCAGCCGGCTGTCGTCGAGGCCGAGCGCACGGATCGCGCCTTTCACACGCGGAATGTAGCCGTGGTGATCGGCGCCCCAGATGTCGATGATCTTGCTGAAGCCGCGCTCGTACTTGTTGAGATGGTAGGCGATGTCCGAAGCGAAATAAGTGTACAAACCGTTCTCGCGCTGCACAACGCGATCCTTCTCGTCGCCGAAAGCGGTGGAACGGAACCACTTGGCGCCGTCCTGCTGATACAGATGGCCGTTCGCTTCCAGCCGCGCCACCGCCTTCTCCACCAAGCCGGTGTCGAAAAGCGATTGCTCCGAGAACCAGTGATCGAAACGGACGCCGAATTCAGCCAGATCATCGCGGGAATCGCCCAACTGCTCGGTGAGCGCAAAGTTGTGCACATAAGCGTAATCGTCGCCGAGCAGACGCTTGGCGTTGGCGATCAGCGCGTCGAGATGGCCCTCGGCATCCGCCGCCGCATCGGGCGCGCCGTCCAGCACGCCAGCGGCCTCGCGCCGGTAGCGCGCGCCGTGCGCCCGCGCAATGGCGGCGGCCATGTCGCGCACATAATCGCCCTGATAGGCGTTGGGCGGGAAAGGCACCCGCACGTCGTGCAATTCGAGATAACGCAGCCAGGTCGACAAGGCCAGAATGTCCATCTGGCGGCCGGCGTCGTTCACGTAGAACTCGCGCGTTACGCGCCAGCCGGCGAAATCGAGCACATTCGCCAGCGACGCGCCGTAAGCCGCGCCGCGCCCGTGGCCGACGTGCAGCGGGCCGGTCGGGTTGGCGGAGACGAATTCGACCTGTATTTTTTCGCCGCCACCCGGCGCGCCACGGCCAAAATCGGCGCCTTGCGCCAGCGCCTGACACACCGCTTGCAGTTTGGCCGCCGGCGCGAGGGTGAAATTGATGAAGCCGGCGCCGGCAATTTCCGCCTTGGCGACGAGCGGCGAAGCCGGCAGCGCGGCAGCCAGCAGCGCGGCGATGTCGCGCGGGTTGCGTTTGAGCGGCTTCGCCAACTGCAAGGCGAGGTTGCTGGCAAAGTCGCCATGCGCGGCCTGCTTCGGGCGTTCGAGCAGGATGACGGCATCGCCGCTGTCCGGCGCCACGGACGCGAGCGCCGCCCGCAACAAGGCCGTCAATTCTGCGCGCACGTCGGATCGGGGGTCGGCTGCCATGAAACTGCGATCGGAAAATCCGGGAAAGCGCGGATTATACCCGCCGGGTCCCCTTTCCCAAGAGCCTGTTCGTGGTCTTTTCGGAGCTGCGCAGCCGCGAAAAGATCATGAACAGGCTCTAAGCGCGACGCCAAATATGGGTAGAATTTACGCTTTCAAAATTCACACGGCCCCGCTTTTGGCCTCATTTTTTTGCGCGCCGCGCGCGCCTTTCTCTCCGTGCATCTTTTTCGCCTCCTGAAAATCGTCGGCGTCGGCCTGCGCTTCGGTCTTGATCAACTGGTGCTCGGCTCGCCGTCCACCGAACGCTGGGCGCGCGCGCTGCGCATCGCGCTGTTCTGGCGCAACCTGTCGGCGCCGCGCGCCCAGCGCCTGCGGCTGGCGCTGGAGGCGCTGGGGCCGATCTTCGTTAAATTCGGCCAGGTGCTGTCCACGCGGCGCGATCTGCTGCCGGCCGATCTAGCCGACGAACTGGCGAAATTGCAGGACCAGGTGCCGCCCTTTCCCTCGGCACAGGCGGCGGCGATGCTGGAACACGCCTTCGGTAAACCTGTCAGCGAAGTGTTCACGGAATTCAGCGCGGAGCCGGAAGCCAGCGCCTCGGTGGCGCAAGTGCATTTCGCGCGGCTGCCCGACGGCCGCGAGGTGGCGGTGAAAATTCTGCGGCCCGGCATCGAGCGCGTCATCGCTCACGATGTCGGCCTGCTTGACGCCGGCGCGCGGCTGATTGAAATGCTGTGGCCGGACGGCCGCCGCCTGAAGCCGCGCGAAGTGGTGGCGGAATTCGCCAAGCACCTCGAAGACGAATTGGACTTGATGCGCGAAGCGGCCAACTGCGCCCAGTTGCGGCGCAACTTCCGCAGCTCGCCGCTGCTCGTCGTGCCGGAAGTGTATTGGGACTGGTGTTCGGCGCGGGTGATGGTGATGGAGCGCATGCGCGGCACGCCGATCAGCCAGATCGCGCAACTCAAGGCCGGCGGCGTCGACCTGAAGGCGCTTGCCCGCGCCGGCGTCGAAATCTTTTTCACCCAGGTGTTCCGCGACGGCTTCTTCCACGCCGACATGCACCCCGGCAACATTCTCGTCACGCCGGGCGGCCGCTATGTCGCCCTCGATTTCGGCATCATGGGCACGCTGACCGAGGTGGATCAGAACTATCTGGCGCAGAATTTTCTCGGCTTTTTCCGCCGCGACTACAAGGCGGTGGCGCAGGCCCACATCGACGCCGGCTGGGTGCCGCCGGATACGCGCCTCGATGAATTCGAGGCCGGCATCCGCGCCGTCTGCGAGCCAGTGTTCGACCGGCCGCTGAAAGACATTTCCTTCGGCAAGACGCTGCTGCGCCTGTTCCAGACCGGACGCCGCTTCAATGTCGAAATCCAGCCGCAGTTGGTGATGCTGCAAAAAACCCTGCTCAACATCGAGGGCCTTGGCCGCCAGCTCGACCCGGAACTCGATTTGTGGACGACCGCCAAGCCGTTTCTCGAACGCTGGATGGCCGAGCGCGTCGGCGTGAAAGGATTCGTCAACAGCCTCCGCCGCGAAGCGCCGCGATGGGCCGGCCTGTTGCCGCAACTGCCGCGCCTGCTGCACCGGGCGCTCGACCCGGCGCCGCTGGCCGCCCTGCGCGAAGAACTGGCGCGGCTGCAAGCGGAACAGCGGCGGCAGACGTTCTGGCTGCGGCTGGTCGCGGCGCTCCTTGCCGCCGGTCTTGCCGCATCCCTTGCCGCGTATTTGATTTCGCTATAATCCGCCGTCTTTTCATGGGCTGACTTTCCCCGCCGCCATGCTGCTCTGGTTCGTCGTCCTCTACCTGATGGTTTCCGTGGGCATCGGCCTGCTTGCCGCCACGCGCGTGCACAACGTCAAGGATTTCGCCGTCGCCGGGCGCTCGCTGCCGCTGCCGGTGGTGACCGCCACCGTGTTCGCCACCTGGTTCGGCGCCGAAGCCGTGTTCGGCGTCTCGGCCACCTTCGTCAAGGAAGGCCTCACCGGCGTCGTCGCCGATCCCTTCGGCTCCTCGCTGTGCCTCATCATCGCCGGCCTGCTGTTCTCGCGCTACCTCTACCGTCTCAACATTCTCACCCTCGGCGACTTCTACCGCATGCGCTACAACCGCGCCGTCGAAGTGCTGACGGCGGTGTGCATCGTCGCTTCCTACCTCGGCTGGGTGGCGGCCCAGATCAAGGCGCTCGGCCTGATCTTTTTCGTCGTCACCGACGGCGCCGTCAGCCAGCCCACCGGCATGATCCTCGGCGCCGCCATTGTGCTCACCTACACCACGTTCGGCGGCATGTTCTCGGTCGCCATTCTCGATTTCGTGCAGATGGCCGTCTCCATCGGCGGCCTGCTGTTCATCGCCTGGGTGGTGAGCGGCAAGGTGGACGGCGGCACCGCCACCGTCGTCAGCCATGCTTTCGACGCCGGCAAGCTGCGCTTCTTCCCGGAAATGGATCCGCTCAAGTGGGTCGCCTTTCTCGGCGCCTGGGCCACCATGATGCTCGGCTCGATTCCGCAGCAGGACGTTTTCCAGCGCGTCACCTCGGCCAAAAGCGCCCGCGTCGCGCTGTGGGGTTCGGTGCTCGGCGCTTCGATCTACTTCTGCTTCACCTTCGTGCCGATGTTCATCGCCTACTCGGCGACACTGATCGACCCGGCCCTGTTTGGCAAGCTGATCGAGGAAGATTCCCAACTCGTGCTGCCGACGCTGGTCTTGCAGCACATGCCGCTCGCCGCGCAGGTGCTATTCTTCGGCGCCGTGCTCTCGGCCATCATGAGCTGCTCCTCGGCGACGCTGCTCGCCCCCTCCGTCACCTTCGCCGAAAACGTCGTCCGCGGCTTCTGGCCGAAGATGAGCGACCGCCATTTCCTCTGGGTCATGCGCGCCACGCTGGTCGGCTTCACCTGTCTGGTGTTGACCTTTGCGATGCATTCCGAATCCTCCATTTTCGAAATGGTCGAAAACGCCTACAAGGTCACGCTGGCCGGCGCGTTCGTGCCGCTGGTCGGCGGCATCTTCTGGAAGCGCGCCACTTCCCAAGGCGCGCTGGCGGCCATCTTCGGCGGCCTCTTCACCTGGCTGCTGGTCGAGGCGCTGGTCACCGGCGAGAGCGGCGGCGCCTACGCCTACGCGCTGGTCGGCGAAGAAGGCATTCCGCCGCAGTTGATCGGCTTCGCCGTCTCCGCCCTCGGCTTCGTCGCCGGCTCCCTGCTGCCGCAATGGATCAGCCACCCGGCCCCCGCCCCCCGCCACTCGCACCACGCCGCCGCCCAGACTCACCACGTCGCCCATAGCGCTACCCATAGCGCCACCCACAGCACCTCCCATAGCGACAGCCACCGCCCGCCGCGCTGACCAGCGCCCGGAGGTAAAAGCGCGCCCCTTCAAGGGGGGATTTGGACAGAAATGGCGCTCAAGCGCTTTTCTCAAATATCGCGCATGAACTTTAAATATGCTATTTATCCCGCTGCATGACAATCTTTTACCGGATTGGATTAATCATCGGGAGCGCAAGTAAATGAACCGTTGTTACAAAACTGTTCTCAACCGCAGTCTGGGTATTTGGCAGGTGGTATCGGAAACCGCCAAGGCTCGCGGTAAAGCGGGGCGAAACGGGCAGGCTGTTACCCCCTCCGTTGCCCGCGCCGGCTGTCATCACGCATGCCCGTCCACCCGTCTGCTTGCGCCGTTGTTGTTGAGCATGGCCGCTGCGGGTCTGTTCAGCGCCGGCGCAGCCCGGGCAAATTGCGTCAACATCACCACGGGAGAGCAAGTCACCGGCGGCATCGGCGTCGGCACCGGGCAGCCGACATCCGGCCAGACAGTGGTCTGCGACAGCAATCCGCCCAATCCCACCGCGACCACGACCACCGTATCGGCGCTCCCCGGCAGCACGGGCGTCAGCGTGACCGTGCTGGCCGGCGCGAGCATGAACCCCACCACCCGCGCCATCGGCATCGAGGACAACAGCACGGTGCTGATTCAGGGAACGGTCAACACGAACGGCGGCAACTTCGCCTATGGCGTCAATGTCACCGGCTCCGGCAACACGGTAACCAATGAAGGCATCGTCAACACCACGGGCACGAACGCCAACGGCCTGAACATCAGCAACGCATCGGTCACGTCCAACAACACGCTGGAGAATACCGGCGCAATCACGGTCAGCGGCAGCGGCGCATCCGGCATCCGGGCCAACGCGGCGCTGAATACGACGATCATCAACAGCGGCAGCATCAGCGCGAGCGGCGGCAATAGCACAACCCAGCGCGCGGCGGGCGTGCTTGTCACGGCGGGTTCCAGCGGCACTTTCACCAATCAGGCGGGCGGCAGCGTTGCGGCCCAGAGCGCGGGCGGCGTCGAAATCCAGACGAGCAACTTCACTGTTACCAATGCCGGCACGATCGGCAGCGCCACCGGCGTCGCGGTTCTCCTTGGCGCGGCCAACAACACCCTGATTCTGGAAACCGGCTCGGTTCTGAACGGCGAGGTGCTGACCGATGTCGCAACGGGGAACGTTCTGCGTCTGCGGGAAAGCGGCAGCGAGGACAGCAACTTTGCCGGCGCTGGCTTCGAGCAGTTGACGATGGGCGATGCCAACACCGTGGCGGGCGACGAATGGATGCTGTCGGGCATCGCCACGATTACCGGCGCGGTGGCGGACGCGGTTTCGGTGGACAACGGCACGCTGAGGATAGCGGACGCCGGCATCGTCAATACCGTGAATGGCGGCGGAACCACCGTCGGCAACGGCGCGACGCTGCGGGTGGACGGCGCGCTCGGCGACGCCGGCAATCTGAGCATGGTCACTGTCGCTTCCGGCGGCGCGCTGGGCGGCAACGGGGTAATCCGGGGCAATGTCACGGTTGCGGACGGCGGCATCTTCGCGCCTCACACCGCGGGCGGCGCCGACACCAGCATGCTGACCATCAACGGCCATCTCACGCTCAATGACAACTCGATCCTCAACTACAACTTCGGTCAGGCCGGCGCCGTCGGCGCGCCGTTCAACGATCTGGCCATCGTCCAGGGCAATCTGACGCTGAACGGCATATTGAATGTCGCGGAAACGGCCTCCGGCAGCTTTCTGCCCGGCATCTACCGCATCATCACCTATGGCGGAACATTGACCGACAACGGCTTGGCGATCGGCGCGTTGCCTGTCTCCGTGCCGGCGGGCACCGCCTCCATCCAGACATCGGTCAAAGGCGAAGTCGATCTGGTGTATGCCAGCCAGCCGCTCACGTTCTGGAACGGCGGCGATCCCGGTTTGCGCAGCCCCGGCACCGTGGCCGGCGGAAATGGCGGCTGGCAAAGTTCCAGCGGCAACGATAACTGGACGAACCAGAACGGCACGACGCAAGGCGCCTGGGCCGACAACAGCTTCGCCATTTTCGAAGGCGCGCCCGGCGTAGTCACAGTGGATAACAGTCTTGGCGCGGTCATGGTGTCGGGCATGCAGTTCGACGCCAATGGCTACCGCATTCAGGGCGATGTCATTACCCTGGTCGATTCCGCCGCCGCGCCGGGACAGTCGATTATCCGCGTCGGCGCCGGCGATGTCGGCGCAAACTATGTGGCCACCATCGCCGCCGAACTCACCGGCAATGTCCAGCTCGTCAAAACCGACCTCGGCACGCTCACGCTCACCGGCATCAACACCTATGACGGCGGCACGTCCATCGAAGGCGGCGTTCTGCGCGTTTCATCCGACGACAACCTCGGCGCCGCTGCGGGCGGTTTGAGCTTTGACGGCGGCACGCTCAACACCACAGCTACTTTCAGCAGCGCCCGCAATGTCGGCTTGACAGGCTTGGGCGGCGTCTTCGACACCAACGCCGGCACCACCCTGGAACTCACCGGCGGCATCACCGGAATTGGCGGCCTCAGCAAGACCGGCGCCGGCGCCTTGCTGTTCAATCCCGCCGGCATCATCGACTACACCGGCGACACTGTCGTCAATCAAGGCATCCTGCGCGCGGGCGCGGCCGGTGTCCTGAGCGCCGTCTCCAGCCACCAGATCAACCCCGCCGGCACACTTGATCTTGCGGGCTTTGACCAAACCGCCGCCGATTTGACCCACGCCGGCTTCATCGACTTTGGCGCCAACACCCCGCCGGGAACGACGTTTACCGTCACGGGCGACTACACCGGCAACAACGGCCTCATCGCCATCAACACCGTGCTCGGCGATGACGGCTCCCCTACCGACAAACTCATCGTCGAAGGCGATACTTCCGGCACCACCCGCATCCGCATCGTCAACGCGGGCGGCGCGGGCGGGCGGACCACCGGCAACGGCATTGAAGTGGTGCAAGTCGACGGCAACTCCGGTGGCATTTTCAGTCTCGCCGGTCGCGTCTCCGCCGGCGCGTATGAGTACAACTTGTTTCAGGGCGGCATCGGCGCGAGCGCCGCCAACGGCGACTGGTATCTGCGCTCGATCGGCTACCGCCCCGAAGTGGGCGACTACCTCGACAACCGCTACACTGCCATGCGCAGCCAATGGCACACCCTGCACGACCGCCAGACGCAGGCCCCCGGCATGATCGGACAAGGTGGCAAACAAGGCGACAAACCCGACGCCAATAGCTGGATCCGCATCCAAGCCAGCGAAAGCAACCGCGACACCAACAACTTCAAGAACGACAACCGCCAATACCTCCTCCATGCCGGCAGCGATCTTGCGCGCTGGGACAAGGATCAAGGCAGCCTGCGCCTCGGCCTCATGGGCATGATCCACCACAGCAGCGGCAACACCCATGTGCAAGAACTCAAATCCCGCCACAGCGTAGACGGCTACAGCGGCGGCCTCTACGCCACCTGGTACGGCAACAACGACCCCACGACCGGCCTCTGGATCGACGCCTGGCTCATGGGCGGACGCTTCGACAACACCATCCATGGCGACAACAGGGCAAAAGAGACCTACCAGGCCAAGGTGTATGCCGCCTCCCTTGAAGCCGGCTACGGCATCACCGTGCATGAAAACAAGGCCGACGGCACAAGAATCATCGTCCAGCCCCAAGCCCAGGTGATCTCCTCCACCTACCGCGCCGGCAAACACACCGAAAAACAAAGCAACGGCGGCACCGTCGTCTCGAAACTCAACGACAACGAACTCACCACCCGGCTGGGCGTAAGACTCTATGCCGACCTGCCCAAGGAAGGCGGCCGGCTGCGCCCGTTTGCCGAAGCCAACTGGTGGCACGGCCAAAGCAGCCACGACATGGCCTTCAACGCCGATCAGGTCAAAGACAAGCTGCCCGGCAACATTTGGGAACTCAAGCTCGGTCTGGAAGGCAACGCGACGAAGAATCTCTCCCTCTGGGGCGCGCTGGGCGCCCAGGGCGGACGCGACTACCGCAATCACACCCTGTATGTGGGGATGAAGTA